>DASPWF010000065.1:0-35272 GCA_035621995.1 Steroidobacteraceae bacterium
GGCCGTCAAGCAATCGCTCGGCTAACTCTTTGATTCGGCGCGCCCTGAGCGCGGACGCAGCGCCCTCACTGTCCCTTCCTCACCCATGCGAGAGAGTCGCGTCCCTGCCGGGGGAAATGCGCCGGCGCTCTCCTGCCGGAGCATTTAAGGGTCGGGATCCACATACAACAATGCCCTCTCGGCGCTGCCCGTCACCGGGCTGCCGCTGGACCTAGCACACCGCTTCTTGGGAGGACCCCATGCGCCACTTGTTTCTGCTACCCGCAGCAACCACAGCCGTCGCACTCCTCGTGAGTGCCTGCGCGCGCAACGAGGCGGCGCAGCCGCAGGCGGCGGTACAGCTGCCGCAGGTGACCGTCGCGTCCGCGATCTCACGCAAGGTCACGGACTCAAGCGAGTTCACCGGTCGCTTCGAGGCGGTGGAGCGCGTCGAAGTACGTCCGCGCGTCTCCGGCTACATCTCTTCGGTCAATTTCAAGGAGGGCAGCGAGGTCAGGAAAGACGAGGTGCTGTTCGTCATCGACCCGCGCCCGTACCAGGCCGAGCGCGATAGGGCGGCCGCCGGGCTAGCACAGGCGCGCTCGCAGCTCGCCCTTGCCAAGTCCGAGCGCGAGCGGGCGACGAAGCTCCTCGCTCAGCACGCGCTTTCGCAGGAGGAATACGACACGCGCACCGCCGGCAACGAGCAGGCCGAGGCCAATGTCGCGGCCGCCAAGGCGGCACTCGATTCGGCCGCACTCAATCTCGAGTTCACTCGCGTGACGGCGCCGATCTCGGGACGCATCAGCCGTGCGCTGGTGACCACTGGCAATTTCGTGACCAACGGTCAGACGCCTCTCACTACGCTGGTGTCCCTCGATCCCATATACGTGACCTTCGACGGTGACGAACAGGAGTATCTGAAGTACATAAGGGGCGCGCACGAGGTCACCGCCAACCTCCACGACGGGCAGACGTACGAGACTGCGGTCGGCGTGCACGAGGCGCGCAGTCCGGTGCAGGTCGCGCTCGCGAACGAGAGCGGCTTTCCGCATCAGGGCGTGATGGTGTTCGTCGACAACGCGCTCGATCCCACCACCGGGACCATTCGCAGCCGCGCGCTCCTCGAGAATCACGCCCGCGAGTTCACCCCGGGGCTGTTCGCGCGCATCAGGCTCCTGGGCAGCAGCCAACACGATGCAGTGCTCGTCAACGACAGCGCGGTCGGTACCGACCAGACCGTGCGCTACGTGCTCGTGGTCGGCAAAGACAACAAGGTGGAATACCGCCCGGTGGAGCTGGGCCCGGTGGTCGACGGCCTGCGCGTGGTGCAGTCTGGTCTCGGCTCCGGCGAAACGATCGTGGTCAATGGCCTGCAGCGTGTGCGCCCGGGTGCCCGGGTCGCACCACAGCGTGTTGCCATGGGTGAGCGGCCGGGCGAGGCAAAGACGCTACTGGCGCACAACCCCTCCGGTACCAAGGAGGCCCGGCCGTGAAACTGTCCGATTTCTTCATCGACCGTCCGATATTCGCCGGCGTCATTTCGGCGTTCATCACCATCGCGGGTCTCCTGGCGCTCTTCAAGCTGCCGATCAGCGAGTACCCGGAAGTGGTGCCACCACAGGTCGTGGTGCACGCCTCTTATCCGGGCGCGAATCCGAAGGTGATCGCGGATACGGTGGCGGCGCCGCTCGAGCAGGCGATCGTCGGCGTCGAGGACATGCTCTACATGTCCTCGACCTCTACCATGGACGGGTCGCTGACGCTCACCATCACCTTCAAGATCGGCGCCGATATCGACCGCGCACAGGTGCAGGTACAGAATCGCGTCTCGCAGGCATTGCCGCGGCTGCCGGAGGAGGTCCGTGACCTCGGTGTCAACACCGTCAAGGCCTCTTCGAACCTCACGCTGGTCGTCAACCTCACTTCCCCCAGCGGGCGCTACGACTCCCTTTATCTTCGCAACTACGCCGTTCTGAACATCAGGGACGTGCTCGCGCGGCTGCCGGGCATGGGAGACGTGCAGGTGTTCGGCGGCGGCGATTACTCGATGCGTGTATGGCTTGATCCCCAGAAGCTCGCCGCCCGCAACCTGACGGCTGGCGACGTGGTAGCCGCGATCCGCGAGCAGAACGTGCAGGTGGCCGCCGGTCAGCTGGGCATGCCGCCTTCCAACACCGAATTTCAGATTGCGCTAAACGCCGCCGGACGGCTCACGGACGAGCAGCAGTTCCGCGACATCATCGTCAAGACGGGCGACGACGGACAGGTGGTGCGCCTCGGCGACCTCGCGCGCGTCGAGCTCGGGGCTCAGGCCTACGGGGTGCGCAGCTTCCTCGATAACAAGCCCTCGCTCGCCATTCCGGTGTTCCAGTCGCCGGGCGCGAACGCGCTCGAGCTCTCCACGAGCGTCCGCAACACCATGGAGGAGCTGAAGAAAAACTTCCCCGAAGGCATGGACTACGGAATTGTCTACGATCCCACGCAGTTCGTACGCCAATCGATCGATGCGGTCCTGCACACGCTGCTCGAGGCCATCGCGCTGGTGGTGTTGGTCGTCATCCTGTTCCTGCAGACCTGGCGCGCCTCGCTCATACCGCTGATCGCGGTCCCGGTGTCCGTGGTCGGCACCTTCGCGGTGTTACTGGCATTCGGCTTCTCCATCAACACGCTGTCGCTCTTCGGGCTGGTGCTCGCGATCGGCATCGTGGTTGACGATGCCATCGTGATCGTCGAGAACGTCGAGCGCCACATCGCCGAAGGCCTCTCCCCGCGCGAGGCGACCAAGGTGGCCATGCAAGAGGTGAGCCGGCCGATCATCGCCATCACGCTGGTACTGTGCGGAGTGTTCGTGCCGGTGGCGTTCGTCAGCGGCCTCACCGGCGAGTTCTACCGCCAGTTCGCCCTCACCATCGCGATCTCGACGGTCATTTCGGCCTTCAACTCACTCACGCTGTCGCCGGCGCTCGCGTCGCTGCTGCTCAAGCCTCACGATGCGAAGCCCGACGTGCTCACGCGGATGATGAGCGCCCTCCTCGGCCGCTTCTTCCAGCGCTTCAACCGTGGGTTCGCCCGTGCCGGTGACGGCTACTCGGGCGCGCTCAGGCTCACCATGAGGCACGGCGCGGTTGCGCTCGCCATCTACGCCGGTCTCATCGTGCTCACCTGGTTCGGCCTCAACGCCGTGCCGGGGGGCTTCATCCCCGCGATGGACAAGCAGTACCTCGTGGCGGTGGCGCAGTTGCCACCGGCGGCATCGCTCGATCGCACCGACGTGGTGACGCGCCGCATCACCGAGATCGCACTCAAGCAGCCGGGTGTTACCCACGCGGTCGAGTTCGCCGGCATGTCGGTCAACGGCTTCACCCAGAGCTCGAGCGCCTCGCTCATCTTTTTTGCTCTCGATGATTTCGGCCGGCGCCGATCGGCCGCCCTGTCCGGACCCGCCATCGCGGCGGCGCTGAATCAGAAGATGGCTTCCATCCAGGACGCGTTCGTCATGGTCGTGACGCCACCGCCGATAATCGGACTCGGCACCCTCGGCGGCTTCAAGCTGCAGATCGAGGATCGCGGCGACGCGGGTCCGCAGGCGCTCTTCGCCGCGCTTTCGGAAGCGCTCGGCAAGGCGAACAAGAACCCGGCGCTCGGTGGCGCCTTCAGCACCTATCAGATCAACGTTCCGCAGCTCGACATCGACGTCGATCGCGTCAAGGCGAAGCGCGAGAACGTGAAGCTCTCGGACGTGTTCGAGACGCTGCAGGTGTACCTTGGCTCGCTCTACGTCAACGACTTCAACCGCTTCGGCCGCACTTACCAGGTCGTGGCGCAGGCGGACGCGCCGTTCCGCTCCCAGCTCGATGACATCATGCCGCTCAAGACCCGCAACGCGAGCGGCGAGATGGTGCCGCTCGGCTCGGTGGTCAACGTGTCGCGCTCGTTCGGTCCGGATGTGGTGCAGCGCTACAACGCCTACACCGCCGCCGACATCAACGGCGGGCCTGCGCCTGGCTACAGCTCGGGGCAGGCGCAGGCAGCGATGGCGAAGATCCTCGATGGGACGCTGCCGCGCGGCATGTCGTACGAGTGGACCGAGCTTGCCTACCAGCAGCTCATCTCCGGCAACACCGCGCTGCTGGTGTTTCCGCTGTGCGTGTTGTTCGTATTCCTCGTGCTCGCGGCGCAGTACGAATCCTTGAGCCTGCCGCTCGCCATCGTGCTCATCGTGCCCATGTGTCTGCTGCCGGCGATCACCGGCGTGCTGCTCACGCATGGAGACAACAACATCTTCACGCAGATCGGGCTGCTCGTGCTCGTCGGGCTCGCCTGCAAGAACGCGATCCTGATCGTCGAGTTTGCCAAGCATCTGCAGGAGGACCGGGGACACGATGCGCAGAGCGCCGTGCTCGAGGCGGCACACCTGCGATTGCGCCCGATCCTCATGACCTCGATGGCCTTCATCATGGGCGTCGTGCCGCTGATACTCGCTGCCGGTGCGGGCGCCGAAGTTCGCCATGCTCTCGGGGTCACGGTATTCGCCGGCATGCTCGGGGTCACCTGCTTCGGGCTGCTGCTGACACCGGTCTTCTATGTGCTGGTACGGCGCGCTGCCGCACACCGCGCGGCTGCCGCACCCGGCACGTTGGCGCAGCTTCCCGCGCCGGAGGCGACTCATGACTGACATCACCCGCCGGCGCGGCGTGACCTTCGCGACGCTCATCGCGCTCATCGCGCTCGCGACGCTGGCTGCCGCACTCAGCGGCTGCGCCGTGGGGCCTGATTACGTCAAGCCCGATACACCCGTAGCGCCGGGGTTCGCCGGCGCCTACGGTGGCCCTTACTCGGGCGAGGACGCCCAGGCACAGTTCTGGACGCAATTCGGCGACCCTGCCCTCAATGGTCTCGTCACCGATGCGCTCAACGCGAATCACGACCTGCGCATCGCGGTGGGTCACCTCGTGGAGGCGCGCGCGGAGCGACGCAGTGCAAAGCTCGATCTCCTTCCGACCGTGACCGCCTCGGGCGGGTACACGAGCGAGCGGCTCTCGGCGGCGGAGAGCCTCTTCAACCAGCCGATCGATGCGCATTACTACGACGCCGGGTTCGATGCATTCTGGGAGCTCGATGTCTTCGGCCGCGTACGGCGCAACGTCGAGGCGCAGAACGCTCAGGTCCAGGGCGCGGAGGCAACCGTGCGCGATGCGCAGGTCTCGGTCACAGCGGAGGTGGCCCGTACCTACTTCGAGCTACGCGGCGAGCAGACGCAGCTGGCCGTGGCCTGGCGCAACGTTGAGAACCAGCGCGCGACGCTCGGTCTCACCCGATCGCGGCTCGATGCAGGGCGTGCCACCGAGTTAGACACTTCGCGGGCACAATCGCAGCTGTCGACGACGCTCGCGACCATCGGTCCGCTCCAGGCATCGGTCGCGCGGTCGATCCACCGGCTCGCGGTGCTCACCGGGCGTGAGCCCAATGCGCTGAACGAGCAGCTGCAAGCGCCGCGCGAGCTTCCGCAGCTGCCCGAGATCGCTGCCGTCGGCGATCCGGCAGGGCTACTGCGCCGCCGGCCGGATATCCGCGTCGCCGAGCGGCAGCTCGCAGCCTCGACGGCGCTCGTCGGGGTCGCCATCGGCGACCTCTTTCCGAAAGTGACCTTTACCGGCAGCTTCAGTTATTCGGCCGTGCCGGGCACGCCGCTCGGCGGCAGCGCGACGCGCGGCTACGTCATCGGACCCGGGATCTCCTGGCCTGCCTTCGATTTGGGTCGCGTCAAAGCGGAGGTCGAGGGCAGTCGGGCCCGGGCCGACGTCGCACTTGCCTCCTACGAGCAGACCGTGCTGCGCGCACTGGAAGATACCGAGGACGCTCTCGTTACCCATGCCCGCACCCGAGACAGCCTGCGGGAGGCGGCCGATGCGGCTGCCGCGAGCGCGACCGCGGCACGCATCGCGCGTACTCGCTACGAGGGCGGGCTGGTGGACTTCCTCGATGTGCTCGATGCCGAGCGCACGCAGCTCGAGGCTGAGAATCGCCTCGCCCAGTCACGCACGGATGCGGCCACGAGTCTCATCGCCGTCTACAAGGCGCTGGGCGGTGGCTGGGAGATGGCGCCGCCGCCGCGTTACGTGCGGCAGGCTGGAGGCTAAGCCATTGATTGACGGAACACCCCAACGGCGCACGCGACAAGAGCGGCGCGCACGCCTCGAGCCGGCTGACACCCGTCCGGAGTCCCCGGTGCTCTCTCTTAAGATAGAGGTTCCGCCGCGCATCCCCAGAGCACGCGCCCGGCGGGGTAAACTGCCTGACCGGCCGAGGCAGGCCAGGAAGGGTGGTCGCTCTGACATGAATGCCAATGTTGCCGTGCTCGAACCCGGTGCCGAAGCGGCTCCCTGCGCGGAGAAGCTCACGTGGGTCAATGAATCGCTGCAGGCACGGGAGAGGTTGCTCACCGCCTCCGCCCGCGCCAGCCGCCTGCTGCTCGAGGCACCTGACGTGCGGGCCGCAATCCCCGGGGTGCTCGGGCTGCTCGGCGAGGCGGCGCACGTCGATCGCGTGAATCTCATGCAGACCCGCACCGGCCCGAACGGGGAGCCGCTGCTCGTCGTGATGAGCGAGTGGACGGCCGAAGGTGTGACGCCATCGCTCCTCGAGACCACGCCCTGCACCTGCGACGAGCGCAACTACGCAGCGGTGTGCGCCGAGCTGCGCGCCGGACGCAGCGTCTGCTTCAGCAAGGGCGAGATCTCCACCGGCAGCGCCTACTCTGCGATCGAGGGTCTCGGCACGAAGAACAAGGCGCTCGTGCCGATCTTCGTCGCCGGCGAGTTCATCGGCGTGGTCGGCTTCGACAATACCCGCCAGCACCGCGCCATCGAGTCATCCGAGCTGGCCGCGCTCGAGACCGCGGCCGGCGTGATCGGGGCAGCGCTGCACCGCGAGCGGCTGCTCGAGGAAATGCGCCGCGAGCGCGAGCACGCCGCCGAGGAGCGCGTGGCCGAGCTCGCCAAAGCCAACGCCGTGATCCGCGGCAATCTCGAGCGGCTGGCCGGCGAGACAGATCTGCACAGTTTCATGGGCCATATGCTGCTCGAGGCGACGCGTCAGTTTGACGCGATCTCCGGGGCGGTCGTGGTGCTCAAGGACTCGATGCAGGAATGGCGCATCGTCGCTCACGTGCGTGAGGGCCAGCTCGCCCCGCCGCCGTACGCGACCAGCGTGCCCGTGGCCGGCTCGGCGTTTACGACGCGGCTCGGCGACCTGCGCGAGCCGCTCTATCTCAACGTCTCCCGGCAGAATACCGAGATCTGGCCGGGAGTGCTGGCGTTCCACCAACGTTTCGATGTGGTCGGCACCGTGTTCTATCCGCTGGTGTTCGGTGCGCGCAGCGTCGGGTTTCTCGTCTTGAGCTTTCAGCGCGAAGCCGAGGACGTCAAGCGCAGTGAGCTGCTGGTGGCGCTCGCCCAGCAGGCCACGCTCGCCGTACAGCTGACCCGCCTCGCCTACTCCGCCAAGGAAGCCGCGGTGCTCATGGAGCGCACCCGCATCGGCCAGGAGATCCACGACGGCCTGGCGCAGGCTTTCACCGGGATCCTGCTGCAGCTCGGGGCGGTGGAGGAGTTCCCCTCCTGCCGCAAGCGCGGTTCCGAGCTCGCCATCACGCTGTCGCGCATCCGCGAGCTCGCGCGCGATGGGCTCGCCGAGGCGCGCCGCTCGGTGATGGCGCTGCGGCTCGATCAGACCCGCCGGGCGGGACTCGAGCTGGCGCTGCGCCAGCTGGCCGAGCGCTCCACGGTACCCGGCGGTGTGAGCTGCACCTTCGAAGGGGACAGCATCACCACCGGGTTGCGACCCGAGCACGAGCACGAGCTGCTGCGCATTGCGCAGGAAGCCGTAAGCAATGCCGTGCGTCATGCGCGGCCGCATGCAGTGCGTATCACCATGACAGACGAGACCGCGCACTGGACGCTCGCAGTGGCCGACGACGGCGACGGCATGCAGCAGAGTCCGGAGCTCTCGGCGCGGCAGGGCTTTGGGCTTTCGAGCATGCGCCAGCGTGCCGGCGCGATCGGCGGGGAGTGGCAGATCGAAAGCCGGCCGGGCCGCGGCACGCGCGTGAGCGTACGCATGCTGAAACGGGCCTCGTAGTGGCGGCGGTCGTGAAGGCTCGCATCCGTGTCGTACTCGCCGACGATCACCCGGTGGTACGGGACGGCCTGGCGGCCATGGTCAACCAGCAGGCCGACATGGAAGTGGTCGGCGAGGCCGGCGACGGCGATGAGGCCATCGCGCTCTACGAGCAGTACCGACCCGACGTGATGGTGCTCGACCTGCGCATGCCCAAGCGCGACGGTGTCGCGGTCGTGCAGCGGGTGCTCGAGATTAATCCCAAGGCCTGCATTCTCGTCATGACGACCTACGACGGCGACGAGGACATCTTTCAGTGCCTCTCACAGGGCGCCAAGGGCTACTTGCTGAAAGATGCGCCCCGGCAGGAGATTCTCTCCGCGATCCGCGCGGTCAGCGAGGATCGCCCCTATACCTCGACGACGGTCGCCGCCAAGGCGCTGCAGCGCATGGCCAAGCCAAGCCTCACGCAGCGCGAGCTCGATGTGCTGCAGCTGGTCGCCGAGGGTCGCAGCAACAAAGATATCGCGCGGCGCCTTTCGATAACCGAAGGCACCGCAAAGACGCACGTGAAGGCGATCCTCACCAAGCTCGATGCCATCAGTCGCACCGAGGCCGTCGCCGTGGCGCACAAGCGCGGGCTGATCCACCTGTAGCCGAGGGCCGACGCGGCTGCGCGGCCGCTGGGTTAACCGTCCTTGGGCGCCGAATAGCCGGCCGGGGCCTGCGAGCCTCCGGCAAAGAAGAACTTCTCCATCTCGGCCTCGAGGAACTTGCGGGCTTTCGGCTCGATCGGCGTCAAGCGGTACTCGTTGATGAGCATGGTCTGGTGTTTGAGCCACTGCGCCCAGGCTTCCTTCGAGACCTGCTCGTAGATGCGGCGGCCGAGGTCACCCGGATACGGCGCACGCTCGAGGCCGGGAAGCTCGCGTTTCAGAAGGACACATTGCACCAGGCGTGGCACGCGCAAAGAACTCCGTGCTAAGAACTCTGCTCGCCGCTGCGGTGCGGGCGCTCATCGAACAGCGTGTCGCCCGCGAGGTGCGACAGCAGCGTGCTGATCGGCGCCGGCAACCCGATGCGCTGCGGCTCTCGAAGCTTATACCAAAGGGCCGCGGCCGCCTCCATGACGCCGGCCGCTTCCGCACAACGCACCAGGAGCGGCGTGATCGTCAGATCGAAGTGTGTGAACGCATGCTCGAGCGTCGCGAGCGGCTGCGGGGTGCACGCGGCACCGAGGCTGTGGCGAGCGAAGGCGGTGGCGGCAGTGGCGGTGGAGAACTCCGGAAGGCACCACAGGCCTCCCCACACGCCGCGCTCGGGGCGCCGCTCGAGCAGCACTCCGCCCGAGTCGCCGAGCGCAACCACCATGAACACCTGCCGGCGGGGCCGCGGCGCGGCGCGACGCGGGAGGGGCAGCTCGTGCTGGCGCCCGGTGCGGCGGGCGAAGCACCCCGACGCGAGCGGGCAGCGCCCGCAGAGCGGTTTGCGCCGCACGCACAGCGTCGCGCCGAGATCCATGATCGCCTGCGTGTACTCGGCGAGCCGCGTGTGCGGCGTACAGTGCTCAGCGAGCTCCCACAGCCGCCTCTCCCCCGCCGGGTCGGCGCGCGGCCGCGTGACGCCGAAGTAGCGCGCCAGCACGCGCCGCGCGTTGCCGTCGAGGATCGGGAAGCGCGCACCAAGGCTCAGGGCGAGAATCGCGCCCGCCGTGGACCGGCCGATCCCCGGGAGCGATGCCATGCCAGCGAAGTCGGCGGGGAACTCGCCGCCGTACTCGTTGCGGATCCGCACCGCGGCGCGATGCAGGTTGCGGGCGCGCGCGTAGTAGCCGAGCCCCGACCACAGGTGCAGCACTTCATCGAGGGGCGCATCGGCCAGTGCCCGCACGTCGGCGAAGCGCGCCATGAAGCGCCGGTAGTACGGGATGACGGTCGCGACCTGAGTCTGCTGCAGCATGATCTCCGCTACCCACACGCGATATGGCGTGCGCCGCTCCTGCCAGGGAAGATCATGGCGCCCTTCGCGGGCGTGCCAGGTGAGCAGTGCGGGAGCGAGTGCGGACGGGTTCGGCGGCACGGCCGCATTCTACCAACCCACGGCCGCGCTCACCTCGCCGCGGCGTCGGCCGTTCGCTAGTTGCGATCGCAGAGCTGGATGTCGCCGCTCATCGTCTTCAGGCGCATGTGCCCGGCACCGTCGCCGCGTGTGCCCTGCAGGCGGCTCCCGGGCATGTACTTGCCGGTGCGCTCGCTCTTCACGTCGAAGCAATCGCTGATATCGCCGCTGAAGCTCGACGCTTCGTACTCGTAGCCACCCTCGGCGCTGGCGCGCACGTTGAGGTCGCCGCTCACCGAGGAGGCCTCGAAGGTCGCACCGCGCGTCAGCTTGCCGTCGAAGCGCAGGTCGCCTGAAGTGCTGTGGGTGCGCACCGCGCGCGCGCTGTCGAGCGACACCACCAGCGATCCACTCACGGTGCTCGCCTCGAGGTCCCCGGCGCCGTGATCGAGGTGCAGGTCGCCGCTCACCGTGCTGGCGCGCAGCCGCGCCGGTTGTCCATGGCCTTTGAGCTTGATGTCGCCGCTCACCGTCTTGGCCTCGGCATCACCGCTGCCGAGCTCGGCGATCACCTCACCGCTCACCGCATTGAGATGCTGCGCGCCGAGTACCCCGCTCGCGATCACGTCGGCGCTCACCGCCGACACGTTGAGCTCGCTGTCCTTCGGGATCTGCACGTGCAGGTGCGCCTCGCCACCATGCGAGTGGCTCGGCAGCACGACCTTGATGGTCGTATGGCTGCCCTCGCTCGCGACATCGACGCGCTCGACGTCATCATCGAGCTCGGCGTGCACGCTGACCTCCGGGCGATCCCAGCCCTTCACCTCGATCTTGCCGCTCACGTTGGAGATGTCGACGACTCCGCGCGGCTGCGCCGCCACCGTCCGGTCGTAGACTTTGTCGCTCGAGGCGCAGATCGCCGCACTCGCACAAAGTGCCGGCAGCGACAGCCACAAGGCGCTACGCATCTTCAGATCCCCTTGCCAGAGTCGCTGGCCTCGCGCACGTCCGTGAGGACGCGCATCTCATCCTGGTACGTGTTGATGAGCAGCTCCTGCAGCAGCGCATTGCCTGGATCCTTGCCGAGCGCGCGCTCCAGGTCCTCCTTGGCCTGGTGAATCGTCTCGAGGCTCGCCATCACCTTGGCGCGCGAGGCCGGCGGCAGCGAGGCGAGCCGGGTCTGCAGCGAGCGCAGCAGCTCGGCACGCTGCCGCTCGTAGCGCGGGTCGGCGACGTAGGCGGCATCGAGGGCGGTCGGCGCGCCGGTTGCCGCGGATACCTCGTTTGCCGCGTTCGCGGCCGAGGGAACCGCGGGCGCGACGCCCGGAGTCGGCAGGAGGCTGCGGCCGATCCATACGCCCACCGCGACGCTTGCGATCATCGCGGCCGCGGCCAGCCAGCGCAGCCGCGCGCTGTTGCGCCGGCGAATCGCCTGCGCCGCCGACGGTGCCCGTGCCTCGATCTCGTCCAGACGCGCTTCGATGCCCGGCCACAGATCGCGCTGCGGCTCGATCGCCTGCGGCAGCTCGCCGAGCGACCTGACGCGCGTGCGGGCGTTCGGATCTTGACGACCGGTCATGTCAGTTGACCTCCATTCCCAGTCTCTCGCGCAGGAGCTTGCGGGCGCGGTGCAGCTGGGCCTTGCACGTGCCCTCGGCGATGCCGAGCATCTGCGCGGCTTCGCCGTGGGAATAACCGTAGAGCGCGTGCAACACCAATGCGTCGCGCGCGCCGTCGGGCAGAGCGCCGATGGCGGTCTCGATCTCGTGCACCTCCACCGGCGTCTCGAGCGTCCACTCGCCCGGGAGGTCTTCGCCCTCTTCGGGGGCCGGCTCGACCGGCGAGCTCTTGCGACGCTTCGCCAGGCTCACGTTGACGGCGATGCGGTGCAGCCAGGTCGAGAGTGAGCTGCGCGTCTCGAATCCGGCGAGCGCCCGCCAGGCGTTGATGAAAGTGTCCTGCGTACAGTCCTCCGCCAGTTGTGCATCCCGTGTCATGCGCAAGCACAGCCCATAGACCTTGCCGGCGTGCTCGCGGTACAGCCGCTCGAAGGCGCGCGTGTCGCCGCCACGGGCGCGCTGGACCAGCGCCCCCTCCCAATCGACCCGCGTGTCTCCGGCCTGCGCCTCTGTCATCTGGTCTTTAGAGCGACCGTTCCCGGACTGCGTTTAAACCGAGCGTCGCTCTGCGGCAACACTTTTTGCCGGAACCTGGGTCCCTCTGGGACACTCTTTAAGTTAAGCGCAACCTATGGAGAGGCCCGTGGCAACATACCGCGGATTGCGCCGCCTGTGGCAGCCACCGGCGGACACGCTCGAGGCGATTGCGGCGGTGCTCGGCGAGCATTGGCGCGCCGCCGCAAGGAGTCGCGCGGCGCGCGCCTTCTGGGCGACCCCGGCGAGCTGGCTCAAAGAACGTACCGCCGCGACGGTAGTCCCCGTGCGTGTCACCACTTCACCACCGGGGGCAGGCTCATCAGATACGCCTCTGGGTCCGCATCGGTACTGAAACCGAAACGCGTGCCACGGTCGTAGACGAGGTTGAACTCTACGTAGCGCCCGCGCTTCAGGAGCAGCCGCTCGCGGGCCACATCGTCATAGGGCGTGTCCTTGCGCCGTGCGACGATCTGCGGATAGACCGCGAGCAGTGCCTCACCGACTGAGCGCACGAAGGCAAAATCCGCCATCGCATCGCCGCTCGAGAGCTCATCGAAGAAGATACCGCCGACGCCTCGCGGCTCGTGCCGGTGCGGAAGATAGAAGTACCGGTCGCACCACGCTTTGAACTGCGCGTAGGCATCCGCACGGTAGGCATCACAGGCGCCGCGCAGCGCGGCATGAAACTCACGCGTGTCCTCCTCGAACGGGAAGGTCGGTGTCAGATCGGCGCCGCCCCCGAACCAGGCGTGGCTCGTCGACAGATAGCGCAGGTTCATGTGTACCGTCGGTACATACGGATTCGTCATGTGCGTAACCAGCGAGATGCCGCAGGCGACGAAGCGCCCGTCGGAAGCGTCGGCGCCGCTCACCTGGGTACGCGCCGCCGGCGAGAGCACACCCCACACGTGGCTGACGTTTACACCTACTTTCTCGAACACTGCGCCGCGCATCAGCCGTGATTCCCCGCCCCCCTCGAGCGGATGGCCGGGCGGCTTGGTCCAGCGGCGCGCGGCGAAGCGGCCGTCGGGCTCGAAGGCTTCGAACGCCGCACACAAGCGGCGCTGGAGGTCGTGGAAGTAGGCCGTCGCGGTCGCGGCAAAGTCGCTAACGCCGCTAAAGTCGCTAGCGCCGCTCATGCACGTAATCCACCAGTCGCGCGACCGCATCCGGGTCGGTGTCCGGCCAGATCCCGTGGCCCAGGTTGAAGATGTGCCCGGGCGCGGGACCGGCGTCATCGAGGACGGCATCAACGTGCCGGCGCAGCTCCTGCGGCGGGGCGAACAACGCCGCGGGATCCAGATTTCCCTGTACGGCCTTGCCCGGCCCGAGCACGCGGCGCACCTGCGACAGCTCCGAGCGCCAGTCGACACCGATCACATCCACATCGAGCTGCGCCACCGCCCCCATGAGCGTTGCGCCCTGATTGACGTAATAGATGAGTGGCACGCCGAGCGCGCGCAGCGCCGCGGCCGTGCGCTCGACGGCAGGCAGCGCGAAACGGGCGAACTCGCGCGCTGCCAGAAGACCCGCCCACGACTCGAACAGCATCAGCGCCTGCGCCCCCGCGCCGGCCTGGGCGGCGAGGTACGCCGCCATGGCGTCGGCGAGGCGTGCGAGCAGCCGCTCGGCGGCCTGCGGCTGCGCGTAAAGGAAGGCGCGCGCCGCGGCGAACTCCTTGGAGGGTCGGCCGCACACGAGATAACACATCAGCGTGAACGGCGCGCCGGCAAAGCCGATGAGCGGTACGCCGCGCGGCGCGTTGGCGCGTACCAGGCGGATGCTCTCGAGCACAAACGGCACATCGCGCGCCGGCAGCAACTCGGGCAGCGCCTCGATCTGGGCGACGCTCCTCACCGGCGAGCGCACCACCGGCGCAGGCTCGAACGTCAGCTCCACTCCCATGCCCTGGAGTGGCGTCATGATGTCGCTGAAGAGAATCGCGGCATCGAGTGGAAAGCGCCGCAGCGGCTGCAGGGTGACCTCCGCGGCGAGCTCCGGGGTGCGCGTGAGGGCGGCGAAATCCACCCGTTCGCGCAGCGCGCGGTACTCGGGCAGATAACGTCCCGCCTGGCGCATGATCCAGATGGGCCGATGCGCGCCGCTCTGGCGGCGGCAGGCTCGGAGAAATGCGCCGTCAGCAGCGGCGAGCGCTGCACCGCCGCTCGCGGGTTCGGCTGCGCTCGAGGCCGGGGGAGGGGCGCTCACGAGCGCAACCACTGTGCCACCTCGATCGCGAAGTAGCTGATGATGAGGTCAGCGCCGGCGCGGGCGATGCCGGTCAACGTCTCGAGCACGGCGGCGCGCTCATCGATCCAGCCCCGCGCGGCGGCAGCCTTGATCAGGCTGAACTCGCCCGACACCTGATACGCCGCGACGGGCACTCGCACCGCGTCACGCACCTGGCGAATGACGTCCAGGTAAGGACCTGCCGGCTTCACCATCACCAGGTCGGCACCCTCGTCGATGTCGAGCAGCACCTCGCGCAGCGCCTCGCGAGCATTGGCGGGATCCATCTGATAGGAACGTCGATCGCCGAAGGCCGGGGTCGACTCCGCCGCTTCGCGGAACGGCCCGTAGAAGGCTGAGGCATACTTGGCCGCGTAAGCGACGATCGGTGTGTTGGTGAGCCCCTCGCTATCGAGCAAGGCACGGATTCCCGCGACCCGCCCGTCCATCATGTCGCTCGGTGCGACCGCATCGGCCCCGGCGCGGGCGTAGTTGAGCGCCACTTGCGCGAGTGTGCGGATGGAGGAGTCGTTGTCGATGACGCCCGTATCCGACACATGACCGCAGTGACCGTGATCGGTGGCGCCGCACAGGCACACGTCCGCCCACACCAGCAACTGCGGGCAAGCCTCCTTGATGGCGGCGATAGCCGTGGCCGCGAGTCCGCGTGGATCGAGCGCATCGCTCGCGAGCGCGTCCTTCGTCGCGGGCGCCGCGAACAGCAGTACCGCCGGCACGCCGGCGGCGGCGGCTGTCCTCGCCTCCTTTACCGCCTCGTCGACCGAGAGCTGGCAGATGCCGGGCATGCTCTCGACGCCGTGGCGCACCGCGTGTCCCGGCACCACGAAGAGTGGATAAACGAGCGCCTCGGGGGTGAGGCGCGTCTCCCGCACGAGCTGTCGCCAGGCGTCGGACTGCCGCGTGCGTCGGGGTCTTACTCTGGGGAATCCCATATGTTCAAGGTCTCGTTTGCATGAGTCGAAGGGTGGTCAGCGCAAGCCCGTGCAGCGTGGCAGA
The DNA here is from genome assembly GCA_035621995.1 of Steroidobacteraceae bacterium. Taxonomy (GTDB): domain Bacteria; phylum Pseudomonadota; class Gammaproteobacteria; order Steroidobacterales; family Steroidobacteraceae; genus 13-2-20CM-66-19. The sequence goes on from DASPWF010000065.1 coordinate 15,561, forward strand.
TTCGGCAACGACGGCCGCGTGCCCGCGCGCGCTCAGCTCGCGCGCGGTGGTGCGTCCGATCGCGACCGCCGCGGCGTCCGAAAGCAGCCGCTCGAAGTCCTCCTCACCGAGTGCCTGCGCGAGCTCGGTCACGGCGGAGGGGCTCGCGAAGGTCACCGCGCCGATGGCGCCGCGCGCGATCCACGCGCGACACTCGGCGAGATCGAGGGTGACCGCCTCGGTACGATAAGCCTCCACCTGCAAGACGCGGGCGCCAAGCTGCGACAGGCCGGCGGCGATCGTGGGGAGTGCGCGCGAGCTCGCCGGAAAGAGAATGCGCGCACCGGCGTCGGCTGGCGTCCACTGCGCCGCGAAGGCCGCTACGAGCGCGGCAGCGCTTGCCTCCTCCGGGACGAGGTTCACCGGCCAGGCGCGCTGGCGCAGCGTGAGCGCGGTAGCCTGGCCCACCGCCGCGATGCGCACGCCGGCAGGCGCCGCCGGCAGCCGCTCGAGAACCGCGGCGACTGCATGGCGGCTGGCGAAGACGATCCAGCGAAAGTCCTGCACCGCAGCGAGTGCCGCAGTGAGTGCGGTGTGATCGGCGGCGGCGATGCTCACGGCGGGCCAGGACAGCACCTCGAGACCCATGCCGCGCAGCTCGCGGCTCAAAGGCCCGTCGTCGCCTTCCGCCCGCGTCACGACCACCGGCCGCATCCTCGCCCCCGCGCTCACGGCTCCTCCACCTCACGCGCGGCGCGCTGCTGCCCGATCAGCTCGCCCGCGCCACGCTCGAGCAGCTCCTGCGCGATGCGCTGACCGAGCGCCACGGCCTCGTGCGCGAGCGCGGGCGCCTCCCCGCGGGCCGCGAGGTACTGCGTGCCGTCCTGTGCGCACACCGACGCGCTCAGCGTCAGCGTGCCAGCCCGCACCGTCGCCAGCGCCCCGAGCGGGACCTGGCATCCACCCTCGAGGCGAGCGAGCAGCGCCCGCTCGGCGCTCGTTGTGAGGCGCGCCTGCGGATCATCGAGCGCGCCGAGCCAGCGCAAGGTGGCGACGTCATCGACACGCGCGCACACGCCGATCACGCCCTGCGCCACCGCCGGCGGAAAGCGCCCTGCATCGAGGTACTCGCTGACCTGTGAGGCGAGACCGAGCCGTGCGAGCCCGGCGGCGGCGAGAACGATGGCGTCGTAGTCGCCGCCGCGCCGCAGCCGCTCGATGCGGGTGGGCACGTTGCCGCGCAGCTCGAGCAAGACCGCATCGGGCCGCAGGCGCGCGAGAAAGGCCCGGCGGCGCAGGCTGCTGGTACCGATGCGCGCACCGCGCGGCAGCTGCTCGAGCGGCGCGCCGGTGCGGCTCACGAGCGCATCACGCGGGTCGGCCCGCGAGAGGGTCGCGGCCAGGAGAAGACCCGGCTCGATCTGCGTCGACAGGTCCTTGAGGCTGTGAACCGCGACGTCCACGCTGCCCTCGCGTAGCGCACGATCGATCTCACGCGTAAAGAAGGCGCGTCCGCCTACTTGCCACAGCGGCACGTCGCTTTGTGCATCGCCTGTGGTCGTGATGTGCACGAGCTCAACCTGCGGTGCTCCCGGCTGCTCGCTCAGGCACGCGGCGACGTGCCGCGCCTGCCACAGGGCGAGCGCCGAGGCGCGCGTGCCGATACGCAGAGTCGGCGCCGCGCTCACGACTCACCCTCCTTGAGGAAGCGGTAGCCGACCCCCCAGACCGTGAGGAAGTGGCGGGGATTGGCGGGATCCTTCTCGAAGCGCTTGCGCAGGCGCAGGATGAAGTTGTCGACCGTGCGCGTCGAGGGAAACACGTCGTAGCCCCAGACGCGTTCGAGCAGGTCCTCGCGCGAGACGATCTCGCCGGTGTGCTCGGCCAGGACCTTGAGGATCATGGCCTCCTTCTCGGTGAGTTCCTGTGCCTCGCCGGTCCAGGCGCGGGCGCGAAAGGCGCGAAAATCTACCTCGTTGCCGCCGAAACGCAGCACCGCGGTGGCTGCCGTGGCGGAGGCGCTGCGGTACCACTCCCAGCGCCGTACGATCGCGCGCACGCGCAGCAGGAACTCCTGCAGGTGGAAGGGCTTCGCGAGGTAGTCATCCCCGCCGGCTTCGAGTCCACGCACGCGATCGGCCGGATCACCGCGCGCAGTGAGGAACAGTACCGGCGTGCTGTCGCCGCGCTCGCGCAGCGAACGGCACACGCCGAAGCCGTCGATACCGGGCAGCATCACATCGAGCACGATGAGCACACAGCCGTGTGTCGCGAGCCACTCGAGCGCCTGCTCGCCAGTGCCCGCACTCGTCACCTCGTAACCCTCAGCGCGCAGGTTCTCCATCACACCGGCCGCGAGGTGCGGATCGTCCTCCACCACCAGCACGTTTGTCGCTGCACTCGCGGCACTCACGGGCGGGGCTCCTCGACTGCAGCGCCGCGCTGCACGGGCGATGTCGGCACCGCGGCTGCCTGCGCCACCGCGGTCGAGGGTGTAGCGGCCGGCCACACGAGGGTGATCGTCGCCCCCCGCCCGGCTCCATCACTGCGGGCGCTGACATCGCCCTGCGAAAGCTCCATCAGCCGCCGCACGATGAAAAGACCAAGACCGGTGCCGTAGCGGCTGCCGCCGCCGGGCAAACGCGTGAACTTCTCGAACAGCCGCTCGCTGTCGGCGGGCGCGAAGCCCACACCGCTGTCGCGCACCTCGAGCTGCACCGCGCCGCTCTCGGGGCGCGCGCTGAGCGTAATGCTGCCGCCGCCCTGTACGGCGGCGAGGGCGTTCTCGAGGACGTTGCGCACCACGACGTCGAGCGCCAGCGGATCGCTCGCCACGAACAGGTCCGGCGCGATGCTGGTCGCAAGTGTCACGCGCTCGAGCCGCGCGCGCTCCTCGAGCTGTGCGCAGACGCGCGCAACGGCGCCGGTGAGCTGCAGCGGCTCGGGCTTGAGCTCGATGCGCCCGCGCTCGAGCCGCGCGCTCTCGAGGATCTGCGTGACCATCAGCTCCATGCGCGCGAGGTCCGCGAGCATCCGCTCGATGAGGCGGCGCGCGGCTTCCGGGGGCGGCGCACGCAACGCCAGCGTCTCGAGCGAGAGCTGCAGGCTCGCGAGCGGCGTCTTGAACTGATGCGAGACGAGCGCGAGGAAGCTCTCCTGCTCCTCATGGACGCGCGCCTCGGCGCGCAGCGCGCGCGCGATCACCGCCATGCACGCCGCGAGCGCGAGCAGAAAGAACGAGCCCTCCCAGGCGTACTGGTTGTAGCGGCGGCGCTCCTCGCTGGTGAGCGCCTGAGCCAGCTGCGGCGCAAGCAGTGCTCGACCGCCGCTGACGACGATCGAAGGCAACAGCTGCTCGACGCGCGCGACGCTCACCCCCGCATCGAGCAGCGCCTGCGCCGCCGCCACCTGTTCGGTGTAGGCAGCGCGGGCGGCTTGCACTTTCTCCACCGTGTAAGCGTGCTGGTCGAAGAGCCACCAGCCCACCTGCACGGCCGACACCAGTACCAGCGCGAGGGCCGTGAGCTGAAAGACGCGGGTCGCTTTCATTCGACGACCGCCAGCGCTGCGCGCAGCGCCTGCGCGAAGCGTGCAAGGTCCGCTTCGCGGTGAGCGAGCGAGAGGAAATACGCCTCGTAGGGCGAGGGCGGGAGGTAGATGCCGCGCGACAGCATGGCGTGGAAGAACGCCGCGAAACGCGCACTCTCGGCGCTGCTGAGCGCCGCGGCGGTGCGCGGCGCGCCGCCAGCGTGAAAGGAGAGCCAGAACAGCGACCCGACGCGCACCAGGTGCAGCGGAAAGGGCGACTGCGCCAGTACCGGCTCGAGGAGCCGCGCGAGCTCGGCGCCGCGCGCTTCGAGCCCCTTCCAGGCGGACTCGCGCTCGAGCACCTCGAGCGTCGCGAGCCCCGCCGTCATCGCCACCGGATTCCCCGAGAGCGTGCCGGCCTGATACGTGTCACCGTCCGGCGCGAGACGCGCCATGATGTGGCGTGCGCCGCCAAAGGCGCCCACGGGCATGCCGCCGCCGATCACCTTGCCGAAGGTGGCGAGGTCAGGCGTGATGGAGAGCAGCTCAGCCGCGCCGCCGCGCGCCACGCGGAACCCCGAGATCACTTCGTCGAAGATGAGTAGCGCTCCGTGCGCGCTCGTCGTCCGTCGCACGGCTTCGAGGAAGTCACGGCGCTGCGGCAGCAGACCGTGGTTGGCAGGCACCGGCTCGATGATGACGGCGGCGATGCGCGCGCCCTCGCGGGCGAAGAGCCCCATGAGCGCCCCCTCGTCATCGAGCGGCAGCACACGCGTGCACGCGGTGAACGCCTCTGGGACGCCCGCCGACGACGGCCGCCCGAAGGTGGCGAGCCCGGAACCTGCCGCCACCAGCAGATGGTCGGCGTGACCGTGATAACAGCCGGCGAACTTGACGATGAGCTCGCGTCCGGTGAATGCCCGGGCCACGCGGATTGCACTCATGACCGCTTCGGTTCCGGAGGACACGAAGCGCACCTGCTCGGCCGCCGGGTACGCGGACACGATCCGCTCGGCGAGCTCGACCTCGGCCGTGCAGGGCGCACCGAAGGTGCTGCCGCGCGCAAGAGCCGCGCTCACCGCGGCGAGCACCGCCGGATGGGCGTGGCCGAGGATCAGCGGTCCCCAGGAACCCACGAAATCGAGGTAATCACAACCGTCGACGTCGAACACCTGAGCGCCCGCGCCGCGCGCAATGAAGAGCGGCGTGCCGCCCACGGCGCGGAAGGCGCGCACTGGCGAGCTGACGCCTCCCGGGATCACGCGGCAGGCACGTGCGTAGAGCTCCGCCGAGTGCGGGTGCAGGGTCTCGCGGGCGCGGTCGGTCGTCGGCTTCGTCACGTCTTCTCCGTCCGGGTAGTGCGCGTCGTGCGTGCGCCGTCGAAGAAGGCCTCGACGGCATCGCTGCCCGCGTGGGCGGCTGCGGCTCGCAGTCCCGCGAGCGGCAGATGCGCAAGCCGGTGCGCCACGGTGCCGGCGAGCCGCTCGAGCTGCCCGCGCTCGCGTTCATCGAGTGTGCGCAACTCCCCCTTGAGCGCACGCTCGACCTCCTCGGCGGCGATGCGCTCGAAGGCAGCGCGCAGTTGCGCCAGCCGCGGCCCGATGGCGCGCAGCGCGAGCTCCGTGCGCAGTCGCGCGAGTCGCTCGTCGATCGCGGCGCGCACCGGCGCGAGCCGCATCAGCTGCGCGAGCCGCCGACTCTGCGCCGCTTCGATGAGTTGGTCCATCCCCGTGCGTGCAAGTCCAGCGTGGGCGGCCGCCGCCGGCGCGACGTTCGGCGGCACGCCGAGGTCGACGAGAAGCGGTACGCGCGTCGCCGATTCCCTCAGCCTGCCGAGACAGCCGCCATCGAGCACCGCCTCACCGCCACCTGCGGCCAGCACCAGCGCCTCGAGCGGTGGGGGCTGCGCGCGCAAGCGCTCGAGCGGCACGGCCTCGGCGGAGACGCTCGCGGCGAGCTCCTCGGCCGAGGCGAGCGTCCGGTTCACGATGAGGAGCGCCACCCCCGCCTCGTGCAGGATCGCGGCGCAGCGGCGCGTCATCGCGGACACCCCGACCAGCGCCACGCGGCCACCTCGGCCTCCGAGGTGTTGCAGCACCTGGTCAGCGGCCAGATCGGCGAGCGAGGGGGCGCGCACGCCGGCCGACAGCCGCCGCATCTCGCGGGCCATCTTGAGCGCTTCGGCCACCAGCCGATCGAGCACCGGTCCGCAGCTGCGGGCGGCGCGTGAGTCTTCCCAGGCGAGGCGCAGCTGCGCGGCGATTTCCTGCTCGCCGGTTTGCGCCGAGTCGAGCCCACAGGCCACGAGGAACAGGTGCTCGACGGCCGCCTCCCCGGCCCACGCACGCAGGACACGCGCCGCCTCGCCCGCCTCGGGCTCACGCCCGGTGAGAATCCGAAACACCTCCCGGCGCGCATCACCCGCCGGCGCGCCGTCATCGGTCGAGTACACCACTTCCACGCGGTTGCAGGTGCCGACGTAGAGGACTTCGGAGGCCTTGAGGCTCGCGCGCAACGCCGGCAACTTCGACGGAACCTCGAGCCGCGGGACGGCAAAGCGAGCGACCTCACCCACGGCCGCGTGGCGATAGGAAAGGCCCACTACACCGATCTGGTGCATCGGGTGGAGCTTACCCGCGGGCGCGGCGCGTGAATGTCACTGAATGGTCACGAGCCTGCGCACGGGAAGCGCAGGCAGCGTGGAATGTGAACTTGGTCTTGGCGCTTGTCGAGCGCAAGAGCATCGGCCCCCGCAGGGGCCGATCGCACACCGATGCTGAAGCCTCGCGCTCAGAACCTGTAGGTCGCTCCGAGCATGAAGAAGCGGCCGACCGCACCGTCCTGGTGAAGCGCCGCGTCGTAGTGCAGCTCGGCACCACCGCCATAGGTCTGCAGGTCCACTGGCGCGTCCGAGTTGAACAGGTTGACGATCTGGCCGTGAACCTGGAGGTGATCCGTGGCCGCGTAGTTGGCGTAGAGGTTCCATGAAGTGAAATGCGCCACCGAGCAGTACGGTACCCACGCCGTGCCGGCGACGCTGGTCCCCACGAAGGCCGGGCCGTAGGCGGAGGGCGCACCGGATGCCAGCGCCTGCGCGCAGGTGAGGTAGCCCGCAGACGGGTCCGTAATGTGGAAGGAGCTGGTGTAGTTCCCGGTGAGGGTGCTCGAGAATGCGCCCTTATCCCATGTGAGGGTGAGCACCGCGCGATCCCGGGGATTACCGGTATCGCCGGAGATACTCGAGGGCCCATGAGTTCCTACCAGGTCGAACGTCGTGCCCTGGTAGCCGTACTCGTACTCGATTATGCGCGTGAACTGTATATCGCCGGTCAGGCGGCCAACCGCACCGAGGTCGAGACGCCCGCGGACGTCGATATCGAAGCCCGACGTGGTGGTGATGCCCGCGTTCACGTACGGAACCAGCGTGTAGGCGGGAGGAGTGACGATCACCGGTGCCTGAGGACAGAGACCGCCATTAACGCCGGGAACGCCATTGTTCGTACACACTAACGCCTTCGTTGGCGGCCCTGGGACGGTCTCGAGGAACGGGGCACCCAGACCGCCTGCGGCGGAGGCCGAGATGATGTCGTTGTTGAGCTGGATCCAATAATAATCCGCAGAGACGTTAAAGGCCTGCGAAGGCTCGAAGATGACGCCGAGCGTTGCGTTCTTCGAGGTGACGGCCTTCAGGTCGGGGTTAGCGACTGAGATTCCGATTGCCGGGTAGGCGCAATACGCGTTGATGTTGCCCTTCTGGTTCGCCTGTCCATTCGTACACAGGCCCGCGACCGGAATGTTGCCCTCTCCGAACTCCACGCCGGCGTCGCCGGCCTCGGAGATGGAGGGCGCGCGGAATCCCTTACCCCAGGTGCCACGGAGTGACAACATGTCGATCGGCGTGTACTTGAGCCCGAATTTTGGCGTCGCCTGGCCGCCGTAGGTGTCGTAATGGTCGTAGCGGACGGCGGCGTCGAACTCCAGCTGTTTGACGAGTTTGCCGCCGACTTCGAGGAAGGCCGCGGTATTGTCCTGGGAACCGACCGAATACACGGCTTGGCTGCCCGGTATTGACTGGACCCCGGACGCTACGCTCGCTGGGGTCGGGTCATTCTGCGCCTTGTGGAAGTACTGCGCCCCCACGGCAAGTGTCAGCGGACCTCCCGGCATTTGGAACAACTGATGCGAGCCGTGCAGATCGACGACATCGAGCGTGCTCGAGGGGTCAGTGGTTTCGACGGGCGCGAACAGCTGCGCGCCGTTGTTCGTCACCCCGGGGACGTAGGTGAGATTGTTGAGGTCTGCCTGCGCCACGGCCGGCTCGATGTAGCCGTAGATATCGACGCTCGCCTTGGCATACATCAGGCCCACCGCGGCGTCGAGGTCCCAACCGGCGGCGGTGCCCCTGAAGTCGGCAAACAAGCGGTAGGTCGTGGTCTCGGTGTCGATCACGTTCGGGCCGATATCCGGGAAGGTGTAAGCGAACTGGGCAGGCACGCCATACGGGTTCAGCGTGGAGTTGGCCGGCAATGTAAAGATGGGAAAAATATTGAGGTGCGGCGTCACGCCGGGACCAAAATTGACGGTCTGTACGGAGCCCACGTTGATGCCGGTCTGATTGAGCGCGTGTCCGAAAGGAGGTGTCTCCGGTGCCACCTGCTCGGCGGCGCTGTCGAAGATCGACGCGGTCCAGGTCATCTTCCAGTCGCCGCCGAGCGCCTGGGTCCACTTCGCAAGGAAGTTCGTCTGCTCGGTGGGTGGCTGGATCTGGCCGGGGAAGGAGAACTCGCACGCGCCCGCAGCCTGCGCAGCAACGCTGTTGCAGCCGGGCTGCGGACCCTGCTTGAAGAACGTCGCGGCGGGCTGGGTCGCATTCGCCGGCGTCACCATGGGGTTGACCACGTAACCCTGAATACTGTCGGGATAGGTATAAAGCGACTGCGTCGTCGGCCCTGCGGGCGAGCCTGGGGTTTCGTTAATTCCATTCGGATAACCGCTCCAGTTCAGCTGTGTCCACGGGCCGTTGCGACTGGAGCCCCAGATCAGCTCCTGCCGGTGCCAGTCGAGCGCCATATAAATGTTGTAGCCGTCGCTGGCGAGATTGCCCCAGCCGGCGATGCCGGCCGCATGCCAGGTCCAGCCGTCGTTGTGCTGCGTCGCACCGCCTTCAGCGGTGAGCTCCGCGCCTTCGTAAGTCGGCTTCAACTTGATGTTGACCACGCCGGCGATCGCGTCGGCACCGTAGAGCGCCGATGCACCGTCCTTGAGCACCTCGATACTTTCGACCACGTTGAACGGGATCGCGGTGGTATCGACGAAGCTGCGCTCACCGTCATCGCTCAAGGGGTAGGCGACCATGCGCTCGCTGTCGATCAGGGTGAGCGTATCGCCCACGGTGAGGCCGCGCAGTGCGACGCCGGATGCGCCAGCGGCGAAAGCCTCCGTGAAGCCTTGGTTCAGCGTGCCCTGGCCGTTGGAGGCCAGGTTGCGCAGCACGTCGTTGACACTGACATAACCGCTGTTCTTCAGGTCCTCCGCGGAGATGATCTGCACTGGACTTGGCGTCTCGACATCGGTGCGCTTGATCAGGGAGCCCGTGACCACGACCTCCTGCAGCTGCTGTGACCCTTGCTCGGACGATGTGGTCTGTGCGCGGGCCGACGCGGCAAACACGGTAGCGGCGAGCGTAGTTGCAATCGTCAGACCATGGAGGCTCTTGCGCCTCGTCCTCGACGTGCTCTGCATGGTGTCCTCCCCTACTTTTTCTGGTGTTGCGCGCGCGCCGCGGACCGAGCCGGCTGGCTGCAGCACATCAATTCGTAAGTGCCTAGGATAGCCAAAATCAGCGGCGTGACAAATCGTTTCGGAATTTTTCAGTAGTTGCCTGCATGCAACATACTCAGCCAGGAGAGATTGTGGTGGGTTGCCCGCCCGCGCCGTTTCGACATGACGACGCACAGAACCGTCCGGAGCGTCGCAAACGCGACGACGCGCAACCCGGGCACTGGCAACTGGGCGGTGAGCAGCGTAGTGGAGCGGGTGATGGGAATCGAACCCACGTTAGCAGCTTGGGAAGCTGCAGTTCTGCCATTGAACTACACCCGCGCGCTCGTCCTGATCTTAGGAGTGAGGCGGCGCGGTGCGCAACCTCACTGTGGCTCGCGTGCCTTCATCAGCCTAGCGCGTAGCGGGACTCGACGAATATCCCACAGCGCCGTTGAGTCCCTGCATCTTTCGCATGGTCGACTCGGGGCGACTGCGCCGGTCGGCCAGCTCAGAACGGGTAGTTGATACCGCTGAAGACCACGGGTTGCCCGTGCCCGAAGCCGACGTCGACATAACCCACGATGAAGGGACTCGCGACGCCGCGAACGCCGAAACCGGGCGCGGTATGCAGGTGCGTGAAGGGACTTGCGCCCATGTCAGCGAACACCTTCCCGGCATCGAGAAACGGCGCCAGCTCGAGGTTCACGTGGGTGCCGAGCGCCTGGAAGTCTGCGATGCGCGTGCGCAGCTCCGCGCCGGCGGCGAACAGGTTACGATCCATGTAGCGGTCCGCGCCCTCCGAGCGCAGCGGCTCGCGCTCGTTGGTCACGCTGAGATCGCCGCCGAGACTCGACAACGCCCAGAAGGGCGCATCCGCCGCCGAGGGCATGTAGCGGGCCGCCGCGTGACAGGCGAGCGTCACGTCGCTGCTGAGGTGGAAATACTGGCGTGCCTCCGCCCCGAAGTAGCTGTAGGAGACCGAGCTCGCCAGCGCGTGGCTGGCGAGGCCGCCGTACACGATATAGCGCCCGCCGCTCTGCGGAATGAGCGCCGAGTCACGCGTATCGCCGGTGAGCTCGAGGGTGTTCTGCAGCTCGTGCTCGTTGCCGATGCCCGGCAGTCCCGGAAACACCGTCTCAATCGAGGGCACGCCGCTCAGCACGCCGGGGAGCACGTCCACATCGCGCAGCCGTGCGATATAGGAAAGCTGCAGCGTCGGGGTGAAATTGCGGCCCACCGATACGGCCAGCGAGCCCTGGTTGTTGACGTAGGTCGTCTGGTTGCGGTACGAGGATTCATTCCCGATACCGAAGAATCGTGGCGTGCCGCTGCGGTCGTAGATGGTCTCCACCGACCAGGAGAACGCCTCGGTGCGAGTCTGACCGTCCAGGTAGACGCCGTCGAATTCGCGCTCGACCCGTTCCTTGGCACCTCCAACCACTGACCACTGGGTGTCGTCGGAGGGGTAGCCGAACACGCGCATGCGGGCGCCCCAGCCGAAGTACTGACTGTCGATGATGTCGGGAGCGATGATCCGCGTGATCTCATCGCGCTCGTTGGTGCGCAGAATCACGGCGAGCAGCCCGATCGTCAGCCCGCTCTGTGGATCGGTGTCGATCTCCGGGATGGGAATGAACGGGGCGTTCGCCGGGTCAAGCCAGCGTGTCTGGCCCTGCGGTGCGGCTGCGGACTGCGCGGCGGGTGATGGCGGCTGAGCGGGCGCTGTGGCTGCAGGTGCCGCCTGCGCCGGAAGTACGCCGACAGCGGTCGTGTCGGGTGCACCCGGCGCCCCATCACCCGGCACTGAGGCGAGCGCAGCAGCGGTCACACTGGGAGCAACAACGCCCGCACTGGGCGCAACAACGGCCGCACCGGGCAAAGCAACGGCCCCACCGGCCACGGCCGCACCTGCGAGAATCGCGAGCCCGCCGGTCCCGGCGCTTTTCACCCGACGCCGCACCTGCGCAAACCGTCAGTGCGTCGGGTGCCAGCGAGTCGCTAGCGCGACTGCGGCGAGAAGTTCCGCGGCATTTCCCGTCGCGCGCGCGCACCGAAGGCCGCGGTCGGGCTTTGCAGCAAGGACCCCTTCATCTGCGTGCTGCATGATCGTCCGGCCCCTCCCGCGGATCCAAGTCTGGACGCTCGGATCACCCTCTTACAAAATGTTAACGCAGAATCACGGGACCGGAAGCGTCCGCGTCGGCTGCATCGCAAGCGGGACCGTTGGCGTACCGCTCGTGCGTGTCGCTCGCGGAACGGCAGCACGCAAGTGCAATGCCTTGCCGGCCTCGATATCTTCTGCGCATGACTTATGCAGAGGCACCGTAGCGCTCGCGGACCGCCATGAGCTCGCCGGCAAGCGAACAGCCCATCGGGCGATCGGTGTGCGTCTACTGCGCGTCGAGCCGCCTCGCCCACCCCGAATACCGCAGTGCGGCGCACCGCCTCGGCGAAGTGCTGGCGCAGGAGGGCGTCGCGATCGTCTACGGCGGCGGCGCGGTCGGCTCGATGGGAGCGCTGGCCGACGGCGCACTCGGTCAAGGCGGGCGGGTCATCGGCATCCTGCCGCGATTCATGGCGGAGCTCGAGTGGGGACACAAGGGGCTGAGCGACCTGCAGCTGGTCGAGGACCTGCGCACGCGCAAGCACACGATGCTCGCGATGAGCCAGGCCGCGATCGCACTGCCCGGTGGCTCCGGCACGCTCGAGGAGCTGCTCGAAGCCATTACGCTCAAGCGCCTCGGCCTCTACCTCAATCCGATCCTGCTGGTGAACACACGCGGCTTCTTCGCGCCGCTCCTCGATATGCTCTCGCTCGCAGTCGAGGAGCGCTTCATGGATACGCGGCACCTGCTGATGTGGCAGGTGGTGGCGACCCCAGAGGAGGTGCCACGGGCGCTCGCGAGCGCACCGGCGTGGAGCGCCGAAGCCCGCAGTTTCGCGTCGGTGTAGACGCGCGCGGCCCGGTGCTCAGGCGGAGGCGCGCCGCGCCGCCGCAAGATCGAACGGCAGCGAGCGCAGGCGGATGCCGGTCGCTGCGCGCACCGCGTTGGCCACCGCCGGTGCGATCGGCGGCGTCCCGGGTTCCCCGACTCCCGACGGGGGATTGGTCGAAGCCACGATGTGCACCTCGACCACCCGCGGCATGTCGTTGATGCGCAGAACCTGGTACTGATGAAAGTTGGTCTGATCGACGTGGCCGTCGGTGAGTGTGATACGGCCGTAAAGCGCCGCGGACAGTCCGTAGCCGATCCCACTCTGCATCTGTGCCTTGACCACATCGGGTGTGACGGCGATGCCGCAGTCCACGGCGCACACCACCCGATCGACGCTGATCTTGTCGCCGCTCACGGTGACTTCGGCCACCTGCGCCACGACCGAGCCGAAGGACTCGTGCACCGCGACCCCGCGCCCCCGGCCCTTCTCTTTCGCAAAGGGCTTGTCCCAGCCGGCCTTCGCGGCGACCAGCGTGAGCGCGCCAACGGCGCGCGGATGCTGCCCGAGCAGACTCAGGCGGAACGCCACCGGGTCCTTGCCAGCCGCCTCAGCCAGTTCGTCGATTACGACTTCCTTGGAGAACGCCATGTGAGTGTTCTCGACGGAGCGCCACCACAACACCGGGACGCCGACCTTCGCCGCTGACCAGCTGACGTCGGCGTGATCGAGGTCGTATTGCTCGGGGGCGCTGCCGCCCACCGCGGTCGGATCGATGCCGTCCTTCATCATGCCGGCAAACGGCGTCCCGGCGAGGATCGACTGGCCGACCACCCGCTGGCGGTAGGCGATCTTACCGTCCGTGCCGATGGCGGCAGTGACGTGGTGATAGTTGAGCGGCCGGTAGCGCCCGCCGGTGATGTCATCCTCGCGCGTCCAGATGAGCCGGACCGGGTACTTGCCTCCGGTAGCCTTGGCGATCGAGGCGACCTCGGCGATGTAGTCCGACTCGGGATTCGCCCGGCGCCCGAACGTACCGCCGGCCGCGAGCGTGTTGATGAATACCTGCTCGGGCTTCAGTCCCACCGCCGCTGCCGCATTGGCCTGATCGATGGTCTGGAGCTGACATCCCGCCCAGATCTCGCACTTGTCGGGGCCGAGCTGGCACACCGCGGTGAGTGGCTCCATGGAGGCGTGCGCGAGGTAGGGAAACTCGAATCCGCCTTCGACGCGGTGCGTGGCACGCGCCAGAGCCGCGTCCGTGTCGCCGCGCGTCACGACACTCACGGCCTCCTTGCCATGGGCGAGGCTGCGATACTCCTTCAACAGCTCGGCGGTGCCGCGCTTCTCTGCACCCGACTCATCCCACGTCACGCTGAGCGCCTCGCGGGCCTGCTTGGCCGACCACATGTCGCGGCCGACGACCGCAACGCCGCGCGGTATCTGCACGACGTCCACGACGCCAGCCATGGCTTTGGCTTTGGTCGCGTCGAAGGAGCTCACCTTCGCGCCGAAGCGTGGGGGACGCATGACGACAGCGGTCATCATGCCCGGCAGGCTGACGTCGATGGCGAACTGCTGCTTGCCGGTGGACTTGGCGCGGCCGTCGAGCCGCGACAGTTTTTCGTTGCCGACGATCCTAAAGTTGGCGGGGTCCTTCAGGGCGACCTTGCTGGGGACGCTCTCGGCCGCCGCCCTTCCGGCGAGCTCGCCGAAGGTCGCCCTGCGACTCGTGCCGGCGTGCATCACTACGCCCTCGCTCACCGTGATCTCCACCGCCGGCACGTTCCATTGCTTCGCCGCCGCTGCCACCAGCATGGCGCGCGCCGTCGCGCCCGCCTGACGCAACTGCGGCCAGGAGTTGGCGGTCGCCGTCGAGCCGCCCGTGCCCTGGATCTTTCCACCGAATGCCAGGTTGCCGTAGAGCGGCACCTGGGCGGGTGCGCTCTCGACACGCATCTGCTCCCAAGACGCGTCGAGCTCCTCGGCCACGATCGCCGGGAGGCCGGTCCACACGCCTTGCCCCGCTTCGAGATGCTTGCAGATCACCGTCACCGTGTTGTCGGGGGCAATGCGCACGAACGGCATGACGAGCGGGCCGGTGGCAGCGGCGGAGGCGCCGCTGGGGCCGGACTGCGAGCTGCAGCCCGGCAGCACCAGAGCGAGCGTGAGCCCGCTGCCGGCGAGCGTGGTCAACTGCAGGAACTGGCGGCGTGTGAGATCGGAAGGTGCCGGTGCGCCCAACGGGGCGGCGTTGTCTGCGAGTCGGCGCAAATACATGGTGCGGTCCTTCGGTGCGCGTTCGGTGAGGAAGCGGGCTGTGGTGCGTCGCCCGGGTCAGCCGTGGGCCGGGGCCGAAACCGAGAGGGCGTCGGCAGCCTGATGGATGGCGCTGCGGATGCGCACGTAGGTGGCACAGCGACAGATGTTGCCCGCCATGGCGGTGTCGATATCCGCATCGCTCGGCTTCGGGTTCGCGGCGAGCAGCGCCGCGGCTGACATGATCTGCCCGCTCTGGCAATAGCCACACTGCGGAACGTTTAGGCTCACCCACGCGTCCTGCACCGCGTGGCCGGCCGGTGTCGCGAGTCCTTCGATAGTGGTCACCCGCCTGCCCTGCGCGGCCGACACGGGCGTAATGCACGAGCGCGTCGCCTCACCGTCGATGTGCACCGTGCAGGCGCCGCACAGCGCCATGCCGCAGCCGAACTTCGTGCCGCTGAGCTGCAGATGGTCGCGGATGGCCCAGAGCAGCGGCATCTGCGGGTCGATGTCGAGCTCGCGTGCCTCGCCGTTGACGGTGAGCGTGATGGCCATGTCGTGACTCCGGTCAGGTCGGAAGCTGTGGGTGGATTCTTTGCGTGCAACGGCGGACCGTGCCATCTCCCGTTCGAGAGACGGGCGTCACTTCGGTCCCGTTGCCTCAGCGTCCGTGCCGCGGAATACGGCCACGCCACGCGCCTGCAGCATCCGGTGGACCGGGATGAAGAGGTAATACACCAGCAGAAACCACGCGGTGCGCGCGAGCGCGGGCGCCACCGGCGCCAGCCAGGCAAGACGACGTGCGACGCGGGGGGCGGCGAACCAACCTAACACCAAAAGCAGGGCGAGCGCGGCGAAGTAGCGCGCACCGGCGGCGCTGAGGTGTAAGCGCCCGTGGGGCGCCGGGACGTACTGCATTCGGGTCCGCAGCCACACCATTCCCACGATGAAGAGCGCAATCGCTGCGCTGACCGCGTCCGGCGGGAACATGAGCGGCGCGAATATTAACAGAGTTTAATTATTCGCCCACCGTGGGGAAGGCTGTGCTGCTCTACCTTCGGCGCGATGCACGAGGGACGGCGCGTCGCGGAGTTGCTGCGCGGGCAGCCGCCGCGCACGGCTGCGCGGGCGCGGCGCGCCTCGGGGTTGGCTTTAGCCTCGACAGTGGTGGTGGCGCTCGCTGGCTGCAACCTTGGGCCGCGCTACCATCGCCCGGACATCGCCCCGCCCGCCTCGTGGGTCACGGCGGGTGAGCCAAATGCGCCGGAGTGGCCCAGCACCGATTGGTGGCGCGGTTTCCAGTCGGCGCAACTCAACGACTTCATCGCCCAGGCGGAGCATGCGAACGACGACCTGCACGCCGCCATTGCCCGCGTCCATCAGGCGGATGCGCAACGGCGCATCGCCGGGGCCCCGCTCCTGCCCTCCCTAGCGCTCGGGGCAACGGCCTCGCGCGCGCGCGCCCCGGTGATCTCCATCGGCAACTCCCCGGTGCAGCGATTTGCGACCGGCAACGATTTCAACCCGCTACTCTCGGCGAGCTACGAGCTCGACTTCTGGGGCAAGAACCGTGCTGCGCTCACCTCGGCCACCGCGAGCGCCAAAGCGAGCCGCTACGACCGCACCACGGTTGAGCTTGGCGTGCTCGCCGGTGTTGCCGGTACTTACTTTCAGGCGCTCGAGCTCCGTGACCGCCTCGCCATCGCGGATGCCAACCTCGACAACGCCACCAAGATCCTCCACGGACTCAGGCTCGAGGAGCATGCCGGCATCGCCACCGCACTCGATGTTGCGCAGCAGGAGACCGTGGTCGCCACGGTGAACGCCACCATTCCCCCGCTCAGGCAGCAGCTGCGCCAGAGTCTCGATGCGCTCGCGATTCTCCTCGGCAGTACCCCGCAGGCGGTGGACGTATCGCAAGGGACCCTCGATGAGCTCGGCCAGCCGCCGGTGCGGCCCGGGTTGCCTTCCGAGCTCCTCACGCGTCGGCCCGACGTCGCTTCGGCCGAGGCGCAGCTGATGGCCGCCAATGCCAACATCGCTGCCGCGCGGGCCGCATTCTTTCCCAGCATATCGCTCACGGCGACCGGCGGCTTCGAGAGCGCGGAGCTGGCGGGTCTGCTGACGCCCGCCAACCACGTGTGGTCGATCGGCGCGGGGCTGACGCAGCCGATCTTCCAGGGCGGCGCGCTCGTCGGCCAGTATCAGCTGGCCAAGGGTCGCTACGAGGAGCTGCTCGCCGACTATCACAAGGCGATCATCTCAGCGCTCGCGAACGTCGAGGACTCGCTCATCGCCCTGCAGCAGACCACCGAGCTCGTACAGCGGCAGCAGCAGGCGACGCTCACCGCACAGCGCGCCTACGAGTTCGCTCAGCGGCAGATGCGCGCCGGCACCATCAACATCCTCACGCTGCTCAATACCGAGACCTCGCTGTTCAGCGCCCGCGATGCCCTGGCGCAGGCGAAGTACGCGCACCTTCAGGCTCTGGTCTCGCTGTACCAGTCGCTGGGCGGAGGCTGGCAGCTCGCGGGTGAGCCCCTGTGATGACGCGCATTACGCCCGGCCGCCCGCGCCGGATCACCGCCGGTGCACTTGCCACCCTGGTAATCCTCGGCGGGTGGTGGTGGCTCAGCGGCAAGCCCGCCGAAGCGCCCAAGCCGCCGCCGGCCATCCCGGTGGATGTCGCGACCGTGCAGCGCGGAGACGTGCCGGTATATCTGCAGGGGCTCGGCACGGTGCAGGCCTTCTATACGGTCACCATCACCGCGCGTGTCGACGGTCAGATCGACAAGGTCGCGTTCAAGGAGGGCCAGGACGTGAAGAAGGGCGACCTGTTGGTGCAGATCGACCCGCGGCCCTACCAGGCGGCCCTGGGCGTGGCGATTGCCACGCGTGACAAGGACCAGGCGCTGCTCGCCAACGCCCATCGCGACATGGCGCGCTACGCAGAGCTCGAGCCGGAGGACCTCGCCAGCAAGCAGACGGTCGACACGCAGCGGGCGCTGGTCGCACAGCTGAGTGCCCAGGTGAAGGGTGACGAGGCGGCGATCGACAACGCCCGCACGCAGCTCGACTACACGACCATCCGCTCGCCTATCGACGGCCGCACCGGCATTCGCCAGGTGGATCCGGGAAACAACGTGCATGCCGCCGACACTACCGGCATGGTCGTAGTGACGCAGCTCGAGCCCATCTCGGTGATCTTCAGCCTGCCGGAGGAGGAGTTCACACAGCTGTCGGCGGCGCTCGCCCGCGGGCCGGTGTCGGCCACGGCACTGTCGCGCGCCGATCAGGCGGTGCTCGACACCGGCACCGTGGCTCTCATCGACAACGAGATCGATCAGACGACCGGGACGCTACGCGTCAAGGCGACCATGCCCAACACGCAGCGTCGGCTGTGGCCGGGCGAGTTCGTCAACGTGCGGGTGCAGACGCAGCTCAGGCGCGCCGTGCTCACCATCCCGGCGAGTGCCCTCGAGCGCGGCCCGGACGGCGTGTTCACCTACGTCGTGCAGCCCGACTCCACCATCAAGGTGGCGGACCTCAAGATCGGCGAGCAGACCGCAGACGTGGTGGTCGTCGAGCAGGGCCTCGCGGCCGGTGACCAGGTAGTGGCAAGCAACCAGTACCGGCTGCAGCCGGGCAGCCGCATCCGTGCCAACACGCCACGGCCGGCAAAGAGCGCGGTGGTGAGCACCGTGGAGCCGGCGCAGTGAACATCTCGCGACCCTTCATCGAGCGCCCGGTCGCCACCACGCTGCTCATGGCAGCGCTGTTCCTGGTCGGTGTCGCGGCCTTCCCGTTCCTGCCGGTCGCGCCGCTGCCGCAGATCGACTTCCCGACCATCCTGGTGAGCGCACAATTGCCCGGGGCGAGCCCGGAGATCATGGCCTCCTCCGTGGCGCAGCCGCTCGAGACGCAGTTCGCGCAGATCTCGGGCGTCTCGCAGATGACCTCGACCAGCGTGCTCGGCACCTCGCAGATCACGCTGCAGTTCAACCTCGACCGCAACATCGACGCCGCCGCCCAGGACGTGCAGTCGGCGATCGATGCCGCCGGCGGGCAGCTGCCAAAGAACTTGCCGACCCCGCCGACGATCCGCAAGGTGAATCCAGCCGACTCGCCGATCCTGATCCTGGCCGTGCACTCGGAGGTGCTGCCGGTCACCACCGTCGATGACTACGCCGAGACTGTGATCGCGCAGCAGCTCTCGCAGCTGCCGGGCATCGCGCAGGTGACGGTCGGCGGGCAGCAGAAGCCGGCGGTGCGCGTGCAGGTCGATCCGCTGAAGCTCGCCGCGGTCGGGCTGCAGCTGGAAGACGTCGCCAACCTCATCACCACCGCGACCGTCGACTCCCCGCAGGGCGCGATCACTGGCCGCGACCGGAACTTCACCATCTACGACAACGACCAGCTCTTGAAGGCGGCGCCGTGGAACGACGTCATCATCGCCTACCGCAACGGCGCGCCGATCCGCATCCGTGACGTGGGAGTCGCGGTGGATGGTCCCGAGAACAACCAGGTGCGCGGCTTCCAGAACGGCAAGATCGGCATCCTGCTGCTGTTCTACAAGCAGGCCGGCACCAACGTCATCGACGCCGTGCGCAACGTCAAGCGCGCACTGCCGCACGTGATGACCTCGGTGCCGCCGTCGCTCAAGGTCGACCAGGTCATCGACCGCACCGTCACCATCCAGGCCTCGGTGAAGGACGTGGAGTTTTCGCTGCTGCTCGCGGTCGCGCTGGTGGTGGCAGTGATCTTCCTGTTCCTGCGCAACTTCTGGGCCACCGCGATCCCCGGCGTGACCGTACCGCTGTCGCTGCTCGGTACCGCGGGGGTCATGTACCTGCTGCACTACAGTCTCGACAACCTCTCGCTCATGGCGCTCACCATCGCCGTCGGCTTCGTGGTCGACGATGCGATCGTGATGCTCGAGAACATCTACCGGCACATCGAGGCGGGCGTGCCGCCTTTCGAGGCGGCGCTCAAGGGCGCCGGCGAGATCGGCTTCACCATTCTGTCCATCAGCATCTCGCTGGTGGCGGTGTTCATCCCGCTGCTGTTCATGACCGGCATCGTCGGCCGACTGTTCCGCGAGTTCGCGGTCACGGTCACGGTGACCATCGCGGTCTCGGCGCTGGTGTCGCTCACGCTCTCGCCGATGATGTGCGCGCTGTTCCTGCGCGATGAGCGCCATACCGAGCACGGGCGCCTGTACCTGCGGCTCGAGCGCGGCTTCGAGT
>DASPWF010000066.1:0-9993 GCA_035621995.1 Steroidobacteraceae bacterium
GCGAGGCGACTATACGGTCGCCCCATCCCGCCCCGAATGTCTCAACCAAGTGACGTCGCCAGCCGCCGACAGTTTGAGTTGTTGTTGTGTCGCGCTGCTCAATGCGCGACAAACTGCGAGCCCGGTCACGGCGTGCGCCGGTTCGAACGACTACCTAAGTACCCGTAATCGGCCCCGCACGCTGAAGGCCTATGAGAACCGGGCGGGGTGCCACCGCGCTGTGACGCGATCGGCGCAATCGGGAATGCTATGGCGATAAGTTATTACCGTGACATTGAATTACGTTACATTCGCACGCGGCAGCAGCGTCGCGGGCTTACGGAGGCGCACATGAACGTGCAGCGCGGCTGGCAGAACATCACGTGGTGGGCGCAGCACGTCCGGCCGCGGCCGTGGTGCGCCGCCGCCGTGCTTGTCGCGGGGCTCGCGGCCTGCAGTGGCGGCGGCAGCGTCAACATCGCCAACAGCCAGGCCGGCGATCCCGCGACCGTCGACTACCCGATCTTCTACGTGAAGCACACGGTGCCGACCAACGCGAACGGCACCCTGGTGCAGGACGACCTGCGCATCATGCAGGAGGTAAATCCGTCCGCAGATCTCTATATGCGCGCCAGCGCCTCCCCGAGCGCGGCGGAAACCAACATCACCACACGTATCACCGCTGGCGCCAGCTGGGACGTGAAGGACGTCGATACTTCCGCCGACGGCAGCCTGGTGGTCTTCGCCATGCGCGGCCCGCTCACCATGAATCAGGATCCGAAGAACCCGCCATCGTGGCGCATCTACCAGTACACCATCGCGACCGATACGCTCGCCGCGGTCATCAATCCGGCCAACGACCCCGATCCGCCCACCGTCGATGACGTTTCGCCGCACTACCTGCCGGACGGACGCATCGTGTTCTCCACCACCCGCCAGGACCAATCGCAGGGTGTGCTGCTCGACCAGGGCGACCCGCAGTTCTCGGCGCAGGACGAGGATCGCACCGAGCCGGCGTTCGTTCTCGAGGTGATGAATGCCGACGGCACCGGCATTCACCAGATCTCCTTCAACCAGAGCCACGACCGCGATGCCACCGTGCTCGCGAGCGGCCGGGTGCTGTGGTCGCGCTGGGACAACATGCCGGCGGCCGGACGCAACCAGATGTCGCTGTACTCGTCGAACCCCGACGGCACCGACACCGAGCTCTACTACGGTGTCAACAGTCACGACACCGGAACTAACAACAGCGTGATCGAGTTCGTGCACCCGCACCAGATGCAGAACGGCAACATCCTCGCGATCATGCGCCAGTACACCGACGTGGACGACGGCGGCAACCTGGTCATCATCAATGGCACCAACTACGTGGAGAACACCCAGCCACTGCTCGCGTTCCCCGGCCTCACCGGGCCCGCGCAGACCGCGGCCCTGTCCACCACCGCGCAAGTAGTGACGCTGCCCGGTCCTTCGCCGGGCGGTCGCTTCATCTCCGCCTATCCGCTGCTCGATGGCACCAACCGCATCCTGGTGAGCTGGAGCGAGTGCCGGTTGCTCGACACGACCGTCACGCCGCCGACCATCATCCCGTGCACGAGTCAGAACCTCGCCGCGCCGAATCCCGTGGTCGCGCCGCCGCTCTACAGCGTGTGGATGTTCGATCCGACCTCGAACACGATGATCCCGATCATGCAACCGGTCGAGGGCGTAATGGTGACCGACGTCGCCGTCGGGCAGCCGCGACCGCTGCCGAACATCATCCCCGACCAGGTGGCTGGCGTGACGCTGCCGCAGAACTGGGTGAACGCCGGAGTGGGCGCCATAGATATAAGGAGTGTCTACGACTTCGACGGCGTCGATACGGCCAACCCCAACATCGCCACCGTCGCCAACTCGGGGCTCACGCCGCCAGGGGCACGCCCGGCGCGCTTCGTGCGCCTGGAGAAGGCGGTCGCCATTCCCGACCAGCAGCTGCTGAATCTCTCCCCGGCAGCCTTCGGCGCGAGCAACTACATGATCGAGATCCTCGGCTATGCGCCCATTGAGCCGGACGGCTCGGTGAAGATCCAGGTGCCCGCGCAGGTCGCCTTCCGCATCAGCGTTCTCGATGAATACGCGCGCCGCATCACGCCGGTACAGGGCGTGTGGCTGCAGGTGCAGCCGGGCGAGACGCTCTCCTGCAACGGCTGCCACCTGCCGCAGGCCGGCGCCCAAAAGCCGCTCTCGCACGGGCGCCAGGGGCTGTTCGCCTCCGCCTGGGCGGGCGCCAGCGCCGCCGGTGTGGCCTTCCCCAACACCATTACCACGCCGATCACCTCGGGCACGACTACCCTCGAGCCCTTCATCCCGCAGGATGTGGGCGAGACCATGGCCGAGGCGCGCATGACCTGGAGTTGCGCGAACGACAACCCGCCGTGTGCACAGATGGTGCCGAGTGTCAACGTGATCTACACCGACGTGTGGACCAACCCGGCGACCGCGACGCCCGGCCCGTCGATCTTCTACCGCTACGACGATTCGACCGAGTTCCACACGCCGTTTCCGACCACCGCGCTGTGTATCACGGGCTGGGCATCCAACTGCCGCATCGAGATCAACTATCCGGAGCACATCCAGCCGCTGTGGGATTACCAGCGGACGGTCACCAATCCGACGACGGGTGCTGTGACGGCCAACAACACCTGCACGCAGGCGGGCTGTCACAATCCGCTCAACGCCGCGGGCGCCGCGCAGACGCCGGCCGGCAATCTCGATCTCACCAATTCGGCATCGACCAATGAACCGCAGCAGGTCACCTCGTATCAGCAGCTGCTGTTCCCGCACAACACAGTTATCATCACCGCGACCGGGCCGCAGCCCGGCCCATCGGTGGGTCCGTTCGTGAATGCGGGCAGCGCGAATGGCGGACTGTCGGCGCAGTTCCTCAACCGCTTCGCGCCCGGCTCGGGGAGCACGCACGCGGGCTACCTGAGTGGCGCGGAGCTTCGCTTGGTCTCCGAGTGGCTGGATATTGGCGCGCAGTACTTCAACAACCCATGGGACCCGGCGGTACCAGTAAATTGAGCGAAGGACGGACTTGACCAGGCGTGCGCGCCAGTGTGCGCTCGCGGGCCTCCTGTTGCTGGCTGCGCTGCTCGCTCCCGCGGTGAGCGGCGCACGCGAGTATCTGCAGCTGTTCGTCACCGAGCCCTACCTCGAGCTGCACACCGGTCCCGGGCGCGGCTACCCGGTATTCAACGTGGTGCCGCGCGAGGCGAGCGTCGACGTGCTGTTTCGCCGCACCGACTGGTTCAAGGTGCGCACCGAACGCGGCGTGGAGGGCTGGGCCTCACTCAAGGACCTGCAGAAGACCGTAATGGCCAACGGCACCCCGTTCCGCTTCAACCTCGGCGACCTCGCCGGCTTCAACGACCACCGCTACGAGCTCGGCATCTTCGCCGGCGAATATGGCGGCGCCAATTACATATCGATGTACGGCGCGCTGTCCTTCAACTCGCAGCTGCATCTCGAGCTGGCGCTCGGGGAGTTCCTCGGCCGCTATTCCAACGGCGTCACCGGCGATCTCGGGCTCGCGCACGTGGTCATGCCGGAATCGCGCTGGTCGCCGCTGCTGCTGCTCGGCGTGGGCGAGGTGCACACCGAGCCCAAGGCGACGCTGGTGCAGCCCTCCGACCGTACCGAGCCGACCGCCTATGCCGGCATCGGCATCCGTTTCTATCTCACGCGGCGCTTCTTCCTGCGCGCCGAATACAAGGCGCACTACGTCTTTACCACTCGCACCACGAATGAGGCAGTCGACGAATGGAAAGCGGGATTCGCGTTCTTCTATTGATAGCGGCCCTCGCGACGCTGCCCGGCTGCGCCACGGTGCACGGCTGGTTCCATCACGGTTCCTCGGGGGCGCCGAGCAACGCTCCCGCCCCGGCAAGCGCTGCCGAGGATCAGGCGCCCCCACGCGTCATCGAACCGGAGATCGCACGGCGGGACATAACGGTGCCCAAGATTCGCAGCCGCAATTTCGAGCTGGGTGCCGACTATGGAATCATCTCCATCGAGGACTTCGGCACCCACCCCTCCTACGGCTTCACCGCCGCCTACCACATCACCGAGGACTTCTTCTTCCAGGCCGACTGGGGGCGTTCCCGGGGTGGGGAGACAAGCTTTGAAACATTGAGCCAGATTCAGTTGCTTACCGAAGCTGAGAGACGCTTCACGTATTACGACCTCTCGCTCGGCTACAACTTCCTGCCTGGCGAGGCTTTTATCGGTCGCAGCCGCGCCATGACGAGCGCTTTTTACCTCCTCGGCGGAGTCGGCGGCACCGATTTCGGCGGGGACACGAAGTTCACGGTGAACTTTGGCGGCGGCTACCGCGTGGTGCCGGCCGACTGGTGGGCACTGCACATCGTGGTACAGGACCACGTGTTCCAGTCGAGCCTGCTCGGCAGCACCAAGCTCACCAACAACCTCGAAGCGCGCATTGGTGTGACCGTATTCTTCTAGAGGTATGCACCATGAGGAATCGTTTCGCAGCTGTTGTGGCGGCACTCGCGCTCACCCTGCCGGCGCTCGCCGATCCCACCGGACCTGCGCCGCAGTTCACACTGGCCGCCAAGGGCGGTCAGGACGTGAGCCTCTCGCAGTACAAGGGTCAGGTGGTGATGATCAATTTCTGGGCGAGCTGGTGCGGTCCGTGCCGCCAGGAAATGCCGTTGCTCGAAAGCATTTACAGAAAGTACAACAAAATGGGATTCACCATGATCGGCGTGAACGTCGAGCCTGACTCGAAGGCCGCCGATGACTGGCTGAAAGCGACGCCGGTGAGCTTCCCGATCCTCTACGATCGCGACAGCAAGGTGAGTAAGCTGTATAACGTCGCCGGAATGCCGAGCACCGTGATCATCGATCGCAGCGGACAAGTGCGCAAACTGCATCGCGGCTACCAGCCGGGTGACGAGAACGAGTATCTCGACAGCATCCGCGCCCTGATCCGCGAGTAGCGGTCGGGCGCGGCAGACGTGAGGAAGTCGAGCATGAGGAGAGCGATGAGGCTGACGGGGATCCTCGCCGGGACGCTGCTGCTCGCGGCGCTCGTGGGCTGCACGGCACCCAAGCCGTGGGTGAAGCCCTACGAGCGCGAGCATCTCGCCGATCCCATCATGGCCTTCGATCGCAATCCGATCTCCAGTGGCTATCTGACTCACGTCTTCGAGACGCGCGAAGGCGCGCATGGCGGCACGGGCGCGGTGGGCGGCGGTTGCGGATGCAACTGAGCGCCGTGGGGCGTGCGGCGCGCCCTCGCCCGGGCCCGATCCTCAGTCCCTTCACGCGCACGCTGCTGGCGCTCGCGATCATCACGGCGCCGGCCCTCGGCGGCGTGCTGCCCGAGGATCGCGCCGACGTCATGTGGCACTACTACAACGGCGGCGACATTACCGTCGAGGGGCCCGAGCTGCTGGTGCGCAAGAAGATCGGCGACAGCCTCTCACTCTCCGCCGGCTACTACGAGGACATGATCTCGAGCGCCTCGATCGACGTGAAGCTCTCGGCGAGCCCGTACCACGAGACACGCAAGCAGGAAAACTTCGGCATCGACTACCTGCACGGCAAGACCACCTACAGCGCCGGCTATATCCACAGCCGCGAGCCGGACTACATCGCCGACACCATGTTCTTCTCCGCGAGCCAGGACATGTTCGGCGACCTCACCACTGTGACCATGGGCTACCTGCGCGGCTGGGACCAGATCTTCCGCGACATCAAGGATCCCGAGGGCGAGATCATCAACGATCCCACCTTCCACCAGCGCGCCGATCACCGTGGCTACTCGCTCGGCATCAGCCAGATCCTGACACGCAATCTCATTGCCAACTTCAACTACCAGCTGCTCAGCGACCAGGGCTATCTCGCCAATCCCTACCGCAAGATTCGCTACCTGTCGCCGGGCGTCGGTGAAGGCTTTACGCTCGCCGACCAGGTCTACCCCGAGACCCGCACGAGCAATGCGGCGTCCCTGCAGCTCAAATACTACCTGCCGTACCGCGCAGCGATCGCCGGCACCTACCGCTACTTCCACGACACCTGGGCCATCGTCGCCAACGACTTCCGCGTCGATTACACGCAGCCGTGGCACCAGTGGATGTTCGACGGCATGCTGCGCTGGTACACGCAGACGCACGCCAGCTTCTACAGCGATCTCTTCCCGTACGCCAACTACCAGAACTACATGGCGCGTGATCGCGAGCTCGCGGCCTTCCACAGCTACACCGCCGGTGCGGGTGTCGCCTACCTGTTCCACGTGCCGGGAGCGCCGTGGATCGACCGCAGCACCTTCAACGTCAACTTCGAGCACCTTCTGATCAAGTACAGCGACTACCGCGACGCGCTGCTCGCCGCCGAGTACGGTGCCGGCAACGAGCCACTCTACGTGCTCAACGCGAACATCGCGCAGATCTTCATCTCCATCTGGTACTGAACGCGTGCTGAACCGCGCGGCGCGGGCTGTCGCGCGCGTAACTCCTGCATTCGCGTGTCGAGTGCGTTAAGCTTGGTGCCCGGTTGCGACTACTCATCCCGCTGTCGGCAAGCAGCGACAGCACACTGGAGGGGATTACTCACCATGCGCATCCGCACTTCCATGTTATTGCTGGCCGGCATCGCCCTTGCCGGTACAGCCGCCGTCCACGCCCAGGCACGCGAGGAGGGCCGAGTCCTCATCGCAAGCCAGGTGCTCGAGGACCTGCGCGGCGTCCGTGATCAGGGCATTCCCGACCGGCTCCTGGAGCGCGCCTACGGAATTGCGATCATTCCCGACCTCACCAAGCTCGCCTTCTTTGCCGGCGGCCGCCGCGGGCACGGCGTGCTCGTGGTACGCGACAAGCAGGGCCGCTTCACCAACCCGGTGTTCATCACCATGACGGGCGGCAGCTTCGGCTGGCAGTGGGGCGTGCAGCAGACCGACATCGTGCTGGTGTTCACGACCGCGAAGGGTGTCGAGGGTATCAACGGCGGCAAGGTAACTCTTGGGGCCGACGCCTCGGTGGCGGCGGGACCCGTCGGACGCCAGGCATCGGCCTCGACCGACGCGGCCTTCAAGGCGGAGATCTACTCCTACTCGCGCAACCGCGGCGTCTTCGCCGGACTTGCGGTCGATGGCACGGTGATCACCATCGACGACAAGGCCGACGCGGCCTTCTACAAGAAGCCGGGCGTCGCCGCCGGCGACATCCTCGCCGGGACTGTCACGAGCGATGATGAGTCGGTGCGCCGCCTGCTGGCTGCGGTCGCCACGAGCACCTCGACGGCGGAGCGCACGGCCTCGGTGGCCGCAGCGCCTGCCATCGGCACACCGGCGGCGCCCGCGACCCCGGCCGCGCCGGCCGCGCCGGCCACACCTGCGCCGACCTCGGGAGCTTCGGGAGCGGCGCAGTCGTTTCCGCTCTCCGACCCGCACCCTGGTCGGGAACCGCAGTAGCAGAAACCCGCCGGCCCCGCCGGCGGGGCGGTTTCGAACCTAGCCGCCGTCGGGCTCGGCGACGGCGGCGCGAGCTGCGGCACCAGGTGCCAGCGCGGGCGTGGTGTGGAGCCTGCGCCTGAACTCGCGTGCCAGGAGCGCGAGACTCGTCAGCGCCTGCAGCGCCACGGTCGCCACCGAGAGATACCACACGTGTAGCAGCGTGAAGTGCGGCTGGCGCGACATGAGTACAGCCGGCACGATGAACGTGAGAAGCCTCGAGGCAGAGCTCAGCAGCGAGGGCCAGGTGTTGCCGAGCGCCTGGAACGTGCCCGAGCAGCTGAAAATGAGCCCGGTGGCTACGAAGTTCCACGAGATGATCCGCAGGTACGGCGCACCGACGGCCACCACCTCGGGCTGCCGCGTGAAGACCTGGATGAACCACTCGGGCCGCCATTGGCAGACGAGGGTTAAGGCAAACATGAGCACCGAGCTCAGGATGGCCGCAAAGCGGAAGGTCGCTCGCACGCGAGCGTAGTGACGGGCGCCGAAGTTCTGCCCGGCCACTGGAGCGACGGCGAAGGCGACCGCCATGACCGGCAGGAACATCGCCTGCATGACACGCATGCCGACGCCGAAACCGGCCTGCGCGGCAGGCCCGAAATCACGGATCACCCAGTAAACAACTCCGAGGATCACGAACATCATGAGGAACTCCCCGCCGGCGGGGAGTCCCACGTTGAGAACGCGCCTGATGAGGCCCCAGCGCGGCCGCCACAGCCGCGGGCGCAGCGCCACGTAGTGTTCGAGACGGGCGAAGTAGACCCACAGCAGCACGACGCCGAAGGCGATGGCGATGCTGCTCGCGAGACCCGCACCGGCGGTGCCGAAGGGGTGATGGGTGCCCCAGCCGCTGATGAGCACGGGTGCGAGCACGATGTTCAGGATCACGGTCAGCATCTGCACGACCATGGTGGGCTGCACGATGCCAGTGCCGCGCAACCCCGAACTCATGGCGACGACCGCGAACTGCAGCGCGAGGCCCGGCGTGTACCAGTAGAGATAGGCCGTGCCCGCGGCCGCGGCGGCCGGATCTGCGGCGATCGAACGCACGTAGGCGCCGCTCAGCAGCCACCCCGCGGCGAGCGTGAGTGCGCCGCACAGCGCCGCAATCAGCACCGATTGGTTGAAGATGAGGTTGGCCGCTGCCTGATCCTTGCGGCCCACGGCATGTGAGACGAGCGCCACGGTGCCGACGCCGAGCATCTGCGTAAGTGCAAGCGTGACGAACGTCGCGGTCGAGGCGGTACTCACGCCGGCGATGGCGGCATCACCGAGCGGCGAGACGAAATAAAGGTCCACCAGGAGATACAGGGTCTGGAAGAGCATGCCGATGGCGATCGGCACCGCGGTCGCCACGACATGGCGGCCGATGGGTCCCTGGGTGAGGTCTTTCATGAGTGCGACTGCGCCTCCGCTGCTGGGTCACGCCCGCGTCTTGCGCCGCTTGCGTCCTTTGCGCCACCGGCGCCAGTCGCGCTCGACGGCCTGCGCCATACGGGCGGCGGTCTTGGCGAGCCAGGCGCCTTTTCTGCGCCGCAGGTCGGCAATTATGTGCTTGCGCTGCGCGGGCGTGCCGAGGTGCATGTTGGCCGTCTCCCACCCCATCATCCATAGCAGCCGGGCCTCGTCGCGATTGCGCGGGAGACTTGCGAGCTCGATGCGGCTGCAATCGGGTGCGAGCCGCCGGATGAGCCATCCGGCGCGAACGTGCAGGAAAGGGTCGGGTACGCGCACGGCACGGTCGATGAGCTCGGCGTAGTGCGTCGGCTGCAGCCGCTCGCCCCGCGCGAAGAGCCACGCCGATGGGGCGAGCGGCTTAACTTCGCGCGCGATCATGGCGCCGCGCCAGTCGGCGAGCGCCACCAGACGTACCCGGCCCAGGCTGCCGAGTCCCGCCTGCCGCAGCACGAAGCGCACCTTGCGGCAGCCCGTGGGCATCGCCCCGCGCAGGAGTCGTTGCGCGGTTCGGTCGATGCGCCTGGAGGGTGCGTGCATGCTGCGCAGATGGTTCCAGAAGGGGCGCTGGTCCTTGAGCCTCACGATCGCGAGGTCCCGCAGCCAGCGATAGCGCTCGGCGAGCACCGCCGCTGCGCCCCCGGCGCGCAGCGACGCCTCATAACCCTCGACGATCGCGCTGCAGGCGCGTCGTGCCGAAAGCGCGAGCTGCGACTCCCCGATGGCGAGCAGCGCGCTCGTCGCGAGACGTACCAGGTCCTGGGTGTACGGCAGCGCCACTGTCTCGTCGAAATCGTTGACGCCCCAGATGAGCCGGCCCTCCGCATCGCGCCAGGTGCCGAAGTTCTCGATGTGCAGGTCGCCGACGGCGAGCACTGACGGTGCGTCGGCGACTCCCGCGCAGAGCTCGGGCCACTGCTCGGCCCAGCGGTAGAAGGTCGCGCGCAGGAAGGAGAAGGGATCCGCCGCCATGAGGCGGTGCTTGAGATCGAGATCGCTGCGTACCAGAGGCAGCTCGCGTGCGAGCCAGCGCTCGTAGCTGC
>DASPWF010000067.1:0-16777 GCA_035621995.1 Steroidobacteraceae bacterium
GTCGTGGTCGACGATGCGGTCATCGACGTCGAGAACGTCACCCGGCGCCGGCGCGGCGCGGCGCCCGGCACGAAGCTGAGCGCGCTGCTCCTCGAGGCCTCGCTCGAAGTACGGCGACCGGTGTTCTACGCCACCGCGGCGGTGGCGGTGGCATTCCTGCCGATTCTCATGCTGTCGGGTTTGCAGGGCGCGTTCTTTCGCCCGCTCGCCACGGCGTTCCTGCTGGCGGTCGCGCTGTCGCTGCTGGTGGCCATGAGCGCAACGCCTGCGTTGTGCGCGTTGCTCATGCAGCGCTACCGGCCGCGCGCGGAGCCGCAATGGCTGCGCTCACTCAAGCGCTGGCAGCAGGCGACGATCCGCGCCCTCGCGCCGCGCGCGCCCGCCGTGCTGGCGGCCATCCTGCTGAGCGGCGCCGCCGGTCTCGCACTGCTGCCGGTGCTCGGCGCGCGGCTGCTGCCCGACTTCCGCGAGAACTACCTGATCGCGCACGCAGCGCTCCGTCCGGGTATCTCGCTGCTCGAGACCTCGCGGGTCGGCGAGCGTATCGCCGAGCGGCTCGCGGCAATCGGCGGCGTGCGCAGCGTCGCCGAGCAGATCGGCCGCGCCGAGAACGGCCAGGATCCGGATGCGCCCAACAAGAGCGAGTTCGAGATCCAACTCGACCCGGCGCGCACGCTCACCACCGAGCAGCTGGAGGCGCGAGTGCGCGCGGTGTTCGATCAGTTCCCCAACCAACTGGTCGAGATCTACTCGGTGCTCGCCGAGCGCATCGGCGAGACGCTCTCCGGCGAGGTGGCGCCATTCTTTGTCAGCGTGTTTGGCCCGGATCTGGACGTCGATGATCAGGTGGCGGGGGAGATCGCCGCGCTGCTGAGACAGTGGCCGCAGAGCGGCACGGTGCGGCTCGTGGTGCCGCCGCGCCAGCCGGAGCTGCAGGTGCGCCTCGAGCCCGAGCGGCTGAGCCTCTACGGGCTGCAGGCCGCGGACGTGCTCGCGACCCTCAACGCCGCGTATCACGGCATGGTGATCGCGCAGCTGAACCAGGCCGATCGCACCGTGCCGGTGGTGGCGCGCATTGCCGGCGCCGGCGCGACCCCGGAGGACGTCCGTGATCTGCAACTGCGCAGTCGCGGTGGCGCGCTGGTGCCGCTCGCGGCAGTCGCTTCCCTCGCCATGGTCTCCGCCCGCAGCCTCATCGAGCACGAGGACGGGCTGCGCCGCCAGGTCGTAGTCGCGAGCCCGACGACCTCCGACCAGGCGGGCTACGCGCGCGCGGCACAGCAGGCGATCGGCGCGCACGTGAGGCTCCCGCCGAACGTGTACCTGCGCTACGGCGGCACCGCGCCGGCGCAGGCGGCAGCCGCCCGCGAGCTGCTGTGGCATTCGGCCGCTGCACTGGTGCTGATCGTGCTGCTGCTCGCGCTCGCATTCGGTCAGAGCCGGCACGTGCTGCTCGTGCTCGCGGCGCTGCCGAGCACGCTGATCGGCGGCGTCGCGGCCGTCGCGCTGACCGGCGGCACGCTGTCGCTCGGTGCGATGGTCGGCTTCGTGGCGCTCTTTGGCATGGCAGCCCGCAACACCATCCTGCTCATCTCTCACTATGAGTATCTGATCACCATCGAGGGGGCGCCCTGGGGGCTCGCGACCGCGCTGCGCGGCGCCGAGGAGCGACTGACGCCGGTGCTGCTCACGGCGCTGCTCACCGCGCTAGCATTGCTGCCGGTTGCCCTGCAGGCGCGCGAGCCCGGACACGAGATCGAGGGTCCGATGGCGATCGTGATTCTCGGCGGCCTGGTCTCCTCGACCTTCGTGAGTCTCGTGCTGGTGCCACCGCTCGCTGCGCGCTGGCTGCACCGCGGCGGCTGAGCCCACACATCGCGTCCTCGCGCAGCGCTGGGCTCAATCGGCCAACACTTCCGAGCGAGTGCGTCGTTTTCGCAACACTCTTCGAGTCACACTGTAGCCTTTTTGGTTAGTAGTTGCGGTCCTGCCGCATCAGGACTAGCCTAAGTTCCTGTTCCGCAAGAAAGCGGCTTGTTGTCTTTAG
Organism: Steroidobacteraceae bacterium; assembly: GCA_035621995.1. Lineage (GTDB taxonomy): Bacteria > Pseudomonadota > Gammaproteobacteria > Steroidobacterales > Steroidobacteraceae > 13-2-20CM-66-19. Next base: position 2,048 of record DASPWF010000067.1, read on the forward strand.
GCAACAACTATTGGCACATGATTTGCTATTGCGCCTTGGTGCTGCGCGAGCGCAGCTGCCACAGCGGCAAAGCGACGACAACCAGTGGGGAGTAGTGCAATGAAGATCAGATTCGCAATGCAAAAGCTTCTGCGGCCATCGCTTGCCGGCGCGCTCCTGGCCGCAGTGGCGCTGCCCGCGGGGGCGGTGGACCTCAAGACCGCCGACGGCGACTGGACGTTCTCGATCGATGGCAACGTGAACGTCGACTACATCTACTCGAGCTGCCAGAGCGCAAGCAGCGCGGTCGCAATCAGTGGGGCGGGTGGCGTGGGCGCCCTCACCTGCGTCGGCACATCAGGTGGCAGCAACAGCGTGTCCAACATCGGTAACGGCCTTCTGCCCGCTGCGTTCGTCTTCGGCGTGGCGACGACCCAGGCCGGCATCGACCTGACGGCACATCTTGGCCTCTATCCCGGCATCGCGACCAACGATGGCGGTAGTCCCAACCTGCAGGCCGGGACCAGTAATGGCTCCTCCAACACCGCGCTCGGGAGCACCGGCCTCGACATCCGCCAGGTGTACATGACCTTTGGCACGAAGACCGCGGGAACCTTCACGCTCGGCCGCAATATCGGCCTCTTTGGCGCGGACGTGATTCTCGCCGACATGACGCTGCCCGGGGTCGGTGCGCCCGGCTCGGCGGCCTCGGCGGCGCCTTCCAACACCACGCTCGGCGGCATCGGCTTCGGGTACATCTACACCGACTGGCTGGCGCAGATGGACTACACGACGCCCGACTTCTCGGGGTTCAACGTCACGCTCGGTGTCTTCGATCCGCTCAACTCGCTGTCCGAGCCCGCGGGAGCCTCAGTGGAACCGAAGAAGGCACCGGGATTCCACGCCAAAGTGACCTGGACGTTGCCCTTCTCCGAGGGCAACAAGTTCTACGCGTCCGTGGCGTACCTCACGCAGCAGCAGGACTACGTTTTCCCGGCCATAACCACCGGCGGCGCGGCCACGCCCTACAGCTACACCGGCAACGGTGTCGATGTGTTCGCCAAGCTTGATCTGGCGGGCTTCGAAGCGGTTGCGTACTACTATCACGGGACAGGCCTTGGCACGACGGCGCTTTTCAACATGGGGGCGTTCGGCCTCGGCGACACGCGCACCTCGGACGGGTATTTCGGCCAGCTGACCTACAAGTTTGGCGATGTGAAACTGGGCGTCAATTACGGGCGGAGCAACATTAAGTTTGCTAATTCGGCCGACCAGACCGCCAACCCGGACATGCTCGACTACAACCAGAAGGTCACGGGCGGGATCTACTACTCGCTGACCAAGAACCTGACGCTATTGGCCGAGTACAGCAACGTGAAGAGCGCCCCGCAGAACGGCGGCACCAACACCGCCAACACGTTCAACGTGGGTGCGTACCTCGGGTTCTGAGCAATCGCGGTGCGACGGTCGCAATCTGCGCGGGTGCGCGGGGGCGGCGGCCACTCGCCGCCGCCTCGCCCCGGGTGCCGGTATCTGCCCGCGTGCGGGCGTCGGCGTCAGCTTGACGATGGCCGGAAGTGGGTATCGCTCGCGCGACAACCGCGCGAGCGGTCCTCGGCCGTCGCACCGGACGCGCGGTCGGGGCGCCGAGGAACATAAGGCAGTGTGTCATTTGTGGCACACGCTCTTGTGGCGAAGTCGTCGCCCCCGTCCGGTGCGCACGTTCTGCTGCAGACCTGTTTGAACAAGACTACGATACTCGGCCAAATTTTCTTATAAGTTCAAAGGGGAAGACCGGGGTTTGTGTTTACCAGGAAATGAAGGTCGCTTGGCCGCTAAAGGCGTATGGCCGCGGATCCGCGCCCCGCGCCCCACGGCAGTGCTCGTCTGTGCACCGAAACGATACAACTCGAAGTCTAGGAGAACTGCGTATGCGACTCGAACGCAATAGAACTCTGTGCGCCGCCGGTGCTGTGCTGGCACTCGGGATGGCCTGCGCAGCGGCAATTGGTGACGAGGTCACCGACCGCTCGAAGGATCCCAATCTGTGGGCGGCTCCGGGCGGCGATCCGGCTCTGACACGACACAGCAAGCTCAATTCCATCAACACCTCGAACGCCGGCCGCTTGCAGATGGTGTGGTCGCAGTCGAGCGGCACGCTGCGCGGCCACGAGGGCCAGCCGCTGGTGGTGACGGTGAACGGCAAGCCGATGATGTACATGGAGAGCGGCTGGCCGAACATCATCCAGGCGCTCGACCTGAGTGATCCGGATCATCCCAAGGAAGTGTGGAACTACAAGAAGACCACCAACCGCGACGAGTCGGCGGTGCCGCGCGCCTGCTGCGACACGGTGAATCGCGGCATGTCGTTCGCGGATGGCAAGCTGGTATTCGCCACACTCGACGGCTACGTCGTGGCGCTGGATGCGGTCACGGGCAAGGAGGCCTGGGTCGTCAAGGACGCCTGGCCCGACAAAGGTGAGACTCTCACCGCCGCGCCGATCGTCGCCGACGGCAAGGTACTGATCGGCACCAGCGGCGACGAGTTTGCCGCGCGCGGCCGCTTCGATGCCTTCAACCTGTCGGACGGCAGCAAGGCGTGGGAGTGCTGGAACAACGGCACCGACAAGGACGTCTGCCTGACCAAGGACACCAACAAGAAGCATCCGGAGTACGGTACCGCCGGCCACGACCTCGGCATCAGCACCTATCCGGGCGATGAGTGGAAGCGTGGCGGCGGCGCCATGTGGGGCTGGTACAGCTACGACCCGGAGCTGAAGCTGGTGTACGCCTCGAGCGGCAACCCGGGGCTGTGGAGCCCGCAGTACCGCTGCGGCGCGAGCCCGATCACCCAGGAGGCCTGCAACAGCGGCAAGTGGGACAACAAGTGGTCGCTGTCGATCTTCGCGCGCAAGGTGGACACGGGCGAGGTCGTATGGGTCTACCAGATGACGCCGTTCGATCAGTGGGACTACGACGGCATCAACGAGAACATGCTCGAAGACCTCACCGTCGACGGCAAGCCACACAAGGTGCTGATGCACTTTGACCGCAACGGCTTTGCCTACATGCTCGATCGTACCGACGGCACGCTGCTGCGCGCCAACAAGTACGTGACCACCAACTGGGCGGAGAAGGTCGACATGAAGACCGCCCGGCCGGTGAAGGTGTTCGAGCACTCGCCGCTGAAGGTGCACGACAACACGCAGGCGTGCCCCTCGGCGATGGGCGGCAAGGACCAGCAGCCCTGTGCCATCGACCCGAGCGAGCCGGGCATCGCGTATTGCCCGACCAACAACTGGTGCATGGAGGATGAGCCCCAGGAGCGCTCGCATACGCAGCAGGGCATCGTGTACGTGTTTGCCAACGTGTACATGTACCCGGAGAAGCCCGGCATCACCGGCAAGTTCAAGAAGTTCAACGTGCTGACCGGTGAGACCGTATGGGAGATCCCCGACCCGTATCCGAACTGGGGCGGTGCGCTGGTGACGGACGGCGGGCTTGCCTTCTACGGCAGCCTCAACGGTGACTTCCGCGCGGTCGATCGTGCCAGCGGCAAGGTGCTGTGGCAGCGGCGGCTCGGCTCGGGGATCATCGGTAACCCGATCACCTATAGCATCAACGGCAAGCAGTACGTTTCCGTGTGGAGCGGAATCGGTGGCTGGATCGGGCTGCCGGTGACGGCGGGCCTTGACCTGAACGATAAGTTCGGTGCGATCGGTGCCACGGCCATGACCAAGGCTGCGAACCTCAGCATGATCCCGCAGGGCGGCACGCTCTACACGTTCGCCGTGCAAGAGTGAGTGAATGAAACACTGCCAGGGAAGGACGGTCAGAGAGTAGTAGCGGATGCTCTGGACGCGCCCGGCATTTCTGCCGGGCGCGTCCCTCGTCCAGGCGAGGGCAACGCACGGATCGAGGAGCCGGGCGAATGGAATGGTCGGTGCGAAATAGGCCGGCGCTGGGCGCGGCGCTGGTCATAGGGGCGGTCACGCTGCTGGCCGTGCCCGACGATGCGCGCGCGGCGCTGCGCGTGTGTGCCGATCCCGGCAACATGCCCCTGTCCAACAACAAGGGCGAAGGTCTGCAGAACAAAATGGCCGAAGTGCTGGCCGCGGGGCTCGGCACCACGCTGACTTACGACTACCGGCCGAGCGTCGAGCGCGGACTGATACGCAATACGCTCGATGCCGATCAGTGCGATGTGATGCTCGACATGCCGTCCGACGCCGACGACGTGCTGGTCACGGCGCCGCTCTACCGCACGACCTTCGTGTTCGTCTCGCGCAGCGACCGCAACCTCCACATCAAGAGTCTCGACGATCCGCGGCTGAAGAAGCTGAAGATCGGCGTCTACGAGACCTCCGCAATACGCGAGGCGTTGTCGAATCACGGCATCAGCAACGTGCAGGTCCATTACCTGAGCCACGATGCCGATCTGGCACCAAAGGATCAACCGAGCTACCAGATCCAACAGGTGATCGACGGTACGCTGGACATAGCCGCGGCCTGGGGGCCGCTCGCCGGTTACTACAAGGTGGTGCAGAAGGAGCCGCTCACCATCCAGCCGGTCAACCTCATGGACGACGCGGTACCGCTCGAGTTCGATATGGCACTCGCGGTGCGCCGCGCAAACCGTGTGCTGCAGAAGCAGCTCGAGCAGGTGATGCGCGACAAGCGGGACGCGCTGCGCGCGGTACTCAATGACTTCGGCGTGCCGCTGGTGCAGTGCGCCGACTGCATCATCAGCGGGGACCTGCCGGCGCACGGGCCGTATGCGCCACCACCGCCCGCACCACCCGCGCGCGCTGCGCCGGTGAGCATCGCGCAGGTCGACGATTGGCTCGCCCACGGGTCGAGTGTCAGCGTCGAGCTCAACAACGCGGTCATGGCGGACGACCAAAAGCGCGTCGCCTATCTGCTCGACAAGAAGAATGCCTCCGTCAACGCGCAGGACCTGCAGGGCGAAACGCCACTGCACCATGCGCTGATACAGAGATCCCCGGACATGGTGGCGTACCTGATTGCGCGCGGCGCGGACGTCAACCAGCGCGACCGCGACGGCTGGACGCCGATCATGACGGCCGCCTATTGCGACGATGCCGCCGACGTCAAGGTGCTCGCCGCGCACGGTGCGGATCCGAACGTGGTGAGCACGCAGAACCTGACGCCGCTCGGTATCGCCGCGCAGTATGGCAAGGACCAGGCGGCCCTGGCGCTCGTCGAGGTGGGCGCGAGCCCGGGCCGGCCCATCGGCGAGGCGGCCTATACGCCGCTGATGCTCGCGGCCGCCAACGACGCGCAGCCGCTCGCAAAGGCGCTGATCCAGAAGGGAGCCGACGTCAACGCGCGCAACAGCGGCGGCGTGACGGCGCTCATGATGGCGGCCGCCAACGGCCGCATCGAGATGGCAGCGCTGCTGGTGCGCGCCGGGGCCAACGTGAAGGCACAGACCGAGCGCGGCGATACCGCGCTGTCGATCGCGCGTGCCAAAGGAGACGAGAAGATGATCAAGCTCCTCGGTGAAGCGCCCGCCGGTCCTGGGGCCTGATTCGTCGCATGAGCCATGGGAAATCAAGAGCCCTGTTCGGCGGCAGCCTGCTGCTGTGCCTGTGCGTGCTGGCCAGGTCACTTCTCTACGCGCAGCAGCCCCCAGCGGGCGCTCAGGCGGGAACGCAAGCTGCGCCGCAGGGCGGCAAGACGATGACCCCCGTCGAGCGCGCGGATGCCACCCCAAAAGGGCAGCTGAAGAATCCCTATGCCGACAGCGACGCGGCGGTGGTGGAGTCCGGTAAGGCGCTGTACTTCGGGTCCGGTTGCAACGGCTGCCACGGTGGCAACGGGGGCGGGGGCATGTGCCCGCCCCTGACAAACGACGTCTGGGTGTACGGCGGCGACGACGATACGCTCTTCCGGCTGGTCGCTTATGGCACCCAGACACTTCAGGAGAAGGGCTACACGCGCAAGGGCATGGAAAACGTCGTTGGCCCGATGCCGCCGATGGGGCAGGTGGTGAAGACGGACGATGATTTGTGGCGCATCCTTGCCTTCGTGCGGTCGAACTACCACGGCGCGCCGGAGTGCAAATTCGGCTGCAAGGGTGGTTAGCCGCCGACCTGAGGTTGTTGGAGGGGGAGCCTTAGTTATGTTGCGCGCGCGACCACAAGCCCACAGTCATGCGGACCCGATTGGCAATCTGATTCGCCGGCACGGCACCGATCAGCCCATCGCGGACGTCGTCAGAACCTCGTGGAGTCGTTGTCTCAATAACTATGCACTCGACCCGCAGGAGATCCGGCGCCCCAACAGCGTCGAGCGGGCGGACCTGCAGGCGCGGCGCGAGCGGCTCGCTGTGCTCTTGTCAATCGCGCGCATCGAGATGGAAGCGCTCGGCAAGCTCATCAGGCATTCCGAGTACAGCATCATGCTCACCGATCGCGACGGAGTGATCCTGAGCTACCTGGGCGACACCGGCTTCCAGGCGACCGCACGGCGCTGCGGCTTTCGCGAGGGCGTCATGTGGAGCGAGCGCGAGATGGGCACCAACGGCATGGGCACCTGCCTCACCGCCGGCCGCCCGGTCGTGATTCACCGCACCGATCATTTCCTCGAGCAGAACACGCAGCTCACCTGCTCAGCGGCACCTATTTTCGACATGCGCGGGGAGTTGCTGGCGGCACTCGACATCTCGGGAGCCTCCACCAATCCGCAGAGCCACACCCTGGCGCTAGTCGAGCTGGCGGCGCAGAACGTCGAGAATCGCACGCTCCTCAGCGCCTGCCGGGACTTTCACGTAGTGCGTTTTCACCGCTGCGCCGAGTTCGTGAGTACCCCCGGCGAAGGCGTGGTCGCGTTCGACGATCAGGGCGTGATCAAGGGCGCCAACCGCGCGGCGCTCAAGCTCCTCGGCCACCGCGACCACGAATCGCTCTGCGGGCAGCGCGTGGAGCAGATCCTCGATACCAGCATGGCAACGCTCATGCGGCTTGCCACCCAGCGCGGCTATTCCGCCGAAGCGCTGAATGCGAGGCCCACCCAGCGACGCTGGTTCGCCACCGTGCATGCACCGGTCGAGGGTGGGCGCGCGCCTCACGCCACGCCCGTCAGCGCCCCGCGCACCGACGGCGAGAGCGCCGAGACGCGCGGCTCGCTCGATTGCCTGCACTCGGCAGACCCGACCATGCGGCACAACGTCGAGGTGCTGCGGCGGGTCATCGATCGCGACATCTCCGTGCTGCTCCTCGGCGAGACCGGCACCGGCAAGGGCTATTGCGCCCGCGCCATCCATAACGCCAGCAGCCGCGCGGACAAGCCCTTCGTCACGGTGAACTGCGCCGCGATTCCCGAGACGCTGATCGAGAGCGAGCTGTTCGGCCACAAGCCTGGTGCCTTCACCGGGGCGACGCGCGAGGGCGGGATGGGGCGGATACTGCAGGCCAACGGCGGCACGCTGTTCCTCGATGAGATCGGCGACATGCCGGTGGCGCTGCAGACACGGCTGCTCAACGTGATCGAGGATCGCGAAGTGATGCCGCTCGGCGGCAACAAGGTGGTGAGTGTCGATGTGCGCGTCATCAGCGCGACGCAGCACCACCCGCTCGACATGATCGCCAAGGGACAGTTCCGCGAGGACCTGTACTACCGGCTGAACGGCATCACTGTGCGGCTGCCGCCGCTGCGCCAGCGCACCGACTGCGCCGAGCTGATCGGCAAGCTCCTCGCGAGCGAGACGGGCGGGGCGCAACTTCAGATCGAGCCGGCGCTGCTCGAGCGCCTGGTACGTCATTCCTGGCCGGGCAACGTGCGCCAGCTGCGCAACGTGCTGCGCACCATACTGGCGCTGCGCAGCGCGGATGTGCTGACGTTCGCCGACTTTAAAGAGGAGTGGCTGGCAGGGGGCGCACCGGAGCAGGGCCCGGCAGCGGCGAGCGGGCCGCCGGAAGGCGAGGGCGAGAGCGCGTTGAGCGACGCCGAGCGCGAGGCGCTGCGCCGCATGCTCGAGACGTGCCACTGGAACGTGAGTGCAGCCGCCGCGCGGTTGCACATCAGCCGCCGCACCATCTACCGCAAGATTCATCGACACGGACTCCTGCGGCACACCCAGCACCTCGGGGTGAGCACGCAGGCGCCCGAATGAGTTCCTCAGCAGGAATTCTTCAAGTCAGTCGTTCCACCCCAGAGGCGAGGCAGGACTAAGATGGCAATCAAGATCCACCCGATGGTCGATAACGGAGTCAAGAAGGGCACGCCCGGCTTCGCCGGCGGCACGCTCACCTGCAAGTGCACCAGCAACCCGGTGACGGTGCGCATCGGATCGAACGTGGCATTCAATCACGCCTGCGGCTGCACCAAGTGCTGGAAGCCCGAAGGCGCGACCTTCTCCATCGTCGGCGTCGCCGGGCGCGACAAAGTCTCGGTGACTGCGAACGGTAACAAGCTGAAGATCGTGGACGAGAAGGCCCCGATCCAGCGCTACGCATGCACCGGCTGCGGCGTCCACATGTACGGCCGCATCGAGAACAAGCAGCATCCGTTCCACGGTTTCGACTTCTTCCACACTGAGCTGTCGAAGGATCAGGGCTGGGAGGAGCCGCGCTTTGCGGCCTTCGTCTCCTCGATCATCGAGTCGGGCACCAAGCCCGACCAGATGAAGGCGGTGCGCGCCCGGCTCAAGGAGCTCGGGCTCGAGCCCTACGATTGCCTGTCGCCGGACCTGATGGACCTGATCGCCACGCACACGGCGAAAGCCAAGGGCGTGCTGGCCGCGTAGAGGATTGCTCGTGCTCGCAACGCCCCGCGCGTGAGCGCGGGGCTCTCACTTCGGACTCCTAACCGCTTCCGAATCAGGAACCTGTCAGCCATGAAAACACGTGCTGCGATTGCCCCCGCCGCCGGCAAGCCACTCGAAATTGCCACCGTCGATCTGGACGGCCCGAAGGCCGGCGAGGTGCTGGTGGAGCTCAAGGCCACCGGGATCTGCCACACCGACGAGTTCACGCGCTCGGGAGGCGACCCGGAGGGACTGTTCCCGTCGATTCTCGGGCACGAGGGCGCGGGTATCGTGGTGGACGTGGGGCCGGGCGTGACCTCGGTGAAGAAGGGCGACCACGTCATTCCGCTCTACACACCCGAGTGCCGCCAATGCAAGAGCTGCCTGTCGCGCAAGACCAACCTGTGCACGGCGATCCGCGCCACACAGGGCAAGGGCGTGATGCCCGACGGCAGCAGCCGCTTCCACATCGGCAAGGACATGATCTATCACTACATGGGCTGCTCGACCTTCTCGAACTACACCGTGCTGCCGGAGATCGCGGTCGCCAAGATCCGCGAGGACGCGCCGTTCGACAAGGTCTGCTATATCGGCTGCGGCGTCACCACCGGCATCGGCGCCGTCATCAACACGGCGAAGGTCGAGCCCGGCGCGAACGTCGTGGTGTTCGGCCTGGGCGGCATCGGGCTGAACGTGGTGCAGGGTGCGCGCCTCGCGGGCGCCAACAAGATCGTCGGCGTCGATCTCAATCCGGCGCGCAAGGCGCTCGGCGAGCAGTTCGGCATGACTCACTTCGTCAACCCGAAGGAGGTCGAGGGCGACCTGGTGGCGCACCTGGTGGCGCTCACCGACGGCGGTGCCGACTACAGCTTCGAGTGCATCGGCAACGTCAACGTCATGCGCCAGGCGCTCGAGTGCTGCCATCGCGGCTGGGGCACGTCGGTCATCATCGGCGTGGCCGGGTCGGGCCAGGAGATCAAGACGCGTCCCTTCCAGCTGGTCACGGGGCGGGTGTGGAAGGGCACGGCATTCGGCGGCGCGCGCGGCCGCACCGACGTGCCGAAGATCGTCGACTGGTACATGGACAAGAAGATCCAGATCGATCCGCTCATCACGCACACCATGCCGCTGGACAAGATCAACGACGGCTTCGACCTGATGCACGCCGGCAAGTCGATCAGGAGCGTCGTCATCTATTGAGCGCAGCGGCGCCGGCAGCTGCGCGGCAGCCCGACGCCGCCGGCGTCCCGGGCCCGCGCCCGGGCGCGCGGCGGCATGCGCCGTGCGGGAACGATACGCGCGCAGGGATATCTATGTGGTGCGCTCACGCTGCGATACGGGAGTCCCGATGACCCGCAGGGCCTGGACTGGGCGGTGGCCGCTGCGCCACGCCGCACTCGAGCTGGCGCTGCTGTGCCTGGCGTGGCTCGCCGGCGCGGCCGCCAGCGCGGCGCGCGCCGCCGAGCGGCTGTACGTCTCCGACGAGACCGGCGGCAACGTCGTGATCGTCGATCCCGAGAGCGCGAGCGTGCTGGCGCGCATCGCGGTCGGCAAGCGGCCGCGCGGCATCCAGGTATCCCCGGACCACAAGCGCGTCTACGTGGCGCTCTCGGGCAACCCGATGGGCGGACCGAACGTCGACGAGTCGAAGCTGCCGCCGCCCGATCGGCGCTACGACGGCATCGGCGTGGTGGACCTGGGCGCGCAGCGCCTCGTCAACACCTACCAGAGCGGCGCGGATCCCGAGGCGTTCGCGCTCTCGCACGACGGCAAGGTGCTGTACGTCTCCAACGAGGACTCCGAGCAGATGTCGGCCGTCGATCTGACCAGCGGCAAGGTGCGCGCCACGGTGGCGGTCGGCTCGGAGCCGGAAGGGGTGGCGGTGAGCGCCGACGACCGCATCGTGTACGTCACCTGCGAGACTTCCAACAACGTCTACGCGGTCGATGCGCAGCGCATGAAGGTGCTCGCCAGTATCCCGACCGGCAAGCGGCCGCGCGCCATCTACCTCGCCACCCAGGCGCGGCGCGGCTACGCCACCGGCGAGTTCAGCGCGCTGCTCACCGTGTTCAGCACCGAGAACTACCAGGTGGTGAAGACCATCACGCTCGGCGACCCGAAGGTGGTGCGCCCCATGGGCATCGCCTCGCTCGACGGCCGGCGGCTGTACGTGACTACCGGGCGCTTCGGCGCGCTGCTCGAGATCGACGCCGACAGCGGTCAGATCCTGCGCACCGTCGACAAGGTGGGGCAGCGGCCCTGGGGCGTTGCGCTCAGCGCGGACGGCAGCAAGGCCTACACGGCCAACGGGCCCTCGGGGGATGTCGGGGTCGTCGATCTGAAATCCGGAAAGCTCGAGCGGCGCATCGCAGTCGGCGGCAGTCCCTGGGGCATCGTGGCAGCGCCGGCACCCTGAAGCGCAGCGCGCGGCGTGCGCGCCGGCCGCGTCGTGCCGCTCAGGGCACGACGTGCGAGTTGCCCAGATCCTTCCACTCGTAGCGTGGCACTTCTACCCATTTGCCATCCTTGAGCTCGGGCACCTTGTGGACCTTGGTCTGCACGACGGTCATCTTGCCGTCCTTGTCGTTCACCCAGAAGTCAATGTCATAGATCTGGTCCTTGGTGCCCACGGCGCGGAAATCGGTACAGGCAAAATAATGGCCGTCCTCGTCGAGCTGCCGCACCGGTTGGTGCGTATCGACGAACTCGAGCTCGAGCACCTTACCGGTCTTGTCGTCCTTCAGCTTGAACACGCCGCCGTTCTGGGCCTGCTCGCTGAGCGCACCCTGCTCGACCGCCGACATCACTTCCCAGCCGCGCTTGGTCGCCATGTGCCCCGGGTGCTCGGAGGCGGGGATCCACCACCACGGAATCGGGTCGCGCGCGATGAGTGCCCACTTGCCATCGCTCTGCACCGGCGCCTTGTAGATGCGTACCTCCTGCACGGCCAGCACGCCGTTCGCGGGCGCCACCCAGAAGTCGATCAGGTAACGCTTGTTGGCATCGCCCGGGTCGTGGAACTTGACGTCGGGGAAGAACCCATAGCCGTCGATGGTGCGCGTGAAGTCGATGCCATCGAATGCGAGCTTCAGTTGCGCGCCGTCGAGCGGGTCCTCCACGGGAAACGATCCGCCGTTGCCCTTCAGCCGCTCGTCAATGTATCTCTTGACGAGTGCCTCTGCGTCACTGCTGTCATAGGCCTGCATCGCCTGCTCGGTCGACTGTACGCTGCTCGCCGCCACGAAATCGCGCGCCTTCTGCAGATTGCCGTTCGGGTTCTCGAGAAAGGCCTTCTTGGCGCCGTCGCTGCTGAAGCAGTAGACCTTGCCGTCCTTGTCGGTCCAGGTGATGGCGCAGTTGGTCATGACGTGCCGCCCGGACGCGAGTCCCTCGGCGCACTGACCGCCGAACTGCACCGGCGAGGAGGGCGGGGGACTGTCGGCCGCCCGGGTGCCGCCGGCGCAGAGCGCAGCCAGCAGCGCGCCGAGCAGCACCGTGCGCGCACCGCACGCCGTCCGCGGAGCGGAAGAGTTCCTGGGCACCAACCTCATGCCGGCCCTCCGTGGGTAAGCCGGAAGCGACTGCCCGGCTACGAGGCATGGTACTCCTTCCGCGCAGCCCGGTGCCTCACCGGCGCACGCCATGCCGGCCACCCTCAGATGCGGCGCTGGTGCCGCCACTCGCTGAACTGGGCCGGATCGTTCCCGTGCGAGAAATGGCGGGCGAGGAAGGCCTCGCCGGTCTCGAGGATGAAGTAGCGAAAGGCCTCGGCCGGCGGTGAGAGCGTCTTGGCGAGCGTGTTGACCACGTGCCAGCGGCGCATCACGGGCAGACCTTCGGTCTCGGGGGCGGCGATCAGCTGATGATCGAGCTCGAGCCCGACCGTATGCAGCGACAGCAGCGAGACGCCCATGCCGGCCATGACCGCCTGCTTGATCGCCTCGTTGCTCGACATCTGCATGGCGATGCGCGGCGTCATCTGATAGGCCTCCATGTACTCCTCGAGCGCCGCACGCGTGCCGGAGCCCGGCTCGCGCACGATGAATCCTTCGGTCATGAGCGCCCGCGCCGATACCTTTTCCATGCGCGCGAAGGGATGCTCGATGGAGGTGACCAGGCCGTGCGGATGCATGGCAAAGGGCTCCGCGCGCGAGGGCCAGTTCTTCGGCGGCCGCCCCATGATGGCGAGCTCGACGCTGCCCTCGCGCAGCAGCGCGACGATCTCCTCGCGGTTGTTGGCGACCTGCAGCCGCACCTCGACGCCCGGGTGCTCGTCGCGAAAGCGTGCCAGCAGGCGCGGCAGGAAGTACTTGGCGGTGCTCACCATGGCGACATCCAGCACCCCGGTCCTCAAGCCCCGGAAGCGGGCGACCATGTCCTCGGCGTCGCGCATGGCGGCCAGCACCCGCTGCGTGTAGGCGAGCACGTACTCCCCGACCATCGTGAGCGACACCTTGCGGCTCGAGCGATCGAAGAGCGGCAACCCGACCTCGGTCTCGAGCTCCTTGATCTGCATCGACACGGCGGGCGCGGTGAGCCTGAGCTCCTCGGCCGCGCGCGCGAAGCTCAGGTGGCGGGCGACCGCAGAGAACACCCGCAGCTGACGAAGGGTCGCATTCTTCATTAAGAATTTCTTAAGTTGTTAGTAATCTAAATTGACTTTACCTGAATAATAGACGACCTCTACAGTCCCCTCAAGCACGAACACGGGGCGGGGACGATGGCAATTGCGACGGAGACAAATGGACAGGGCGCCACGGCCATCACGGATGCGGGACGGCGCTACCGGGCGGGAGTGCTGAAGTACCGCCAGATGGGCTACTGGGAGCCCGACTACCAACCCAAGGCCACCGACACGGTCTGCCTGTTCCGCATCACCCCGCAGGAGGGAGTCGATCCGGTCGAGGCCGCGGCGGCGGTGGCCGGGGAGTCCAGCACGGCCACCTGGACGGTCGTATGGACCGACCGGCTCACGGCCTGCGACAACTACCGGGCGAAGGCCTTCAGGGTCGAGCCGGTGCCGAACGCGCCGGGACAGTTCTTCGCCTGGGTAGCCTACGACATCATTCTGTTCGAGGAGGGCTCGATCGCGAACATGACGGCGAGCCTCATCGGCAACGTCTTCAGCTTCAAGCCCCTGAAGGCCGCGCGGCTCGAAGACATCCAGATCCCGCCCGCCTACGTCAAGACCTTCAAGGGGCCGCCGACCGGCCTGATCGTCGAGCGCGAGCGGCTCGACAAGTTCGGCCGCCCGCTGCTCGGGGCCACCACCAAGCCGAAGCTCGGACTCTCGGGGCGCAACTACGGCCGCGTGATCTACGAGGGGCTCAAGGGCGGGCTCGATTTCATGAAGGATGACGAGAACATCAACTCGCAGCCCTTCATGCACTGGCGCGACCGTTTCCTGTACGTCATGGACGCGGTCAACAAGGCGAGCGCCGCGACCGGCGAGGTGAAGGGCTCATATCTCAACGTCACCGCCGGCACCATGGAGGAGATGTACCGGCGCGCCGAGTTCGCCCGCGAGCTCGGCTCGGTCGTCGTCATGATCGACCTGGTGGTGGGCTGGACCGCCATCCAGAGCATGTCGGAATGGGCGCGGCGCAACGACATGATCCTGCACATGCATCGCGCCGGCCACGGCACCTACACGCGCCAGAAGAGCCACGGCGTCAGCTTCCGCGTGATCGCCAAGTGGCTGCGCCTGGCGGGCGTCGACCACCTGCACGCGGGCACCGCCGTCGGCAAGCTCGAGGGCGACCCGCTCACCGTGCAGGGCTACTACAGCGTGTGCCGCGACGCCTACACGCGCCAGGATCTGCCGCGCGGCCTGTTCTTCGATCAGGACTGGTGCGACATCCGCAAGGTGATGCCGGTGGCCTCCGGTGGCATCCATGCCGGACAGATGCATCAGCTGCTCGATCTCTTCGGGGACGACGTGGTGTTGCAGTTCGGCGGCGGAACCATCGGTCACCCGGCGG
>DASPWF010000068.1:0-29527 GCA_035621995.1 Steroidobacteraceae bacterium
TGATCAACAACAACGTCACTGTCAACCGCGTCAGCTACAACGGCGGAGCAGGCGGCATCCATGCAGTGCCGACCGCGCAGGAAAGAATGGCGGCCCAGGAACAGCACGTGGCGCCGACGCCGGAACAGCACCAGCATGTGCGGCAGGCGGCGGCCAACCCGGCGCTGCTCGCGAAGAACAATGGCGGTCGTCCTGCGATCGCCGCGACACCGCGGCCCTCGGCCTTCAATGCGCCGGGCGTCCTCGGCTCCCGTGGAGCCGGTAACGCACCGCTGCACGCCAGCCAACCGAACGGTGCGCATCCCGCGCCCAATCACGGCCAGCCGAGCGCCGCGCACCCCAACCCCGGGCAGCCGAACGGTGCCCACACGCAGCCGTACGCAGGCGCGCATCCGCAGAACGCGAACGGCAAACCGCCGGCGGCCAAGCCGCATCCGAAGACGCCGGAGAACGGCAAGCACGAGGAAACCGCACAGCGCTAGACGTGCCGGACCGCGCGCGGCTCGAGCCGCGCGCGGTTGATCGACGGCGCCGCGAGGAGTGCGCCCCGGCTTCAGCGGATGCCCACCTGTCCGCGTACGGCGTCGAGCAGGCGGTGCGGGTCGTAGCCGAGCCCATCCTTGAAAACGACCTCGACGTTCTCGAGGTCCTGGACGTGTGCAGCGGGATCCCCGCGCACGAGCACGAGATCGGCACGCTTGCCCGGCTCGACGGTACCGATGTCGCGCTCGCGGCCGAGAAAACGCGCGCCATTTCGCGTACCGACCGCGATCGCCTGAACGGGCGTGAAGCCCGCCTCGACGAGCAACTCGATCTCGCGCTGATCTCCGAATCCGGGCAGTACTCCGCCGGCGCCAGTCGGATCGGGTCCGGCGAGCAGCAGGCCACCGGCGGCCGCGAAGGCGCGCTCGAATTCCATCTCGGTCCGAAACAGCCTGGCGGGCGTGGTGTCCGTTGGATCGAGGAGCGCGCGGTACGTGAGGTAGCTCTGTCGCGCGGCGTCCGACATCGCATCGAGGGTGCGGCGCTGTGCGGGGGAGCGGCCGGCAACCGTGAGCTCGAACACCGGCAAGGTGGATGTCACTGCGACGTGGTGATCGATGAGCGTGCGAATCAGCCGGGTGATCTCGGGGTCTGTGACCTTCCTGTCGCTCCAGGAGGCTTCCAGGGCCGTGCGCTCCGGGCACTGATCGGGCTGGCGCGCCGTGACGAATTCGCTGTCGGTGTAGACCGGCCCGTGCTCGAAGTCATCGAGCCCCGCCGCGATGGCCTCCGGCCAGCTGACCGAGCACAAGTGTCCGGTGATGCGTAGCCCGTGCCGATGAACCGCCGCCACCGCGGCGGTGAGCTCCGCGCGGGTTATGTTCATATACGCCTTGAAGGAGCTCATGCCCGTCCCGGCCCAGTAGTCGACGAACTTTGTGGCCTCTTCGGGTCCGGCAAGCTCATGCATCTGCGCGAAGAAGGTGCCGCGCCCCTCCAGGTATGGCGCCGTGAGGTCGAGGTGCGGCCCCGGCAACGCGCCCGCCTCGATCCGCGCGCGCACTTTGAGATCGGTGTAGGGCTCGATGCTTCCGGTAGTACGCAAGGTCGTCACGCCGGCTGCGAGATACAACCTCGGTGCTGAGTAGGGAATCTCATTGACCACGAAACCCGGCTCGATTCCGCCCGGCGAGTTACGCTGCGTGTCGCGCGAGGCGGTGTAGAAGAGGTGATCGTGCATGCCCACGAGCCCTGGCAGCACGGCGTAGCCGGTACAGTCGCGCACCATGGCATCGCTCGGGACCGGTGTGCCGGAAGCCGAGCCCACGGCGGCAATTCTACCGTCGGCGATGAGCACGGTCTGATCAGCGCGTGCAGCATTGCCGGTGCCGTCGATCACCTCGACATGCTGCAATGCTACGCGGGGGGCGCGAATCGCAAGGTACGAGGCGCTGTCGCTGAGCTCAGCGCAGGGAGTCACCGTCGAGAAGCCGGCGAACCCGAGCAATAGCCAAGCAGAAGTAGTGCGCACGCTTCCCGCCGCTAGTGTGCGGCTGCGCCGCTCGCGGTGTGGTCCAGGAACTCGAGAATCGCCGGATTCACGAGGTCCGGGCGGGTCTGCAACGTCCCGTGGCCCGTGCCGGGCACGATGAAGAGTTGTCCGTGCGGCACACCCCGGTATATTTCGACCGTCTCTTCCAGCGGCGTCTGATCACGGTCGCCGGCCATGACGAGAACCGGTGCCGTGATCTTCTTGAGCTCGGCCGGGTCGATTACGACCGGCTCGATCCACATGAAGTGGCACTTACCGAGCAGCGTCATCCAGTGATCGGGACCGTCGGGGCTCACCCGCCCGTAGTCGGGTCGATAGCTCGGCGGCAGGGAGTCGGATATTTTCTGCAGCTTCGCCGAAAGTTGCTCGGACGACCAGCCGCGACGCTGCCGCACCTCCTCGGGCGTCAGAGCGGAGCGAAGGTTGGCGCCCGAGATGACCACCCGGCGCACGAGCTCGGGGTGATCGCGCGCCAGCAGCAGGGCAATGTCGCCACCGTCGCTCTGCCCGACCACATCGACCGGACCGAGACCCAACTGCCCAATGACGGCTGCGGTGTCATCTGCCATGAGTTGGTAGGAGAGCGTCCACGGGCCGTCGGGACTGTGCCCGTGGCCGCGCTGGTCGATACCGATGACGGTCCGGTGGGCGGCGAAGTAGTCGCGCTGCTTCGCGAAGCTGCTGTCGAAGAACGTCATGCCACCGTGCAGAAAGAGGAGCGGCTGCCCGTGGCCGAAGGTCTCCGTGTAGAGCTTCGCACCGCGCACTTCGTAGAACCGGTGCGTGCCGCCGGAGCTTTCGGCGTACGCTGTCGCTGTGGTCGCGTCCGCAGCTTTCTGCGCCGCCACCGCGGCGCCGCCCGCCACTGCCGCCCCCGCAGCGCTTGCACCACCCGCCGTACCCGCACCCGCGCCGCCAACTGCACCGCCCGTGGCACCGCCAACTGCACCGCCCGTGGCACCACCAACTGCGCCCGCACCGGCAGCCGCCACGCCAACAGCGCTGCCGGCCGCGGCACCGGCCGCAGTGCCTGTAGCGCCACTGCTTTTGGCGCCGCCAGCCACGGCCGGCGCACCGGAGTTGCCTTTTACCGTATAGCCGCTGGTGACCAAGAATCCCTTCTGCTCCGCGTCCGCGCAGCTCAAGGGGGAGACGGCAGCATTCCTGAGTCCAGTCATCCCGTCGGCGCGCACGAACGCCTCGCCGGCTACGCCGTTCTTCTCGGTCTTGCCCGTCTTCGGGTCGACCAGGCAGTAGTAACGGTGCGTGTTGGGGGCCGCTCCGACATCGAAGTGTCCGCGCACCACTTCGCGCCTGAGGTCTTCGTCGAATCCCTGCTTCACGCTCGCGAAAAAATCCTGCTTGATGTCTGCGGACTGGGCTGTGCCCGCGGCTGCGCCACCGCTTTGGGTTCCCGACGGCGGCTCGGCCCAGGCCATCCCGGCCACACCGGGTAACAATAGCGTTGCGGCAACAAAGTACCGGCAACGCGGAATTCGTTCCGCAGTGTTCAAGAGCCCCCCACGAGACGCTTTGGCGCTGATTCTAACGGCTCGGGTAAGCCTGTCGAGCTTGCGTCCGGTGGGCGCTCGCGACTTCAGGGCAGCGGATTTGCGCTGAAGCGCGCGAAAAAACTCGTGCTGTGCCACTGCGGCCGGTCGGGGGCGTCGGCCACGCGAGTGATGAGCTTCAGCAGAAAGCCGTTGAAGGCCTCGGCCGCCGCCAGATCCACCGGCTGACCGAGATCATCGGCCTGGGCGTGGTAGCGATTCGAGAACCAGGCGGTCTGGGTCTGCGCCTCCGCGGTCCCGGGGCGCGGGGAGATCGCGGGCATGAGTGCGGGAATCCCCCTGCGGATGAAGTTGTACTGGTCCGAGCGCACGAAGACCAGATGGTCGGGGGCCGGGTCCGGCACGAGTTGTACGCCGATCTGGGCGCACACTGCGCGGGCATCATCGCCGAGCGTGCTTTCCTCGGCCCCGTAGCCGACGATTCGCGTGAGCGGATATAGCGGCAGAAACATATCCATGTTGATGTCGGCAACAATGGTGCCGGCGTGCCGTGTCGGGTGGGCCGCGAAATAGCGCGATCCCAGCAGCCCCTTCTCCTCGCCGCCCACTGCCACGAACAGCACCGAGCGGTGTGGACGGCGACCGCTCTCGTGCAGCGCCCTCGCCACTTCAAGGAGCGACGCCACCCCGGAGGCATTATCCATGGCGCCGTGAAAGATCCCATCGCCATGATCGGGCGTGCCCGTCCCAAGGTGATCGAGATGTGCCGACAGTACGATCGCCTGCGAAGCGAGGCCGGCATCGCTGCCCGGCAGCTCGCCGACGACGTTGTCGGCGGTCGCGTGCGAGCGCGTGGTCGCCACCTGCGCCTTAAGGCTCTGGTTGAGTGCAAAACGCGGTAACGGCCTATGGGCATCGGCGAGCGCAGTCAATTCGGCGAAGCCGCGCCCGCTATCCCGGAAGAGCTTGTCGGCGAAGGCGTCGTTGAAGCGCGCCGTGAACATCGGGCCCTGATAGCGGCGCAGTGTGACTTCCTCGAGCAGCATGCCCGGCTGTACCGAGGCGGCCTTGATCCTTTCCCAGGGCACCTCCCGGTTCTTCGGCGCGGTGATGCTGATCAGGCCGACGGCGCCCGCTGACTCGAGGAAACGGGGAAGTACTTCCGCATACGCGTGGGCGCGCTGTGCGCCACTGAGAACCGCGGGTCCGCCCACCAGCACCACGACTATCGCACCCTTCAGCGGCAGGCCGACGAAATCGTCATAGCCTGCCTCCGGCAGATGAATACCGTAGCCGGCGAACACCAGGGGACCGCTGACGCTTGCGGGTT
Source organism: Steroidobacteraceae bacterium (assembly GCA_035621995.1). Taxonomy (GTDB): domain Bacteria; phylum Pseudomonadota; class Gammaproteobacteria; order Steroidobacterales; family Steroidobacteraceae; genus 13-2-20CM-66-19. The sequence goes on from DASPWF010000068.1 coordinate 4,877, forward strand.
GCAACGCGCCTGCCCCGAGTACCAGGTCATCGCCCACGCTGAGCGCTTCGCTGCCCTGGCGGTGCGTCAGCGACACCGCCGAGCGCTCCGGCAGGACGGTCTGCACCTCGTAGCGCACCGTCTGGAAGTAACCCTCGTCCCCGGCGGCGGCGAGGCCGAAGCGCCGCATGGCGTCGGCAACGTAGACAGCGGCCTTGCGATAGCCCGCGCTTCCCGTGAGCCGCCCCTGAAAATCGTCGGACGCAAGTACCTCGATGTGCTCCCACCAGAGACTGGTGTCCTTGCTAGGTGGGTTGCTCGATGTCGCGGCGCCACTCTGTGCGAGCAGCAACGGCACGAGCGCTAGCAGCGTCGCCGCGCCGCGGCCGACGTGGCGAGGTCGAGCTTTCATGCTGCGGAATCCTCCAGTGCGTTGGGCGGCTGCGCACGGGTGCCGGTAAGATAGTTCCGAACGAGCGGCGCGATGGGCACGGTACTGCGCGTGTCCGAGGTGCGCAACGTCATCGAGTTCCCGCAAGACACCCACGACACCGCACTCACCACGCGGCTGCACGATGCACTGCACAGCAGCGTGACGCGCGCATGTTATTGTTGAGTGTTCGATGAGTGCTGGCTAAGCGACCTGCGGACGCTCCACCCCAGCGGGTGAAGGAGTGCCCGGTGCCGGGGGTGCCGTTCCAGGGGTAAATCGGGGGGTCCAAGGCCCCCCGCCCCGGGGAACGCCAGGGTGTCAACGCGCACATCTTGTGCGCGTTAAACTGCCTCTGGTGCAATGATGCCCCGGTCCGGTCGTGAGCGCAGACCGGGAGGGAGGGTGCAATGGAGCGCTACAAAAGGTTTCTCGGAGCTGCAGCGGGCTGCACGCTGCTCTGCGTTCTTTCGGCCTGCGGAGACGACGACTCGGGTACCGGCAACCCCATCCCGTACGCTGGCGATGCCGCCACCCCCAGCGGACTGATGCAGGCCAGCGACGGCAACTTCTATGGCACCAGCACAAACGGCGGCCTGAACAGCCAGGGTGCCTTTTTCAAGGTCACCCCCGCGGGCGCCGAGAAGGTGCTCTATTCGTTCGTCGGGGGCGCAGGCGACGGTTCGAATCCCGAAGGCGTGATACAGGGCAAGGACGGCAACTTCTACGGCGCTACGGGCGCCGGCGGTATCGGTTCCTGCCCGGGCGGCTGCGGCATCATCTTCAAGATCACCCCGGCCGGAGCCGAGTCGGTGCTGTACTTCTTCACCGGCGGCAGCGACGGGGGCAGCCCCAACGACCTTCTGCTCGGCAGCGACGGAAACTTCTACGGGGCCGCCGCCCTCGGCGGCTCCACGAACGCCTCCTGCAACGGTCAGGGTTGCGGCGTGGTGTTCCGTTTGACCCCCTCCGGTACGCTGACGACGCTCTACGCGTTCCAGGGTGGCCTCACCGATGGAGCCGAGGCGGCATACGTCATTCAGGGTAGCGACGGGAATCTCTACGGCAACACCGTCTACGGCGGGAGTTCCGACAACGGCACCGTGTTCCAGCTCACGCTCGGTGGCGTCGAGACCGTCCTGCACTCCTTTGCGGGTCAAAACGATGGCGCAATCCCATTCGCGCCAATTACCCAGCACGCCAACGGCTTCCTCTACGGCACGACGCAGTACGGCGGCACGTATTCCAACGGCACGGTCTTCGGCATAAGCCCGAGTGTCGCCGGTAATTACGCCATGCTGCATGCGTTCGCCGGCACCACGACCGAGGGTGCCAACCCCGTGGCGACGGCCCTGGTTCAGGGGAGCGACGGCGCCCTCTACGGCACAACCAACTCCGGCGGAAATCCGAACTGCGCCGGCGGCTGCGGCACGGTGTTCAAGATCACGCTGGGTCCGGTGCCGGTTTGCCCGGTGGGAGTAACGGCTTGCCAACCCGGAGTCACATCCTTCTCGACGCTCTATCTGTTCGGCACCGGCGCGGGGAACGTTCCACCGAACCCGACCAGCCTCATTCAGGGCAACGATGGCAACTTCTACGGCACCACGTCCCAGGGCGGTGGCAATGGCTTCGGCACGGTCTTCAAGATGACACCGGCCGGGGAAACAACGGTGCTGTATAACTTCGGCACCAATCCCTAGCGCGGCCGCACGCACCGCAGCGGCTCAGCGGCGCTTCGGCGCGCCTGCGCGACGCCGTGCGGCGCGGCGTTGTCCCCGTGTGCGTCGCTCGCGCTGATATGGATTGGCGTCGGTCCGATACTCGATGAACACCGGCGTCGCGAACAGATCGTAGGACTTGCGGAACACGTTAGCGAGGTAGCGCGTATAGGCCTCGGGAACCTCCGCGGTCTGATTGCCGTGAATCACGATGCGCGGCGGATTGCGCCCTCCCTGGTGTGCGTAACGCAGCTTGATGCGCCGTCCCCGGACCAAGGGCGGTTGATGCGCCGTGAGCGCCTCCTCGAGAGTGCGCGTCAGCTCGCGGGTCGGCAGGGTCCGCATCGCGGCCTCGTAGGCACGTACCGTCGACTGCATGAGCTCGCCTACCCCCGTGCCGTGGCGCGCGGAGATGAAATGCAGCGGCGCAAACGGCACGAAATCGAGTTTGAGTGCCAGCTGGCGGCGGATCTGCTCGCGCTGCTCGGGCGCGATGCCGTCCCACTTGTTGACGGCAATGATCAGGGCCCGCCCGCGCGCGAGCGCCAGCCCGAGCACACTCGCATCCTGCTCACTCACCGTGTCGTGCGCGTCGAGTACCAGTATGACGACGTGCGCCCCATCGATCGCCTGCAGTGTCTTGGCAACGCTCGCGCGCTCGACGACGTCCTCGACTCGCGACCGTCGGCGCAGGCCCGCGGTGTCGATGAGCTGGAAGCTGCGGCCATCGCGCTCGAAGGGGACGAGGATGCTGTCGCGCGTCGTCCCGGGCTCCTCGCTCGCGATCACGCGCTCTTCCCCGAGCAGGCGATTGACGAGCGTCGACTTGCCGACGTTCGGGCGCCCGATGATGGCGATACGAATGGCCGGCGAGCCCGGTTCTGTTGCCGGTGGCTGCGCCTCGAGACCGGCGAGCACGTGGCGCATCAGCTCCTCGCACCCCTCACCGTGGCTCGCGGAGATAGCAACCGGCTCGCCGAAACCAAGCGCGTGGAAATCCGCGGACACTACGTCGGCGTCGAGTCCCTCGGCCTTGTTAAGGGCCAGCGTCACCGGCTTGCCCGAGCGGCGCAGTTCGCGGGCCACGAACTGATCCTGCGGTGAAAGGCCGGCACGAGCGTCGGCGAGGAATATCAGCCGATCCGCCTCCTGCACGGCGCGCTCGGTCTGCGCACGCATCTGCGCCTCCATGCCGCTTGGATTCTCGAGCAGCCCGCCGGTATCGATGACCACGTACGGGACCGGTCCCAGGCGGCCGAAGCCGTACTGCCGGTCGCGCGTAAGCCCGGGCACGTCGGCTACGATCGCATCACGCGTGCCGGTGAGCACATTGAACAGCGTCGACTTACCGACGTTCGGCCGGCCGACGAGAGCGATGACGGGCAGCATGCGCGCGGTGGGCGCTGCCCCAACCGCTACTTGTCCTGCGCCGGGAGTGGCGCCTCTGATACCGGCACAGGCTTCTTTGCCGTTGCGACCACACCCTTGATCGGCGTCACGCGGTAGGCGTTGATCTTGCCGGTATCGTTGATGACTACCACCATGTCACCGGCAACCACCGGCGGCGTGCTGACACGCGTGCTGCCGCTCGAGACGCGCGCGGCGAGTGCGCCGCTCGCCTTGTCGAGCCAGTGCACGTAGCCCTGAAAGTCGGCAACGACAATGGCGTCGTCCATGATGGCCAGCCCCGAGAGCCCGCGATGCAGCAGTGCATTCTGGCGCCAGATCTCGGCACCGGTACGCGCCTTGAGCGCCACCACCTCGCCGTCGGCATCGGAGACGTACAGCGTGTCCTCGTCGAAGATCAGCCCGTGGTAGCTCGAGGCCTCGTGCGACCACCAGATCTGCCCGGTGTCGAGAGCGAGCATCGCCACGCGTCCCTGGAAACCGACGGCATAGACATCGTGACCGGAGACCATCACCTCGGAATCGATGTCGGAGAGCCGCTCGAGCTCCGTGCGGCCGTGCGGCGGGGTCACCGTCGCCTCCCACTGCACCGAGCCGTCGTTGCCGTTGACGGCGAGCACCTTGCCGTTGTCGAAGCCGCACAGCACCACATCGCCAACGATCAATGGACGCGCAGTCCCGCGCAGCGACAGGCGTGGGACCTGCTGTTCCTGCACCCACACCTCGTGCCCGTCAGAGGGGTCCAGACCGTGCAGCTTGCCGTCGACAGTGCGCGCGGCGATCAGCCGCTCGGAGATGGTGGGGGCCGCCAGCACCTCGCCGTTGAGACGAACTTTCCAGCGCGACTTCCCGTCGGTAGCGTTGAAGGCGAACAACTGTCCGTCGCTCGAGCCAACCAGCATCAGGTCGGCGCTCGCGGCCGTGCCGCCCGAAAGGGGCGCGTGCGTCGCGGCGCGCCAGACGACACGGCCGTTGGCCAGGTTGAAAGCCACGACGTCGCCGCGGTTGCCCGCCGCGTAGACACGGTTGTCGGCGATCGAGACGCCCAGCCCGAGCCGCAGCGGTCCGGCGCCTTTGTCCTTGACTGAGCCGTCCCAGACACGCTCGACGCGCAGGCTGGGTTCGGCCAACGGGGTGAGCTTGGCCGGCTCGTCGACGTTCTTGTCCTTCGAGCAGGCGGCGATGAGCAGCAGCACTGCCAGCGCGCCCGCAAGGAGCAGGTGCCCGTTGGAGTTCATCGAGCCTGGTGGCCGGCGCGTAGTAGTCATCGGGCGGCTGCCGGTGCGGCAGGCTTGGCCGCCGGCGCTGGCGGCGCAGCGGTGGTCGACAGGTCGGCGATTTTCAGCTCGAGCAGTGTCCCTTCGGCCCCTTGCGCCGCTGACTGCGCACTGCGGTACTCGCGCAGCGCCGCTGCCGTGTCGCCCTTGGCGTAGTACGCATCGCCGCGCACCTCGTGGTAGCGGCCCGCGAATGCGCCAGCTTGCTCGGGGTTGCCGAGCGTGGCGAGCGCGCTGTCCGCCTTACCCTGTGCGATCTGCACGCGCGCCAGACGCACCCGTGCAATGAGCGCCAGGTCGTGATCCTTGGAATGCGCGGAGACGGCACCGAGCTCGGCCGCGGCGCGATCGAGCTCGCCATCATCGACGTACACGCGCGCCGCCAGCATTTTCGCCTGGTCCGTGTAGGGTGAGGCCGAATAATCGCGCTCGAGCTCACCCAGCAGCACCAGCGCCTGGGAGCGGTCGCCGTGCTCGAGTGCCTGAACCATCTGCAGGTACTTTCCCCCCGCCGCGAGCGAGCGGGCATCGAGGTGTGCCTGCCACCACCGCCAGCCGAAGACCGCGCCAAGCGCGATGGCGACCGCCAGGAGCACCGCCGGCGCGTTCTCGCGGACCTGGGTTTTCACCCACTCCCATTGCTCTTTTTCGGACAGGTAGTCTTCCACAGATCCCCCTGAAGTTCATTCTCGCGACGCTGCCGCGGACGCCGCGGCGGCGAGGGCCGCATCGAGCGCCGGCGCCAGCTGCGCAACCGGGCACTCGCTCTGACCAGTGTCCGCGCGCAAAGGTTTCATGCCGACCACGCCGCGGGCAAGCTCGTCCTCGCCGACGATCAGTGCGAGCGCGGCACCGCTGCGGTCGGCACGGCGAAACTGCGCCTTGAAGTTGCCCGCGCCGAAGTTGAGCTCGAAGCGCACTGCAGGCCGCTCGCTACGCAGTCGCTCCACCAGCTGCAGCGCCCGCAACTCGGACTCCGCTCCGCTCACCACCACGTACACGTCGGGATGCGCTGCTGCCGGGGTGCGCCCTGCGGCTTCGAGCAGCGCCACCAGCCGCTCGACGCCCATCGCAAAGCCGACCGCGGGTGTGGCATCGCCACCGAGCTGCGCGATCAGGCCGTCGTAGCGGCCGCCGGAGCAGACGGCATTCTGGGCCCCGGAGGACGCGGTGATCCACTCGAATACCGTGCGGTTGTAGTAGTCGAGGCCGCGCACCAGGCGCGGGTTGATGACATAGGCGATGCCCACCGCGCGCAACATGGCGCACAGCGCCTCGAAGTGCGCGCGCGAATCGGCGTCGAGGTGCTCGGTGAGCAGCGGCGCGCCGCGAATCAGCTCCTGCATCTGCGGGTTCTTGCTGTCGAGGATCCGCAGCGGATTAGCGGCGAGACGCCGCTGGCTGTCGGCGTCGAGCAGTCCCTCGTGGGCGCGCAGGTACTCGATGAGCTGCGCCCGGTACGCGCGGCGACTGTCGGGGGTGCCGAGGGAGTTCACCTGCAGGGTGAGGCCGCTGATACCCAGGCGCTGCCACAGTCGTGCGCTGAGCGCGATCAGCTCCGCATCCACATCCGGTCCGGGGCAGCCGACCGCCTCGACGTCCACCTGCCAGAACTGGCGGTAGCGTCCGGCCTGCGGCGCCTCGTGGCGGAACATCGGCCCCAGGCACCAGAGCTTGTGGCGCTGGCCGCGCAGCAGGCCGTTGGAGATCAGCGCCCGCACGATGCCGGCGGTGGCCTCGGGCCGCAGTGTGAGGCTGTCGCCACCGCGGTCGATGAACGTGTACATCTCCTTGCCGACCACGTCGGTGTGCTCGCCGATCGCGCGCTCGAAGAGCTCGGTGTGCTCGACGAGCGGCACACGGATCTCCTCGTAGCCGTACGCGGTGAGCAGCTCACGGGTACACGCTTCGAGATGCTGCCAGCTGCCGATCTGTGCGGGCAGCACGTCGTTCATCCCGCGTACGGACTGGATCTGCTCGGACACGTCAGTCGCCGTGTGCAAGGCGCGGGGCGGCTGCGCTCGCGCGCCCGGAGGCATCGATGGAAAGATGTGCGCTGCCGTCGCGGTGCACGAGTCCGGCAATGGTCACAGGCTGACCGTTGAGCCGCAGCGCGACCGCAGGCGCGTTGCCGAGCACGACGCGCAGCGGCGGCGTGCCGCTCAAGGCGCGCTCACTGCCGCCGTCGATGAGGCCGCTCAGAAGCCGCCGTCCGCCGGCATCGGAGATCTCGACCCAGCTGAGCGCCGCGAAGCGCAGATCGAGCCGCGCCTCCCCCGGGCCGGGTGCGCGCAGCCCCGCAGGCAGCGCGCCGTCCGTCGCGCTGCGCGTCGGCTCCGCAGCAGCGGCCGCATCGGCAGCGGCGACCTCGGCGCTCGGTGCAGGGGCCGCTGTCAATGGCTGCCCCTTCTCGGCCGGCAGCGTGAGCAGCCACCACAGGAGTCCCACGATCGACACGCAGAGGACGCTCAGCAGCGCCGTCAGCAGCAGCCGCGAGGGCCGTGGCTGGGCCTCGCCGCGTGGAATGCGTGTTAGATCCGGCCGTGCCGCGTGGGCACTGCCAGCATAGAGCTCCTGCAGGGCGGTGGGCGACTCGCCGACCGCCTCGGCGTACCGACGCAGATGGCCGCGCACGTACACGTCGGCGCCGAGCGCCGCGAAATCCTCCGCCTCGAGCGCCTCCAGCACGCGCGGATCGACGTGCAGCTTCTCCGCGACCTGCAGTAGCGTGAGCCCCCGGCTTTCGCGCGCAGCGCGCAGCCGCGCGCCCGTGCCGCACAGCGGATTACCGCCAGCGTCACTCGCCACGGATGTCAACCGGGGTGATCGAGCCCGGCCAGGGCACGGGCCTGGGGGGTTTCCGGAAAGTCGAGCTGCAGTTTGCGGGCGTAGCGCTGCGCGGCCACGCGATCGCCCTGGGCGCGTGCCACGCGCACCCCGAGCAGCAGCAGGTCCGGGGTGGCAGTAAAGTTGCCGATGAAGCCGTCGATCCCGGCGCGTGCCTGGGTAAACTCGCCGTGCTGGAACTGCAGATCCGCGAGCTGGAACTCGGCTTCGGCGAAGGTTGGACTGACCTGCAGCGCGCGCACGAAGTAGCCGCGCGCGTCCTCGTCGCGCTTGGCGGCCCGCAGACAGACCCCGGCGTTGGTGTAGGCCGCTTCCGGCGTCTTGTAGAGCGCGTTATGCGCCGCCTCGAGGAAACGCTTCACGCCCTCGTCGGTACGGCCAGTCTGACACAGGTAGACCGCGTAGTTGTTCACCACGTTTGGGTCGTTCGGCGCGAGCCGCAGCGCGGTGCGGTACTCCTCGTCCGCCTTGCTCGCGTCACCCATGCGCGTGAACAGCATGGCGCGCGCGCTGTGCACGTCGGCGTTGTCCGGATCCTGCTTGAGGGCGCGGTCGAGCTTGTCTTTGGCCCGCGACAGATCGCCCTGGTTCATGTAGGCGATGCCGAGCTGCACGTTGTAGGCGGCGGCGTCCTTCTGATTGCCCGTATTCTTTGTCGTCGTCGTGTGGACGCACCCACCGAGGAGCAGCGACAGCAGCGCGCAAGCGAGCACGCGCGCCGGGAAGACACCGGAACTGGGATTGACTTGGCTCATGGTTGCACCGCGACGCCGATGACCTTGTTCCCGAGACGGACCGTGGTGCGATCGATGACGCGCCCGGCGAGCTGGCCGCAGGCGGCATCGATATCGTCGCCGCGCGTGCGCCGGATGGTCGCCAGAACTCCGCGCTGCAGCAGCTCGTCGCGGAAGCGCTGGATCACCGGTGCCGGCGAGCGCCGGTAGCGCGTGCCCGGAAACGGATTGAAGGGAATGAGATTCACCTTGGCAGGATGCCCCCTGAGCAGTCGCGCCAGGGCGCGCGCCTGCGCCGGGGAATCGTTCACACCGTCGAGCATCACGTACTCGAAGGTGACGCTGCGGCCGTTTTGCTCATCGAGGTAGTGCCAGCACGCCTCGAGTAGCTCGGCAATCGGATGCTTGCGGTTGATCGGCACGAGCTCGTTGCGCAACGCGTCGTCGGGTGCGTGCAGCGATACCGCCAGCGCTGCGTTGGTGGTCGCCGCGAGGCGGTAGATCTGCGGTACCAGTCCCGAGGTCGAGAGCGTCACCCGCCGCCGCGACAAGTCGAAGCCGAAGTCATCGAGCAGAATGTCGAGTGCCGGTACTACCTGGCGAAGGTTGGCGAGCGGTTCGCCCATGCCCATCAGCACGACGTTGCTGATGCGCCGCTCGCTGCGCGGCAGGAGCAACGCGCCCGCCTCTGCCGTTGCGGCGCCATCGCGCTGCTCCTCGCGCTCGAGCTCGCGCGCGGCGAGCCACACCTGACCGACGATCTCCGCGGTCGTGAGGTTACGATTGAAGCCCTGTTGCGCGGTGGAACAGAACGAGCAGTCGAGTGCGCAGCCGACCTGCGAGGATATGCACAGCGTGCCGCGATCCGGCTCGGGAATGAACACCATCTCGAACGCCTGGCGGGCGTCAGCCTTCAGCAGCCACTTGCAGGTGCCGTCGGCGGAGCGCTGCACCGAGACGATCTCCGGGGTACGCACTTCGGCGGCGGCCGCGAGACGTGCGCGCAGCTCCTTCGCCAGGTCCGTCATATCGGCGAAGCAGCCGGTTCCGCGCTTGTAGATCCAGTGCATGAGCTGGCGGGCGCGAAACGGCTTGCTGCCGAGTTGCGCCACGAAAGCCTCGAGTGCCGGCCGCGGCAGGCCGAGCAAGTTGGTGAGTGGTGCGCGTTGCGCCGTCATGGCAATTGGCGCGCGCCCTCAGGCGCGCGGGTGCAGCTCCGTGGCGCTGAAGAAATAGGCGATCTCGCGCGCGGCGGTCCCGGGCGCGTCCGAGCCGTGTACCACGTTCTGCTCGATGCTGCTCGCGAGGTCCGCGCGGATCGTGCCCGGTGCGGCCTTCTTCGGGTCGGTCGCACCCATGATGTCGCGATTGCGCGCGATCGCCTCCTCGCCCTCGAGTACCTGCACCATGACGGGCCCCGACGTCATGTAACGCACCAGGTCTCTGAAGAAGGGACGCTCCCGGTGCACGGCATAGAAGCCCTCAGCGTCGCGCTGTGACAGGTGCAGCATGCGCGCCGCGATGATCGACAGGCCGGCCTGCTCGAAGCGGCGATAAACCTCACCGATGAGGTTGGCGCGTACGCCGTCGGGCTTGACGATGGACAGGGTGCGCTCGAGCGCCATTCGCTTTGACCTTTCGAAAACCTAAGTGCGCGTGGGGGAGTCCTCAGCAGCGCCGTGCGGATGAGGATCGGGCAAGCGGCGCAGTCTACCTTGGGTGATGCGCTCACGGCAATTTGCCGCGCAGCGGAAGTGCCGGTTCGGCAAGGACTTTTTGCCGTGCCGCCGGCGGCGAGCGCCGCGGATCGGGCAGCGGCGCGGTACGCGTAACGTCAGACCGAGAAGCTCTCCCCGCAACCACATTCACCCTTGACATTGGGGTTTCTGAAGCGAAACGCCTCGTTGAGACCCTGCTTCACGAAATCCACGATCGTCCCATCGATGAGCGCGAGACTCGCGGCGTCCACGAATACGTGCACGCCGCGGTCCTCGAAAATGGCGTCCCCGGGCTCGGGGGCATCGGCGTAATTCACGACGTAGGCAAAGCCGGAGCATCCGGTCTTGCGCACGCCGAGACGCAGCCCAATGCCGTGGCCGCGCGCGGCGAGGAAGCTCTTGATGCGGTTGGCTGCCGATTCGGTAAGTGAAATGCTCATCGCCTCGTATCTTAGCGCCTTATACCCACTGCGAGAGACAGGCGCGTAATGCGTCTTCGACAATCAGCAGCCGCCCTAGTTTCTCGACCGGGATACCGCGTGCTGCCGCCCATTCCGCCGGCGAGCCCGGAATTAACGCCGCCCGTGCCCGCCCTGGCAGCTGACCACACAGCCAGGCTGCCACGTTCGTAGTATGAGGGCAGGCGTAGGCCTGAAAGCGTGCGTCCTTCACAGTGCCGTCGGCGACCAGGAGCTGAAAGCGCACCCAGGTGTCCTGCCCCGGGCCACCGCCCTCGCCGCTCACCACCGCAGCGCCCGCCGCGTGGCCGCCGATTGTCCAGCGCCCGGGCGTGCGCGCGGTGGCGGCGTCCGGGGACAGCGCACGCAGCGGCGCGAGCTCGTGTGCGACGCTACTGACGGCTCGCTCGATGTCGGCGTCGGCCGTGAAGCGCCCGAAGCTGAAACGCAGCGAGCTCTGGGCGAGCTGCGCCGGGCGGCCGAGCGCGCGCAACACGTACGAAGGCTCCGGGGAATCGGAGCTGCAGGCCGAGCCAGTCGACAGGGCGAGCGCGGAGAGTGCGGCTACCAGACTTTCGCCCTGCACGCCCTCGAAGGACACGTTGAGAATCCCGGGCACTCGTGGCGCGGCGGCACCGTTGAGGTGCATGCCGCCGAGTGCCGCAAGTCCCCGCCAGAGCTTCTCGCGTAGCCGCGTCAGACGCGCGCCCTCGGCTGGCAGCTCGCGCACCGCCAGCTCACAGGCGGTGCCGAATCCCACGATCTGGTGGGTGGGAAGTGTCCCGGGGCGCAGGCCGCGCTCCTGTCCGCCACCGTGGAGGAGCGGCTGCAGCGAGCCGCGGGCGCCACTGCGCACGTACAGGGCGCCGATGCCCTTGGGGCCGTAGAGCTTGTGAGCCGTGACCGAGGCGAAATCGAGCGGCAACCGCCCGAAGTCGACGGCCACCTTGCCCGCCGCCTGGGCGCAGTCACTGTGAAAGGCAATGCCGCGCTCGGCGCACAGTGCACCGAGGGTCGCCACATCCTCGATCACGCCGGTCTCGTTGTTCACGTGCATGACGCTGGCGAGGATCGTATCCGCGCGCAGCGCGGCGGCGAACGCCTCGGGATCGAGGCGCCCGGAGCGCGTCGGGGTGAGCCAGGTGACGCTGAAGCCTTCCTTCTCGAGCCGCCGGAACGTATCGAGCACCGATTTGTGCTCAGTGCGCACACTTACCAGGTGACGGCCGCGATGCGCATTGGCGCGCGCGCCGCCGAGTATCGCCAGGTTATTGGATTCGGTCGCACCCGAAGTGAACACGATCTCCTGCGGCTGCGCGCCGAGGAGCGCCGCCACCTGGACACGCGCGTGCTCGATGCGCGCCGCGGCCTGCTTGCCGTAGTCGTGCGCGGAGGACGGGTTGCCGAAGTCGCCGCCGGCGGTGAGGCACTCGCTCATCGCTTGCGCGACGAGCGGGTCGACGGGCGTGGTCGCCGCATAGTCGAGGTACAGCGGCGCGTGGCTCATGGCGGCGCACTCCCGGCGGTGCGCCGCCGGTTCTGCACGGCCGTGAGGATGCCACGCAGAATGTGGACCTCGTTCTCATCGAGCTCGGCGCGCTGCAGGAAGCGGCGGATGCGGCTCATGAGATGGGTGCCGCTCTGGGTGCGATCGCGGAAGTCGATCTCCTCGAGCACCGCGGCAAAGTGCGCGTAGAGACGCTGCATTTCCTGCGCCGTCGCGAGCGGTGCGGCGAGCGGTGCGCTCGCCACGGTCGCGCCGCCGGCGGCACGAAACAGCTCGTACGCCACCAGCTGCACTGCCATGGCGAGGTTCAGCGACGGATACGCCGCACTCGCCGGGATACGTATCAGGGCGTGCGCAGTCTCGAGCTCCTCGTTGGTGAGCCCGGTGCGCTCGGCACCGAACACCACCGCCGCCGGCGAGCGGCGCGCCGCCACGAGCAGGCGCTGCGCGGCAGCGCGCACGTCCACCACGCGGAAGTACTGATCGCGATCGCGCGCCGTCGTCGCGGCGACGTAGCCACAACCGGCGAGCGCCTCGGCGAGCGATCCCACCACGCGCGCCGCCGTCAGTACGTCGTTCGCCCCCGAGGCGCGCGCGGTAGCCTCCGGGTGCGGAAACTGCTGCGGGTTCACCAGCACCAGCTCGGTGAGCGCCATGTTCTTCATGGCGCGCGCCGCCGCACCGATGTTGCCCGGATGGGAGGGCGCCACCAGCACAATCCGAATCCCGGGGGAGTCCATCTGCTACGCTAAGGGCTCGGTCGTCACCGATCGATCAGACGAGCTTAAGGACCGTGCCGCCGCTTCTCAACATCGCCGTGCGCGCCGCGCGCCGCGCCGGCGAAATCATCGTCCGCAGCATGAACCGACTGGAGTCGCTCACCATCGCCTCCAAGGGACGCAACGACTTCGTCACCGAGGTGGATCGCGCCGCCGAGCACGAGATCATCGCCACCATTCGCCGCCACTATCCGCAGCACGCGTTTCTCGCCGAGGAGAGCGGCCGCAGCGGCACGCACGACACACTGTGGATCATCGACCCGCTCGATGGCACCACCAACTTCCTGCACGGCTTCCCGGTTTTCGCCGTGTCGATTGCCTGCCAGGTGCGCGGGCGCCTCGAGCACGCGGTGGTCTACGACCCGCTGCGCCAGGAGCTGTTCACCGCCAGCCGCGGCGCCGGCGCCCACCTCGACAATCACCGCATGCGCGTCAGTAAGGCGCGCGCGCTCGAGGGCGCGCTGATCGCCACCGGCTTTCCGTACCGCGCCAACACGCGCTATCTCGAAGCCTACCTCGACATGCTGCGTGCGGTCACCCTGCAGGCGGCGGGCGTGCGCCGCCCCGGCGCTGCGGCACTCGACCTGGCTTATGTCGCAGCGGGACGCGTCGACGCGTTCTGGGAAATCGGCTTGAGCCCGTGGGACACCGCCGCCGGAACGCTGCTCATCCAGGAAGCCGGTGGACACATCGGTACGCTCACCGGTGCGGCGTATCGCCAGCAGGGCCACGTCGTCGCCGGCACGCCTAAGGTGTACGCGGCGCTCATCGAGCTGCTCGCGCCGTTCGTGCCTGCGGAGCTGCGCGCAGCCTGAGCACGACGAAGCTCACCGAGCGCGCAGCGCCGCCGCCTCGCTCGCTTTCGCGGGGTCGCTTGTGTAGAGTCCTCGGCAAAAATCGGGGGGTTGCATGGCGCGACAACTGCTTGCCACCAAGTCCATAGCCGAGCTACACCAGCAGGAATCCTCGGGCAACCAGCTGCGGCGCGCGCTCAATGCCACGCATCTGACACTGCTCGGCATCGGCGGCATCATCGGCACGGGCATCTTCGTGCTCACCGGCACGGCCGCAGCCAACCACGCGGGCCCGGCGCTGCCGCTGTCGTTCATCATCGCGGGGATCGGTTGCACGCTCGCCGGACTCTGCTACGCCGAGTTCGCCGCCATGATCCCGGTCTCGGGGAGCGCCTACTCCTACTCCTACGCGACGCTCGGCGAGGGCATCGCCTGGTTCATCGGCTGGAACCTGGTGCTCGAATACATGTTCGCCGTGGCGACGGTCTCGGTCGGCTGGTCCGGCTACGCGGTGAGCCTGCTCGAGCAGCTGCACGTTCACATTCCCGCCGCACTATCGCTGGCACCGCTCGATCAGGGCGCCGACGCGCTGCACTGGGTTGCTACCGGAGCGATCATCAACGTGCCCGCGATTTTGATCGTCGCCGTCATCGCCACCATCTGCTACATCGGCATCCGGCAATCGGCCGCGTTCAACTCAATCATCGTCGCCATCAAGGTGACCGTGATTATACTGTTCATCATCTTCGGTGTGAGCTTCGTCAACACGGCGAACTGGCATCCCTTCATCCCACCCAACGCGGGGCATACCGGGGTGTTCGGCTGGAGCGGCGTCATGGCGGCTTCGGGCGTCATTTTCTTCGCTTACATCGGCTTCGATGCCGTCTCGACCGCCGCCCAGGAAACCAAGAACCCGCAACGCGATATGCCGATCGGGATTCTGTCGAGCCTCGTGATCTGCACGATCCTGTACGTGATCGTGTCGGCGGTGCTCACCGGTATGGTGCCCTATCGGCAACTCGACGTGGCCGCGCCGGTCGCGCTGGCTCTCGACAGGTACCCGGGGCTGCACTGGCTGGGAATCCCCGTGAAGCTCGGCGCGGTCTGTGGCATGACCTCGGTAATGCTGGTCATGACGATTGCGCAGGCGCGCATCTTCTTTGCCATGGCCCGCGATGGGTTGCTGCCGCCGTTCTTCGGGCGTGTCCATCCGCGCTTCCGCACTCCTTCCACCGGCACGGTCATCACCGGTGTCTTTGCCGCGTTGATCGGCGGGTTGTTTCCGGTGAAGATCCTCGGCGAGTTGGTGGCGATCGGTACGCTCGCGGCCTTCGTCACGGTGTGCATCGGCGTGCTGGTGCTGCGGCGGACCCGTCCCGACCTGCCGCGCCCGTTCCGCGCACCCTGGCCGTGGTTCACCGGCATTGCCGGCGCCCTGGTGTGCGGCGGGATGATGCTATTTCTCGGGCCGGCGACCTGGGCGCGGCTGCTGCTCTGGACGTTGATCGGTGTTGTCATCTACGCCGCCTACGGTTACCGCCACAGCCGTGTGCGCCAGGGTGCGCACGGTGCGGCGACCGCGAGCCCGCGTACCGCCTGAGACGCAGCAGTCCGCCGCGGCGCGGCCCGCGGCCGGGCGTGCCGCGACAGGTCGCAGCGCGTCGCGCGCCCTTCAGGGCTTTTCGTCCGGGTGACCCTCCTGCGGGTAAGCGTCCGGCCGCCGGGCATCGAGCTGGCGCCGCACGCGCATGTTGATCATCTCCACGCCCACTGCAAATGCCATGGCGAAGTACAGGTAGCCTTTGGGGATCTCGAAGTGCAGCCCTTCACCCACCAGGGCCACGCCGATGAGCAGCAGGAACGCCAGCGCCAGCATCTTGATGGTCGGGTGACGGGTGATGAACGCCCCGATCGAGCGCGATACCCACATCATGACGAGGATCGCCACGACGATGGCGGCCACCATGATGGGCAGCTCGCGCACCAGGCCGACCGCGGTGAACACGGAATCGAGTGAGAACACGATGTCGATGAGCGCGATCTGCACGATCGCGGCCAGGAGACTGTTGCGCACCGGCGCGCCTGCCGCGGCGCGTGGCGGTCCCTCCAGCGCCTGGTGAATCTCGAGCACACTCTTGCCCAGGAGGAACAAGCCGCCGCCGAGCAGCACCACATCGCGCCCGGAGAAACTGCGGCCGGCGACATACAGCCAGGGACGCACCAGGTGCGTCAGCCAGACGATCGAGAACAGCAGTGCCACCCGCGTCAGCATGGCGAGCGCCAGGCCACTGGTGCGGGCCAGCGGCTGCAGCTGCGACGGCAAGCGGCCCACCAGGATGGAAATGAAGATGATGTTGTCGATGCCGAGAACGATCTCGAGCAGCGTCAGCGAGACGAACGCCAGCCAGACATGCGGATCCAGGCTCAGGCAGCAGCCCGTCGCTACGGCAGGTGATCGAGCGCCGCCTTCTTCACCGACGGGAACACGTGGTCCGCCGTCAACCCGCAGTCGAGGGCGATGGCGCTCGAGATATAGATCGAGGAATAGGTGCCGGCGATGATGCCGATCAGCAGCGCCGCCGAGAAGCCCTTGAGCACCGGCCCGCCGAGGAACAGCAGCGCCACCACGACGATCGAGGTGACCACTTTGGTCATGATGGTGCGCGACAGCGTCTGGTTGATCGACTGATCGAGCACCACGTCGGGCGGGCTGCGGCGGTTGGTCTCGAAGCGCTCGCGGATGCGGTCGAACACCACGACTGTGTCATTCAAGGAGTAGCCGATCACGGCAAGAATCGCCGCCACCACCGCCAGGTCGAACGACAGCTGCGTGAGAGAGAAGAATCCCAGCACCAGGATCGGATCGTGCAGCACCGCGAGGATCGCGCCGAGCGACAGCCGCCAGGTGTGAAAGCGGAAGGCGATGTAGGCGAATATCCCGAGCAGCGTGAAGAACAGCGCCCACATGGCGCTCACCTTGAGCTCGTTCCCAACCTGGGGGCCAACCACGTCGAGCTGCGTCACCTGCACGGCGGGGTCGACCGCCTTGAGCGCAGCCTCGAGCCGCGCCCGCACCGAGGCGGCGGTCTGCTGCGGATCGGGCGGCAGGCGGATGGCGATATCGCGCGAGGAACCGAAGTTCTGCACCTGCGGGTCGCGAAAGCCGGCGGTGGTGAGCCGGGCGCGCACGTCATCGACGTTCACCGCGTGCGGGAAACTGACTTCGGCACTCACGCCGCCGGTGAAGTCGATGGCGAGATTCAGGCCACGGGTGAAGAAGGAGCCGAACGCCACGATCATGAGAATCGCCGAAAGCGTGTACCACATCCGGCGCGTGGCCATGAACGGGAAACTGGTCTGGTGACTGAAGAATTCCACGGATGATCCTCGTGTGTGCCGTGCGCGGCGCCCTCAGATCGAGAGCCGTGCGATCTTGCGCCGGCCACCGTACATCAGCGTGAGGAGTGCACGGCTGCCCATGAGAGCCGTGAACATCGAGGTGGCGATGCCGAGCGTGAGCACCACGGCGAAGCCACGGATCGGACCGGTGCCCAGGACCCACAGCACCACGCCGGCAATCAGCGCCGTGATGTTAGAATCGGCGATCGCCGAGAACGCCTTGTCGAAGCCGGCCCGGATCGCGGCCTGCGGTGAGACACCCTTGCGCAGCTCTTCGCGGATGCGCTCGTAGATCAGCACGTTGGCATCCACCGCCATGCCGACGGTAAGGATGATGCCGGCGATGCCGGGCAGCGACAGCGAGGCGCGCATCATCGACAGCAGAGCAGTGAGCAGCACCACGTTGGCGAGCAGCACCAGGTCGGCGACCAGGCCGAAGGTCTTGTAATAGATCGCCATGAACACGAACACGCCCGCCATGCCGACGATGAGCGCCGTCACGCCCTTGTCGATGTTCTCGCGCCCGAGGCTCGGGCCCACGGCGCGCTCCTCGATTTCGTAGATGACCGTGGCGAGTGATCCGGAACGCAGCAGCAGCGCCAGCTCGCGTGCCTCACCGGCGGTGAGCCCGGTGATCTGGAAGTTGTTGCTGAACACGCCGCGAATCGTGGCGTCGTTGATGACTTCCTCGTCGGTCACCTCGCGCGACACCTTCTTGCCGTCGACTTCCTGGGTTTCGCGGCGCTTCTCGATAAGCACCACGGCCATGCGCTTGTTGAGGTTCGCCCGGGTAGTCCTCAGCATGTTCTCGCCGGCGCGAGCATCGAGGCGCACGTTGACGGCCGGCCCCTCCTGCGACTGCCCGCTCGTGGCGTTGGTCAGCTGGTCACCGGTGGCGATCACCTCGCGCTTGAGCAGCACCGGGTAGCCGAAGCGGGTGTGAGTATAGAGCTTCGAGCCGAGCGGTACGCGCCCGGTCTCTTTCGCCTCCATGGCGTTGTTCTGCATGTCCTGCAGCCGGAACTCGAGCGTCGCCACTCGGCCGAGGATGTCCTTGACCTCGGCGGAGTTCTGCACGCCGGGCAGCTGCACGTTGATGCGGTCGATGCCCTGGCGCTGCACGATCGGCTCGGAGACCCCGAGCTCGTTCACGCGATTGCGCAACGTGGTGATGTTCTGCTGGATGGCGTAGTCCTGGCGCTCGCGGATCTGCGTGGTGGTCATGACGGCGGTGATGGCGGAACCGCTGGCGAGACTCTCGGTGCTGACCGACAGGCCCTGGAGCGGCGTGTTGAGCGCGCTGCGCGCTGCGGACACGTCGGCCGCCGGCGGCAGCACCACTCGCACGGCGTTGGGTCGCTCGCTGCCGACGGCGACCAGCGCCACGTCCTTCACCGGGATGTTGGCGGCAGCGAGCGCACGGCGCGCGTCCGTGGCATAACCCTCGAGTGCCTGGCTGACCGCGGCATTGACATCGACCTGGTAGAGCAGGTAGAGGCCGCCGCGCAGATCCAGACCGAGCGGCATGGGACGCAGGCCCAGCACGCGCAGCAGCTCCGGTGTGCGCGGTGCGAACGACAGCGCCGTGATGTAGGTGCCCTTGTACTCCTCGTCGACTGCATCGCGCCCCGCAAGCTGATCGGGCACGTTGGCGAAGCGCACCATCAGCCGCCCGTTGTCGATGTAGCTCTTGACGAAATGCACATTGCGCTGGCGCAGGAAGGCTTCCACCGCCTGCATGGCGTCGGCGCTGACTGGGCTGTGGTCCTTGCGCGCGACCTGCAGCGCCGGGTCTTCGCCGAAGAAGTTCGGCAGCGCGAACAGCAGCGCGAGCAGCAGCACCACCGCGATGAGAATGTATTTCCAGCGGGCGTACTCGAGCATCTTCAGGCGCTCTTCAGCGTGCCCTTGGGCATGAGCTGGGTAACCTGCACCTTCTGCACCTTGACGCGCACGCCATCGGCCACCTCGAGCGTCACGAACACGTCGCCAACATCGGTGATGCGGCCGAGGAGCCCGCCGCTGGTCACCACTTCGTCGCCCGCGGCGAGCTTCGACACCAGCGTCTGGTGTTCCCGGGCGCGCCTTTGCTGCGGCCGTATCAGCATGAAATAGAACAGCGCGATGAACGCCACCATCAGCAGGGCAAACTGGAACTGTCCGCCGGCGGCGCCAGGGCCGGCCTGCGCCCAGGCGTCAGAGATCAAGCCATTCATGTGTGCGGTCCGGGCAGCGAAAAGGGCGGCATTATGCCACAGCATCGGCAGTGCGCCGGGAGGCGAGGAATCGCTGTGCCCACCC
The DNA here is from genome assembly GCA_035621995.1 of Steroidobacteraceae bacterium. Taxonomy (GTDB): domain Bacteria; phylum Pseudomonadota; class Gammaproteobacteria; order Steroidobacterales; family Steroidobacteraceae; genus 13-2-20CM-66-19. Next base: position 24,225 of record DASPWF010000068.1, read on the forward strand.
CGTGAGGCCGCCGGCACGGATGGCAGTGCGCAGCGAGCGCATCAGGGCGATGTAGAAATGCAGGTTATGAACGGTGTTGAGCCGCGAGCCAAGGATCTCGTTGCAGCGGTCGAGGTGGCGCAGGTAGGCGCGGCTGAAGTTGCGGCAGGTGTAGCAGTCGCAGGTGGCATCGATGGGCGACAGATCGGCGGCGTAGGCGCTGTTGCGGATGTTGATGACGCCCTCGGAGGTGAACAGGTGGCCGTTGCGCGCATGGCGGGTGGGGATGACGCAATCGAACATGTCGATGCCGCGCACCACCGCCGCGACGATATCCTCGGGCCGGCCGACACCCATCAGGTAGCGCGGCCGGCCGACGGGCATGTGAGGCACCAGCGACTCGAGGATGCCCAGCCGCTCTTCCTCCGACTCCCCGACCGCGAGCCCCCCGACGGCGAGGCCGGACCACTCGAGCCGTGACAGCGCCTCGAGCGAGGCGAGACGCAGTGCCGCATGCATGCCACCCTGGACGATACCGAACAGCCCGCCGGGGGACTCGGCAGCTCCAGCGCGGTAATAGCGCGCGTGGCTGCGCGCCGCCCAGCGCATGGAGCGTTCCATGGACGTGCGCGCCTCGGCCTCGGTCGCCGGATACTCGGTACAGTCATCGAGCGCCATGGCGATGTCCGAGCGCAGCGCGAGCTGCACGTCCATGGAGTCCTCCGGCGTCAGCCGCACCTCGCGCCCGTCGATCGGCGAGCGAAACTGCACGCCCTCCTCGCTGATACGTCGCAGGCTGCGCAGGCTGAATACCTGAAAGCCGCCCGAGTCGGTGAGCACCGGATGCTGCCAGTGCATGAAACGGTGCAGTCCGCCGTGGGCGGCGATGATCTGCGGTCCCGGGCGCAGCATGAGGTGAAAGGTGTTGCCGAGGATGATCTGTGCACCGAGACCCTCGAGCTCCTCGGGGGTCATGGCCTTCACGGTGCCATAGGTACCGACGGGCATGAATGCCGGCGTCTCCACCACGCCGTGCGCGGTTACCAGGACACCGACGCGCGCGGCACCGTCGCTCGCGAGCACGCTGAAGGAAGGAATCACGCAGACCTCCGCGTGAGCAGCATGGCGTCACCGTAGCTGAAGAAGCGGTAGCCTGCCGCGACGGCATGGCGATAGGCGGCGAGCACATGATCGCGACCCGCAAAGGCACACACCAGCATGAGCAGCGTCGACTCGGGCAGATGAAAATTGGTGAGCAGCGCATCGCTCACCTGAAAGCGAAATCCCGGCGTGATGAACAGCCGCGTCTCACCCGACCACGGCGCAAGAGCCGGAGCTTGCCTCGGGTTTGCAGGCGATAACGTCCGAGCTTGGCACGGTTCCCGCGAAGCAAGCGCCGGAGCTTCCCCAGGGTCTCCCGGCGCGAGCTCCGCACCCGGGTTTGCCCGCATGAGCGCCGCCGACTCGAGCGCGCGCACCACGGTCGTGCCCACCGCCACCACGCGGCCTCCCCGGGCACGCGTACGGCGGATGGCCTCGCAGGTCGCGCTGCCGACCGAGGCCTGCTCGGCGTGCAGCACGTGCGCGGCGAGGTCATCGCCGCGCACGGGCTGGAACGTACCGGCACCGACGTGCAGCGTGACCAACGCGCGGGCGATGCCGCGCGCCGCGAGCGCCTCGGTGAGGGCCTGATCGAAATGCAGGCTCGCGGTCGGCGCCGCCACCGCTCCCGGCTCGCGCGCAAAGATGCTCTGGTAGCGCTCGCGATCGTTGCGCTCGGGCGCGCGGCGGATATAGGGTGGCAGCGGCACCTCGCCGAAAGTCTCGAAGAACTCGAGCGCCGGCGCCGGCAGCGCGATGCGCCACAGATCCTCTTCGCGTCGAAGCACGCGTACGGTGCCACCGGCGGTGCTCACCTCGAGTCCGGCGCGCACCGGCTTGCTCGCCGAGAGCTGCGCCAGGGCCTCCCGCCCCGTAAGTGCCCGCTCGAGCAGAATCTCCACCCGCCCGCCGGAGGGCTTGTGCCCGAGGAGCCGGGCGGCGACGACGCGCGTGTCGTTCAACACCAGCAGATCGCCCGACTCGAGACAGTCCGGCAGGTCGCGCACCATGCGATCCGCCATCGCACCCGTCGCCCCATCGAGCACCAGCAGGCGACCCGCCGAGCGTTCGGCGGGCGGCGTCTGCGCAATCAGCTCGCTCGGCAGATCGTAGGAGAAGTCCTGGCGGCGCACGCGCGCATGTTACACGCCGCGTGCGCTGCGCTGACCAAGGCGCTATGCCGTGCCGCGGCCGAAAACAACCACCCGCGCCGGTGGCACCGGCGTCTCCGCCGCCGAACCCTCCTCGTGCAACTCGTGGCGCGCGGGACGCGGCGCACCGGGCAGCGTCGCCTCGATCTCGAGCGTCTTGTGCTGGCGCAGGATGCGCAACGTGACCTTCTCGCCCGGCTGGTAGGAGCCGAGGATCCGCGTGGCGTGCGACCCCGAGGTCGGTTGACGGCCGTCGATGGCGAGGATGACGTCGCCATCCTCGAGCTTCAACTCCCCGCCTGCAGGTGCGCGCACCACCAGCACACCCCTGTCGCTGCCGAAGTAGCTGCCGAGACGCGGCGTGAGCGTCACCAGCTCCATGTCCGTGAGCGGACCGTGGAGCATGAACGCCCCGCGCAGCTCGGGCAGCGCGCCGTAGAACAGGTCAGGGAGGTCGTGCGTGACCGCAAACAGCGTCGGACCCGGCCGCGCGGTGATCACGTACTCGTGCGCCTTGCCGTCGCGCAGCACGCGCACAGCCACGCGGCTGTCGGGCTTCACGTCGCGCATGACCGTCACCACCTGGCGCGCCGGGTCCGCACCGGTGACTGCGGTGCCATTGATCGCCACGATGACGTCGCCCGGCACGATTCCGGCCTCTGCAGCCGGTCCCCCGGGGGACACCTCGCGCACGCGCGCACCACCGGCCGCGGATGCCGGGTCGAGCTCCACGCCGATCACGGCGCGCGCCGGCTCGAAGAGTGGCTTCACGCCATCGAGTGTGGCGATGCTCAGCTGCGCGGACAGGCGCGCCACGTCGTTCGCCGCCCGCTCGAGCTGCTTGCGCGCCGCGGCCAGCTGCGCGTCGAGATCGGCGCTGCTGCCTTCGTGAGCGGTGCCCGCAGGCGCGGACGGCGGGTCGGCGGCCGATGGCGCGGCTGGCACCGCCACAACAAGCGTCGTGCAGGCGAGCAGCGCGGGCCACGAGCGGATCAAGCGATTGCGTTTCACGTTTGCTCCTTCGGTCTGATTGACGGGTTCAACGCGATTCGTCCACGAGCGTCTCTGCGTAGCGGACCTGCAGCAGCGCCCCGACCAGCCGTGTTCGCTCCTGCTGCAGGGCCGCAAGGCGCGCCGGCCTGGCCTGCTCGACGCGGGCGACGCTCAGCAGGTCATCGACCTGCGCGAGGCGATCCTCGAGTCCCGTCACGGCTGCGCGTGTTCCAACGTGGACCACCGCCGGCTCGCGCGGCAGCGTGGCGAGCCACTGTTCCAGGATGTCGGTGCCGACCACCGTCGCTGGCTCGCCCGCCGGGAGCCGCGGGGGGCCGGTAGCCTCGACGGCCGGAGCCGATCCGCGGCCCTCCGGGGGCCGCCCCCCGAAGCGCAGCGAGAGGGCGAGCACGCCCGCAGCGATGGCCACGGCGAGGAGTGTCCAGGCCGGCATCGCGCGCTGCGCGCCTCGGGCACGTTCGCGGCTACGGCGCTCGAATTCGGCGAAGCCGTACGGTCGGGCGGCCGTTTCGGGCAGCCCACGAAGCAACTGCGCGAGCGGCGGCTGGGGGTCTAGATCAGGGTGCATGACTGGCGGCCTTCCTGCGGCTCGAACCACGCGCGCAGCCGCGCGTGCGCGCGAGCGAGCTGCGACTTGGAGAAGCTCACCGAGCGGCCAAACGCGCGCGCGATCTCTTCGTGAGAGTAGCCCTCCACTTCGTACATCCAGACGACGGCGCGTGCCGTCGGTGCGAGCGTGCCGAGGGCGCGCTCGAGGTCGATCCACTCGCCGCGGTACCCCGGCATCGTGAGGCTCGCCTCGGCTGCTCCGCGGGCAAGATGCTCCGCCTCGAGATGCAGACACATCCGCCGCCACGGAGAGCGCAGGTACATGAGACAACGGCTGAGCGCGATCTGGCGCAGCCACGCTCCGAGGGGCGCCTCGCGGCGAAACTGCGGCAGTCGCTCGTACATGGCCATCATCGTGTCCTGGAAAATGTCCTCGGCTACGGCGCGCTGCCCGACGATGCGGCGAATCAGCGTGAGGGTCGCCGGCGCCAGCACGCTATAAATGGCCTCGCGCGCGGCCGTGTCGCCCGCGCACGCCCGCGCCACTAGCTCCTCCGGAACGCCGGTGTCGGCAAGTCGGCTCACGACCCTTAGATGCGCCAGGACAGCAAAAGGTCGCAGACCCGCCGCCCCGGCAACGCGAAGGTGCGTTTTAATGCGCCGGGGGGCGCTCTATACTCGTACCGACCTCCTCCGGTGGGAGGGGTGGACACTCGCAGCCCGAGTGGCGGAATTGGTAGACGCAGCGGACTCAGACGAATCCATTTGAGCCCTCGTGGAGAAATCTGCGAGGTGAAGCCCGTCAAACTCGGTGAAGGCCCCGTGCGCTTGCCGCTCGAGCTGACGCCGAACCAAGCCCACGCGACGCGCGGGAAGGTGTAGAGAGCAGACGGCGGGCACCTACAGCCGTGAGGCCATGGTGAAGGCGTGCTCCAGACCACGAACCCGCGCAGCCGATGTGCCGGGGCGACGAAAGTCGAAGTGGTACGAAAATCCGCCGCCCTTAAAAGCGTGTCGGTTCGACTCCGACCTCGGGCACCATCGCAGGCACTCGTGGGTCGCGCCGCGCCGCAGGTCAGGATCGCCAACGGCACGGCCCGCACGCGCTGCACTCCGTGAAGCAGTCGCTGCTGCATAACGAAAGTGGATCTGTAAGAAACAACAGCAACTACATGATTCGCTGTGAACCGTCGGCGTGCAGCCCCGCCGCACGCAGTCCGTCGCTTCGCGACGACGCCTTGCCTCAGCGTCGGGGCCATGGCACTTTCCAAAAGAACAACAACCCCAACGCGAATGCATATCCGTCTCGCCTGCATCGTGCTCCTTGCAACGCTCAGTGCCTGCAACGAGATCGGCACCAGCGCGTCGCCGCAAAGCGCCATCGACAATCACGATGGCGGAAGCGGTTCGGTCGCGCCTCCGTCCGGCGGTTCTACGACGCCGACTCCGCCGACGACACCGCCACCAACAACAACACCGTCGCCACCGCCGACGTCACCACCGCCGACG
>DASPWF010000069.1:0-6541 GCA_035621995.1 Steroidobacteraceae bacterium
AGCAGGAAATGATGCAGACCCGGAATTACCGGGAAATCGAATCTGGCCGCCGTCTTGAGGAATTCCCACGCCCGCCGCTGTGCCGGCGTTTCCCGGCGATGTGCCCACTCCAGAATCCCCACGCTGGCGGTCGCCTCACTCGAGCGTGTCGCGCCGCGCCACGCGTGCGGGATCGTCGGTCACGGGAACGAAGAACTCCGTGTGCGAGGCAATGCGCCCGCCGCGCACATCGATCAGATCGATGAGCTCCGTCGGTACGACCACGCCGGTAATCTTCGAGTGAATATCGACGCGCCAGTGGGCTGCAGCCCGCGGTGCATCGACGGTGAGTGAGAGGATCATGTACTGCGTGAGCCTGAACGTCTTCACCAAAATGGACAGCCACGGCCGGATCTCGGCAATGCCGCTTGCAGCGATGGCAATGGGCTTGCCATCGGTCGTTCCCGCGATCCGCAGACGTGCCTCGGCCGAGTAAAGTCCGCAGAGCCGCTCAAGGTTCCCGTCCAGCCGGGCCGCGTGCAGCTCACGCACGAGCTGCTCAACTTGCAGGCGATCCGTCATTCCGTGTCCCCTCTGCGGTCTTTCGCTGAAGCCAGCAAGCTGCGAATGTCGGCGCCCATGAGAGCGAAAGCGGCACCAGCGTACGCGATCAGACCGCCCAAGCCGTAAAACAGGTGAATCATACCGGGATGACAGCGATAAATGGTCGGCACGCCGGCATTCTTTAGCCGCTGGGCGTACGCCTGCCCCTCATCGCGCAGCGGATCGAATTCCGCGGTATGAATGACCGCGGGCGGAAGGCCGCGCAAGTCCGCAGCGCGCAGCGGTGAGATGCGCGGATCCGCGCGATCGGCATTCGCCGAGAGGTAGTGCTTGAGATCGTGTTCCAGGGTGTCGCGGTCGACCAGATACCCCTGCGCCAGGGTGCGGCGTGAGGCGCTTTCGGCCGCGAAGTCCATGATCGGACACAGCAGGAACTGAAAAGCCACCGCGCCCTCGCGGGCCGCCGTCATGAGCTGACAGACTACCGCTGCCAGCGTCGCCCCGGCAGAGTCCCCACACAGGCCGAGTCGCGCCGCATCTATGCCCAGCTCGTGCGCATGCGCGCTCACCCACCGGAAAGCCGCACAGCCATCCACGACGGCTGCCGGAAACGGGCACTCCGGGGCCAGGCGATAGTCCACCGACACGATCCGGCAGCCGCTGGCGTTCGCGAGAGAGCGGCAGATGGGATCGTGGGTGGCGAGGCTCCCGGCGACGAATCCGCCGCCGTGAAAATAGACGAGCCCCGGCAGAATGGCGCCCTGCAGCGCATCGCGCGGCGTATACGCGCGGGCGCTGAGCGGGCCGTCGGGCCCTGGCACGGTGAGCTCGCTTACCGCTCCCACGGACTCGGGGGTGCCGCAGAAGCTCAGCAGCTGCGCGAGTGCGTGGCGACGCTCCTGCGGAGTCAGCGACAGCGCGCTCGGCGGATTCATCGCGGCCAGCGTGTCGAGGAACCGCCTGGCGCGCGCGTCGAGCGGCATGGATCACGCGCCCCGTCTTAGCTGCGAACTCGCACGCTCAAAATCCGAGCGCGGTTCGGGTCGAGGCCGGCCAGCGCGCGGGATCCACCCCGTGATTGGCGAAGAGCGCGACCGCGAGGCGGTCCATGCCGAACGCCACGCAGCCCGTATGGGCGAGCTCGTTCTTGCCGTCCTGAATCCCCCATACCTGACCGAAGTGCTCACGGTGGTAGTTGAAGCTCATGCAGGCGGTCGGCTTCGCGGTTCGATGATAGGGAATCAGCAACTCGAACTTCAGCGATTGCTGTATCTGACTCACCGCCATGATCTGGCCCACGCGCCCAAAAAACGGATCGTTGGCCACGTCGACCGTGTACGGCAACGCCAGCTGATCGGCGAGACCGCGGGCGCGCTGCATCCAGCCTTCGCGGAATGCCGTGATCTCTTCCGGCGAGCCGATGCGCACGTACTCACGCATGCGAAAGGACTGCAGGCGATCGAGTGAGCGCGAGGGCTCGCGGCGGAAGCAGTCGGCGGCGACGTCGAATATCAGGCCGCCGTCGGGCAGGCGGCCACGACCGGCGACCAGCGGATAGAGGGGATAACAGGCCGCCGGCGAGAGGACCAGGTCCGAAGCCGCAAGCGCGCTCGTCCAGTCGCCACCGCTCTCGTGCAGATCCGCGGCCGAGCGAATCGCAGACTCGCTGCCATGCAGCGCGCACACGCAACCGAGCAGATTCGGGAAGCTCTTGAGATACCCCGACTTCTCGAGCTGGCGGCGGCTCATGACCGGCGGGAAACGCAGAACCTCGGCGCGCGAGTCGCGCTCGCGCGAGATGAACGCCGCGAGGCGCTCGATCACGCCCTCGTACAAGGCGGTGCGGCCATAGACGCCATCGACCCCCAGCGGCCTGAAGAGCTCCTTTGCGATCGGGGCCAGCGGGTCATCCGCCGCGGCGATGGCTTCGGATCCGGGAACGGTCATGCTTGTGCTCCGGCGCGTCTTCGCGCGCTGTAAATGGCCTGCGACTTAAGGTCGTCCCTGAGGGGTTTCAGTCGCGTAGCGACGTCGCGATTGGGCTCATCAACGACGGCGTCGCCAGGTTGGCGAGTATGCGGTCGTTGTTGATCATGATCGGCGAGGACAGCACGTCGCGCAAATGTCGGCCGATGCTGTATTCGCTGTCGTTGCGGTAGCCGGACAAGCCGGTGGCGCGCATAGCGTGCATCACCGTGGTCGCCGCAAGCTCCGAGGCTTCGACCTTGGTGAGCGTGATCATCGTCTGAAAGTCGAGCGCGGCGAGCGCCTGTGGGTCGTTCATGCATTGCTCGTAGCGCCGAATCGAGGTCGAGAGCATTCCGCGCAGTGTCCGCAGCGTCGCCAGCGCGCGTGTGAATTGCGGCGCGCCCGGCGGAAGCTGTCCGCCGTGGCGCATGGCGTTGCGGATGAACGCCTGAGCGCGCGCGGTCGCAGCAGCCGCAATTCCGGTCCACACCGAGCCCCACAGCAGATGTGCGCTCGGCACCATGGTGCGCATGTGAATGTTCTCATAAGGCTCGGGCAGGACCTGCTCGGCGGAAGCGTCCGCCTTGAGCGTGTAACCCTCGCTGCAGGTGCCACGCATGCCGAGCGCGTCCCAGCCCTGGAGCTTCGTGAGCGTGTAGTCGCTCTTGAGGAGCGCGACCAACACCTGGTCGGATGCGGCGGCATCGGCGGACCGGCGCGCCGTCGTGACGACCCCATCGGCATAAGCCCCGTAGGAGATGACGCTAGCACGCCGTTCGAGCGTGACGCGGCCGCCGTCGCGATGCTCGATCGGGGCTTCGCTCGAGCGAATGTTGCCGCCCCCCTGGCCCTCCGTCGTCGAGGAGGCGAGCAGCAGCTGCTCCGCACACAGACGCCGCAGCATCTGCTGCAGGGTAGCGTTCTCGCCCATGTGCCGGCGGATGCACGCCACCTTGATCTGGTGCATCGCGAAGATCATGCCGGTCGAGGCGCAAGCCTGCCCGAGCTGAAAGCACACGTCGGCGACGTCGCTGATGGGCGCGGCCTCCCCGCCGAGCGCCTTCGAGACCTGGATGCCGAGGAGCCGCTGCGCCTTGACGGCAGCGAAAGCCTCTGCCGGAAAGCGCGAAGCGCTGTCCACTGCGAGCGCGTGCTGGGCGGCGACGGCCGCCACGGCCGCCGTTCGGGTCGCCAAATCCCCCGCAGGCGCAACGCCTGCCCCCACACGTGCCTCCGCCATCTGCTTCAATTCCATTACGAGACCCCTTGATTAGTTTTCCTTGTGCTCCAGAGATATTCTGGCAAGCCCATAATACATCAGGACCTTACGCTGCCTTGCAGGCGGCGTCACAAAAGGAACTGCAAAATAAGTGAAATCTCATGCCCGTAGACGTTGAGGCACGCACCCCTTCGGTGCCAGTGGGGCGGGCCACTGGCACCCGGCATGTCCCAGGGCAGCCGCTCCTGATCGGCCTCGTGAATAACATGCCCGACACTGCACTGCACGCGACCGAGACCCAGTTCCAGGGGCTGCTACAGGCCGCGGCGGGTGGGCGGGAGATCCGCCTGCGCCTGTCGTCCTTTCCTGAGCTACCGCGTTGCGGTGAAGCCCGCGAGCGTGTCGAGCGTTGCTACTGGGCGCTCGACGAGCTGCTCGCCGCCCCGCTCGATGCGCTCATCGTGACCGGAACCGAGCCACGCGCCAGCCGACTTACCGACGAGCCGTATTGGCAACGCTCGGTGGAGCTCCTCGCGTTCGCGGAGCAGCATACCGCGGCGAGCGTCTGGTCCTGCCTCGCAGCGCACTCCGCTGTATTGCACCTCGACGGCATCGAGCGGCGACGCCTGCCCGAGAAACGTTGCGGAGTCTACGAGCACAGCATCCTGGCCGGACACCCGCTGCTCGAGGGCGTGAGCGCGCCGATGCGCATGCCGCACTCGCGCTGGAACGAGCTTTCGGCGGATGAGTTGCGCGCGGCAGGCTATACGCTCCTCAGCTGGTCGGCCGAGGCGGGGGCAGACGCCTTCGTGCGGCAGGAGCGCAGCCTGCTGCTGTTCTTTCAGGGCCACCCCGAGTACGAGGATCTCACGCTGCTCAAGGAATACCGCCGCGATGTCGGGCGCTACCTGCGGGGCGAGCAGCCACATTACCCGAGCCTGCCCTGCGGCTATCTGTCGGCGGAGGCGGTGGCCAGGCTCGGCGCGTTTCGCGAGCAGGCACTCGCCGAGCGCAGCGTGGGACTTCTGGAGAAGTTTCCATTCGGCTCGGTGGCCGCCGAGCTGCAGAACACCTGGCGCCCGGCGGCCGTCGCCATCTACCGGAACTGGCTGTCGTTCATCGCCGCTGCACGGACGCCGTCGCGCACGGCGGAAACGGTATGATGCCCCGGCTATGAGCGACGGGCCTCCCCAGTCGGAACCACAACCCGCACTCCGTGACCGCCTGCTGCGCCTGGTGGCGCAGATTCTCGGCAAGCCGGAGGCTGCGGCGAGCCTGCCGGTCGAGGGGCGGCTGAGCGAGCTCGGGATGAGCTCGATCAAGATGGTGAGCCTGATGCTTGCGGTGGAAGTGGAATTCGATCTCACCATACCGCAAGGCGATATCACACCCGACAACTTCCGCTCGGTCTCCTCGGTCGAAGGACTGCTGGCAAAGCTTCTGGCGCAGAAGTGCTGAGTCCGGCCGGCGGCGCAACCTCGGCCGCCCCACAGGGCGGGCGGCCTTCGGCCCGACGGGCAGGGCACTTCAGCGCGGGCGCGTAGCGACGCCGAGCGCCTGGTCGAGATCCGCGATGATGTCGTCGATGTGCTCGATGCCGACGCTGAGGCGTATGGTCTCGGGCCCAACGCCGGCCGTGCGCTGCTCCTCGGGTGACATCTGGCGGTGCGTGGTCGAAGCCGGATGGCAGGCGAGCGACTTCGCATCCCCGAGGTTCACCAGGCGCTTGAAGAGCTTCAGCGCATCGTAAAAGCGCGTACCGGCGTCGTAGCCGCCGCGGATGGCGAAGGTGAGCAGCGAGCAGGAGCGGCCCCCAAGGTACTTTTGCGCCAGGGCGTAGTAGGGATTGTCGGGGAAGCCGGCGTAGCTCACCGACGCCACCCGCGCATCGGCACGCAAGAACTCCGCGACTCGCCGTCCGTTCTCCACGTGGCGCTCGACGCGCAGCGCGACGGTCTCGATGCCTTGCAGCAAGAGAAACGCGTTGAACGGCGAGAGCACCGCGCCCATCGTCCGCTGAAACACGCTGCGCGCCCGCCCGAGGAAGGCCTTCTGGCCGTAATGCTCGGTGTAGACGAGCCCGTGATAGGAGGCGTCCGGCTGCGTGAACATCGGGTAGCGCGCGGCATGCTTCTCCCAGCGGAAGTTCCCGCTGTCGACGATCGCCCCGCCGAGCGTGGTGCCGTGACCACCCAGGAACTTGGTGAGCGAGTGAATGATGATGTCGGCGCCGAAATCGAACGGCCGGATCAGTATCGGGGTCGGCACGGTATTGTCGACCACCAGGGGGATCCGGGCACGCTGCGCCACGGCCGCGAGCGCCTCGAGGTCACAGATGTTGCCGGCGGGATTGCCGACGGTCTCGCAGAAGAGCGCGCGCGTGTTCTCATCGATGAGCGCGGCGAGCTCGGCGGGTGAATCTGTCTTGCCGAATCGCACCTTGACGCCGAGCCGCGGCAGGATGTGGGCGAAGAGCGTGTGGGTGGTGCCGTAGAGCTGCGGGACCGAGACAATGTTCTGCCCGGCCTCCACCAGGTTGAGCGCCGTGTAGTACAGCGCCGACTGACCGGAGCTGACGACGAGCGCGTCGATGCCGCCCTCGAGGTCGGCCATGCGCCGCTCGAGCACCGCGGTGGTCGGATTGCCGATGCGCGTGTAGCGAAACCCCTCGACCTCCAGGTCGAAGAGCGCCGCACCATGCGCGGCGCTGTCGAACGCGTAGGCTACCGTCTGGTAGATCGGAACGGCCACGGACTTGGTCGCGGGGTCGCAGTCGTACCCCGAATGCAGGGCGATCGTTTCAGGTTTCAT
>DASPWF010000070.1:0-32030 GCA_035621995.1 Steroidobacteraceae bacterium
GGGGAAGCCGCGGTAATTGAGGTTCGCCGGCACCGAGCGCTGCACGTTGACGATGTGGTCGTGGCAGATGCGGTCGAGCTCCTCCGTGGTCACACCCGGTACGACGTGCTCGCCGATCATGTCGAGCACTTCGGCCGCGAGCCGCCCCGCGACCCGCATCTTTTCCTGCTCTTCGGCGCTCTTGATAGTGACGGGCATGGCTATGAGATGGGGCCGGCGCGACCTGCGGCAAGTGCTGGCGCGCACTCGCGCGTAAGACATTGTTCCGACGAGGCCTTCATGGTATAAAGCGCGGCCTTTTTTGGCAACGCAACCCACACGCGCATCGTTAACCGTCGGTGACTGGGTGTCCGGGAATCAGCTCGCGAGGGGCGTTCCGGGATGGTCACGGGGGTGCGCGGAGGCCTAACCCGCACAGGAGTCTTTGATGTCCGGCGTGTCCATGCGACAGATGCTGGAGGCGGGAGTCCATTTCGGACATCAGACCCGCTTCTGGAACCCGAAGATGGCCCCCTTCATCTTCGGCGAGCGTAACAAGATCCACATCATCAATCTCGAGAAGACGCAGCCGATGTATTCGGACGCTGCGAACTTCATCAAGGGCGTCATTGCCGACGGCGGCACGGTGCTGTTCGTGGGCACGAAGCGCTCGGCACGCGAGTCCATCCAGAAGGAGGCCGAGCGCTCGGCGCAGCCTTATGTGAACCAGCGCTGGCTTGGCGGCATGCTCACGAACTTCAAGACCATCCGCCAGTCGATCAAGCGGCTCGGTGAGATCACCGAGCTTGCTGCCTCGGGGGCGCTCGAGAAGCGCGGCAAGAAGGAGGCGACCCAGCTGCGGCGCGAGATGGACAAGCTCGAGAGAAGCCTCGGCGGCATCAAGAACATGGAGTCGCTCCCCGATGCACTGTTCGTCGTCGACGTGGGTCACGAGAACATTGCGGTTCACGAGGCGAAAAAGCTCGGTATCCCCGTCGTGGCGGTGGTCGACACCAATTGCTCGCCCGATGGCATCGACTACGTAATCCCGGGAAACGACGACGCGATGCGTGCCATCCAGCTGTACGCTGCGGGCATCGCCGATGCAGTACTCGAAGGCAAGCAGTCGGTGCCGCGGGTCGCGGTCGGCGAGGACGAGTTCGTCGAGCTCGACGAGGCCGGCAACCCGCGCAAGAAAGTGGCGCGCACCAGGCAACGCCCGCAGGCCACCGTACGTAAGAAGGCCCCGGCACGGCGCAAGCTCCCACCCGTCAAGGCTCCGGTGGGGACGACCGAGGAGTCGGGCACTGAGGATGAGGACCTCGAGGCCGAGGACGCCGCGGAAGCGGTCGCGGCCGGCGTGCCACCAGGAGAAGGCCCGGCGCGCCGTCCCGGCGGCGGTGCAGGTCGGCGCAAAGGCCGTGGCGGAGCCGGCTCCGCGGGAGCTGACGCGTGAACATCACCGCAGACGCAGTCAAGCAGCTCCGCGAGCGCACCGGCGCCGGCATGATGGAGTGTAAGAAGGCCCTGGTCGAGACCAAGGGCGACCTGGACGCGGCCGCCGAGCTCATGCGGCGCCAGGGGCTGGCGAAGGCCGACAAGCGCGCGGCGCGGGTCGCTGCGGAGGGCGTCGTGGTCGTCGCCAAGTCCGCCGACGCCCGCACGGCGGCGCTCATCGAGGTCAATTGCGAGACCGATTTCGTCGCTCGCGAGCAGGAATTCCGTGCGTTCGCCCAGGCGGTCGCCGAGTGCGCACTGAGCGCCAAGCCCGCAAGCCTCGCCGCGCTCAGCGAAGCGAAGCTCCCCTCGGGTGAGAGCGTCGATGAGCGCCGCCGCGGGCTCGTGGCGAAGATCGGCGAGAACATCAGCGTGCGCCGCTACGCACTGCTCTCGGCCGCTGACCATCTGGGCGCCTACGTGCACGGGACGCGCATTGGCGCGTTGGTGGCACTCAAGGGCGGAGCGGCGAGCCTCGCCTACGACCTGGCCATGCACGTCGCGGCGAGCAATCCGCGCTACCTCTCGCCGGCACAGGTACCGGCCGAGGTCGTGGCGAAGGAGCGCGAAATCCTCACCGAGCAGGCGCGCGGGGAGGGCAAGCCGCCGGAGATCGTGGCGAAGATGGTCGAGGGGCGGCTGCGCAAGGCGCTGAGCGAGATCACGCTGACGGGCCAGCCCTTCGTGAAGGATCCGGACGTCACGATCGAGAAGCTGCTAAAAGGGGCCCGGGCTGAGGTCGTGGCCCTCGAGCGGTTCGAGGTCGGTGCCGGCATCGAGAAGAAAAGCGATGACTTCGTCGCCGATGTGATGGCTCAGGTGAAAGGCGAGGGCCCGGCGACCGTCAAGCACTGACGGCGCGAGGCAGTGACAGTGGAATAAACCCCGCCCCGCGCGGGGTTTTTTCCGTCAGCTCACAGGGGAATGCAGATGACGCAGGCCAAGGCGATCTACTCGAGAATCCTGGTGAAGCTCTCCGGTGAGGCGCTGCTCGGCAACGGCGACTACGGCATCGATCCGGTGGTGCTCAAGCGCGTCGCCGGTGAGCTCGGGGACATCGTGCAGATGCAGGTGCAGGTCGCGGTGGTAATCGGCGGGGGCAACATCTTCCGCGGCGCGGGACTGGCCCGCGCGGGCATGGACCGCGTGGCCGCCGACCACATGGGGATGCTCGCCACCGTGATGAATGCGCTCGCCATGCAGGACGCGCTCGAGAGCTTGGGGCTGCATGCGCGCGTCATGTCCGCGATTCGCATCAACGAGGTGTGCGAGGACTACATTCGCCGCCGGGCGGTGCGTCACCTGGAGAAGGGTCGGGTGACGATCTTTGCCGCCGGCACCGGCAACCCCTTCTTCACCACCGATACGGCGGCGGCGCTGCGCGCCATCGAGATCAACGCCGACGTGCTGCTCAAAGCCACCAAAGTGAACGGGGTGTACTCCGACGATCCGGTGCGCAACCCGAGCGCCGTACGCTACACGCGGCTCACCTTCGACAAGGTGCTCACCGACCGGCTCAACGTCATGGATGCGACCGCCATCGTGATGTGCCGCGACAACCGCTTGCCTTTGCGGGTATTCAATCTCAACAATCCGGGCGACCTCACCCGTATCGTGCGCGGTGAGGACGTCGGCACGGCGGTCACTGTCGAGTGAGCCGCCCCGGGGGGCACGAGGAGGACGACCATGCTCGAAGACCTCAAGAAAGACGCTGCCACGCGCATGGCCAAGTGCGTGCACAACTTCCAGGCGGATCTGAAGAAGCTGCGCACCGGCCGGGCGCACCCGAGCCTGATTGAGCACCTGAAGGTGGATTACTACGGCTCGGAAGTGCCGCTACAGCAGGTAGCGAGTATCGCCGTCGAGGAAGGGCGGACACTGGTCATCTCGCCCTGGGAGAAGACCGTGGTGCAGGCGATCGAGAAGGCGATCTTCAAGTCCGATCTCGGGTTGACGCCAATGACCGCCGGCACGGTGATTCGCATCCCCATGCCGCCACTCACCGAGGAGCGGCGCCGCGAGATCACCAAGGTGCTGCGCCACGACGCGGAGAATGCCCGCGTCGCCGTGCGTAACGTGCGCCGCGACGTCATGGCCGACATCAAGGAGATGCTCAGGGAGAAGCTCGTGTCGCAGGACGACGAGCGGCGTGCGGAGGTCGAGGTGCAGAAACTCACCGACAAGCACATCGCCGACATCGAGGCACTGCTGCAGGCCAAGGAGAAGGAGGTCATGCAGGTTTGATGGCCGCCGACGCCCCCAAGCTCCTACCGAAGCACATTGCGATCACCATGGACGGTAACGGCCGCTGGGCGGCCGCGCGCGGCCTGACGCGCACCGCCGGACACAAGGCGGGGCTGAAGCCCGCGCGCATGTGCATCGAGGAGTGCTCGCGGCGCGGCATCGAGGCGCTCACACTGTTTGCCTTCTCGAGCGAGAACTGGGCCCGGCCGGCGGACGAGGTCGGAGCGCTCATGAGCCTGTTCGTCGAGGCGCTCGATGGCGAGATTGCCGAGCTCGACGAGAAGGACGTGCGGGTGCGCTTCATCGGCGAGCGCAAAAGCCTCGCCGTGCGGCTGCAGACCCGCATCGCCGCAGCCGAGGGACGCACCGCGGATAACCGCGGGCTGAAGCTGCAGGTGGCGATGAGCTACGGGGGTCGCTGGGACATTGTTCAGGCAGCTCAAAAGCTTGCGCGTGAGTGTTCGAGCGGCGCTCTGCGTCCCGATGAGCTGACCGAGGCGAGCTTCGCCGCGCGGCTCGCGCTCGCGGGGCTTCCGGAAGCGGAGCTGCTGATACGCACCGGCGGCGAGCGACGCATCAGCAACTTCCTGCTCTGGGACGCCGCTTACGCGGAGCTCTATTTCACGCCGTGCCTGTGGCCGGACTTCACCGTGAGCGGTCTCGAGGACGCGCTCGGCTTCTTTGCCGCGCGTGAGCGGCGCTTCGGACAGACCGGCGCACAACGTGCGTCTGCCAAGGTATGAAGTCCCCGTGAGCGACACGCTGCGCAAGCGCATCCTGACCGCGGTGGTGCTCGGGGGGCTGTTCCTCGTTATCCTGCTGGGCCTGCCCGATTGGGCCACCATCGCCGTCATCACGCTCATGACGCTGGCGGGGGCCTGGGAGTGGTCGGCGTTCCTGCTCCTCGTTGCTCCGCTGTGGCGGCTCGGCTACGTGCTGCTGGTCGGCATGCTGTTGTGGGGCGCGTGGCGCTTCTCAGCGACCGCCGCCGGGCGCGACCTGGTGCTCGCCGGGGCGGTGCTCTGGTGGCTTGCGGCACTCGTCTGGATCGTATTCGCGCCGCGGCGCGTGTCGCCCTGGTCGGCCGCCGCCGCCGGCGTGCTCGCGCTCGTGCCGGCGTGGCTCGCGCTGGTTCGGCTGCGGCTCGCCCTGCCGCACGGGGCGCAGTGGGTGCTGTTCGTGCTGGTGCTGGTGTGGGTTGCCGACATTGGCGCATTCTTCTGTGGGCGGCGCTTCGGGCGGTTGCGCCTGGCGCCCGAGGTGTCACCGGGAAAGACCTGGGAGGGTGTGTTGGGAGGGATAGCGGTCAGCGCGCCGGTGGCCATCGCCGGTAGCGTGTGGTTTCACGTGTCGCTCGCGGCGTTTCTGCCGCTGTGCCTTGCCGCGGTCGGGTTCTCGATCGTCGGCGATCTCACCGAGAGCCTACTCAAGCGCTTCGCAGGCATGAAGGACAGCGGCAGCATATTTCCCGGCCACGGTGGGGTGATGGATCGCATCGACAGCATTACGGGAGCGGCCCCGGTGCTGCTGCTCGGGTTGACGCTGCTCGGGGTGGTCGGATGATCGGCATAACGGTGCTCGGCTCCACCGGCTCGGTTGGCGAGAACACGCTCGATGTGCTCGCGCGCCACGCCGAGCGCTTCCGCCTGGTGGCGATCGCCGCCAACCGCAATGCCGCTAAACTCGCGCGGCAGATCGTCAGGTTTCGCCCCGCGTACGCGGCGCTCGCCGACGAAGCTGCCGTACCGGAGCTGCGCGCGCTGCTCGGTGCCGCGGGACGTGGCACGCGTCTCCTCGCCGGTGCCGGTGCGCTCGAGGAACTCGCCGTGCTGCCCGAAGTGGCCTGCGTCATGGCCGCCGTGGTCGGCGCCGCGGGGCTGCGCTCGACACTCGCCGCGGCGCGCGCCGGCAAGCGGCTGCTGGTCGCCAACAAGGAGTCCCTAGTGATGGCCGGCCCGCTGGTGATTGCGGCGGTGAACGCCTCCGGGGCGACGCTGCTGCCGATCGACAGCGAGCACAACGCGATCTTTCAGTGCCTGCCGCCGGGGGTGAAGACCGGTGTGGCCCCGCCCGGCTTGCGGCGCATTTTGCTCACCGCCTCCGGCGGTCCGTTCCGCGACACCCCGGCCGAGGCGCTCGCGGCGGTGACGCCCGAAGCCGCGTGCGCCCATCCCAACTGGGTGATGGGCCGCAAGATTTCGGTGGACTCTGCAACACTCATGAACAAGGGACTCGAGCTCATCGAGGCGTGCCTGCTGTTCGGCCTGGCCCCCGCGCAGGTGCAGATCCTGGTGCATCCCCAGAGCATCGTGCATTCGCTGGTCGAGTACGCCGATGGCTCGGTGCTCGCGCAGCTCGGCGCGCCGGACATGCGCACACCGATCGCGCATGCGCTCGGCTGGCCCGAGCGAATCGACTCGGGAGTAGAATTCCTCGACCTGCTCAAGGCGGGACGGCTGGACTTCCGGGCACCCGACACGGAGCGGTTCCCCTGTCTCGCGCTCGCGCAGGCCGCCGCCCGTTCCGCAGGTTTGTACCCGGTGGTGCTCAATGCCGCCAACGAGGTCGCAGTCGAGGCCTTCCTCGCGCGCCGATTGAACTTTCCGGGGATCGCCGCGGTCATTGAAGCGGTACTCGAGCGGAGCAGCGGGGGGGCGATCGGTGGGCTGGAGGACGTCCTCGCCACTGATGCGGAAAGCAGAGTGCGCGCGCGTGAGCAGATCGTCGGCATGAGCAGAAGTGCAGCGGTAAGAGGCGCTCACGCATGAGTCTAGTGTGGTACGTACTGTGGTTCGTCGTCGCCGTGGGCCTTTTGGTCACGGTGCACGAGTTTGGCCATTTCTGGGTTGCCCGGCGCCTCGGCTTCAAGGTGCTGCGCTTTTCCGTCGGCTTCGGCAAGGCGTTGCTCACGCGCATCGCCGGCGCCGACCGCGTCGAATACGTCGTCGCGGCGGTGCCCCTCGGGGGCTACGTGAAGCTGCTCGATGAGCGCGAGGGTCCCGTCGCGCCGCAGGACCTGCCACGCTCCTTCACGCGCCGTCCGCCGTGGCAACGCATCGCGGTGCTCCTCGCGGGACCTGCTTTCAACATCGCGTTCGCGGTGCTCCTGCTGTGGGGAATGCTGTGGATCAACGGCGTGACCGAGGTTCGCCCCGTGGTCGGCGACGTGACCGCGGACTCGATCGCCTCGCGCGCGGGACTGAAATCGGGCGATGAGATCCGCGCGATCAACGGTGCCCCGGTGAGCGGCCAGCGCGACGTGGTATTCGATCTGCTCGATGCCATGAGCGCGCGCGGCGTGGCGAACCTGAGCGTGCGCGGCAGCGACGGTGAGTCGCGCGAGGCGCAGCTGCGCGTGCCGGACGCCGCCGAGCGGCGCCGTCTCACCGAGCCGGCTGAGCTGTTCCGCGGCCTGGGGTTTCAGTTCTGGACGCCGTCGGTGCCGGCCGTGCTCGGCCCGGTCACCCCCGACGGGCCGGCGGCGCGCGCCGGGCTGCTCGCGGGCGATCGCATCATCGCCATCGACGGTGTGCCCATGAGGGACTTCCGCCAGATCGTCGAGTACGTCAGTGCGCGGCCGGGGGAGCGGTTGCGTATCGAGTACCAGCGCGGTGGCAGCGAGCACAGCACGGAGGTGCAAGTGGCGAGCGAGGAGGTGGCCGGCAAGCGCACCGGCCGCATCCGTGTGGTGCAGCCCGCGGGCGTCAGCTACCCGCCGAGCATGCTGCTGCACACGAATCTCACCCTCTCGGGCGCGCTGGCACGCGCCGGCGGCGAGGCGTGGAACATGACGGTGCTGCAGGCGCGGCTGTTCTGGCGCATGGTGCTCGGCAGGGTGTCGTTGAAGAACCTGAGCGGTCCGTTGTCGATCGCCGAGTTCGCCGGCGATTCCGCCGAGGCCGGTGTCGCCCCCTTCCTGAGTTTCCTGGTCCTCATCTCCCTGTCGCTGGGGTTTCTCAACCTGCTGCCGATCCCGATCCTCGATGGCGGACAGATCCTCTTCCAGGTGGTGGAGTGGCTGAAGGGCAGCCCGCTCTCGGAGCGGGCACAGGCGCTGGGACAGCAGGTCGGCATCGCCCTGCTCATCGTCCTGATGGGTGTCGCGCTCTACAACGACATTGCGCGCCAGTTCAGTTGAGCGAGTCCTGAGGCCGCACGTCGCGGCCGCTGAATGAGCGCCTGGAGGCACGGCCTCCAGGGCGCTCCGATAGTGCAATTTGTGAACGACCGGTCGCCGCAGGCGCCATTCGAGAAGGGACAGTTGGTGGTCAGAACATGAAGAAGCGCGCAGCCGGCGACCCCGGCCGCGCTCGCGCAGGGGTCCTGACCGCAGCAGCGAGGCACTCGGCGACGATTCTCGCCGTGACTGCCGCGCACTGGCGCATCGTTCTCACGGTGCTCGCGCTCATGGTGCACTCCCTGCCGGTGGCAGCGCAGGCGATGCCGACCGCCGACTTCACGGTGAGTGACATCAAGATCGAGGGTCTGCAACGCGTCTCCGAAGGCACCGTGTACAACTACCTACCGGTGAACATCGGCGATCACCTGACGCCACAGCGCGTGCGCGAGGCGATCCGCGCGCTCTACGCCACCGGCTTCTTCCGCGACGTGCAGATGCGCCGCGAAGGTAACACGCTCATCGTGGTAGTGCTCGAGCGTCCCTCGATCGAGAGTTTCGAGATCACCGGCAACAAGGACATCAAGACCGAGGATCTGCAGAAGTCGCTGCGCGGCGTTGGGCTCGCCGCCGGCAAGACCTTCGACCGCTCGGTGCTCGAGGACGTGACGCAGTACCTCACCGACCAGTACTTCGCCCGCGGCAAGTATGGCGTGAAGATCGCCTCCACGGTGGAGGAGGAGGCCGGTAACCGCGTCAAGATCAAGATCGACATCAAGGAAGGCTCGCGCGCCAAGATCCGCGAGATCAACGTCGTGGGCGACACCCGCTTCCCGCCGAAGCAGATCCTCGACAGCCTCGAGCTCAAGACGCCCAACTGGCTGTCCTGGTACAAGCAGGACGACCGCTACTCGCGCGAGTCGCTGCAGGGCGACCTGGAAAAGGTGCGCAACTTCTATATGGATCGCGGCTACGCGAACTTCCAGATCGAGTCGACGCAGGTGGCGATCGCTCCGGAGAAGGAAGACATCTTCATCACCATCAACGTGGAGGAAGGAGAGGTCTACAAGGTGTCGGAGATCAAGCTGGCGGGCACCTTCGTGGTTCCAAAAGCGGAACTCGAGCGGCTGGTGCTCATCCACCCGGGCGACACCTTCAATCGCAAGCTCATCACCTCCTCGCAGGAGCTGATGCAGAATCGCATGGGCCGCGACGGCTACGCCTTTGCCAAGGTTGACCCGGTGCCCACCGCGGACAACGTGCACCACACCGTGTCGCTCACCTTCTTCGTCGACCCGGCCAACCGCGTGTACGTGCGCAACATCTCCTTCACCGGCGAGAATCGCATCAACGACGAGGTGCTGCGCCGCGAGATGCGCCAGCTCGAGGGCGGCTGGCTGTCGAACACCTCGCTGGAGCGATCCAAGCAGCGTATCCAGCGTCTGCCGTACGTGAAGAGTGTCGAGTTCGAGACCACGCCGGTGGCGGGCACACCCGACCTGGTGGACGTGAACTTCAAGATCGAGGAAGGACCGGCGTCGCAGCTGTCAGGCGGCATCGGCTACTCCGAGACCTACAAGTTCATGCTCAACGGCAGTTATGCGGACTCCGACTTCCTCGGCACCGGGCAGCGCGTCGCCATCAACCTGAACGGCGGCGCGTTCAGCAAGGTGTACACCCTCTCGCACACCAACCCGTACACCAGCATCGACAACGTGCAGCGCACCGAATCGATCACCTTCAGCGACGTGACGCAGTTCGTCTCGTCCTCGTCGCAGTTCTCCTCGCAGACGCTCAGCCTCGGGCCCACCTGGGCCTACCCGATCACCGAGTTCATGTACGTGCGCATGGGGCTCGCTTTCAACAGCTCGCACCTGCTGACCAACTCGCTGAGCAGCGCCATACAGGCACAGCAGTGGGTGCAGGAGAACGGCCACTCCTTCAGCCGCCTGGGACACGACGACGCGACCAACAACTACTACGTGTTCTACGGCACGGACTTCCACACCCTGGAAGCGATCACCGGCTGGGACTGGGATACGCGCAACCGCACGCTGTTCGCCGATCACGGCTTCCGCCAGAACGTGTCGTTCTCGATCACCAGTCCTGGCAGCAACATCAACTACTTCATCACCAATTACCAGTTCGTGAAGTACGTGCCGCTCTATTATGGCTTCACGCTCTCCTTCCTCGAGGGCGCCGATTACGGCGCGCCGCTGCAGAAAACTACTGCGATCCCGCCCTACCGGCAGTTCTTCGGCGGTGGCCCGGACAGCGTGCGCGGCTTCCGCGAGACCTTCCTCGGTCCGCGCGATCAGTTCGGCAACCCCTATGGCGGCAATTTCCGCCTCACCAGCCAGAACGAGGTCATCTTCCCCATGCCGTCGAAATTCGCGCAGACCGCCCGGGTCAGCGCGTTCTTCGACATGGGTGGCGTCTACTACCAGGGCTCGAAGGAGACCTTCTACGGACCGGACGGCGTAACGCCCGTGTGCTGGACGTTCCACTGCGAGGGGCTCAAGAGGTCGGTCGGGGTCGCGGTGCAGTGGCTGGCGCCGCTCGGGCTATTCCGCTTCAGCCTGGGTCTGCCGCTCAACGCCAAGACCGGCAACGGCGTCACGACCTGGGGCGATGAGCGCGAGGTATTCCAGTTCTCCGTCGGCAACGCGTTCTGACGGGCGGCGCACGGGGTGTGCCGTCCAAAGAATCGCCCCATCGGGGCGTTCTACGCGATACTAGGGGTTTAGGGTGGCCGCAGTGCCGGCCGCGTTCGGTCAGTTACACACGAGGGGTAGGTAGTGTCCGTGAATCGTTTGATCAGCAGCAGGTTGGCGGTGGGATTGGTGGCGTTAAGCGGCGCGGTGGCTGCGCTGCCGGCGTGGGCCGAATCGAAGATCGGCATCGTTGACTTCCAGCGCCTCGGGGTCGAGTCGCCGCAGGGCAAGGCGGCGCTCGAGTCCATGCGCGCCGAGTTCGCGCCGCGCGAGCGCACGCTCCAGGCGCAGGGCCAGGCACTCAAGGCCAAGGAGGACAAACTGCAGAAGGACGGCGCCACCATGACGGAGGAGCAGCGACAGCGGACGGAGAAGGAGCTGCGCGACGGCATGCGCGAGTTCGAGCGCGCGCGCGGCGAGCTGCAGGACGACGAGACTGCGCGTCGCAACGAGGAGATGTCCCGACTGCAGCGCACGCTGCTCGAGGAGGTGCGCAACTACGCCAAGGCGCAGAGCTACGACCTGGTCCTCGCCGGCGAGGCCGTGCTCTACGCGACGCAGGCCAACGACATCACCCCGGCGGTGCTCTCGGCGCTGCAGGCGCGCGGGGCGACGACGCCCGCCGCGACCAAGCCCGCCGCGACTCCAGCGCCAGCTCCGGCGCCGGCCAAGCCGCAGTCGCACTAGCGCCGCGGGCTGGAGGAGCCGCGACATGGCGGTGTCGCTCGGTGAGCTGGCGGTGCGCTTCGGCTGCGAGCTGCGCGGCGATCCGGACACTGCCATCGAGCGCGTGGCTACACTCGCACATGCGGATGGGCGCGCGCTCGCGTTCCTCGCCAACCCGCGCTACCGCGCGCAGCTCGCCGAGACGCGCGCCGCCGCGGTGGTGCTAAACGCGGCGAGCGCTGGCGGCTGTCGCACCGCGATGCTGGTGTGCGACAACCCCTACGCCACCTACGCCCGCATCGCGACGCTGCTCTATCCCGCAGCGCCGCTGGTGCCCGGCGTGCACGCGAGCGCGGTCGTGGCCGGCGACGCGCACATCGACCCGAGTGCCGCGGTGTGTGCCGGCGCGAGCGTTGCGCCGGGCGTCATGATCGGGCCGCGCGTGCTCGTCGGGCCGCATTGCATTCTCGACCGGGGGGTGCAGCTCGAGGCCGACGTGCAGCTCATCGCGCGCGTGACGCTCGGCCGCGACGTGCGCATCGGCGCGCGCACGGTGATTCAGCCGGGCGCGGTCATCGGCGGTGACGGCTTCGGCTTTGCGCCCGACCGGCACGGCTGGGTGAAGGTGCCGCAGGTCGGCAGTGTGCGCGTCGGGCCGGACGTCGAGATCGGCTGCAACACCACCATCGATCGCGGCGCGATCGACGACACGGTGATCGAGGAGGGCGTGAAGCTCGATAACCTCATCCAGATCGGGCACAACGTGCGTATCGGCGCACACACCGCGATCGCCGGCTGCTGCGGAATCTCCGGCAGCGCGACGATCGGCCGGCGCTGCATGCTCGGTGGCGCCGTGAACGTCAACGGTCACATCAACATCGCCGACGACGTGGTCATCTCCGGCACCTCCTCGGTCAGCCGCTCGATAACGAGCGCCGGCGTATACTCGAGCACCTTTACCGTGGAAGAGGTGCACACCTGGCGGCGGCTGGTGGCCCGCTTCAAGCGCAGCGCCGCCCTCGGCACTCGCGTGCGCCGACTCGAGCGCGCGGCGGGTCTTCACTCGGCGCCCGATGACGAAGCACCCGATGACGAAACTGAGTGAGCCGCTGCAACTCGACATGCAGGCGATCTTCCAGCGCCTGCCGCATCGCTACCCGTTCCTGCTCGTGGATTGCGTGCTCGAGTGCCACCCGGGCACGAGCATCCGCGCGCTGAAGAACGTGACTTACAACGAGCCGTTCTTCCCCGGCCACTTCCCCGGACGCCCGGTGATGCCGGGTGTCATGATCATCGAAGCGCTGGCCCAGGCCGCCGGCATCCTCTGCTTCGTCACCAGCGAGGTGTTTCCGGACCAAAACACACGCTTCTACTTCGTGGGCATCGACAAGGCGCGCTTCCGCCGGCCGGTCGTGCCCGGCGACCAGCTGCTGCTCACGGCGCAGGTCGAGCGCTCGCTCAAGGGTATCTGGCGCTTCTCCACCGCCGCACTCGTGGGCGATCAGGAGGTCGCGCACGCCGAGATGATGTTGGCGCTGGAGCCCGGCAAGTGATCGACGCGCGCGCCGTGGTCTCTCCCGAGGCTCAGCTCGCGCCCGACGTGAGCGTCGGGCCCTTCAGCGTGATCGGCCCGCAGGTGCAGATCGGCCCGGGTACGGTCGTCGGCCCGCACGTGGTGATCAACGGCCCGACCAGCATCGGCGCCGACAACCGCATCTTCCAGTTCGCCTCCCTTGGCGATGCACCGCAGGACAAGAAGTATCGCGGCGAGCCCACCGTGCTCGCGATCGGTGACCGCAACGTCTTTCGCGAGAGCTGCACCATGAACCGCGGCACCGCCCACGACAAGGGCGCCACGCGCATCGGCAACGACAACCTCTTCATGGCCTACTCCCATGTCGCCCACGACTGCGTGATCGGCAGCAACACGGTGTTCGCCAACTCCGTCGCCCTCGGCGGTCACGTCGAGGTCGGCGACTGGGCTATCCTCGGCGGTCTCACCGCGGTACACCAGTTCACCAAGATCGGCGCGCACGCCTTTCTCGGCGGCGGCTCGATTCTCTCGCGCGATGTGCCCCCGTACGTGATGGTGGCCGGCAACCCGGCGGTTCCGCACGGCGTCAACGCCGAGGGCCTCAAGCGTCGCGGCTTCAGCGAGGAGCAGATCCGCAACGTCCGCGAAGCCTATCGCCTGCTCTACCGCTCGCAGCTCAAGCTCGCCGAGGCGATCGAGCGCCTGGCGCCGCTCGCCGCGGAGCATGCCGAGATCCGCGCCTTCGTCGACTTCATCAACGCCTCGACGCGCAGCCTGGTGCGATGAGCGCGCTCCCCGGGGCCTCGGCGGCCGCAGCGCCGCTACGCGTCGGCATCGTGGCGGGCGAGCATTCCGGGGATCAGCTCGGTGCGGCGCTGATCGTGGCGCTGCGCGAGCGGGTGCCCGCGCTGAGTTGCTTCGGTGTGGCCGGGCCGCGCATGCGCGCCGCAGGCTGCGAGGCCTGGGCGTCCTCCGAGGAGCTCTCCGTCATGGGGCTCGCCGAGGTGCTCGAGCACGCACCAAGGCTGCTGCGCCTGCGCGCCGCGCTCACCCGGCGGCTGCGGGCCGCGCGGCCGGACGTCTTCATCGGCATCGATGCACCCGAATTCAACCTGCCGCTGGCGCGGCGGCTGAAGCAGGTCGGCATCCGCACCGTCCAGTATGTGAGCCCGCAGGTGTGGGCATGGCGGCAGGGACGGGTACGCACGATCGGCGCCGCGTGCGACCTGGTGCTGTGCCTGCTGCCGTTCGAGACCGAGTTCTACGCGCGCCATGGCGTCCCGGCGGTCTTCGTCGGTCACCCGCTCGCCGATCAGATCCCGCTCCACCCCGACCGTGAGGCGGCACGCCGCGCGCTCGGCATCGACGCCGCGGCAAAGCTCATCGCGCTGCTTCCCGGCAGCCGCATCGCGGAGGTCTCGCGCCTCGCCACGCCTTTCGCCGCGGCCGCGGCGCACATCGTCGCACGGCAACCCGCGAGTGAGTTCGTCGCGCCCATGGCCTCAGCCACAGTCCGGCAGGTGTTTGTGAAGGAAGTGGCGCAAGTCCCCGGTGCACCGACGATTCGCGTCCTCGATGGCGAGGCGCAGTGTGCCCTGGCCGCCTGCGATGCGGCGATCGTGGCCTCCGGGACGGCCACCCTCGAGACGATGCTCAGCGGGCGGCCGATGGTGGTCGCCTACCGGGTGAGCGCGCTCACAGCATTTCTTCTGCGGTCCCTCGGACTCGTGAAGGTGCGATACTTTTCCCAGCCGAACCTGCTCGCCGGCCGCCGCCTGGTGCCCGAGTTCTTCCAGGAACAGGTGACCGGGGCGGCGCTCGGTGATGCGCTGCTTCAGGAACTTGCCGACCACGAACACGTGCGTGAGCTGCTCGATGAATTCGCGCGCCAGCACCGCGCCCTGCGCTGCGGTGCGGCGGCGCGTGCCGCGCAGGCCGTGCTCGGTGCGCTTGCCATCGGCAGCCCCGCACGTGAGGCAGCCGGCGCGTGAGGCGGGCGTCGATGCGTGCTTCTGACGGGCGCGACCTCGCGCGCGTCGCGGGAGTGGACGAGGCGGGCCGCGGGCCGCTCGCCGGTCCCGTGGTCGCCGCCGCGGTCATCCTGCACCCGAAGCGGCGCATCCGCGGGCTCGCGGACTCGAAGGTCCTGACGGCTGCCGAGCGCGAGCGCCTCGCGCCGATCATTCGCGCACGTTCGCTGGCCTGGGCCATCGGCTGGGCTGACCGCGACGAGATCGACAGCCTCAACATCTTCCAGGCGACCATGCTCGCCATGCGCCGCGCGCTGCTCGCGCTGCCCGTAACGCCGACGCACGTGCGCGTCGACGGCAATCGCTGTCCGTGCATCGCCGATCTCCCGCTCGGCTGTACGCTCGAGGCCATCGTCGACGGCGATGCGCGCGTCGCCGCCATCAGCGCCGCCTCGATACTCGCCAAGACCCGCCGCGACGCCATGATGCGCTTGCTCGATTCCTGCTACCCGGGGTTCGCGCTCGGCGCCCACAAGGGCTACTGCACGCCCGCGCATCTCGCGGCGCTGCGCGAGCACGCGCCCTCCCCGCAGCATCGCCGCTCCTTCAGCCCGGTGCGCTGCGTGAGCGACGAGGACGACGACGCAGAGCTGCTGGCCGTGCTGGGTCTCGAGGAATAGGCGGCGCGGGATGCCCCAGAGCTTCGTGCATCTGCGCCTGCACACCGAGTACTCGCTGGTCGACAGCGTGGTGCGCGTACCGCAGCTGATCGCCGCGGTCGCGGCCGCCGGCATGCCCGCGGTCGCGGTGACCGACCAGAACAACCTGTTCGCCATGGTGAAGTTCTACCGCGAGGCACTCAAGACCGGGGTCAAGCCGCTGGTCGGGGTCGATCTGCTGGTGACGGAGGATGGCGAGCGACAACCGCCGACCCGCCTGACACTGCTCTGCCAGTCGCAACTCGGCTACCGCAACCTGGCGCGGCTCGTCACCCGCGCCTACCTCGATGGTCCCGAGCGCGGCAGGCCGCGCGTCGCGCGGCCCTGGCTCACCGCGGCAGCGCTCGAGGGACTGATCGCGCTTTCGGGCGCGGCCGACGGAGACATCGGCCGCGCGCTGCTCAATGCGCGCGAGCGCGACGCCGAGCGCGCGCTCGATGCCGCCCTTGCGCTCTTCCCCGGCCGCTTCTACCTCGAGCTGCAGCGCCTCGGCCGGCCGGCCGAGGAAGCCTACATCGCGAGCGCCGTGGCGCTCGCCGCGCGCCGCGGTGTGCCCGTGGTCGCGACCAACGACGTGCGCTTTCTCACGCCGGCCGAGTTCGAGTCGCACGAGGCGCGGGTGTGCATTCACGACGGCACGCTGCTCGCGGACGTGGGACGCGTGCGCCGCTACTCGCGCCAGCAGTACCTGCGCACGCCGCAGGAGATGGCGGCGCTGTTCGCGGACATTCCCGAAGCGCTTGCCAACTCGGTCGAGATCGCGCGCCGTTGCAGCCTGGTGCTGACCCTCGGCGAGGCGCGCCTGCCGCAGTACCCGGTGCCGGCCGGCGTCAGCACCGAGCAGTTCCTGCGCGCCGAGGCCGCCCGCGGGCTCGCCGCTCGCTTTCCCGGCGGCGTGCCGTCCGCGTACGCCGAGCGGCTGGCACGCGAGCTCGAGGTCATCTGCCAGATGGGCTTCGCCGGTTACTTCCTCATCGTGGCCGACTTCATCCGCTGGGCGCGCGACAACGGCGTGCCGGTGGGGCCGGGGCGCGGCTCGGGCGCGGGCTCCCTGGTCGCCTACAGCTTACGCGTCACCGACCTCGATCCGCTGCAGTACGACCTGCTCTTCGAGCGCTTCCTCAACCCCGAGCGCGTCTCGATGCCGGATTTCGACATCGACTTCTGCATGGACGGCCGCGACCGCGTGATCGACTACGTGGCCGGCCGCTACGGCCGCGACCGCGTCTCGCAGATCATCACCTACGGCACCATGGCGGCCAAGGCAGTGGTGCGCGACGTCGGCCGCGTGCTCGGCATGACCTATGGCTACGTCGACCGTATCGCCAAGCTCATTCCCTTCGAGCTCGGCATTACGCTCGGGGCGGCGCTCGAGAAGGAGCCCGAGCTCAAGCGGCTGTACGAGGTCGAGGACGAGGTGCGCAATCTGATCGACCTGGCGCGCTCGCTCGAGGGACTGACGCGCAACGCCGGCATGCACGCCGGTGGCGTGGTGATCGCGCCATCGCTGCTCACCGACTTCACACCGCTCTACTGCGACGCCGCCGGCGGCAGCGTCGTCACGCAGTTCGACAAGGACGACGTCGAGGCGGCGGGCCTCGTGAAGTTCGACTTCCTCGGACTGCGCACCCTCACCGTCATTGACCGCGCCGCCGCGCTCATCAACCGCGAGCGCGCCGGGGGCACCGCGCCGCTCGAGATGAGCGCCCTGCCGATGGACGATGCCGCGACCTATGCGCTGCTGCGCTCGTGTCGCACCACCGCGGTCTTCCAACTCGAATCGCGCGGCATGAAGGACCTCATTCGCCGCCTGCAGCCCGATCGCTTCGAGGACATCGTGGCGCTCGTGGCGCTGTTCCGGCCCGGCCCGCTGCAGTCGGGCATGGTGGATGACTTCATCAACCGCAAACACGCCCCGCGCGATGCGCCGATCGACTACCTGCACCCGAGCCTCGAGTCGATCCTCAAGCCGACCTACGGCGTCATCCTCTACCAGGAACAGGTGATGCAGATCGCCCAGACGCTGGCCGGCTACACCCTCGGCGGCGCCGACCTGCTGCGCAAGGCGATGGGCAAGAAGAAGCCCGAGGAGATGGCCCAGCAGCGCTCGGTGTTCGTGAGCGGCGCCGTCGCCCGCGGCGTGCGCGAACACACCGCCGCCCACATCTTCGATCTCATGGAGAAGTTCGCCGGCTACGGTTTCAACAAATCGCATTCGGTCGCCTACGCGCTGCTTTCCTACCAGACGGCGTATCTCAAGGCGCACCACCCGGCGCAGTTCATGGCCGCCGTGCTCTCGGCCGACATGGACCACACCGACAAGGTGGTCACCCTCATCAAGGAATGCAGCGACCTGGGTCTTACCGTGCTCTCGCCCGACATCAACACCTCGGCATACGGGTTCACCGCCTGCGGCGCGGCGAGCATCCGCTATGGACTCGGCGCCGTGCGCGGCGTCGGTCGGGGAGCGGTCGAGGCGCTGCTCGCCGAGCGCAGGACCGGCGGGGCCTTCCGCTCGCTCGAGGACCTTGCGCGGCGCATCGACCTGCAGAAGGTCAACCGGCGGATGCTCGAGGCGCTGCTGCGCAGCGGCAGCCTGGACAGCCTCGAGGCCAACCGCGCCACGCTCATGGATCGCCTGGGCCGCGCCGTGCAGCTCGGCGACCAGAGCAGCCGCGCCCACGACGCCGGGCAGAGCGATCTGTTCGGGCTCGCCGCCGACGCTGCTTCGAGCCTCGCCCCGGCGCCGCGGGTGACGCTGCCCGAGTGGAGCGAGTCGGTGCGCCTTGCCGGCGAGCGCGAGACGCTCGGCCTCTACCTCACCGGACACCCGCTCGGACGCTTCGAGGCGAGCCTCGCCGGCATGGTGTCGCACCGCATCGGCGACCTGGTGAGCGACCGGCCGATCGCCGGCTTTGACCCGGGGCGCATCGGCGGTGGCCGAGCGGTCACCGTCGCCGGCCTCATCGATGAGGTGAAGAAGCGCGGCGCGCGCGTGATCCTTACCCTCGATGACCGCACCGGGCGGCTCGAGGTGTTGCTGTTCGAGGAGACCTGGCAGAAGCACCGCGAGCTGATCGCCAAGGACGCCCTGGTTCTCATCGAGGGACTGCTGCGGTTCGATGAGTTCAGCGACGCCTGGCGACTCGCGGCGCGGCGCATCACCGAGCTCGACGAGGTGCGCTCGCGCAGCGCGCAGCGGCTCATCATCCGCTGCTCGCACGCGGACGTAGCGCGCCTCGGCGAGCGCCTCGCCGGGATACTCACCCCGTGGCGCCCGGGCCCGTGCCCGGTCACTATCGAGTACGCGGGATGCGCGGCGAGCGGCGCGCTCAACCTCGGCCCCGAGTGGACCGTGCGCGCCAGCCGCGAGCTGCTCGAACAGCTCGAGGGATTGCTGGGCGGCAACACAGTGCAAGTCGTGTACGGGCCCGCTTCGGCCGGCCCGGGCACCTCGCTGTCGGCGGACGGCCGCTGACCGCCGCAGCCAGTTAGGTTACGCTCTCCACATGGCCGTCTCGTTCCTCGACTTCGAACAGCCGATCGCCGAGCTGGAAGCCAAGATCGAGGAGCTGCGGCACGTAACGTCGGAGTCCGAGGTCAACATTCAGGACGAGATCGCGCGGTTGCAGGCGAAGAGCCGGCAGCTGACGATGAGCATCTTCGCCAACCTCACGCCCTGGCAGATCACGCAGCTCGCGCGCCACCCGCACCGCCCCTACACGCTCGACTACGTGAACGCCATCTGCTCCGAGTTTCACGAGCTGCACGGCGATCGCATGTATGCCGACGACGGCGCGATCGTCGGCGGACTGGCGCGCATCGAGGACCGCGCACTCATGATCATCGGACATCAGAAGGGTCGCGACACTAAGGAGCGCGTGCGCCGCAACTACGGCATGCCGAAGCCCGAGGGCTATCGCAAGTCGCTGCGCCTCATGCGCCTCGCCGAGCGCTTCGGCCTGCCGCTGCTGACGCTGATCGACACCCAGGGCGCCTATCCGGGCGTTGGCGCCGAGGAGCGCGGCCAGAGCGAGGCGATCGCCCGTAACCTCTTCGAGATGTCGGTGCTGCGCATTCCGATCATCAGCGTCGTCACCGGCGAGGGCGGCTCGGGCGGCGCGCTCGGCATCGGCGTTTGCGACCGGCTGCTGATGCTTCAGTACAGCACCTACTCGGTGATCTCACCGGAAGGCTGTGCCTCGATCCTGTGGAAGAGCCAGGACAAGAAGGAAGTCGCCGCCGAGGCGCTCAACCTCACCGCCGACCGGCTGCAAAAACTCGGCCTCGTCGATGAGATCATCGAGGAGCCACTCGGCGGCGCCCACCGCGACCCGGCTGCGGTCGCCGC
The DNA here is from genome assembly GCA_035621995.1 of Steroidobacteraceae bacterium. Taxonomy (GTDB): domain Bacteria; phylum Pseudomonadota; class Gammaproteobacteria; order Steroidobacterales; family Steroidobacteraceae; genus 13-2-20CM-66-19. Next base: position 19,792 of record DASPWF010000070.1, read on the forward strand.
AAGTCTGAAGGCGGCCATCGTCCGTTACCTCGACGAGCTCGAGGCCGTGCCGCGCGATCAGCTGCGCGCAGCTCGTGCCGCCAAGATCGCCGGCTTCGGCGTGTTTGCCGAAAACGCGGCCTGAGGCACGCGTGGCACGGGTGGCGCGCCGCGGCGCCTCGAGCTTCGGGCCGCGCTGGCTGGAGCGGCGGCTCGGTGAGCTGCTGCCGCAATTTCCCGCCGTCGCGCTCTGTGTCGCGTTCTCCGGGGGCGCCGACTCAACTGCGCTGCTCGCGGCACTCGCCGCGCTGCGGCGGCCGCCGCTCAAGGTGCGTGCGCTGCACGTCGATCACGGGCTCAATCCGCGCTCGCGGAGCTGGAGCGCACACTGCCGCCGCGTGGCGCGCGCCCTGGAGGTGCCGCTCACCGTGCGCACCGTGCGTCTCGCGCGCCGCCGCGGCGAGTCGCTCGAGGCCGCCGCGCGCGCTGCGCGCTATGGCCTGTTCGGTGCGGCGCTCGCCGACGGCGAAGCACTCCTCACCGCCCATCACCAGGACGATCAGCTCGAAACGGTGCTGCTGCAGCTGCTGCGCGGTGCGGGGGTTGCGGGCCTCGCCGCGATGCCAGCCGTGGCGCCTTTTGCCGCAGGTCTCCTGGTGCGCCCGCTGCTGGCGCTGAGGCGCGCCGAGCTCCTTGCCTGGCTCGCCGCGGAGCACCTTTCCTGGGTCGAGGATGACAGCAACGTGCAGCTGCACCTCGATCGAAACTACCTGCGCGCGCGCGTGCTGCCCGTCATCCGGGAGCGCTGGCCCGCAGCGGCAAGCACCGTGGCGCGCAGCGCCCGCCATGCCGCAGACGCCCAGCAGCTCCTCGATGCGCTCGGCGAAGCCGACGCCGCGCGCGCCGCCTCGGGGGCGATGCTCTCGGCGAAGGTGCTGCGCCGGCTGCCGCTAGCGCGGCGGCGCAACGCGCTGCGCTACTGGATCGCCGCGGCGGGCTTGCGCGTGCCGCCGACGAGCCGTCTCGAGCAGATCGCCACCGTGCTGCTCGCGGCGCGCGAGGATGCGCAGCCGCTGGTCGCCTGGGAGGGCGCGTCGGTGCAGCGCCAGGCGGACCTGCTTGCACTGCGGGCCGCCGCGGGGGCCGCCGCGGCGGCGACCGCCAACGGCCCGCTCGGGGAACTCACGTGGCACTGGCGCGACGCGAGCAGCTGCGTGCTGCCTGGACCCTGCGGCACACTCGCGCTCGAGGTTGACGCCCACGGGCCCATCGACCTCGATGCGCTCCCACCGAGCCTCACGCTGCGTGCGCGCCGCGGTGGTGAGCGCTTGCGCCCGGTGCGCGGTGGACCGCGCCGTGCACTGAAGAGCCTGCTGCAGCAAGCGCGCGTGCCGGCGCCGAAGCGCGCGCACCTGCCGCTGATCTTCGCCGGCGAGCGGTTGATCGCCGCCGGCGATCTGTGGCTCGATGAGTCCGTGCAGGCCGACGACAGCCGGCCGCGGCGCGGGCGTTTCGTGTGGAGCGCGCCGCCGTAAGTGCATGTCGCGCAACGCTGTCCCCATCGCGGGGGGCAGATGTGATACTCTGCTGGCCCGTCGTCGCTCCCGGCATTTTTCGTGGCAGCGGCTTCATGCGGCGGGAAAATCCTCAAGTTTCATATGACGCGTTTTGTCTTCGTCACCGGTGGCGTCGTGTCCTCGTTGGGCAAGGGGATCGCCGCCGCCTCGCTCGGGGCCATCCTCGAGGCGCGCGGCCTCAAGGTCGCCATGGTGAAGCTCGACCCCTATATCAATGTCGACCCGGGCACCATGAGCCCGTTTCAGCACGGTGAGGTGTTCGTTACGCAGGACGGCACCGAGACCGACCTCGACCTCGGGCATTACGAGCGCTTCGTGCGCACCACCACGGGGCGTAACAGCAACTTCACCACCGGACGCATCTACGAGCGCGTCATCGCCAAGGAGCGTCGCGGCGACTACCTCGGCGCGACCGTGCAAGTCATTCCCCACATCACCGACGAGATCAAGCGCAGCATCAAGCTCGGGGCGGACGGCGCGGACGTGTGCATGGTGGAGATTGGCGGCACGGTCGGCGACATCGAGTCGCTGCCGTTTCTCGAAGCCATCCGCCAGCTCGGTGTCGAGCTCGGCCGCAACAACTGCGTCTACATACACCTGACACTGGTGCCGGTCGTAGGCGGTTCGGGGGAAATCAAGACCAAGCCGACGCAGCACTCGGTGAAGGAGCTGCGCGGCATCGGTATTCAGCCCGACGTGCTGCTGTGCCGCTGCAAGCATCCGCTGCCCGAGGAGCAGCGCCGCAAGATTGCACTCTTCACCAACGTCGAGGAGCGCGCGGTCATCTCAGCGGTCGACGCCGACGACATTTACCGCATTCCGATCCTGCTGCACGAGCAGGGGCTCGACGACATCGTGGTCGACAAGCTGCGCCTCGAGGTACCACCGACCGACCTCGCCGAATGGCGCCACGTGGTGAGCGGCAAGGCAAATCCCGACGGTCAGGTCGACATCGCCATGGTCGGCAAGTATGTGCAGATCCGCGACTCCTACCTGTCGCTGCACGAGGCGCTGATGCATGGCGGGCTCAAGAGCCGCACGCGCGTCAACATCCACTACATCGAGTCCACGGACATCGAGCAGCATGGCACGCATGTGCTCAAGGACGTCGACGCCGTGCTGGTGCCCGGCGGCTTCGGCGAACGCGGCATCGAGGGCAAGATCCAGGCGGTGCGCTACGCACGCGAGCGCGCCGTGCCGTATCTCGGAATCTGTCTCGGCATGCAGGTGGCGATCGTCGAATTCGGCCGGCACGTGCTGGGTTTCACCGACGCCAACAGCACCGAGTTCAACCGTGCCACGACTCACCCGGTGATTGCGCTGATCTCCGAGTGGCAGGATCAGGTGCGCGGCTCCCAGACGCGCGACGAGCAGAGCGCCAAGGGCGCCACCATGCGCCTCGGCGCCCAGGAGGTGCTGCTCGGCGCCGGCACGCGGGCGCGCGAGATCTACGGACGCGACGTCATCATGGAGCGTCATCGTCACCGCTACGAGTTCAACAACAACTACCTCGATCGCTACCGCCAGGCCGGGCTGCGCTTCTCCGGGTTCTCGCGCGACGGGCTGGTCGAGGTGATCGAGCTCACCAACCACCCCTGGTTCATGGCCACCCAGTTCCACCCGGAGTTCACCTCGACGCCGCGCGACGGGCACCCGCTGTTCAGCGGTTTCATCCGCGCGGCGCGCGCACAGCGGGCGGCGCAGCTGCCGCAGGCGGCGGGCGCCTGAGGGCGTCCCCGGCCATGCAGCTCCTCGGCCACGAGGTCGGCAGCGACCGGCCGCTGTTCCTCATCGCCGGGCCCTGCGTGATCGAGAGCCCGGCGCTCACCGAGGAGATCGCGGGGCGGCTCAAGGAGATCACGGCGCGCCTCTCGATCCCCTACATCTTCAAGGCATCCTACGACAAGGCGAACCGCTCCTCGCGCGCGAGCTTCCGCGGCCCGGGGATCGACGCAGGCCTCAAGGTGCTGGACGACGTGCGCCGCAGCGTCGGCGTCCCGGTGTTGACCGATGTGCACGAGGACACCCCGCTCGATGAGGTCGCCGCGGTCGTCGACGTACTGCAGACGCCGGCCTTCCTCTGCCGGCAGACCAACTTCATCGTCAACACTGCCGCCCAGGGCAAGCCGGTCAACATCAAGAAGGGCCAGTTCCTCTCGCCGTGGGAGATGAAGAACGTGGTCGACAAGGCGCGCTCCACCGGCAACCAGCACATCATGGTATGCGAGCGCGGCTTCTCCTTCGGCTACAACAACCTCGTCTCCGACATGCGCTCACTCTCGATCCTGCGCGAGACCGGCTGCCCGGTGGTGTTCGACGCTACGCATTCGGTGCAGCTGCCGGGCGGGCAGGGCGCCTCGTCCGGCGGCCAGCGCGAGTTCATCCCGGTACTCGCGCGCGCGGCCGTCGCCGCCGGCGTTGCCGGGCTGTTCATGGAGACCCATCCGCGCCCGCAGGAAGCGCTCTCGGACGGCCCGAACGCCTGGCCGCTCGCGCGTATGGAGCCGCTGCTCACGACGCTCACGGAGCTCGATCGGGCGGTGAAGCGAGTCCCCTTCGAAGAGTCACTGCTGTAGGGATGCCGCCATGAGCCGAATCAGCGATATCCGCGCCCGCGAGATCCTCGACTCGCGCGGCAACCCGACGGTCGAGGTGGACGTGCTGCTCGATTCCGGCGCGCTCGGGCGCGCGGCCGTGCCCTCCGGAGCCTCCACCGGTACGCGCGAAGCCGTCGAGCTGCGCGACGGCGACCAGAAGCGCTACGGCGGCAAAGGAGTGCTGCGCGCGGTGGGGCACGTGAACGGCGTGCTCAAGGACGCGCTCATCGGCGCCGATCCGTGTGAGCAGGCCGCCATCGACCGCCGGATGATCGAGCTCGACGGCAGCGCCAACAAGAGCCGGCTCGGCGCCAACGCCATCCTCGGGGTGTCGCTCGCCACCGCGCACGCGGCGGCCAACGATGCCCGCATGCCCCTCTACCGCTACCTGGCGCAACTCGGGGGCGCTGCCCGCCCGCCCGTCATGCCGGTGCCGCTGATGAACATCGTGAACGGGGGGGCACACGCCGATAACCGTCTCGACATCCAGGAGTTCCTCATCCTGCCGGTGGGTGCGCCGAACTTCCGCGAGGCGCTGCGCTGCGGGGCCGAGGTGTTCCACACGCTGAAGGCGCGCCTCGCTGCGCGCGGACTTTCGACCGCGGTCGGCGACGAAGGCGGCTTCGCGCCCGATCTGGAATCGAACGAAGCCGCGCTCGGCTTGATCGTCGAGGCGATCGAGAAGGCCGGCTATCGCGCGGGACAGGATGTCTACCTCGGTCTCGACGTGGCGAGCTCGGAGTTCTTCAGCGCCGGCCGCTATCAGTTCGAGGCCGAAGAGCGCAGCTTCTCGCCCGCGGAGTTCACCGCCTATCTCGCCGACCTCGTGCAGCGCTATCCGATCATCTCCATCGAGGACGGCATGAGCGAGGCGGATTGGGACGGCTGGGCGCAGATCACGCGCGCTCTCGGCGAGAAGATCCAGCTGGTCGGCGACGACGTCTTCGTCACCAACACGAGCATCCTGCAGCAGGCGATCGACCGCCAGATCGCCAACGCCATCCTGGTGAAGCCCAACCAGATCGGGACCCTCACGGAGACGCTCGCCTGTATCGAGCTTGCCGAGCGCTCCCATTACGCCGCAGTGGTGTCACACCGCTCCGGGGAGACCGAGGACAGCACCATCGCCGACATAGCGGTAGCGACCGCGGCCACGCAGATCAAGACCGGCTCGCTATCGCGCTCCGATCGCACCGCCAAGTACAACCAGCTGCTGCGCATCGAGGCCGAGCTCGGCACGGTGACCTATGCGGGCCGCGACGCGTTTCCGGTAAAGATCTGAGCCCGCCCGGCGCCGGGCGGCCGGGCGATGACGCGCGCAACAGCCCGCACGTGGGGATCTGCGCGGCTGCCGCCTCGTGCGCGCCGGAGCGGCGCTGCAGCCGCTCGCCACGCAGCGCCACTGAGCGACTCGCGCAGGCGACACTTCGCGCAGCGCAGCCGCCTCTGCTACGCTCCTTGTCCCATGAAGTGGCTCGCCGCCGGCCTCTTGGTCGCTCTGATTCTGCTGCAGTACCGCGTGTGGCTCTCCGCAGACGGCGTGCGCGAAGTCGCGCGACTGCGTCAGGCGGTAGTTGTGCAGCGGGCGGAGAACGATCAGCTGGCCGAGCGCAACCGCCAGCTCGCCGCCGAGGTGCGTGATCTCAAGACCGGGATGGATGCGCTCGAGGAGCGCGCGCGCAGCGACCTCGGCATGATTGCCCGTAACGAAACCTTCTATCAGGTGGTGCCTCCCCGCCCGGCCGCGGCCGGTCATCCGCCGACGCGGACTGCTGCCCGCTGAGCACACTCCCGATGCGTTACTGGCTCGTCATGCCGGCCGCAGGCTCGGGTCAGCGCTTTGGCGCTGCGCAACCGAAGCAATATGCCCGGCTCGAGGGCCGCACCGTGATCGAGTGGGCGCTCGCGCCGTTTCTTGGCGATCCGCGCTGCTCGCAGGTGGTCGTGGCGCTCGCGCCCGAGGACCGCGATTGGGCCGAGGTCGGGCCGCGGTGCATCGCCGCGCGCGCCGCGGGGCAGGCGGCCACTTCGGCGCAGCGCCTGAGCGTCGTCACCGGCGGAGCGCAGCGCAGCCTCTCGGTGCGCAGCGCACTCGCTGCGCTCGCCAGCAGCGCCACCGAGGCCGATTGGGTGCTGGTGCACGATGCCGCGCGGCCCTGTCTCGATGCGTGCGACCTCGAGCGGCTTCTCGAGCGGGTGGACGGACATGCGCTCGGGGGAGTGCTCGCCGTGCCGGCCGCCGACACGCTCAAGCGTGCACAGGATTGCGCTGATGCCTCGGGCCGGCTCGAGGTCGCGCAGACACTCGACCGCTCGGGGTTGTGGCGGGCGCTCACGCCGCAGATGTTCCGCTATGGGCGATTGTGCACGGCGCTCGACGTAGCGCACGCCGCCGGACGCTTCCCGAGCGACGAGGCGCAGGCGCTCGAGTGGCTCGGCGAGCATCCGCTGCTCATCGAGGGCGCAGCGAGCAACCTCAAGGTCACCAGCGCCGACGATCTGTGGCTCGCGGCGGCGGTGCTGCGCTCGCGGCACGGGGGCCAGGCAGAGGTGAGGTCATGAGAGTCGGCTCCGGCATCGATGTCCACGCCTTCGGCCCGGGAGACTTCGTGATGCTCGGCGGCGTGCGCATTGCGCACTCGCACGGCGTCGTGGCGCACTCCGACGGGGACGTCGTACTGCACGCGCTGTGCGATGCGCTGCTCGGAGCCGCAGGGCTCGGCGACATCGGCCAGCACTTCAGCGATAGCGACCCGCGATGGCGCGGCGCCGACAGCCGCGGCTTCGTTAGCCACGTTCTGGCGATGCTGCGTACCGCAGACCTCGCGGTGGTGAACGCCGACATCACGGTGCTGGCGCAGGCCCCGCGGATCGCACCACACCGTGCGGCGATGCGCGCCCAGGTGGCGCAGCTGCTCGCGATCGAGGCGGCCCGCGTCAGTATCAAGGCGACGACCACCGAGGGCCTCGGGTTCCTCGGACGCGCGGAGGGCATCGCCGCGCAGGCGGTCGTGCTGCTCACGGAGCGTTGAGCATGGCCGCCGCGGAACTTACCGCGCGCGAGGCGGCGCTCGCGCCGCCGCGGGTCTACGGCGTGCCGCCCGCGCAGGGAGTGCTGCGCGTCGAGCCCGAGGACTTCCAGGTGGAGGAAGAGCTGGGCTTTGCGCCCGCGGGCAGCGGCGCGCACCTGCTGCTCAAGGTCCGCAAGCGCAACGCCAACACGGTGTGGGTGGCGCGCGAACTCGCACGCATCGCCGGCTGCGCGGCGGCCGAGACCGGCTACGCCGGTCTCAAGGACCGCCGTGCCCTTACCATGCAGTGGTTCTCGGTGCCGCGCCCACGCGTGGCCGTCGACTGGCTGCGCGTTGCGCGCGCGGAGTTCGAGGTGCTCGAAGCCCATCCGCACACGCGTAAGCTTCCGCGCGGAGCGCTTTCGGGCAATCACTTTGCGGTGCGCGTGCGTGCGAGCGCTGGCGATGGCGCGAGCCTTGCCGCGCGGCTCGCGCCGCGGCTGGCCGAGATCGCCCGTGCCGGCGTGCCGAATTATTTTGGGCCCCAGCGCTTCGGTCGCGATGGTGCGAACCTGGCACGCGGTGCTGCCGGCTCCCTCGGCGCGCTGCGCGGCGCGCAGCGCGGCTTCGTGCTCTCCGCCGCGCGCAGCGTCATCTTCAACGCCGTGCTCGCCGCACGTGTCGGCGACGGCAGCTGGAATCAGCTGCTGAGCGGCGATCTTGCCAACCTCGCCGGCCGCGGCAGCGTCTTTCCCGTCGGGCAGCCGGACGCCGTGCTGGTGAGCCGCTGCGAGCGGCTGGAGATACACCCGAGCGGACCGCTCTGGGGGGGAGGGGAGCCGGGGACGCGCGCCGGGGTGCTCGAGCTCGAGTCACACGTCGCCGCGCGCTTTCCCGCGCAGTGCCGCCTGTGTGCCGACGCCGGCATGCGCCAGGAGCGGCGCAGCCTGCGTCTCGAGGTCCAAGGGCTCGGCTGTAACCCTGAGGCGCAGGCCGTACGGCTCACGTTCCGCCTCGGGCGCGGCGGCTTCGCCACCGCGGTGCTGCGCGAGCTGTTCGCGACCGAAGAGGCGACCGAAGACGACGGGCCGGTGGATTGAGGAGCGCGCTGCTCGTCTCAGTCGCCGCCGAGCAGCACGTAGAGCGCACCCGTGCCGCCGTCCACGCGCCGCGCCGAGACGAAGGCGAGCACTGCTCCGGTACGGCGCAGGACCGCGCTGACCGCGGACTTCAGCACCGGACCGCGATTGCCCGAGCGCAGTCCCTTGCCATGAATCACACGCACGCAGCGCACCTGATGCTCGAGACTGCTGACGAGAAAGCCACGCAGGGCGTGCTTGGCCTCCGCGACGGTCATGCCGTGCAGATCGATCTCGCGCTGCACTCGGTACTCGCCGCGGCGCAGCCGTCGCAGCACCGCAGGTTGAATCTGAGGGCGATGGAATACCAGCTCATCACCCCCGGCGAGTTGCGGGTCGGCGCCCTCACCACCGAGGCTCTCCGCGAGCACCGCCGCGCGGTCGGCGCGGGTGAAGCGCGCGTGCGGGCGTGCGCGGGGCGGTCGCGGTACCGGGCTGCGCTGCCGCAGGGGCCTGACATCGCGCATGGCCTCGCGGAACAGATCCGCCTCATCGGCCTCCTCGCCGTCAGGATCACGATCGTGTGGTAAGCCGCCCACGCTCATCTCCGCCGGCACTCGCCGTTGAAGTATAGTCTCGCGCACTTTCGGCGCTTCCCACCGCGAAGACAAGTGAAGATCCTGATCAGTAACGACGACGGCTTCCGCGCCGAGGGTATCCGCCGCCTGCGCGAGGCGCTCGCGACACTCGCGGAGGTCACCGTGGTCGCTCCCGACCGCAACAGGAGTGGTGCGAGCAACTCCCTCACCCTCGATGTGCCCCTGCGTGTGTTCGAATCCGAGCCGGGCGTGTACTTCGTGCCCGGCACCCCGACCGACTGCGTGCACCTGGCGATCTCGGGGCTCTTCGACTTCGAGCACGACATGGTCGTCTCGGGCGTGAATGACGGCGCCAACCTCGGCGACGACGTGTTGTATTCGGGTACGGTGGCAGCGGCCGTGGAGGGGCGCTTCCTCGGTCTGCCGACGGTGGCCGTGTCGCTGTGCACTGGTGGCGCGGGCGGCGGGCACTTCGCCACCGGCGCCGAAGTTGCGCGGCTGCTCGTGGCACAGCTGCTGCGCAAGCCCCTCGAGCGCGCGCTCATTCTCAACGTCAACGTGCCGGACGTGCCCTTTGCGCAGCTGCGTGGCTTTCGTGCGAGTCGCCTCGGCTTCCGCCATCGCTCGGCGCCGGTGATGCGTGCGCGCGACCCGCGCGGGCGCACCGTGTACTGGGTCGGCCCGGCAGGCACCGAGGCCGATGCCGGCCCCGGCACCGACTTCGATACGGTGGCGCAGGGGTATGTATCGGTGACGCCGCTGCAGGTCGATTTGACCCGCCACGCGGCGCTGCCGGCGATCACGGGCTGGCTGGACGGACTCGATGGCTGATCTTCGCCTGTCGGGAATCGGCATGACTTCGGCTCGCACGCGCGACCGGCTGGTGCAGCGCTTGCGCGAGCAGGGCATCGCCAACCTCGCCGTGCTCGAGCGCATCCGCAACGTCCCACGGCACATCTTCGTCGACGAGGCTCTCGGCAGTCGCGCGTACGAGGACACGGCGCTGCCCATTGGATTCGGTCAGACGATCTCGCAGCCTTACATCGTCGCGCGCATGACCGAGGCGCTCCTCGATGGCGGCACTACGGACAAGGTGCTCGAGGTGGGTACCGGGTGTGGCTACCAGACCGCGGTGCTCGCTCCGCTCGTCAAGCAGCTCTACACCATCGAGCGCGTCGAGCCGCTGCTGGCGCGCGCCCGCGAGCGCCTCAAGGAGCTCGGAATCCGCAACGTCCGCTTCCGTCATGGCGACGGCACCCTCGGTTGGAAGGCGCACGCCCCGTTCGACGGTATCCTCGTCGCGGCCGCGCCGCTCACGGTTCCGGAGGCGCTGCTGCGGCAGCTGAAGGTCGGTGGGCGACTCATCGTACCGCTGGGCCCCGAAGGGGAGCAGCAGCTGGTGCGGCTCACCCGTCGCGAGCAGCGCGTCGACCGTGAGCTGCTCGGCTCCGTGGCCTTTGTGCCACTCCTGGGGGGGACGACCTGACGCGGGGAGAGATCATACAGCGCTTTATGAAGTATCGATAACCCGCTGAGTCCACGCGATATTTAAAGCCCACTCGATGTCGAATAGTGGGGAATCTGGGTCTCATTAAAGCGATTTCGATCGCCGCGAGCGCCGGCGAGCGGCCGGCGAGCGGTCGAGCACGGCGCCGCAAGCTTGGCAGTCGTGGTGAGCGCCCGGGGTCACCGCAAATCAGTTGCGCCGGATTCTATGGCGCGTTTAACATGCACCCCCTGTCTCCTAACGACGACAGCAAATAACGGAGGGCGCATCCGCAGAAGACACAGGGAGGAGGGAGTCGCAAACAAGAGCAATAACCTCGAGACAACAGCAAAAACAGTGCAATTGTTCGAGTCTGTCAGCTTCGAATGATTGTTTGGTTGGTTGACCCTCCCCTTGTGTCTTCTGCCGATCGTCCTCGCCGCCAGCGGCGCTAGCGTAAAAACAACGCCGCGGCCACCCGCCGCTCCTCCTGTACCAGCACGTCGAATGTGCGGCATGCCGCACCGAGCTGCATCACCTCGAGTCCGATGCGCCGCCGGGCGAACGCCGCGCGCACTTCAGCGCTGGCGAAGCGCTGCGTCAGCCCGGTGCCGATCAGTACGACCTCGGGCGCCAGGGCGAAGATCGCCTCAAGGTGCGCGGTGGTCAGCTCGGCGAAGGTGGCCGGCGCCCACTCGGTGATGAGACGGTCCGCTGTCACGATGCAGCTTCGCGTGATGCGCTGCTCGCCGATGCGCAGCTCGGTCTCGGAATAGCCGCGGATCAGATTCGCCTGCGAAGGCGGTTCGAGGGTGAACTTCACCTTCGGTACGATAGCGCCTCGTGCGCGAGCTCGTCATCGTCATCCCCGATCTGTACCTCAAGCCGCAGGGCAGCGGTGCTGCACCCGCGCTCGCGTCCGGTCGCTTCGCCGGCCTCGAGCATGCGGGACGCTTCGGGGTGCGCGCCGCGCTCGGCGAAGGCTGGCGGGCGTGGCTCGCGCAGCAGCTCGCGCGCGCGGATCTCGCTCAGGTCGCGCCGGCGCGGATTGCGGCGGCCGTGCTCGCCGAGCCGCAGGCGCAGTCCGCGCAGGCCGCGACGTACTGGATCGCAACACCGCTGCACCTGACCGCCGGACTCGCGCGGGTCCACCTCGATCATCGCGGCGTCCTCGCTCTGAGCGCCGCCGAACGCGCGACGCTCGCGACCGCCTTCGCCGGCACCTTCGGCTCGTCGGGCTTTTCACTGACGCCGCTGCCGTCGGGGGACTTTCTGCTCAAGACACCGGGCGTCGGCGCACTGCGCACCGTCGAGCCTGCGCGCTGCATCGGGAGCGATCTCGCGGAGGCCCTGCCGCAGGGCGCCGCGGCCGCAGCGCTGCGCCGCCTGGTGGCAGAGATCGAGATGTGGCTGCACGCGCACCCACTCAACGAGGCACGCCAGCAGCGCCGCGAGCTGCCGGTGACGACACTGTGGCTCTGGGGAGCCGAGGGGCAGGCCCTCGCGCGCACTGCGGGCGCCGCGCGTCCGCCCCTGCCGCTCGCGTATGGACGCGACGCGTGGCTCGAGGGCCTGTGGCGTCTCGAGGGTGATACCTGGCGCACTCTTCCGGCACACCTCGAGGATGTGCTCGCCGAGTCGCAAGCCGAGCGTGGGCTGATCGTGGCGCAGGTCGCCGCGGCGCTGCAGGGCTCGCCGCAGTCGAGCGCCGCCGACGCGCTGGCGCGGCTCGATGAGCGATTCATCGCTCCCGCGCTCGCGGCACTGCCTCGCGGGCGCCTGGCGCGCGCCGTGCTCGTTGTGAACGATGTGCGCGTGGCGCTCGGTCGCACCAGCCGCTTCAAGCTGTGGCGACGCCCGCGCGCCGGCCTGGCGCGCTTCGCATGAGGCTGCGTATCGTGCGCCGCAGCG
>DASPWF010000071.1:0-36229 GCA_035621995.1 Steroidobacteraceae bacterium
GTAACCGTAGTACTCGCAGAACCAGTCGACGAAGGCCCGCACCCCGACCTCGATCGGCGTGACCGGCCGGTAACCGACGTCGCGCTCGAGGTCGTCGATGTCCGCGTAGGTCTCGGGGACATCGCCCAACTGCAGCGGCAGCAGGTTCTTCTGCGCTTTGCGGCCCAGGCACTCCTCGATGACCTCGATGTAGCGCATGAGCTGCACCGGGCGGTTGTTGCCGATGTTGTAGAGACGGAACGGCGCCGAGCTCGAGGCCGGATCGGGGTGGCCACTGTCCCAGTGCGGATTTGGTTGCGCGACACGCTCGAGCGAGCGCACCACGCCCTCGGCGATATCGTCGACGTAGGTGAAGTCGCGGCGGTGATGGCCGTGGTTGAACACGTCGATCGGGCGGCCTTCGAGTATGTTGCGCGTGAAGAGAAACAGCGCCATGTCGGGGCGACCCCATGGCCCGTACACCGTGAAGAACCGCAGCCCGGTGGTGGGCAGCCCGAACAGCGCCGAGTAGTTGTGCGCCATCAGCTCGTTGGCCCGCTTGGTAGCCGCGTAAAGCGACAGCGGATGATCGGCGGGCCGGTGCACCGAGAACGGCATGTCGGTGTTCGCGCCGTACACGGAGCTGGTAGAGGCGTAGACGAGGTGCTCGACACCGTGGTGACGGCAACCCTCGAGCACGTTGAGGGTGCCGGTGACGTTGCTGCGCACGTAGGCATGCGGGTCCTGGAGCGAGTAGCGCACGCCCGCCTGGGCCGCGAGGTGCACCACGCGCGGGAACTGCTCGCGGGCGAACAGGGCCGCGACGGCCGCAGCGTCCGCGAGATCCATTTTCACGAAGTGAAACTGCGGGTGCGCCAGGCGCTTCAAGCGCGCCTCCTTGAGCGTCACGTCGTAGTACTCGTTCATGTTGTCGAGCCCCACGACCTGGTGACCGCGGTCGAGCAGCCGCTGCGCGGTGTGCGAACCGATGAATCCGGCAGCCCCGGTGACCAGGATCTTCACAGCCGACCGTCGACCGCGCTAGCGGGGAACACGTGCTTGATGTCGTACAGCACGTGCTTCCTCTTGCACAGCCGGCGCACGTCGCGCGCGCCGAGCTCGGCGAACTGCCGGTGCGCCACGGCGACGATGGCCGCGTCGTAACGGCCCGCCCTCAGCGTGCGCAGCGGCAGCAGCCCGTACTCGCGCCGCACCTCGTTGCGGCTGACCCACGGGTCATAAACGTCGACCCGCGCGCCCTGCTTCTCGAGCTCGCGCACCACGTCCGCCACTTTGGAGTTCCTGATGTCCGGACAGTTTTCCTTGAACGTGATACCGAGCACCAGTACCCGCGAGCCCTTGACGTGAATGCGCCGGGCCGCCATCAGCTGCGTGATCTGACTCGCCACGTGCAGTGCCATGTTGTCGTTGAGACGCCGTCCGGCGAGGATCATCTCGGGGTGATAGCCGATCTCCTGTGCCTTGTGAGTCAGGTAGTAGGGGTCGACACCGATGCAGTGCCCGCCGACCAGGCCCGGACGGAAGGGCAGGAAGTTCCACTTGCTGGCTGCCGCATCCAGCACCTCCCCGGTATCGAGCCCGAGACGCTTGAAGATCAGCGCCAGCTCGTTGATAAGGGCGATGTTCACGTCGCGCTGCGTGTTCTCGATCACCTTGGCAGCCTCCGCCACACGGATGCTGGAGGTCTTGTGGGTGCCCGCGGTCACGATCGCACCGTACAGCTGATCGACGAAATCCGCGATCTGCGGCGTCGAGCCCGAAGTGACCTTGCGGATCGTGGTGAGCCGATGCTGCTTGTCGCCGGGGTTGATGCGCTCGGGACTGTAGCCGGCGAAGAAGTCACGGTTGAACTTGAGGCCCGAGACGCGCTCGAGGATGGGGACGCACACCTCCTCGGTACATCCCGGGTAGACGGTGGACTCGTAGATCACCAGCGCCCCCTTGCGCAGCACCGTGCCGACGCTCTCGCTCGCCCGCACGAGCGGCGTCAGATCGGGACGCTTGTAGTCATCGATCGGCGTCGGCACGGTCACGACGAACACGTGGCAGCGGCGCAGCCGTTGCAGCTCGGTGGTGAAACTGAGGCGACGCGCGGATTTGAGCTCTGCCCGCGTGACCTCGAGAGTGCTGTCGCGCCCCTTGCGCAGCGCGGCGACCCGCCCCGGGTTCACATCGAACCCGACGGTCTCGAAGTGCTTGCCGAACTCCACTGCCAACGGCAGCCCGACGTAGCCTAAGCCCACCACCCCGACGCGGCACTTGCGCAACTTGAGCATTATCGACCTTTACCGGTGCTCGGTTTTCTTGTTCAGGCGCTCGAGCGCTGCGGTTCGTCGGCGCGGCACGGCAGCGTGGCGCGCGGCTCACTTACCTCATCCGCCGGCCAGAAGACACGCCCGCCGCTCGCCTTGACGATCACCGCCAGCATGACTTCGTGGGCCGCGAGCTCCTCGGGGGTCGCGGCCAGCACCACCAGCGGCACCGCGGCGCGCTGCGGCGGCCGCGCCGCCCGCGCGCCCGGCACTGCCTGCGCCGGCACGTCCGCTCCGGCGAGCGCCAGCGCGCCCTGCCCGCCCGTCATCGCCAGGTAGACGTCGGCGAGGATGCGGGCGTCGAGCAGCGCCCCGTGCAGCTCGCGCGCGGAGTTGTCGACACCGTAACGCTTGCAGAGCGCGTCGAGACTATTGCGCTGCCCGGGGTGCAGCTCCCGTGCCAGTGCGAGCGTATCGAGCACCTGGCACACCGAGGCCACTTGGCGCCGCATTCCCGCCAGTCGCGCCAGCTCCGCATCGAGGAACGCCACGTCGAAGGCGGCGTTATGGATGACCAGCTCGGCGCCTTCGAGAAAGGTGAGCAGCTCCTCGACGATGTCCGCGAAGCGTGGCTGGCCGTCGAGGTCGGTGCGCGAAATGCCGTGCACGGCGAGTGCGCCATCGTCGATCTCGCGCTCCGGATTGAGGTAGCGATGAAAGGTGCGCCCCGTGGGGCGGCGGTTGACGAGCTCGACGCAGCCAATCTCGATGACACGATGATTGAGCTCGGGCTCCAGCCCCGTGGTCTCCGTGTCGAGGACGATCTGGCGCATGGACGCTGAGTCTACCGCAACGCTTGCGCCGACAAGGCGTCGATGGCCTCATTCGCGAGCTGGTCGACCCGCTCGTTGCCGGGCACGCCCGCGTGGGCCGGCACCCAGTGCCATTCGATCTCGTGAGCCGCCGCGAGCTGCGCCAGGCTCTGCCACAGGTCCTGATTCTTCACCGGCTTGCGGTCCGCAGTGCGCCAGCCGCGCGCCTGCCACCCCCTGAGCCATTCGGTCATGCCGCGACGCACGTACTCGGAGTCGGTGTAGAGGCGTGCCCGCACCGGGCGCTTGAGCGCCTCGAGCGCACGGATCACGGCGGTGAGCTCCATGCGATTGTTGGTGGTGAGCGACTCCGCACCGCTGATCTCGCGCTCGCGCGCGCCCATCTTCAGCAGCGCCGCCCACCCGCCCGGCCCCGGATTGCCGCGGCAGGCGCCGTCGGTGTAGATCTCGATCACGCCCGCGATCGCGTGGTGGGCTTGACGAGCCCGCCGATGACGGCCGGCTTCTCGCGGAAGCGCGGGCGCACGGGCGTCAGTGCGTAGACGCGCTTGCGGGCCTTGAGGAGAAACGCTCCCGCCGGGAGTGGATAGGTGAGTCCCCGGCGCAGCATCCGCCCGGTGCCTTCGCCGGCCGAGGCGCCACGGCCCCACGGACTCAAGTAGAGATAACGCCGCGCCGCCACGACCTCGAAGCCGAGCAGCACGAGCCACTCGCGCAGCAGCCCCTCGGACAACACGCGCCGCATGCCCGGCGGAAAGCCGCTGCGGCTCCAGCGCGCGCGCATTCCCCAGAGGCTCCACGGCTGAAATCCCAGCACCAGCAACTGCCCCTCGCTCACCAGCACGCGGTTCACCTCGCGCAGCACCGCGTACGGGTCGGGTGTGAACTCGAGGGTGTGCGGCAGCAGCACCGCGTCGACGCAGTCGCCGAGCACGGGCAGCAGCGATGGCCGGGCGATGATGTCCGCGCCGCCGGGGAACGCCGCGGCCGCGATCAGGCTCTGGCGCCGCGTCCGGCTGCCGGCGAGCAGCTCGCGCGCATTGCCCCACGCGCCGACCTGCAGCAGCTCCCAGCCAAACACGTCCTCCAGTGCCTCGCCGAGCAGCTCGGACTCGGCCGCAAGCAGCGCCCGCCCGAGCGAGCACTCCCACCAGGAGCTGAGAGCCGCGTCACGGTCCGGAATGCGTGAAGTGCGAACTGGCACAATAGAAATGCTGGTAATGCTGCGGACTTACCGGTTAAATTCCCGCCGTGAGGCTCCCGTGCCCCGGCGCGGGAAAAGTAGCACGCCGATAGAGGGTACGGAACTTGGCGACAGCAACAATAAGACGCACCCCTCACGCGCTCCTCGCCCTGCCGATCGTGATCCTGGCAGGCTGCGCCCATGCCCCCTCGCGCCCCGCGGGACCTGCGGTTATCAACAGCCCCCTGGGTACCTTCCCCGTGGCCGTGAGCGGTGCGCACTCGGCACAGGGCACGCCCGCGATACCGACGCCCGCCTCGCAGCCGCCCGCGGCGCCCGTCTCGACCGAGGCGAGCGCTTCCAGCCCGCCGGCCGAGGTCGCCGGGACGGCGCCACCGACCGCGCCGGCCGCGGTAGCCGCGCAAGCGGCGCCGTCGGCAGTCAGCGGCGGACCGACGCAGGTTGCCGGCCTCAACCCCGCGCAGTACGCCGACCTCTTCGACCGCATGCGCGCGGGCTTCCGGCTCGAGGACGAGAGCGAGCACCACGCCGTCGATCAGCAGCTGCGCTGGTACGCCGCCAACCCCGACTATCTCGAGCGCGCCTTCGCGCGCGCCGACCTCTACCTCTACCATATCGTCACCGAGCTCGAGCGGCGTGGCATGCCCGAGGAGCTGGCACTGCTGCCAGTGGTGGAAAGCGCCTTCGAGCCCTACGCGTACTCGCGGGCCCGTGCCTCGGGGCTGTGGCAGTTCATTTCCGACACGGGCTCGCGCTACGGACTGAAGCAGGACTGGTGGTACGACGGCCGCCGCGACATCGTCGAGTCGACGCGCGCCGCGCTCGATTACCTGCAGGCCCTGCACGATGAGTTTGACGGCGACTGGCTGCTGGCGATCGCTGCGTACAACTGCGGCGAAGCGCTCGTCGAGCGCGCGGTCGAGATGA
Organism: Steroidobacteraceae bacterium; assembly: GCA_035621995.1. GTDB lineage: Bacteria > Pseudomonadota > Gammaproteobacteria > Steroidobacterales > Steroidobacteraceae > 13-2-20CM-66-19. The sequence continues at coordinate 5,217 of DASPWF010000071.1, forward strand.
ACCGTGCAGCCGGGCGGCCCGTCGACTTCTGGAACCTGTGGCTGCCGCGCGAGACACGCGCCTACGTGCCGAAGCTCCTCGCGATGAAGCGCCTGGTGCTCGATCCGGAGGCCTTCGGGCTGGTCTTCAGCCCCATCCCGAATCAACCCTATTTCACGCCGGTGCCCACCGACGGGCAGATCAACCTCAAGCTCGCTGCCGAGATCGCCGGCATCAGTCCCGAGGAGCTCTATGAGCTCAACCCGGCTTTCCACCGCTGGGCGACCGACCCGACCGGGCCGCACGTGCTGCTGCTGCCGGTGGACGCCGCGGATGTGTTCGCGGAAAACGTCACCCAGCTCTCCATCGACCAGCGGCTCGGGGTCACGCACTACGCCGTGAGTCGCGGCGATTCGATCGCCTCGGTGGCCAAGCAGTTTCACACCACCGTCAACGTGATCCGCGAGCTGAACGACATGCCCACCCGCGGGCTCGCCATGGGCGACGACCTGCGCGTGCCGAGCGCCGTGACCGAGCTGCCGGCGAAGGTGATGCTCGCCGCTGCCCAGGTGGACGGCAAGGTGCGCGCGACGCGCCCGCACGTGCAGATCGTGCGTCGTGGCGATTCGCTGTGGACCATCGCGCGGCGCACCGGCGTGAATGTCAATACGCTGGCGCTGATGAACGGCCTGCAACCGGACGATCCGCTGCGCGCCGGGCAGCGCATCCGGATCTCGGCCGGCTCCGACCACCACGTCTCGCACCGGCACATCACCTACACCGTGCGCGACGGCGATACCATGGCGCAGATCGCCCAGCTCTTCCAGTGTAGCGTGCCGCAGCTGCTCGCCTGGAACGGACTGAGCCCGCACGCGCGGATTCATACCGGGCAGAAGCTGCGCATTCACCTCGGCATGCGCCACAGCTGAAGCAGCCGGCCGGGCTGCCGCGCCCGCCTTTCCGGCATAATCATGCCGGGAGGCTCGACACCATGGGATTTCTCGCCGGCAAGCGTGCCCTGATCGTGGGCGTTGCAACCGATCGCTCGATCGCCTGGGGTATCGCGCAGGCGATGCATCGCGAAGGCGCCGAGCTTGCGTTCTCGTACGTGGAGAAGCTCCGCGAGCGCGTCGAGCCACTGGCGGCATCTCTCGGCGCGCGCCTCACCATGCCGCTGGACGTCACGGCCGATGCGCAGTGCGATGCGGCCTTCGCGCTGCTCAAGCGCGAATGGGGTGCGCTCGACATTCTGGTGCACGCCGTCGCCTACGCGCCCCGCGAGGCACTCACCGGCCGCTTCCTCACCGCCACCAGCCGCGAGGGCTTTCGCATCGCACACGACGTGTCGAGCTACAGCCTCACCGCGCTTGCGCAGCGGGCACAGCCCCTCATGAGCGGTCGTCGCGGTGCGCTGCTGACGCTCACCTATCTCGGTGCGGTGCGCTCGGTTCCCGGCTACAACGTCATGGGCCTCGCCAAGGCGAGCCTCGAGGCGAATGTGCGTTTCCTCGCAGCCGACCTGGGGCCCGAGGGTATCCGCGTCAACGGCATCTCCGCGGGCCCGATCAAGACGCTGGCCGCCGCAGGGATTCCCGGTTTTCGCAAGATGTTGAGCCGCGTCGCCGAGATCGCGCCACTGCGGCGCAACGTCACGCTCGAGGACGTCGGCAACGCGGCCGCATTCCTCTGCTCCGACCTCGCGGCCGGGATCACCGGCGAGATTCTCTACGTCGACAGCGGCTACAACAGCGTCGGCATGAGCTTTCCGCTCGAGGGCGAGGGCTGAGCGACCGACGCCGCGGTGGGCCAGCAGCGCGGCTATTCGAACGCCTTGGGGTTCTTGCGCACGTCCGCGGTGCGGCGCACCTCTTCGATGTAGGTAAGGGCGGCGGTGGTGCCGAGGCGCCGCGTCTCCTCCGCGGCGCGGTCGCCACTCGCCTTGGCGTCGTGGGCGGTCGCGCTGCGCACGCCGCTCACCGCCACGACGGCCGCGCCGCCGTCATTGAGCGTGAGCGCGCGAAACTGTGGCCTGCCGGCGGAAGTGGGCAAGGCGAATGCCGCCTGGCGCACCGCCGCGGGTATCGACGGATCGTTGCGGCCGATGTAGTGGGCTGGATCTGTGCTCACTTTGAGTTCCCGGGCGACGGCGTCGAAGGAGGCGCCGCCCGCAAGTCGGTCGTGCGCATCTTGAGAGGCCTTGAGAGCCGCCTGCGTCTCCTGCTCGCGGGTCATGGCAGTGACGATGGCGTCGCGCACCGAGGCGAGCGGCAGCGGCTGCGGCTTGCGGTGCTCGAGTACCTTCGCGATCACCAGCCGATCGTCACCGAGCAGCACCGGTCCTGCGAGGCGTCCAACGGCGAGCGGCGGATCGCCGAATACCAGCTCCTGCAGCTGCGGCGCCGGCCCGAGCGGCGCTTCCCCGGCGCCCTTGGCGAAGCTTGGCAGGTCGCCCTGCTGCAGGTTGTACTGCTGCGCGAGCGCACCCAGGTCGGCACCGGGATCGCCGATCTTGCTCTGCAGCTGCTCCTGGATCTCGCCGAAGCGATCGGTCGCACGGTCGCGTCGCAGCTGCGCCTCGAGCTCGGGGCGCGCCTCTTCGAACGACTTCGTCTTGCCCGGCTGAATCTCATCGAGCCGGATGATGTGATAGCCGAACTGGGTCTTCACCGGTCCGCGGATCTCCCCCACCGACATGCTGAACAGCGCGTCCGCGAACGGCTTCACGAAGCTTGAGCGCTCGGCGAAGCCGAGATCTCCGCCGTTCTGCGCCGAGCCCGGGTCCTGCGAGTACTGCTTGGCAAGCTCGCCGAAGTCCTTGCCCGACTTGGCCTGCGCCAGCACCTGCTGAGCCTGCGCCAGCGCCGCGGCATCGTCCTTGCCGGTGATGAGGATGTGGCGCGCGTGACGGCGCTCCGGGAGCTCGAGCCGGCCCTTGTCGCGCTCGTAGGCCGCGTGCAGATCCGCATCGCTCGGCGATTGCTGCGCGGCGAGCGTGTCGAGACGCAGCTCCGCGTACTGCAGGTGCACGCTCTCGGGGGTCATGTACTGCGCGGCGTGTGCCTTGTAGTAGGCCTCGACCGCCGCGTCATCGATCTTGACCGCTGACTTGAACTGATCGGGCGGCAGAACGAGATAGCGCACCTCGCGTTCCTGGTCCTCGAGATCGGTCAGGCGTTTGAGCTCAACCGCGGTGAGGAAATCCGAGCCGCGGATGCCGGCCTCGAGCTGCAGCTGCTGCACCTCGGTGCGCAGCTGCTGCTCGTAGGCATCGAGAGAGACGCCCGCCTGCGCGAGCGCGGCCCGCGCGGCCTCGGCCGAGTACTCGCCGTTCAACTGGAAAGCCGGCTCACTGCGCACCGCCTCGGTGAGCGCCTCGTCGCTCACGCGATAGCCGAGGTCGTGCGTGCGCTGCGTGAGCAGCGCGCTGCGGATGAGGCTCTCGAGCACCTGGTTCTGCAGCTGAGTGCGCAGCTCCGCGGGGATCTCGGCGCCACCGAGGCGCTGCTGCCACTGGGTCTGCTGGCGCTGCCAGGCGCCGCGCGCTTCCTCGAGCGATACCTTGCTGCCGTTGGCTTCGGCGGCGTAGCTCGAGCCGCCGATGTTGAGGTTGACGATGCCGTAGGCGCCCCAGGCAGCGAACACGAGCGACAGCGCCCCGACCACGAGATATGTCACAACGTGGCGCCAGCTACCTTCCTTCCTGCCCTTTAGAAAGTCTCCGATCTTCTGCAGCATCTTGGGAACTGGCCGGCCGAATCTCGAGCTGGCGGAGCGGACGGGACTCGAACCCGCGACCCCCGGCGTGACAGGCCGGTATTCTAACCAGCTGAACTACCGCTCCGAATTGGGGGGCGAATGCTAACGGATTGATGAATAAGGCTACAAGCAGTTTCGTTTCGGCCACGCAGGCCCTGCGGAACGTGCCTTCTGAGTCGGCTTCCTCGCCGCCACCGCGGCCGCCCTGAATGCCGGCTGAACGCCCGGCAAGTCAACCGAACGCCTCGCTCGGCGCTTGGCCCCTGTGGCCGTGCCGCGACGACCAAGTGTTGTTGCGTCGCTATGTTAAGACACGGTGCGCGCCAAGGGGTGCAGTGAGGCACAATGTCAGGAAGAACTACGAGGATTTCCTAATGAAGTCGATCCGCTCCCTGATCTGCGCGATCCTGCTCGGTGCCTGCGGGTGCGCACCCGCGCTGGCGGCGCTCGGCGGCGATGCCGCCTCGGTGGAATCCGACCGCGCGAGCCTCAAGGGCGCGCTGCGCGTGACCGAGCGGGTGGACTACGCGGTGCACGAGATTCAGACGGCCGCGGGCATCACCGTCCGCGAGTACGCTGCGCCCGACGGTAAGGTGTTTGCCGTCACCTGGCGCGGGCCGGGCCGGCCGGACCTCGGTCAGCTGCTCGGCAAATACGCGGAGCAGCTCGCACAGGGGCCGCGCGCGCCGCACTACAACCACCATCATCTCAACATCCAGACGCCGGAGGTCGTGGTGCAATCGACCGGACGCACGCGGCTGTTCTTCGGGCGCGCCTGGGCTCCCGCATTGCTGCCCGGGAACTTCTCGCTCAACGATATTAACTAGTCGCCGCCGGCGGACGAGGACACTTAAGTGCGTAAGCTCCTGACTCTTGGTCTCATGACGACTGCGCTCCTTGCGGCCGGATGCGGCGGCGGCGGCTCGAGCTCCAACAGCGGCACGGGTGGCGGTGGTGGCGGCGGTGGCACGGCGACGATCGCGACCCCCGGACCGCCAAACGTCGAGAGCCTGATTGTGGACGGCGGTCCCCCGACGCTGCCGGCCCCCTCCATCAACACCGCTTTCATTTCCGTGCAGGTGTGCCTCCCGGGCACCACCACCTGTCAGACCATCGACCACGTCGAGATCGACACCGGCTCTGTCGGACTGCGCATCCTTGCCGATGCGACCGACACGAGCGGCGCGACGTTCAGTGTGCCGCTGCCGGCGGAAACAGCGGACATCAACGGTAGCAACGCGCTGCTAGCCGAGTGCCTGCAGTTCGCCGACGGCGCCAGCTGGGGCTCGGTCAACACCGCGGATATCACCTTGCCGGTCTCCGGCGAACACGCCACCAATGTCAATGTGCAGATCATCGGCGCCGCCGCGACTGGGGGAGTCACCCCACCGAATGGCTTGTGCGTGCCTAAAGCGCCGCTCATGCAGGAGAACACCGTGGCCACTTTCGGCGCCAACGGCATCCTCGGCGTTGGCCCGTTCACCAACGACTGCAACGACGTCGGCCCCTGCAGTCCCGGCGCTGCAGCGACCTACTACGCCTGCTCCTCAGCATCCAACTGCACCATCACAGGCTACACTGCGTCGCTCGCCCAGCAGATACCGAACCCGGTCTTCCTGTTTCCCAAGGACAACAACGGCGTGATCATCGAGCTGCCTGGGGTTGCCGACGACGGTGCGGCGAGCCTCACCAACGGCGCGCTGGTATTTGGCATCGGCACGGAGAACAACAACGCGCTCGGTAGCGCCACACAGCTGCTGGCCGATCCGGACACCGGGCTCATCAGCGCGAGCCTCGGCGGCAGTCAGTATCCGGACAGCTACCTCGACAGCGGCTCGAACGGCAATTTCTACTCGAGCTCGATCGCGCCCTGCCCGAGCCCGAACACCGTCTGGTACTGCCCGAGCTCGACGGTCAACGAGAATGCCACGCTCCAGGGTACGAACGGAACGATGGCTGCAGCGCCGTTCAACGTCGCCAACGCCGACACGCTCTTCATGGATAACCCGGCGTTCACCGTGTTCCCGGAGCTTGCCGGCCCCGCGGGCTGCACGGCTCAGCTCTGTTCGCTCGACCTCGGGCTGCCGTTCTTCTTCGGCCTCAACGTCTACACGGGGATCGAGAACCCGACCACCGGCTCAGCACCCTACTTCGCCTACATATCCAACTGAAGTTGGTGCGGGTGCGCGCAGCGCCACCCTCGGCGCGCTGCGAGCGTGCGCGTGCGTTGCAATGCCGCGCGCTGGCGCCGGTGCCGCCCCCGTCAGCCGACCCTGCGTCGTGGCATCATAGGGCGATGAGCAAGCTGCAGAAGATCGCGGCGGCCGTGTTGGGACTGCTGCTGCTCGCGGCCGGCTATGGCCTGTGGGCCACCAACGACGCGAGCGGCGCGCCGGTGCAGCGCACCAGCGCGGCCGTGGTGGTTGGCAACGGCAGCAACGGTCTGCCGGTCATCGACGAGCACACGCTGCTCGTCGCCCAGCGCCTGGCACGCTACGCCAGCACGCCCGAGGAGCAGGCACTCGCCCAGCAGGCGGTGCAGACCGCCGACCGTGAACTCGATCTGGCGTTCGCCGCAGCGCTGCACCACGTGCAGGCCCACCCACCGCCGCTCACCGCGCAGGCCACCGCCATCGAGGAGCGGCTGACCCAGGCGCAGAAGGAGCTCGCCACTGACAGCGCCGCCCTCAAACAGCTGCAGGACGCCCTCGCCAAGGCACCCGATGCCGAGAAGCCCGCCCTGCAGGACCGCGTCGACCTCGCGCAATCGCAGGTCGCGCTCGAACAGGACGAGGTCGCCGAGGCCAACGACGACCTCATGCGCGCCGGGGGCAATGTCCACCTGCGCATCCAGCAGATGCAGCAGGAGCACGAAGCGGCCGAGCACGCCGCCGCGAGCGTACCGCCGCAGCCACCGAGTGCGCTGAGCACGCTCAAGGGCATGGTCGGGGAGATACGTGAGTGGTCGGCGCTGCGCAAGAAGCAGCGCTGGCTGGGGTGGGCGCGGCAGCACGTGCTCGCCAGCGCCGATCAGCTCGCCGTCGAGCGGCAGAAGCTCGCCGCGGAGCTCGCCGCCAACAAGGCCCTGGTGCCCGAGTTCACCGCTCGTGCGCAGCACGAGCGCCCCCCCGGCAGCCCCTCCGCTCCCCCCGCAACAGCTCCGGCGCCTCCCGCCGCCGGCGCCACCCCCGTGTCGGGGCCGCCGGCTGCCGGCGCCGCACCCGCGCCGACCACGCTGCTCGAGCTCACCAAGCGGATCGCCGCCGAGCAGCACTGGCTCACGCTGCGCGATCAGCGCGTCAGCGCGCGGCGCCACCTGGCCGACATCTACGCGCAGTGGAGCACGCTCGTCACCGCGCAGGCGCGCAGCGCGCTGCACCAGATCCTGATCGGCGCGACCATCGTGCTGGCGGCTCTGCTGGTGCTGCTGTGCGTCGATCGATGGCTCGAGCGGCTGCTCGGGCGCGCACGCATCGACCGCCGCCAGCTTGGCACGCTGCGCAGCGTGATCGGCGTCGCGCTGCAGCTGATCGGCATCCTGCTCATCCTGCTGGTCTTGATCGGTGTGCCCGGGCAGATCGGCACCATGCTCGGCATCGTCGGCGCGGGGCTCACCGTGGCGCTCAAGGACTTCATCGTCGCCTTCATCGGCTGGTTCGTGCTGATGGGCAGGAACGGCATGCGCGTGGGCGACTGGGTGGAGATCAAGGGCGTGAGCGGCGAGGTGGTCGAGCTCAACATGTTCCACACGGTGCTGCTCGAGACCGGCAACTGGACCGATGCCGGCCATCCCACCGGGCGGCGCGTGACCTTCACCAACAGCTTTGCGATCGAGGGGCACTACTTCAACTTCTCCACGACCGGTCAGTGGCTGTGGGACGAGCTGTCGGTGGTGGTGCCTTACGGACGCGACCCGCACGCCATCGCCGACGCGATCCTCAAGGAGGTCACCGACGCCACCGCCAGCGATGCCCGGCAGGCGGAGGAGGAATGGCGGCGCGCCTCGCGCGGCCAGCGCGGCAGCGGCATCGCGGTCAAGCCTTCGATCGCCATCCGCCCGGATTCCGGTGGTGTCGGCGCGCAGATCGTGGTGCGCTACGTGACGCGCGCCAGCGAACGCTACGCGCTGCGCGCCCGGCTCTATCAGAGCGCCGTGCAGCTCCTGAGCGACCGCACGACGTGAGCATCGTGCAGCCGGCCGTGTTCGTCGGGCACGGCAACCCGATGAATGCGCTTGAGGCCAACGCCTGGACGCGCGGTTGGGCGGCGCTCGGGGCGGCCCTGCCTCGGCCGCGTGCGGTGCTCGCGATCTCGGCGCACTGGTACATCGGCGTGACCGCGGTGACCGCGATGCGCACGCCGCGCACGATTCACGATTTCGGCGGCTTTCCGCGCGAGCTCTTCGAGGTGCGCTATCCCGCACCGGGCGATGTCGCCCTTGCCAGCCGCGTACAGCAACTGCTCGCTCCGCTCCCGGTGCTCGCCGATCACGCCTGGGGACTCGACCACGGCACCTGGTCGGTATTGCGTCACGTGTTCCCGCAGGCGGACGTGCCGGTGGTGCAGCTCAGCATCGACGAGCGCCAGCCGGCCGCTTTCCACCACGAGATCGGTACGCGGCTGCGGCCGCTGCGCGAGGCGGGCGTTCTGCTCGTCGGCAGCGGCGATGTGGTGCACAACCTGCACGCTTATGCCTGGGGCCGCCATGCGCAGCAGCCCTACGACTGGGCGCTGCGGTTCGAGGCACGTGTGCGCGCGCATCTCGAGGCGGGCGATCATGCGCCGCTTATCGACTATCCAAGCCTGGGTGATGATGCGCTGCTTGCGGTACCGACGCCCGAACATTACCTGCCGCTGCTGTACGTCCTCGGTGCGAGCTTGCCCGGCGAGACCGTGGGCTTTCCGGTCGAGGGCATGGACGGCGGCTCGGTATCGATGCTCGCCGTGCGCTATGGATAGCTCACTACGCGGGTTCGCGCGAGTAAATCCGGACAGTAGGAGTAGAGTAGCCGCCGGACTGGGCGGCCCTTGTCGGGAGTTGCCGACAAAGTGCGGGGCAGGCAGGCCAGGGCACGCCGGCTAGCCGCTGGGCCTTGAGGCCGCGGAACGATCTTAAACGGCAGGTTTGCAGTTCTTGTACAAGCCTTAACCTTTGTTAAGCGGTCGGCTGTTATGGTGCGACATCATTGCCCGGGCGCTGTGGCGGTCCGAAGAGCGGTCGCCCTCCCACGGCCGAAGGTGGCCGGATCGGCCGTCCATCCTTTTCCCCACGCCGCGCCCCGGCGTTTCCGGAGAGCGTCGCTTGAATCAACACGGCATCCGCGAGGCTTTGGCGCAGCTTCATGAACGACATTAATCGCGATCTTCACGACGACGTCCTGGTCGGGCGGGAAGCCAGGCCCGCCTGGCGGAACCTGCTCGCGACCCGGCGGCTGCTGGTCATCGTGGCGGTGCTGCTCGCCTTCGCCTTGCTGGCGTGGCTGCTGACCCCGAAGGGCACTCGTGCCCCCACCGGGCGCTTCGCCGGCGGCGGACCGATGCCGATCGTCGCGGCGCCGGCGCGCAGCGGCGACATGCCGATCACGCTGATCGGACTCGGCACCGTGACGCCGCTCGCCACGGTCACGGTGCAGAGTCAGATCAGCGGACAGATCATGCACATCTACTTCACGGAAGGTCAGACGGTGAAGGCGGGCGACCCGCTGATCCTGATCGATCCGCGACCGTACCAGGTGGCACTCGAGCAGGCGCAGGGCGCGCTCGAGCGCGACAAGGCGCTGCTCGCCAACGCGCGCATCGATCTCAACCGCTACCAGACGCTGTGGTCGCAGGATTCCATCGCGGAGCAGCAGCTCGCCACGCAGAAAGCATTGGTCGTGCAGGACGAAGGCAACGTGAAGACCGATCAGGGTCAGATCGATGCGGCGAAGCTAAACCTCACCTACTGCCACATCACCTCACCGGTCGCCGGGCGCGTCGGGCTGCAGCAGGTCAACGTCGGCAACTACGTGACGCCCGCCGAACCCAACGGGCTGGTCGTGGTCACGCAGATGCAGCCCATCACGGTGGTATTCACCCTGCCGGAAGATGACATCCCGCAGCTGCTCAAGCAGCTGCACGCCGGCAGCACGCTGCCGGTCACGGCCTACGACCGCAGCGACACACACCAGCTCGCCACGGGCACGCTGCAGTCGCTCGACAGCCAGATCGACACCACGACCGGCACCATCAAGCTCAAGGCGATTTTCCCCAATACCGACGAGAGTCTCTTCCCGCAGCAGTTCGTCAACGTCGTGCTGCTGCTCGATACACTGCATGGCGCCACGCTGATTCCGCAGTCCGGGGTGCAGCGCGGTGCGCCGGGGACGTACGTGTATGTCGTGAACGCCGACCAGACCGTGAGTGTACGCACCGTGAAGCTCGGCCCGGGCGATGCCACCAACGTCTCGATTACCCAGGGACTCAAACCCGGCGAGAGTGTGGTCATCGACGGCGCCGACAAGCTCAAGGACGGTGCCAAGGTGCTGGTGCGACAGCGCAGCCCCGCAGGCACCGCCCCGGGAGCGTCCCCGCGCCAGTCGTCGGGTCAGGGCCAGGGCGGACACGGCCACCACCAGCACAGCGGGCAGGGCGGCCAAGGCAGTCAAGACGGCCAGGGCAGTCAAGGCGGCGGATGAGCCCGCCGCCCGGCTCGGTTTCCGCACAGGCAGCCGCGTGAATCCCTCCCGCCTCTTCATACTGCGGCCGGTCGGCACATCGCTCCTCATGGTGGCGATCATGCTGGCAGGGTTCGTCGCGTACGGATTTCTGCCACTGTCGGCGCTGCCGGAAGTCGACTATCCGACGATCCAGGTGCAGACCTTCTACCCGGGGGCGAGCCCCGAGGTGATGACCTCCTCGGTGACCGCACCGCTTGAGGTGCAATTCGGGCAGATGCCGGGGCTCAACCAGATGTCTTCCACCAGCTCCGGCGGCGCCTCGGTCATCACGCTGCAGTTCAGTCTCAACCTGAGCCTCGACATCGCCGAGCAGGAGGTGCAGGCGGCGATCAATGCCGCCGGCAACCTCCTGCCCTCGGATCTGCCGGCACCGCCCATCTACGCCAAGGTCAATCCCGCGGACGCGCCCGTCCTCACCCTCGGCATCACCTCGAAGACGCTGCCGCTCACGCAGCTCGAGGATCTCGCCGACACCCGCATGGCGCAGAAGATCTCGCAGATCGAAGGGGTGGGCCTGGTGAGCGTGAGCGGCGGCCAGCGCCCCGCGGTGCGCATCATCGCCAACGTGCGTGCGCTCGCCGCCTACGGGCTCAACATCGACGACCTGCGCACCACGATCAGCAATGCCAACGTCAATTCGCCCAAGGGCACACTCGACGGTCCGGCGCGTTCCTGGACCATCAACGCCAACGACCAGATCCAGAGTCCGCAGGCTTATGAGAGCATCATCGTCGCCTACAAGAACGGCAATCCGGTACGTCTGTCCGACGTCGCCGAGGTCGTCAACGGCGCGGAGAACGTCTACCTCGCCGGCTGGGTGAACGACACACCCGGCATCATTCTCAACATCCAGCGCCAGCCGGGCGCCAACGTAATCCAGGTCGTCGATCGGATCAAGAAGCTGCTGCCGTCGCTGTCACAGTCGCTGCCGTCCGCCGTCGAGGTGACGATTCTCACCGACCGCACCAACACCATTCGCGCCTCGGTGCACGACGTCGAGTTCGAGCTGTCACTCGCCGTGATCCTGGTCGTGCTGGTGATCTTCCTGTTCCTGCGCAGCATCCCCGCGACCATCATCCCGAGCCTCTCGGTGCCGCTGTCGCTCGTGGGCACGCTCGGGGCGATGTACCTGCTCGGCTTCAGCCTCAACAACCTCTCACTCATGGCGCTCACCATCGCGACCGGCTTCGTGGTCGACGACGCGATCGTCATGATCGAGAACATCTCGCGCTACATCGAGCAGGGGATGGCACCGCTCGAGGCGGCGCTCAGGGGCGCGGGCGAGATCGGCTTCACCATCGTGTCGCTCACCGTGTCGCTGATCGCGGTGCTGATCCCGCTGCTCTTCATGGGCGATGTGGTGGGACGGCTGTTCCACGAGTTTGCCATCACGCTCGCCGTGACCATCGTGATCTCGGCGGTGGTGTCACTGACTCTGGTGCCGATGCTGTGCGCGAAGCTGCTGCGCCACCACGAGGCGAGCGAGGAGACCGGCATCGCACGCTGGGCGAACGAGAAGTTCCAGGCGCTCATCGACCGCTACGGCGATGCGCTGCGCTGGGTGCTCGAACGCCAGCCGCTCACGCTCGCGGTCGCCGTCGGCACGCTCATCGTGACCATCCTGCTGTACGTATTCATCCCCAAAGGCTTCTTCCCGGTGCAGGACACGGGCCTCATCCAGGCGATCACCGAGGCACCGCAGTCGGTGTCGTACGGCGAGATGGCGCGGCGCCAGGCGGCGCTCGCCGAGGCGATCCTCAAGGACGAGGATGTGGTGAGTCTGTCGTCCTTCATCGGCGTCGACGGCACCAACATTACCCTCAACAGCGGTCGCATGCTGATCAACCTCAAGCCGGTCGACGCGCGCTCGGCGTCCGCCAGCCAGATCATTCGCCGCCTGCAGAAGGAAACCGCCGACGTCAGCGGCATCTCGCTCTACATGCAGCCGGTGCAGGATCTGACGATCGACACCACCGTCAGCCGCACGCAGTATCAGTTCGTCCTCGAGGACGCGAATCCCGCCGAATTCAACACCTGGGTGCCGAAACTCGTCGAGCGGCTGCAGCAGGTGCCGCAGATCGAGGACGTCGCCAGCGACCAGGAGAACCAGGGGCTCGCTGCCTTCATCACCATCGACCGCGCCAGCGCCGCGCGCTTCGGCATCACCCCCGCGACGGTCGATAACGCGCTCTACGACGCCTTCGGACAGCGCATCGTCTCGACCATCTTCACGCAGTCGAATCAGTATCGCGTGATACTGCAGGCCGACAGCTCGCTCATGGCTTCGCTCGATGCACTCGGCACCATCTACCTGCCGTCCTCGACCGCGGTGGGCGGGCAGGTGCCGCTCTCGGCTCTGGTGAAGGTGTCGACGCGCACCGCGCCGCTCTCGGTCGATCATCTCGGGCAGTTCCCCTCGACCACTGTCTCGTTCAACCTGGCGCAGGGTGCCGCACTCGGCGATGCGGTCGACGCCATCCGCAAGGCCGAGGCCGACATCAACCTGCCGCCGAGCGTCATGACGACCTTCCAGGGCGCGGCCCTTGCCTTCCAGGCGACGCTCGGCAACGAGCTGTTCCTGATCATCGCGGCGATCGTCACCGTTTACATCGTTCTCGGGGTGCTGTACGAGAGCTTCATCCACCCGATCACGATCCTCTCGACGCTGCCATCGGCCGGCGTCGGCGCGCTGCTCGCCCTTTTGCTCGCACGCGACGACCTCGGGGTTATCGGCATCATTGGCATCATCCTGCTGATCGGCATCGTCAAGAAAAACGCCATCATGATGATCGACTTCGCGCTGGTCGCCGAGCGCGAGCAGGGCATGTCGCCGCGCGATGCGATCTATCACGCCTCGCTCCTGCGCTTCCGTCCGATCCTGATGACCACCATGGCGGCGCTCCTCGGGGCACTGCCGCTCATGATCGGCACCGGCACGGGCTCGGAGCTGCGCCACCCGCTCGGCATCACCATCGTCGGCGGTCTGATCTTGAGCCAGCTGCTGACGCTGTTCACGACGCCGGTGATCTACCTCTACTTCGACCGCCTGGAGCGGCGCGTCGCCGGGTGGGGCGCGACGCCCACGGCGAGCGGATCGACAGCCGAATGAGCCCGTCGGAGCCCTTCATCCGCCGCCCCGTGGCGACCACGCTCCTCAGCGTGGGCGTTGCGCTCGCCGGTGCCATCGCGTACTTCCTGCTGCCGGTGGCGCCACTCCCGCAGGTGGATTTCCCCACCATCTCGGTGTCCGCCAGCATGGCCGGCGCGAGCCCCGACGTCATGGCGGCGACCGTCGCTACGCCGCTCGAGCGCCACCTCGGTCAGATCGCGGATGTGACCGAGATGACCTCCTCGAGCTCGACCGGCGCTTCGCGCATCACGCTGCAGTTCGGCCTGGACCGTGACATCGATGGTGCCGCCCGCGACGTCGAGGCGGCGATCAACGCGGCGCGCGCGGACCTGCCGACGGCGCTGCGCAGCAACCCGACCTACCGCAAGGTCAATCCGGCCGATTCGCCGGTGCTGATCCTCACCCTCACTTCGAAGACGCTCACGGCGGGACAGTTGTACGACGCCGCCGACACCATACTCGCGCAGAAGCTCTCGCAGGTGAGCGGCATCGGTCAGGTGCAGATCGGCGGCAGCTCGCTGCCTGCGGTGCGCGTCGAGCTCAATCCGACCCCGCTTTTCAAATACGGTATCGGGCTCGAGGACGTGCGCGCCGCGCTCGCCTCCGCCAACGCCAACACGCCCAAGGGCTCGATGGACATCGGCGGCGAGCGCTACCAGCTCTACACCAACGACCAGGCGAGCAAGGCGGCCGAATACCGCGACCTGGTCATCGCCTACCGCAACGGCGCACCGGTGCGACTCTCGGACGTCGGCGAGGTGCTCGACTCGGTCGAGAATGTGCGCAACCTGGGGCTCGCCAACGGTGAGCCCGCGGTGCTCGTCATCCTCTATCGCCAGCCCGGCGCCAACATCATCGATACCGTCGACCGCGTCATCGCGCTGATTCCGACCCTCAAGGCCTCGATTCCGACCGACATCGACATCAAGGTCGCGATGGACCGCACGGTGACCATCCGCTCCTCGCTCGAGGCCGTGAAGCGCACGCTGATGATCGCGATTGCGCTGGTGATCCTCGTGGTGTTCCTGTTCCTGCGCAACGGTCGCGCGACGCTGGTGCCGGCGGTGGCGGTGCCCATCTCGCTCCTCGGCACTTTCGGTGCGATGTATCTGCTCGGCTACAGCCTCGACAACCTGTCGCTCATGGCACTGATCATCGCCACCGGCTTCGTGGTCGACGACGCCATCGTGGTGCTCGAGAACATCACGCGCCACATGGAAGCGGGCGTGCCGCGCTTCGAGGCGGCCATCCAGGGCGCACGCGAGGTGGGCTTCACCGTGCTGTCGATGAGCCTGTCGCTGGTCGCGGTGTTCATTCCGATATTGATGATGGGTGGCATCGTCGGGCGGCTGTTCCGCGAGTTCTCGATCACGCTGTCGATCGCGGTGCTGGTGTCGCTGTTGGTGTCGCTCAGCACCACTCCGATGATGTGCTCGCGGTTGATCAGCGAGCCCCACCGGCAGCCCCGGGAGCGCCGCTTGAGCCCGCGGCTCGACAGGCTGCGCCGTGCCTACCGCGCCTTTCTGCGCGGCATCGAGTGGACCTTTGACCAGACCCTGGACGGCTACGCGCGCTCGCTGCGCTGGGCGCTGCACAACCGCGGGCTGGTGATGGTGCTGCTCGGCGCGACGGTGATGTTCAATATCTATCTCTACTGGGTCATACCCAAAGGATTTTTCCCGCAGCAGGACACCGGGCGGCTGATTGGCGGGATACAGGCCGACCAGGCCATCTCGTTCCAGTCCATGTCGACGAAGCTGCGACAGTTCGTCCGGCTGGTGCAGGCCGATCCGGCGGTCGACACCGTGGTCGGCTTCACCGGTGGCGGCTCGCAGGGCGGCGCCCAGACCAACAGCGGCTTCATCTTCGTTTCCCTCAAGCCGAAGGCCGAGCGCAAGCTATCCGCCGACCAGGTAATCGGACGATTGCGCCCCAAGCTCAACCAGGTGGCCGGTGCGCGGCTGTTCCTCCAGGCGGCACAGGACATCCGCGTCGGCGGCCGGCAGAGCAATGCCGAGTACCAGTACACACTGCAGGGCGACAGCGTGGCGGACATCTACAAGTGGGCGCCGAAGCTGACCGACGCCCTGCAGCACGAGCCGGCCCTTACCGACGTCAACTCCGATCAGCAGCAGAACGGTCAGGAGATCGATATCGCCATCGACCGTGATACCGCCTCGCGCATGCAGCTGAACCCCGCCACCATCGACAACACGCTCTACGACGCGTTCGGCCAGCGCGATGTCTCGACCATCTACAACCCGCTCAACCAGTACCACGTGGTCATGGAGGTGGAACCGAAGTACTGGCAGAGTCCCGACACTCTCAACAACCTCTGGGTCAGCACTGCCGGTGGCACGGTGAGCGGCAGCCAGTCGACCAACGCAGTCGCCGGCACGGTGACCTCCACCGCGACCACCGCCAGCAACACCGCCGCGACCATCGCCGCCGACACCGCGCGCAACGAGGCCACCAACGCGCTGGCCAACTCCGGGCACGGCGCGGTTTCCACGGGCTCGGCCGTGAGCGTCGCGGCCGAATCGGTGGTGCCACTCGCGGTGTTCAGTCACTATGCTCCGGGCAACACGCCGCTCGCCGTCAACCACCAGGGCACTTTCGTCGCCACCACGATCTCCTTCAACGTGGCGCCGAACGCCTCCCTCAGCGACGCGCAAAAGGCCATCGCCAAGGCGGTCAACGAGATCGGCATGCCCGGCACCATCCACGGCAGTTCCCAGGGCACGGCCCGTACCTTCGAGGAGTCGCTCGCCAACGAGCCGGTGCTGATTCTCTCGGCGCTCGCCGCCGTGTACATCGTGCTCGGGGTGCTGTACGAGAGTTACATCCACCCGGTGACGATTCTCTCGACGCTGCCCTCGGCGGGCGCCGGCGCAGTGCTGGCGCTGCGGCTGTTCGGGCAGGAGTTCAGCATCATTGCGCTGATCGGCGTGATCCTGCTCATCGGTATCGTCAAGAAGAACGCGATCATGATGATCGATTTCGCGCTCGACGCACGGCGCGAGGGACGCTCGCCCGAGGATGCGATCTATACGGCCTCGCTGCTGCGCTTCCGGCCGATCATGATGACCACCATGGCGGCAATGCTCGGCGCGCTGCCGCTCGCCTTTGGCACTGGCGACGGCGCCGAGCTGCGCCAGCCGCTTGGCATATCGATCGTCGGCGGGCTGCTCGTCAGCCAGCTGCTGACGCTCTACACAACGCCCGTGATGTATCTCTACCTCGACCGCTTCGGCGTGTGGTGCGGGGGGCTGTGGTCACGGCTGTACCCGCAGGCGCCGCACGCACCGCCACAGGCGTCCGCCGAAAGTCCATGAACGCACCCGCATCCAGGCCCTCCTCCAACCCGTCCACGCGGCGCCCTGGCGCGCGTGCGGCGCTCATCGTGACCGCCTTGAGCGCCTCGCTCGCCGCCACGCTGGTCGGCTGCGCGGTCGGCCCCAACTACCATCGTCCTTCAGCACCGGTGCCGCAACGCTACAAGGAGGCCGAAGGCTGGAAGCCGGCCGAGCCGCGCGAGGCGGCGAGCGGCGCCGACTGGTGGTCGGTCTACGACGATGCGACGCTCGATGGGCTCGAGAAGCAGATCGACATATCGAACCAGACGCTGAAGCAGTCCGAGGCGGCCTGGCGTCAGGCGATCGCCTTGGTCAGCCAGACGCGCGCGAGCCTTTTCCCGACGATTGGCGTGTCGGCGAGCGCCACGCGCTCGGGGGGCCCGGCCGGCAAGCTCCCCAACCTGGTCTCGAGCCTGCCCTCGAGCACGGCCTCGCAAGCGTACAACGAGTTCCAGCTCGCGGGCACCGCCTCGTGGGAGCTCGACCTCTGGGGCAAGATCCGTCGAACGCTCGAGAGCAACGAAGCGAGCGCGCAGGCGAGTGAGGCCGAGCTCGCCGCCGCGCGGCTGTCCGCGCAGGCGACTCTCGCCACCGATTACATCGAGCTGCGCGTGGCCGATGAGCTGAAGCAGCTGCTCGATCAGACGGTCGATGCCTACAAGCGGTCACTGGACATAACCGAGAACCAGTACAAAGTCGGCGTCGCCGCCAAAACCGACGTCATCACCGCCGAGACGCAACTCGAGGGCGCCGAGTCGCAGCAGATCAACGTCGGCGTCATGCGCGCAACGCTCGAGCATGCCATCGCCGTGCTGATCGGCAAGCCGCCCGCCGAGTTTTCCCTCCCGCCCGCAACGCTCGGTGCCACGGTTCCCGTCGCGCCGACCGGCCTGCCCTCGAGCCTCCTCGAACGGCGTCCCGATGTCGCGGCGGCCGAGCGGCAGATGGCGGCCGAGAACGCGCTGATCGGCGTCGCCATCTCGGCCTACTTCCCGGACCTCACGCTGAGCGGTACCTACGGATATGCGAGCAACGTGGTGTCGCACCTCGTGAGCGCACCCAACAATCTGTGGTCGTTCGGCGGCACGGCGACCGAGACGCTGCTGGATTTCGGCGCGCGCCCGGCACAGGTGCGGCAGGCCCGGGCGGCCTATGACGCCGCCGTCGCCAACTACCGGCAGACCGTGCTCAGCGCCTTCCAACAGGTCGAGGACGAGCTCGCGACGCTGCGGATCCTCGAACAGCAGTACAAAGTGCAGGATCAGGCGACCAAGTCCGCCAACCTCGCGGTGCAGCTCACCCTCAATCAGTACAAGGCAGGCACAGTCGCTTACACTTCTGTCGTCACCGCGCAGACCATCGCTCTGACCGACGCGCAAACCCTGCTCACTATCCGCCAGAGCCGCCTGACCGCCAGCGTCGCCCTCATCCAGGCCCTGGGAGGCGGCTGGGACGCGAACTCCCTCGGTACGCCCAACGGCACCGGCGCGAAGCTTGCTGCTCAGGCCACCTTGCAGAGCCCCTAAGGTCCTCAGCCTACCGGCCTTGACCCTGGCCTGAGCACCATTTGACGGCCGGGGGCGCCCGCCCCTATGATGAGAATGCGAATGATTCTCATTAGCTATTCCTATGGCAGACCCCGGTTTCCACCTACAGACCCGCCAGTGCCCCGCGCCAGCGTGGCGCTCGGCCGCGACCTGCGCGGGGATGCTGCTTGTATGCCTCGCGCTGCGCACGGCGCAGGCCGCTCAAGCGGGCGACTCGGCGGGGGACTCGGCGGCCGGGCCGGAGAACCTCAGCACGGTGATCGTCGAGGCCGCCTCGGAGGCGGGACCTGCGGTGTCCCCGACCGGCGCCAACCAGTACACAACGAGCGCCGAGAACATCGCGGCAGCGCCGAAGGGTCAGACCGCCCCCCTCACCGATGTGCTCGCGCAGATGCCGGGCGTGGCCATCGATCAGAACCAGCAGATCCATATCCGCAACACCGAGGGGCCGCAGTTTCAGTACCAGATCAACGGCGTGCTGATTCCACTCGATATCAACACCAATCCGCCGTTCATCTCGATGATCAATCCGATGTTCATCCAGCGCCTCGATCTGCTCGATGGTGTGCTGCCTTCCCGCTACAGCTACGCCACGGGCGGCGTGGTCAACATCCAGACCAAGGATGGCTGCGAGGACAACTCGGGCGATGTCGCGCTGCGCTTCGGCCAGCGCAGCACCATCGAGCCGAGCTTCCAGTACGCGGCATGCCAGGGGCCGATCGGCAGTTACGTGAGCGGCCTCTACCAGCAGAGCAATACCGCCTTCAGCTCCGCGACACCCGGCCCCACGCCGATACACGACTTCACCCACCAGGGTCAGCTGTTCGGCTTCTTCTCCGATCACCTCACCGCGGATACGACGCTCAGTCTGCTCGTCTCCGGCGCGCAGAGCACCAATCAGCTGCCGAATGTGCCGGGCCTTGCGCCCGCGTATTCGCTCTCCGGAGTGCCGGTTCCGCCGCCGTCGACGGACATTGACTCGTACCTCAACTTCAGTGATGCGCTCATCGTCGTGTCGCTCGCCGGATCAAATGCGGACGGGCTCTCCTACCAAGTCGCCGCCAGCTGGCACACGATCTCGCAACACTTCGAGCCGGACCCGGTCGGAGAGCTCGTCTACCAGGGGGTCGCCTCGACCGCGACCCACGACGATCACGACTACACGCTCGAGGGTGACCTGAGCTTTGCGCTCGGGGCGCACACGCTGGCAAGCGGATTCTATGCGGGCGAGTACCGCGTCACCGCCGAGGACTCGTCGCTGGTCTTCCCCGCGAACGAGGCGGGTGAGCAGACGAGCGATGTCCCGGTGACCGTGGTCAATGACACCCATGCCAACAACGTGGTCGCCGGTGCCTATGTCATGGATCTGTGGCAGGTCTCCCGGCGCCTGAGTGCTTCGGCCGGGCTGCGCTGGGACATGCTGAGCGGCTTCAGCAGCGGTCACCAGGTCGATCCGACGATCAGCCTCGTGTATCGCTCCGACAGCGCCACGACGTGGCACGCAGGCTTTGCGCGCTACTTCCAGGTGCCCTCGTTCCTCGGGATCTCACCCACCGCGCAGCAGTCGTTCGAGGGCACCACCGCGGCCGGCCCGCCGGGAATTTCGACACCGGTACCTGAGGACGACCGTGAGATCGATGCGGGCGTGGTTCGCCAGGTGACCAGCAGCCTTTCGGTCTCGGCGGACGCGTATTACGAATGGACCACCCACTACCTCGACACCGGGCAGTTCGGCGTGGTGCCCATCTTCGCGCCGTTCAACTACAGCACGGGGCACGTGTGGGGCACCGAGTTCGCCGCCCACTACCAGTCCGGGAAACTTTCGGCCTACGCAAGCCTCACCATCGGCCGCAACTGGCAGCAGGGTGTGGTGACCGGCCAGTTCAACTTCGATGCCGATGAGCTCGCCTACATCGACAGCCACGCGATCATCCTCGATCACCAGCCGCTGTACGGCGCCGCCGCCGGCGTCAACTGGCAGGCCGCGGGCTGCAACTTCGCCGTCGATGGGCTCTACAGCAGCGGGCTGCGTGCGGGCTTCGCCGACACCGAGCAGCTGCCGAATGTCGTGCAGGTCAATTTGAGCGGCGAGCGCTCGTTTCGCATCCCGGGCCTGGGTGTGCTCACCAACCGGCTGGCCCTCCTCAACCTCTTCGACCGCATCAACCTGATTCGCCCCGCGGAGGGCATCGGCATCTTCCAGTCCGCCTACGGGCCGAGGCGCACCCTCTACGACACGATCACGTTGAGCTTTTAAGCGCTCGCGGCGCAGGCGGCGACATCCGCGAACACGAAGCCGCCGCGCTCGATCACCGCACCGACCGTGACCGCGATGGGCGCGGCGAACATCGGCCCCGCGGACACGACCGTATGGAACTCGCCGTTCTCGCCGCACGGGTCGACCTGCGACGGCAGCTCATCGAGCAGGCGGCTGTCGAAGCGGCGTCCGGCGAACTCCCGCCCCAGGCGGCGCGGGTCCACGCACACGAGGTGCGCCACCAGGCCGCTCGCGACCATCTCGCGCGCGAGCACGCGGGTGTCGCGCCGCCAGAGTGGGAAGATGCCGCTCATGCCGGCCGCGGCGAGCTGCTTCTCGCGGTAGGCACGCACGTCCTCGAGGAACAGATCGCCGAACACGATGTGCGCGACCCCCTGCCCCCGGAGGCGCTCGCAGGCCTGCGCCATGCGCGCCTCGTAAACCTCGTTGGAGCACGGATCCGGCAGCATGACCTTGAGCGCCGGCACACCGAGCGCGGCGGTCTGCCGGTCGAGCAGCTCCTCGCGCACGCCGTGCATCGCCACCCGCCCGTAAGCCTCGTTGACCGTGGTCAGCACGCCCACGATCCGGGCGAGACCGCAGCGTCGCGCCTCGTACAAGGCATACGCGCTGTCTTTCCCGGAGCTCCACGAGACGAAGGCGGGCGGTGGTGCGGACATTGGTGCGCAGTCTGACAAAGGCGGGGCCCGGCAGACAATCGTCTCCCCCGCCCGGGGGCTTGCGCGCATGTCAGTGGGGTAGCCGCAGCTCGCGCTCTTTTCACCGTCGGGCCGCCTGCTAGCATTCCGCGTCCGCAACTACGGAGGTTCCGCACGTGACGCTTCGATCGAGGATCGGAATTTTTCTCAGCCTTGGTGTGCTCGCCGGCGCATTCGCAGTGGCGCAGGAGCATGAGCATGGCGGTGGCGGCCGACCACCCGCGCACGGTGAGCCCTATCCCGGCCCCACGCGCTATGAGCGCGTTACCGAGCCGAACGGTTGGAACAACCGCCCTGCGACCGTCGACCGCGGTGTCTACGAGCACAACTACCAGGTGACCCGCGCTTACCACATTGGCGTCTACCATCGACCGCCAGGCTGGGTCGCGCACCGCTGGGTATACGGCGAGGTCCTGCCGCGCGCCTACTGGGCGCCGCCTTACCTGATCGCCGATTACTGGCTGTTTGCGCTCATGGTGCCGCCGGTCGGCTACGAGTGGGTGCGCGACGACACCGACGCGATTCTGGTCAACGTCGCCACGGGACAGATACTGCAGGTGCAGTACGGCGTGTTCGGCTGACGGCGCGCCAGTTGAGCGGCGACTGAGCTCGGCTTGCGCCCGACTCAGTTGACGATGGCCATTGCGGCAGGGGTCATCGTGCCGACCGCAAAGGGGCTGCCCGCGACCGCCGTCAGCGCGCCTGTGGAAACATCGATGGTGTAGGCGTAGGTACCCTGCTGGCCGACGCTGCCGGCGGCGGCTGCGACGTAGAGGAACTGCCCGCTCGGGTCGATCCGCAGCGTCTGTGCATTCACCAATGACACGGGACTCCCCACCGGGCTGAGCGCACCCGTGGAGAAGTCGATCGAATACGCGGACAGGCCTTTCGCAGTACTGACGTAGGCGTACTGTCCGGTGGCCTCGATCGCCATCGCGGACGCAGTCGCCGGCAGCGTGAAAGGGCTGCCGGCGATCGGCGTCAGCGCACCGCTCGCAGCGTCGATCTTGAAGGCATAGATCAAACTTCCCTCCGGCGCGTACGCAAACTGGCCGGTCGGATCGATGGTCACCACGGCGTTCGGGGTGTTGCCGATCATCCACGGACCGCCCGCCACCGCTGTCAGCGCGCCGCTCATGGCGTCGATGGTGAAGGCATACAGCCCGGGCGCATCGAGGGCGGTCGATGCGTAGCCGCCGAAGTAAGCGAACTCTGCGCTCGGGTCGACCGTCACCGGCGAGGAGGAGCACGCGCCGGGCGCGCTGGACCCGAGTCCGGTCGGCGCGCCGCTCACCGGGTCGAAGGTGAACGACCAGACGCCGACGTTGGTGGCGTTGCCCACCATGGCATTGGAGGCGTAGCCGAAAGCGCCCGTGGCGGGGAACGTCACTGCATCGGTGAGCCCCAGCCCACTGACGCCAGCCGGACACCCGGGCGGTGTCTCGGCAGTTCCGTTCAGCGCAAAGAATGGGTTGCCGGCAACGGGTGTCAGCAGCCCCGTGGTGGCATTCACCGTGTAGTCATAGACGCCGCCATTGTCGACCTGGGTGATGTCGCCGAAGTTGAGCGCCCACGCGAAGGATGAGCCGGGGATGAGTTGGAGCGAGATGACGCTGCTGCCCGTCGATACGGCGCTCCCCGGCACAAACTTGAGCGCCCCGGTCGAGGCGTCGATGGAGTAAACGGCGATGCTGCCGAGGACGAGCGGTGGAGTGCCGCCGGTCACTACGTACGCGAAGGTGCCGGCCGCCTGCGGGCAGAACACGCGCACCGACGTGACGTCGGCGGTATCGACCGTGCCGCTGCCGTTACTCACCACGCACGTCTGCACCGGGCTGGTCGGCTGAGTGACGATCGTAATCGTGTAAGTGGTGCCGGTCGTGACCGCAGTCGAGGCGGTGAACGCGCCGTTGCGGCTGATGGGGAGCGGTGCGCCGTTATAACTCAGCTTGAGGCCCGAGCCGGTGAGCCCCGACACGTAGCCACCGAGCGTGAAACTGGCACCGAGCGACGAGCTACCGCCGCTGCTGCAGGACATGAGGCTGCTACAGGAGATGAGCACGAGCAGCCCTGGCAGGAGCAGCCAGAGGCGAAGGTTGCGCCGTAGCGTTTGCATCCCGATGAGTCGTCCCGCGTAGTGGGGATGCTCCTTTTGCAGGACATTGTATCCGGCCATGGCGAGCCTCCATAGCGGCACACGCGGCGCGGCGTATTGTTAAGTAGGTCCGGACGCCCTTCACGCCCGTGCGGGGCGTCAGGCGGCTTCGAGTACCTGCACGGCCGATGCGGTGTTCGAGATGGGAACGTGGTAATTGCGCAGGACCTCGCGTGCCGCACCGCCGAGGATGCCTCTGCCGACGATCCAATTCAGAATCTCAACGCCCTGCGACCCGGCCAGGGCAACCAGCTCCCTTGAAGAATAAGCGGTCAGCTTCGCCGGCTCGTTGACCAGTGCGTTGAGGCACAGCGCATCGAATTCGGGGTTGATGAACCCCGCGCGTTCGCCTTCCAACTGATGCGACAGGCCACCGGTCGAGATGACGACGACCCGCAGGTCAGCCGCGTACTCCCGGACCGCCCTGCCGATCGATTGTCCGAATTTCAGACAGCGCGCGGCCGACGGCAACGGGTGCTGCACGGTATTCACCGAGATCGGCACGATACGCACCGGCGGCGGACCGTCCGGCCACAACAGCTGCAGCGGCACGCTCACGGCGTGGTCAATCAACATCTCCTGGCACGTCACGATGTCGAACTCGTCCTCGACGACGCCGTCAATGATGGCCCAGGAGAGGAGCTGATCACCCGGCACCGGCGGGATGGTCGGGATTCCCCAGCCCTCGTCAGCCGATACGTACCAAGGCGCCGCTCCGACTGCGAAGGTCGGCATCTTGTCGAGAAAGAAATTGAGGCCGTGGTCGTTGTACACGACGATGGCGGCATCGGGCCGTTGCTGCTCGAGCCATGCCCGCACGGCCACGAAGCCGTCGAAAAAAGGCTTCCAATAGGGATCGCCCTGCCGTTTCCCGGCGATTGCGCCGCCTATGGCCGGGACGTGAGAACTCGAGATGCCTCCGATCAGCTTAGCCACGCGCGGGTCCGCCTGCATTAACCTCGGTGCTGAAGCGGGCGTAGGACTGCAGATGGTCCTTGAACTGCTGCACGGTGACACCGGTCTGCTGTGCGCCGATATCCTGCATATCCAGCCCGAAGATGCCTGCGAATTTGGCCAGATAGTAAGCGTTGCCGCCGGCGGCCAGCAGCGCCAGCACGTCGCGGCTCTTGATCGCCTGACGTTGCGCTTCGTCCAACCCGTAGCGGGCGCAATAGGAATCTTCGTCGGCGAGAAATTCCTCGCGATTCTTGGCTTGGTTGAAGGAGTAACACATCTTGTTGAGCGCATAGCCGCGACGTGCCGCCCGGCCGTCAAAGATATAGGTGCCCGGAATCGGTTCGTTCTTCATCTGCTGGCCGTCAGGTGCTACGCCCACGCTCTCATATAGCCCCCGCCTCACGTGCCCGAACATCGTGGATAACCACTAGTCCTCGCCAGGACGCCGCTGCCTCACCGGCGCCTGCGCAGCCTCACTGCCTCGTGCGCGGGGTTGTTGCGATGCGTCCCGGCAGCTGTGAGAACATCTGTCTCACGTGAGCTCTGCGGTGCGCCGGCCCTCGGTCCCGCGGATCAAGATGGAATATGTTCCGTAGCGAGGCCACCGGAGTGTCCCCACCCGACTGGAAGCAGATGTACCGTGCACTGTGGCGCATCCGCTTCTTCGAAGCCCAGGTGCAGCGACTCGCGGCGGCGGGTGAGGTACCTGGATTTCCGCATCTGTCGACCGGCCAGGAAGCCGTGGCGGTTGGAGTCTGCGCGCATCTCACCCGGGAGGATTCGCTGTTCACGAGCCACAGAGGCCACGGCCACGTGCTCGCGAAGGGGTGTGACGTGCAGGCCACCTTCGCGGAGATCATCGGCAGGGCGGGCGGATTGTGCCGCGGTCGCGGCGGTTCGATGCACCTGGTGGACGCCGCACATGGGGTACTGGGCGCCACCGGGGTCGTGGCGGGAAATCTCGCTCTCGCCGCTGGCGCTGCGTGGGCCGCTCAGGCCAAAGGCAACGACAATATCAGCGTGGTGTTCTTCGGTGATGGCGCCACCGGCGCCGGCGCCTTTCACGAGACGCTCAACCTGGCGGCGCTGTGGAAGCTGCCGCTGCTTTTCGTGTGCGAGAACAACGGCTATGCCGAGTTCACCAGCCGTGACGAGCATTCGAACGTGACGCAGGTGAGCGCTTTCGCTGCCCCGTACGGCATTGCCGCAAGCACCATCGATGGCAACGACCTTCTGCTGGTGCACGCAAGGGCCGGCGACGCCATTGCCGGGGTGCGGCGCGGGGATGGGCCGTATCTTCTCGAATGCATGACGTACCGTATGGCCGGCCACTTCGTAGGAGACGCACAGCACTACCGCCCGAAGGAACAGGTCGCCGCCCTGCAAGCGAGGTGTCCGATCGAGCGGCTGAAACGGCATCTGATCGAGTGCGGTGCGGCGGAGGCCGAGCTCGACGCCATCGGTGAGGAGGCAAGACACGAAGTGCTGCAAGCCGTCGAGCGCGCGCGGGCCGAGCCGCGGCCAGACCCGGCCACCGTGCTCGACTACGTCTACGGCTCACCGGGACTGGCGACGCAGGCTCCCTGATAGTCATGGCGCAGACATTCATTGAGATTGTGCGCCGCGCGCTCGATGAGGAGCTGGCGCGCGATCCGGCCGTGTACCTGCTCGGTGAGGACGTCGCCGCCGGTGGCGCGTTCGGCGTAACCAAGGGTCTCGCGCAGAAACACGGCGCCCTGCGCGTGCGCAACACGCCGATCAGCGAAGCCGCGATCGCCGGCGTGGCGACCGGCGCGGCGCTGCGCGGTTTGCGCCCGGTGCTGGAAATCATGTTCATCGATTTCGCCACGCTAGCGCTCGATTGTCTCGTCAACCAGAGCGCCAAGTACCGCTACATGTCGGGAGGACAACTGGCGGTCCCGATGGTGGTGCGCACCCAGGCGGGCGCAGCCGGTGGCGCCGCGGCGCAGCACTCGCAGAGCCTGGAAGCCTGGTTCATCCATGTGCCGGGGCTCGTCGTAGTCGCGCCCTCCTCGCCCGTAGAAGCATACGGTCTATTGAAGAGCGCGATCCGCCTCGACGATCCGGTGCTGTTCATCGAGCACAAGCGCCTTTACGCCATGCGGGAAGTGCTGCCTGAGATCCCCGAGCTGCCAGCGATCGGCAAGGCGCGCGTGGCACGGGCCGGCAAGGATGTCACGGTCATCGCCTACTCGGCCATGGTGCGTAACGCGCTCGAGGCTGCCGCGGAGCTCGCGTCGGCGGGCATCTCCATTGAGGTGATCGATCTGCGTACCCTGCTGCCACTTGATATGGCAACTATCGGCGCGTCGATATCCAAGACCCACCGGGTAGTGATTGCACATGAGGCGGTGCGCAACGGCGGCATCGGTGCGGAGATCGCAGCCCGCATCGGCTACGAGATGTTCGATGACCTCGATGCGCCGGTCGCACGCGTCGCTTGCCCGTTCGCGCCGATTCCGTTCGCGCCGGAGCTCGAGCAGGCGCTCCTCCCCGGTACCCGGGA
This sequence comes from Steroidobacteraceae bacterium, assembly GCA_035621995.1. Lineage (GTDB taxonomy): Bacteria > Pseudomonadota > Gammaproteobacteria > Steroidobacterales > Steroidobacteraceae > 13-2-20CM-66-19. The sequence continues at coordinate 32,319 of DASPWF010000071.1, forward strand.
CATCGTGGGTGCCGTCCGCGCGCTGTCTGGCTGAAATGTCAGGCGCGACAGAGACCGGGAGAGCGTGAGTGGCGTTGGTCGCGGTGGAGCTTCCGCGGATCGGCCTGGTGATGGAGAATGCCCGCCTGGTTCGCTGGCTCAAGACCGTCGGCGACCTGGTAAGACAGGGCGATCCTTTACTCGAGCTCGAGACGGAGAAGTCCGTCGTGGAAATCGAGAGTACGCAGAGTGGACGGCTCGTCGAGATCCTGTTGCAAGTGGATCAGCAGGCGCGCGTTGGCGATCGTGTCGCGTGGTTGGAAACCGATGCGCTGACAGCGGCGGACCAGGGGCGGCGCGCGAAATCCGTGCCATCCGACACCGCAGCCGAGCGGGGTCCGCCTCAATCGACCGCCGGTGAAGCGCTCCACGGCATGCCCGCCGCTGATCAAAAGCCCATCCCTGGTCGCATCAGGAGCTCACCGGCAGCGCGCCGCCTCGCCGCACGACATGGCGTGGAGCTCGCTCGGCTCGCCGGAAGCGGTCCGCACGGACGCGTGCAGTTGCGCGACGTACAGCGCGAGATCGAAACGCAAGCGGGGGAGACCGAAGCCGGCTTTGCGGCTCGCCGGCCGCGGCCCCTCTCGAGCATGCGACGGGCACTGGCGCGCTCCATGACGTTGAGCAGCAGCACGGTGCCGCAATTCGCGGTCGAGCGTGCGGTCGACTGGACTGCGCTGCAGGCGTTCCGTGCGCAGCTCATTGCGGAACTCCCAGCGGGGTCGGCGCGACCATCGGTCAGCGACTTCCTGCTGCAGGCCATCGCGCGCGCGTTGCACTCCTGCGCGTCGCTCAATGCCACGTTCTCCGGCGACGCCAGCTCGCCGGATGCGGCGCTGGTGCCGGCACAGGGCACCCACATCGGCCTGGTGGTCGCTGTTGAAGACGGCTTGCTCGTTCCGGTGTTCCACGACGTCGAGCAGTTGGGCCTTGCCGAACTGGCACGCCGGCGCCGCGAAAGCGTCGCGCGCGCACTGCAGGGCAAGCTGAGGCGAGAAGAGCTGGAGGGCGCGACGATCAGTCTCTCGAACCTCGGCGCGCACGGTCCGGATCGCTTTACCGCGCTCATCAACCCGCCGCAGGCGGCGATTCTCGCGGTCGGCCGCCAGCGGGACTGCGTCGTCGCCAGCAACGGCCACGTGCAGATCAGACCCATCTCGCAATTCACCCTGACCGTGGACCACCGGGTCGCCGACGGGCGGCTCGCTGCCGATTTCCTCGCAACCTTGACGGCGATCGTCGAAGGCGATGTCTGGCGCGTACCCTGAGGGAGAAAATAGACGTATGACAAAGCCAACTCAACTGCTCGGTTCGTACTGGACGCTGGCCGTCGGGGCTGACCCGCTGGGCGAGCAACGGTGCTTCCATGACTTCCGCGAGCGCGTGGAAACGGCTGCCAAAGCCGGATTCACCGCGATGGGCTTCTGGCACACCGATATCGTCGAGATCCGGAAGAAGTACGCCTTTGGCGAGATGAGGGAGATTCTGCACGGCAATGGCATTACGCAGATCGAAGTCGAATGGCTGCTCGACTGGTACTGCACCGACCAGCGCAGAGTGGCCTCGGATGAGACTCGCAAGTTGTTGCTCGATGCCGCCGAACGGCTCGGCGCACGCCACATCAAGGTCAGCGATCTTGGCAACGACTGCGCCGAAGTCGCCCGGCTCACGGAAGAATTCTCCGTGCTGTGTCGGCAGGCCGCGGAGCGCGGCACCAAGGTGCTGTTCGAAATGCTTCCCGCAGCGTTCTCGCGTGTGCCCTCGCTCGATCAGGTGCTGGCGATCTGCCGCGGGTCCGGCGCCAAGAACGGCGGCATCATGCTCGACAACCTGCATCTGCAGCGCACCGCAACGACGCCGGAGCACATCGTCACGAAGATCGGACGCGACATCCCGCTCGGCGTTGAGATCAACGATGGAGCGCTCGCCACGCCGGTAAATCTCCTCGATTCCGTGGTCAACAGACGTCTGCTGCCGGGCGACGGAGAGTTCGACATCGCTGGCTTTCTTCATGCGCTCTGGACGCAGGGCTACGACGGGCCGATCGGGGTCGAGGTACTCAACGAGTACATGCGCAAGTGGTCGCTGGAGACTGCAGCGACGCAAGCGTTTGCCAAAACGCAGCGGGTGGTCACGGCAGCGCGCGAGAACTGGGAAGCAGCCCGGGTGGCACGCCGATGAGCGCCGCGGCCGGTCTGCGCGGTGAAATTCGCATGCGCGCGGATTGTCAGCGGCCGCGGCGCTTACGTAGGATCACATTCTCGAGATGACGGTGCCACCGTAAACAGCACCGGAGGGCTCAAATGAGCGTGCACTCTCCCGAGGCCGAGCGGCAGATCTGGATGTACACCCAGATGCTGCGCATCCGCACCTTCGAGGAACGGGTCAAGCGGACCTTCATCGATCATCCAGGCGTGATCCGCGGCCACACGCATCTCGCCGACGGTGCCGAAGCCTCCATCGTCGGTTCCCTCAGTCACTTCCGCGCAGGCGATGCGGCCCTCGCCACCTATCGATGTCACGGCTACCCGCTGGTTCTCGGCAGCGATCCCAAAGCCATGATGGCCGAGGTGTACGGGCGCGCGGACGGACTGTGCAAGGGGCTGGGCGGCTCGATGCACCTCACTGACGTAAAGCACGGCTTCCTTGGCACCTCCGGAATAGTGGGCGCCGGTATCCCGCACGCGGCTGGCGCCGCCTGGGCAGCACAGCTACGCAAGAACGGCGATGTGGTTTTCTGCTTCTTCGGCGACGGCGCGGCCAAGCAGGGCGCCTTCCATGAAACGCTCAACATCGCCTCGTTGTGGAAGCTACCGGTGGTGTTCGTGATGGAAAATAACGGCTACAACGTCGTCACGACCACCGCGCAGGAGGACGCCAATGCGGCAGCGGGCGAGCCGCTTGCGGTCAAAGCCAGGGCATACGCGCTTCCGGGCGTCACGGTAGATGGCACGGATCCGCTCGCCGTGTACAAAACGGTCGGCGAGGCCATCGAGCGCGCGCGTGCCGGTCACGGACCAACATTGGTTGAGTCCAAGGTGTACCGGCTGTCGGCACACGGGAACATCATCGCCCCTCCCGGCGTGCCGCTGCACTTCCCGGACCATGAGGCCATCGCCGTATTCGGCAAGCGCGAGGAGTATGAAGCGGCATTACGTGGCGATCCGGTGCCGCGCTTCCGCGGCACACTGATAATGAACGGCGTACTCACTTCCGCGAAAGCCGACGAGCTGTCGTCACGCATCGCAAACGAGATGCAGGAGGCCGTGACCTTCGCGCTCAAGAGTCCGTTCCCGAAGCTCGAGTCCGCACTCGAGTACAACTACGCGTAACTCGCAGGAGACCCCGATGGCGCAAATGCCCTACATCGCTGCGATCGACGCCGGGATTCACCAGGAGATGCGGCGCGACTCCAAGGTACTTTATTTTGGCCAGAATCTCGCCACGACGGAGAATCACGCCTTCCTCGCCGCCTACGGCCCGGACCGCGTGCGCGTCACGCCCATCTCGGAAACCGCCGAGATCGGCATCGCCGTCGGTGCCGCCATGGCCGGACTACGGCCGGTCGTCGAGCTCTACATGGCGGAATTCATGTTGGTCGCGATGGATCAGGTCGTCAATGAGGCTCCACGGATGCGCTACATGTCCGGCGGCCAGGTCAAAGTCCCCCTGGTGCTCAAGGCCGGCTACGGATTCACTGCGGGTTGGGCAGGCCAACACACGGGGACGCTCACGGCACTCTTTATGGGTGTGCCAGGCCTCAAAGTTGCGGTGCCCGCCACGGCCGCCGATGCGAAGGGTCTCATGGCCACGGCGATCCGCGACGACAATCCGGTCGTGTTCCTGCACCACTACATGCTGACGCTGGAACA
>DASPWF010000072.1:0-48048 GCA_035621995.1 Steroidobacteraceae bacterium
GACAATGCCTTCCTCGACCATGGGCCGCGTGATTACGGCTACGCCGTGTTCGGTCGCGTCAGCGAGGGGATGGAGGTCATCGACAAGATCGCGCGCGTCGCCACCGGCAGGCGCAAAGGCTACCAGGACGCCCCGCTCGAGGACGTGGTGATCGTGTCGGCGCGCCGCATGCCGAGCGGCTGAGCAGCGCAGCCGCGCGAGCGCCGGGTGGCGCAGGTCTCGGTGGCGCGATCGGCGGCGTGGCCGCGCCCGCGGACTGCCGGCGCAGCGCCGCGCGCGCTGCAGCGGGGCGGCGTCGGCGCGTGGCTGCTGAGGTGGTGCGCCGTCGCGCTGCTCGCGTGGCTGCTGCTCACCACCGTGACGGTGCTCGCGCTGCGCTGGTTGCGACCCCTCACCAGCGCCTTCATGATCGAGGCGCACCTGGCCGCCTGGCAGGCGCGCGAGCGCGGCTACACCAACGACTTCCGCTGGGTGAGTCTCGAGCAGATCTCCCCGCACGCGGCGATCGCGGTGATCGCCTCCGAGGATCAGCAGTTTCCGTTCCACGCCGGCTTCGATTTCAACTCCATTCGCGAGGCGGTGCGTGCGAGCGAGCGCGGCAAGCCGCTGCGCGGCGCCAGCACCATTTCGCAGCAGGTGGCCAAGAACCTGTTCCTGTGGAGCGGACGCAGTTTCGTACGCAAGGCCCTGGAGGCGTACTTCACCGTGCTCATCGAGATGCTCTGGCCCAAGGAGCGTATCCTCGAGATGTACCTGAACCTCGCGCAGTTCGGCGACGGCATCTACGGGGTTCAGGCGGCCGCGGAACGCTTCTGGAGGAAGCCCGCGCTGCGTCTGAGCTCCTCCGAGGCCGCTCTGCTTGCGGCCGTGCTGCCAAACCCTCTGCGGCTGCACGCCGATCGGCCCTCGCGCTACGTGGAGCAGCGGCGTGACTGGATCCTCGGGCAGATGCGCGGTCTTGGGGGTGATGCGTATCTGCGCGCGCTCGAGAGCGAGCGGCGCGGGCCGCACTGAGCGTGGCGCCGCATCCGTGGCTTGGCGGCGCGATCGCGCGACTCTTTCGGGCGATGTCACGCGCAATTTTCCTGAGGTAGCATGCGTCCCATGCAGGGGAAGCTGCGGCATGGCTGAGCGGGAACTCACCGCGGCGCAGTGGCGCGCCTACGGCGGCACGGACTTTCCCGGCCGCGCCTGGAGCGTCGACGGGAACGTGCTGCGTGCAGTGGCGGGCGGTGAGCGGGTCGATCTGATCACCCGCGACAGCTGCGGCGATTTCACGCTGCTGTTCGACTGGCGGCTGCCGCGCGGCGGCATCAGCCAGGTGCTCTGCCGCGTGGATGAAAGCGCCGGCCCCGCGGCGCAGACCGGGCCCGCGCTGCAGCTGCTCGATGATGAGCATCACGCCGAGGGCGCCAATGCCCTCACCTCATGCGGCGCGCTCTATGCCCTCATGGCGCCGTGGCGCGACCAGCGCAGCGCCGCCAATGCCTACCACAGCGGCCGCCTCGTCACGCGCGGCAGCAACATCGAATACTGGATCGATGACCACCAGGTGATCGGTTGCGACCTCGCGAGCGTGGAGCTGCGCGCGCGCATCGCGCACAGCCGCTTTCGCGACTTCCCGCGCTTCGCGCGGCTGCCGGCGGGACACATCGTGCTCAGGCACTGCGGCACCGAGGCGTGGTTCCGGCGACTGCGCCTCGAAACCTCGTAGTGTCCGCGGCTCTCTCAGGGCTCGTAACCCAGATTGGGTGACAGCCAGCGCTCGGCTTCGGCGAGCGTCATTCCCTTGCGGCGCGCGTAGTCCTCGACCTGCTCGCGGTCGATCTTGCCGAGTGGGAAATAACGCGACTGCGGGTGGGCGATGTACCAGCCGCACACTGCCGCGGTCGGGTACATGGCGTAGGAGTCGGTGAGACGGATGCCGGCGTTGCGCTCGACGTCGAGCAGTTTCCAGAGCTTGGCCTTCTCGGTGTGATCGGGGCACGCCGGGTAGCCCGGCGCCGGACGGATGCCGCGGTACTCCTCGCGCACCAGCTGCTCGTTGGTGAGGCTCTCGGCGGCGGCGTAGCCCCACAGCTCGCGCCGCACGCGCTCGTGGAAGTGCTCGGCGGCGGCCTCGGCCAGACGGTCGGCGAGCGCCTTCAGCATGATGGCCGAGTAGTCATCGTGGGTGCGCTCGAAGCGCGCGAGCTGCTCCTCGATGCCGACGCCCGCGGTCACGGCGAAGGCACCGCAGTAGTCCGCCACACCGCTCGCGCGCGGCGCCACATAGTCGGCGAGGCACTGGTGCGGCTGGCCCTCGGGCTTGTCCTTCTGCTGTCTGAGGAAGCTCAGGGTCGTCAGCACCTCGACGCGCGAGTCGTCCGCATAGATCTCGACGTCGTCGGCGACCGCGTTGGCAGGAAAGAGTCCCACCACGGCCCGTGCCGTGAGCCAGCGCTCCTCGATCAGTGTCTTCAGCATCCGGCGTGCGTCGGCGTAGAGATTGCTCGCCGCCTCGCCCACCACCGGATCGCTGAGGATCTCGGGGAACTTGCCGGCGAACTCCCAGGCATTGAAGAACGGCATCCAGTCGATGTAGCCAAGGAGCTCCGCGAGTGGATAGTCGTCGAAGCGCTGCACGCCCGGCACGCGCGGCGCCACCGGCGCATAGGCGCTCCAGTCGATCGGCACGCGGTTGGCGCGCGCCGCAGCGAGCGACGCCTCGGGCAGCTTCACCTTCTTCGCCGCGTGCTGCTCGCGGCGCCGCGCGTGCTCCTCGTTCACATGGGCGATGAAGCTCGCGCGCCGCGCCGGCTGGGTGAGTGTCTGGCACACCCCGACAGCGCGCGAGGCGTCCTTCACATAGACCACCGGCGAGCGGTACTGCAGCGCGATCTTCACCGAGGTGTGCGCCGGCGAGGTGGTCGCGCCGCCGATCAGCAGCGGCAGCTCGAAGTTCTGCCGCTGCATCTCCCGGGCGACGTGCACCATCTCATCGAGCGAGGGCGTGATCAGTCCGGAGAGTCCGATGAGATCGGCGCGCTCGCGCCGCGCGGTCTCGAGAATCTTCTCGCACGGCACCATGACGCCGAGGTCGATGACCTCGAAGTTGTTACATTGCAGCACCACGCCGACGATATTCTTGCCGATGTCGTGCACGTCGCCCTTGACGGTGGCCATCACGATGCGGCCGTTGGAGCGGTGCGCGCCCGCATCCTTGCCCTGCTCGATGAACGGCACCAGATAGGCGACCGCGCGCTTCATCACCCGGGCGCTCTTCACCACCTGCGGCAGGAACATCTTGCCGGCGCCGAACAGATCGCCGACCACGTTCATCCCATCCATCAGCGGGCCTTCGATCACCTCGAGCGGCCGCTCGACGCTGGCGCGCGCCGCCTCGGTGTCCTCGACGATGTAATCGTCGATGCCCTTCACCAGGGCGTGCTCGAGGCGCTTGCCGACCGGCAGCTTGCGCCACTCGAGATCCTCGGCGCGCCGCGTGCCACCGCCACCCTTGTAGCGCGCCGCGATCTCGAGCAGCCGCTCGGTGGCCTCGGGGCGGCGGTTGAGCACCACGTCCTCGCACGCCTCGCGCAGCGCCGGGTCGATCTGCTCGTAGACGGCGAGCTGACCGGCGTTGACGATGCCTAAGTCCATGCCGGCGGCGATGGCGTGATAGAGAAACACCGAGTGCATCGCCTCGCGTACCGCATCGTTGCCGCGGAACGAGAACGACACGTTGCTCACCCCGCCGCTCACCAGCGCGTGCGGCAACTCCTGCTTGATGCGGCGGGTCGCCTCGATGAAGGCGACTCCATAGCCGTTGTGCTCCTCGATCCCGGTAGCGATGGCGAAGATGTTGGGGTCGAAGATGATGTCCTCGGGCGCGAAGCCCACCTGCGCGGTGAGGATGCGCCAGGCGCGCCGGCAGACCGAAACGCGCCGCTCCACCGTGTCGGCCTGTCCCTGTTCGTCGAACGCCATGATGACCGCGGCGGCGCCGTAGCGGCGCACCTTGCGGGCGTGCGCGATGAAGACCTCCTCGCCCTCCTTGAGGCTGATGGAGTTGACGATGGCCTTGCCCTGCACGCACTTCAGGCCCGCCTCGATCACCGACCACTTGGAGGAGTCGATCATCACCGGTACGCGGGCGATGTCCGGTTCGGCCGCCACCAGGTTGAGAAAGCGCACCATGGCGCTCTCCGAGTCGAGCATGCCCTCGTCCATGTTGACGTCGATCACCTGCGCGCCGTTGACGACCTGCTGGCGCGCGATATCGAGAGCGGCGGTGTAGTCGCCGGCCTCGATGAGCTTGCGGAACTTCGCCGAGCCCGTCACGTTGGTACGTTCGCCGACATTCACGAACAGGCTGCTGTCGTCGATGTTGAGCGGCTCGAGTCCCGCGAGCCGGCATTTGACCGGCACTGGCGTCAGGCGGCGCGGCGCGCGCCCGGCGAGCGCCTCGTGCAGCAGCCGGATGTGCTCGGGCGTCGTACCGCAGCAGCCGCCCACGACGTTCACCAGTCCCGACTCGCCATACTCGCGCAGGATGTCCGCGGTGTCCGCGGGGGCCTCGTCGTACTCGCCGAAGGCGTTCGGCAGCCCCGCGTTGGGATAGGCACATACGTAGGTGTCGCCGGCGGCAGTAGCGAGCTCCTCGATGTACGGCCGCAGCTGGCGGCCGCCGAGCGCGCAGTTGAGGCCGACGAATAGCGGCTGCGCGTGACGGATCGAGTTCCAGAAGGCTTCGGTGGTCTGACCCGAGAGCAGCCGCCCGGAAGCGTCCGTGATGGTGCCGGAGATGGCGAGCGGCAGCTCGATGCCCGTCTCCTCGAACAGCGTCAGAGCCGCATAGATGGCAGCCTTGGCGTTGAGCGTGTCGATGATGGTCTCGATGAGCAGCAGATCGACGCCGCCGCGCAGCAGGCCGCGCGCCGCCTCGAGGTAGGAGGCGACCAGCTCATCGAAGGTCACGCTGCGATAGCCCGGGTCATTGACGTCAGGCGACAGCGAGGTCATGCGGTTGGTCGGCCCGAGAGCGCCGGCCACGAAGCGCACACCGCCGTGGTGCCGTGCGAACTCGTCGGCGACGCCGCGCGCGAGGCGCGCCGCGCGATAGTTCAACTCTGGCACCAGCGCCACGGTCCCATAGTCCGCCTGCGAGATGCCGTTGGAGTTGAAGGTGTTGGTCTCGATGATGTCCGCGCCCGCCTCCAGATAGGCAGCGTGGATGTCGACGATCACCTGCGGGCAGGTCAGCGTGAGGATGTCGTTGTTGCCGCGCAGGTCGTGGCCGTGCTCGCGCAGTCGCTCGCCGCGGTAGCCCGCTTCGTCGAGCCGCTGGCGCTGGATCATGGTGCCCATCGCGCCATCGAGGAACACGATGCGTTCCGCGAGCAGCCGCTTCAAACGCTCGATGCGCGTGCGCCGCTCACCCTCATCGACCGGCTCGAGCGCAAAGGGTGCCGCGACCGCCAGGCGCGCCGCGCGGCCCCGCGTTTCGCTCTCGCGGTCGGCGTGTGCCGGTGCAGCGCCGGGCCTATCCGCGGCCGTCCGCTGCCGGTGCGCGCAGCCGCTCACGCCGGCGCTCCAGCGCTCACCGCCGCCGCCTGCGGCAGCGGCCGCAGCCCGAGCGCATGGCAGATCGCGTAGGTGAGCGCGGCGCGGTTCAAAGTATAGAAATGAAACTCACGCACGCCATGCTGCGCGAGCTCCTGCACCTGCTCGATCGCGACCTCGACGGCCACCGCGAGTCGCGTATCGTGATCGTCGTCGAGTCCGGCGAAGCGCTCGTTGAGCCAGGGTGGAATGGTGGCGCCGCAGGTGTGCGCGAAACGCACGACCTGCGGAAAGCGCGTCACGGGCAGGATGCCGGGGACGATCGGCGCGGTGATGCCGGCAGCCGCACAGCGATCGCGAAAGCGCAGGAACACCTCACCGTCGAAGAAGAACTGGGTGATCGCACGGGTCGCCCCGGCGTCGATCTTGCGCTTGAGGTTGTCGAGATCCGCGGCCGCTGAGTGTGCTTCGGGGTGAACCTCGGGGTAGGCGGCGACGGATATCTCGAACGGTGCGAATGCCCGCAGCGCCGCAACGAGGTCAGCCGCGTAGGCGAAGCCGCCGGCGTGCGGCCGGTAGTCACGCGCGCCGTGCGGAGGGTCGCCGCGCAGCGCCACCAGGTGCCGTATGCCCTGCTCCCAGTACTTGCGCGCAATGGCGAGAATCTCCGCTTGCGAGGCGCCGATGCAGGTGAGGTGCGGCGCGCCGGTCAGCGCCGTGCTCCTTTGAATCCGCGATACGACGTTGTGCGTACGCTCGCGCGTGGAGCCGTCGGCTCCGTAGGTCACCGACACGAAACGCGGCGCGAGCGGCGCGAGACGCTCGAGCGAGCGCCACAGCGTGGCCTCCATCGCCGCGTCGCCCGGCGGGAAGAACTCGAACGAGACGCTGATCGGCGCGGTCGCGAACGGCGCTCTCACGACCGCTCTCCCGCCGCGCTCGCCGGCAGCTGCAGCCCCGCCGCGAGGCGCGCGACGGCCGCGAGCACATGCTCGCCGTCGGCCTCGACGGGACTCAAGCGCTCGCACACCAGGCCCGCTGCGCCGAGCAGGCGGCGCAGCCGCGCCAGCGGGTGCTCCACCACGCGCTCGCGCGAGCCCTCGAGCGACTCGTACGGTTCGAAGATCCACAACCGCCCACCCGGGGCGAGTACGCCGCGCACATCGTTCAGCAGCTGTCCGAGTGACTCCCCGCCGACACGCGGGTGATCGAGCAGCACGGCATCGAAGGACGGCCCTGCGCGTGCGAGGTCGGCAGCGGCCGGACCCTCGGGGCTCGAGGCCTGAAGAACCCGGCAGCGCAGGCCGCGGCGCTCGGCAAATGCGCGCACGCCCTGCACCGCGCGCCGTGTGGGGACCACGGCGGTGCACTCGCGAGCGGCACCCGCGACGCTCGCGAGCAGCTCGGGGTGTGCCATGCCGGCGATGAGCGCTGCGCGCAGGGGTTGCGCGAGCCCTCCGGCGGCAACGAACGCCGCGAGCGCGCGGCCGAGACGCGACTCGGCGCTGCTCGTAACGGCGGGCGCGGCCGCAGTACGCGCGGCGGTGCGATCGCGCTGCAGCTGCGGGTCGCGCCCATCGAGCTGGGCCAGGAGCCCGCGCACGAAGCCGCTGGCCTCTGGCTCGGTGCACACCCGATAGTGCACCCATTGACCCTGGCGGATGCGCTCAAGCAGGCCCGCCTCGCGGAGGATCTTCAGATGGCGCGAGATGCGCGGCTCACTCTGCCGCAATGCCTGCGCCAGGTCGGAGACGCTGAGCGGGGCGTCGCCGCAAAGCGCTAGGAGCCGAAGGCGGCTCGGCTCCCCCGCGGCGCGTAACCATCGGACGAGCACAGGAGGAGGCGTCGAGGCCATATAAACAATTGTACAACTTTTGATTTAGGACGGCAGCCCTGTTGTCCCCGGGCTCCCCATCGGGCTCCACATCCGGGCTCCGCCAAAACCTATTGAATCTTTAGTGAGACAATCTGGAAGCAAGAGGCCGGAAAGACCCACGCCTCTCCGCTAATGGATCGCAGCTGACCCGCCGGGCGGTGCTTCGCTGAAGAGTGCCTCGACGTCGATGGGGTCGAATCGATAGGGTCGGTGGCAAAACTCGCACGTGACCGTGACCGAGCCCTGTTCGCTCAACACGTCGCGCACCTCCTCGGGGCCGAGCGCCCGCAGGAGGGCGGCGACCCGACCCTGGCTGCAGCGGCACTCGAAGCGCACCGGCGCGCCGCGAAAGAGCCGTAAGTCCTGCCCGGGGAAGGCACGAGCCAGTAGCTCCTCGACGCCCCCCTGGAGCAGCCGCGCCGCAGTGACGCGCGCGATTCCCTCCTGGGCTTGTGCCCAGGTCTCGTCCGTGGCCTCGGGATCCACGCTCGCCTCCCCCGGAAGCTTCTGCACCAGCATCCCCGCGCCCAGTGCGTCGTTCGCCGCGAGCAGCACTCGAGTCGGCAGCTGCTCGGAGGAGGCGAAGTACGCCTCGAGCGACTCCGAGAGCGAGCGGCCCGAGAGCGGTACTACGCCCTGGTAGCGCAGGCTGGCCTCCTCGGCCTCCACGGTCACGGTGATGCGTCCCTCGGCTCCGGCCAGGCGGCGGAAAGGTGCATTGCGGTGGGCTGCGCCGCCAAGCTCCCGCACCGCGGCCTCGTCGTAGCGTGCCACCGCCCGCAGCCGGAAATCGTGGGTGCATTGCGCCACCAGCAGCCCGAGCGCGCCATCGCCCTGCAGCTGGAAGGTCAGCGTGCCGCGGAACTTGAGGGTGGCGGCAAGCAGCACGGAGGCGACTACGGCCTCCCCGAGCAGCTGCGTGACCGGTGCCGGATAGTGCGCGTGCGCACGCAGCTCGCGCCACGCGCTCTCGAGGCGCACCCAGTGCCCGCGAACCGGGCGGTTCTCGAAGATGAAGCGGCGGACGCGATCGCAGTCGGGAGAATCGGCGTGCGGCATCGCCCGACAATGGGGCGTGTCGCTCGACAACGCAACCCTCGCCGGCGAGGCAGAGCGCGAAGCGCCCGGCGCGCGAAGCAAGTGCGCCGCGCGGGCCGTCAGCCGGCGAGCTTGCGCCGCAGGAGCTCGTTGAGCTGTGCCGGGTTCGCCTTGCCGCCGGTCGCCTTCATGACCTGGCCGACGAAGAATCCAAACAGCTTGTCCTTGCCGGCGCGGTATTCGCCGAGCTGGCCGGGATTCTTCGCCATCACCTCGTCGATGGCACGCTCGATGGCGGCGCTGTCGGTGATCTGGCGCAGGCCCTGCGCTTCGATCACCTGATCGGCGCTCATCCCCTGCGACCACATGGCTTCGAACACCTCCTTGGCGATCTTGCCCGAGATCGTCCGGTCCGAGATGCGGGCGAGGAGCCCCGCGAGGCGCGTGGCCGCAAGCCGCCCGCTGCCGATCTCCAGGTTCTCGCGGTTGAGTGCGGCGGCGAGCTCGCCCATGACCCAGTTGGCGGCGAGCTTCGCATCGGCCGGAGCCGCGCGCACCACCTCCTCGTAGTACGCGGCGAGCTCGCGGCTCGACGTCAGGACCCCGGCGTCGTAAGCCGACAGCCCGTACTGCGAGACTAACCGTGCCGCCTTCTGGTCGGGCAGCTCGGGGAGCGTGTCGCGCACCGAGTCGACGAAGGCCCGCTCGAGCGCGACCGGCAGCAGATCGGGGTCCGGAAAGTAGCGATAGTCGTTGGCCTCTTCCTTCGAGCGCATGGAGCGTGTCTCGCCCTTGTCCGGATCGTACAGACGCGTCTCCTGGACCACCTTGCCGCCGCCTTCGAGCACGTCGATCTGGCGGGCGATCTCGAAGTTGATGGCGCGCTCGACGAAACGGAACGAATTGAGGTTCTTGATCTCGGTGCGCGTGCCGAAGCGGTGCTCACCGGCGTGGCGAACCGACACGTTGGCGTCGCAGCGGAACGACCCCTCCTGCATGTTGCCGTCGCAGATCTCGAGGTAGCGCACCAGGGTGTGCACCTTCTTCATGTACGCGACCGCTTCCTTCGCCGAGCGCAGGTCCGGCTCGGACACGATCTCGAGCAGCGGCGTGCCGGCGCGGTTCAGATCGATGCCCGTGACACCCGGGAGCCCCTCGTGCAGCGACTTGCCGGCGTCTTCCTCGAGGTGCGCGCGGGTGATGCCGATACGCTTGGTGCTGCCGTCCTCGAGCACAATGGCGAGCGTGCCGTGGGTCACGATCGGCAGCTCGTACTGGCTGATCTGGTAGCCCTTGGGCAGGTCGGGGTAGAAGTAGTTCTTGCGCGCGAACACCGAGTGCGCGGCGATCCCTGCCTCGATCGCGAGCCCGAACTTCACGGCCATGCGCACGGCTTCGCCATTCAGTACCGGCAGCACCCCCGGGTAGCCGAGGTCGACGAGGTTCGCCTGCGAGTTTGGCGGCGCCCCGTAGGCGGTGGCGGAGCCCGAGAAAATCTTCGATTTGGTCGCGAGTTGCGCGTGAATCTCGAGCCCGATGACCGTCTCCCAGTCGCTCATGCGTACCCCCGCGGCACGCGCGTGTGCCAGTCGGTAGCGCGCTGGAAGGCGTGTGCGGCATTGAGCACGCGCGCCTCGCTGAAGTGCGGACCCACGACCTGCAACCCGACCGGCAGCTGCTGCACGAAGCCGCACGGTACGGAGATGGCGGGCAGGCCCGCGAGATTCGCTCCGATCGTGTAGATGTCGTTGAGGTACATGGTGATCGGGTCGGCGGTCTTGGCACCGATTGCGAACGCCGGGGTCGGCGTCGTCGGGCCTATGAGCACGTCGACGCTGTCGAAGGCGCGGATGAAATCCTCATTGATGAGCGCACGCACGCGCTGTGCCTTCAGGTAGTAGGCATCGTAGTAACCCGCCGACAGCACGTAAGTGCCGGTCATGATGCGCCGCTTGACCTCAGCGCCGAAGCCTTCCCCGCGCGTGCGGCGGTACATGTCGTTGACATCGCGCGGGTTCTCGCAGCGGTAACCGAAGCGCACGCCGTCGTAACGCGCGAGGTTCGACGAGCATTCCGCCGGCGCCACCACGTAGTACACCGGCACCGACAGCGGCAGGTGCGGCAGGCTCACTTCCGTGAGCTGCGCCCCGAGGCCCTCGAACACCTTGAGCGCCTCGCGCACACAGCGCTCGTTCTCGCGCTCGAGCCCCGTGTCGAAGAATTCGCGCAGCAGGCCGATCTTGAGCCCTGCGATCGGCTGCTCGAGCGTGGCGAGATAGTCGGGCACTTCCCGCTCCACGCTGGTGGAGTCGTTGGCATCGAAGCCGGCCATCTCGCGCAGCATGAGAGCCGCGTCGGCGGCGCTCGCCGTGAGCACTCCGCCCTGATCGAGGCTCGAGGCGAACGCGATCATGCCGTAGCGCGACACGCGCCCGTAGGTCGGTTTCATGCCGGTGATGCCGCAGAGCGCGGCCGGCTGGCGGATCGAGCCGCCGGTGTCGGTCGCGGTGGCGCCCGGGACGAGCCGCGCGGCCACCGCGGCGGCGGAGCCGCCCGAGGAGCCCCCCGGGACGAGCTGCGGGTCCCAGGGATTGCGCACCGGCCCGTAGTAGCTGGTCTCGTTGGAGGAGCCCATGGCGAACTCGTCCATGTTGGTCTTGCCGAGCATCACCGCGCCCGCCGCCTTGAGCTTCGCGACCACCGTGGCGTCGTAGGGCGAGACGAAGTTGTCGAGCATCCGTGAGCCGCAGGTGGTGCGCACGCCCTGCGTGCAGAAGATGTCTTTGTGCGCGATCGGCACGCCGGTGAGCGGGCCGCCCGTGCCGGCCTCGAGCGCACGGTCGGCGATGCGGGCCGCCGCGAGCGCCTGCTCGCGCGTCACCGAGATGAAGGCATTGAGCGCGCGCTGGCTCGCCTCGATGCGCTCGAGAAATGCGCTCACCAGCTCGACGCTCGAGAAGCGGCGCGCGCGCAGCCCCGCCGCCAGCTGCGTCAGGGTGCTGCGGTGAAAATCGCTCACCAGCGTCACTCGATGACTTTGGGCACGAGGTACAGCCCCGCCGCGGTGAGCGGCGCGTTCGGCTGGTACTGCTCGTGATGGTCCTCCTCGGTCACTGCGTCCAGGCGCAGTCGCTGCGCCAGACCCGCGAGCGGGTGCGCCATGGGGACGACGTCGGTGGTATCACACGCGTCCAGGGCGCCGACGAAGTCGATAATCCGCGACAGGCTCTCCTGGTATACCGGGAACTCGGAGGCCGTGAGCTCGAGGCGCGCCAGGGCGGCGATGCTTGCGATCTGCTCGCGCGTCAGGGTCATGGGAAATGCGTCGCGAACTGAGAAAACCCGCTCAAAATCATACATGTTGCCTTGCTGAATGTCCTGTCGGTTGCTAGATTACGCGCCACTTTTTCGGGTCGCCGAAGCTCATTTCCCGGTCGCTTCATGTTCAAACGCCTGCGCGGTTACTTTTCCAGCGATCTGTCGATCGATCTGGGCACGGCCAACACGCTGATCTACGTCCGCGATAAGGGCATCGTACTGAACGAACCCTCGGTGGTCGCGGTACAGGACGAGCCCACGCGCGGCGGCAAGGTGATCGTTGCCGTCGGCTCCGAGGCCAAGAGCATGCTCGGCCGCACGCCCGGCCACATCACCGCGGTGCGCCCCATGAAGGACGGCGTGATCGCCGACTTCACCTACACCGAGAAGATGCTGCAGTACTTCATCAACAAGGTGCACGGCAACCGCACGCTCAAGCCCTCCCCAAGAGTGCTGGTGTGCGTGCCGTTCGGCTCGACGCAGGTGGAGCGGCGCGCAATCCGCGAATCGGCCGAGGGTGCCGGTGCGCGCAACGTCGCCATCGTCAGCGAGCCGATGGCCGCGGCGGTCGGCGCGGGGCTGCCGGTACACGAGGCGCGCGGCTCGATGGTGCTCGATATCGGCGGCGGCACCTCCGAGGTCGCCGTGCTGTCGCTCAACGGCGTGGTGTACGCCAACTCCGCGCGCATCGGCGGCGATCGCTTCGACGAGGCGATCATGAACTATGTGCGGCGCAATTACGGCATCCTGATCGGCGAGGCGACCTCCGAGCGTATCAAGATCGAGATCGGCTCGGCCTACCCCGGGCAGCAGGTGCGGGAGCTCTCGGTGAAGGGCCGCAACCTCTCCGAGGGCGTGCCGCGCAGCTTCACGCTCAACAGCAACGAGATCCTCGAGGCGCTGCAGGAGCCGCTGCAGAGCATCGTGAGCGCAGTCAAGCAGGCACTCGAGCAGACCCCGCCCGAGCTCGGTGCCGACGTGGCCGAGCGTGGTATCGTGCTCACCGGCGGCGGCGCGCTGCTGCGTGACATCGACAAGCTGCTCACCGAGGAAACCGGCCTCCCGGTGGTGGTGGCGGACGATCCTCTCACCTGCGTCGCACGCGGCGGTGGCCGCATCCTCGAGCTGATGGACGAGCTCGGCCCCGGACACTTCGGCCTCGAATAGTTTTGCCAAGGAGCGCACGAGTCTTTAAGTGGCCGCCTTCGGGACAGCAGCCGGCAGACCGCTGACGGGGCGGGGCGGCTCGCCCGGCTTTCGCTTCACGCTGTACGCACTGCTTTCGGTGGTGGTGATGTATCTCGATCAGCGCCAGCACTATCTCGAGCAGGTGCGCTACGCGCTGCAGGCCGCCGCCTACCCGGTGCAGCTCGCGGTGAACTCCCCGTCCGCCGCCTGGCGCTGGCTGCGCGACAGCGTGCAGACCCGCGAAGCGCTGCGCGCCGAGAACGCGCGCTTGCGCACCACACAGCGCGACCTGGAGCTGCGTGCCATGCGCTACGAGGCGCTGGCGCGCGAGAACGGCGAGCTGCGCGGGCTGCGCGAGGCACTGCCACCGATCGCCGATCGCTGGCTGCCGGCGGAGATCGTCAACATCCAGCTGAGCAGCCTGCGCCAGCGCCTGCTCATCGATCGCGGCGCCGCTAACGGCGTCTTTCGCGGTCAGGCCGTGCTCGATGACAAGGGACTCATCGGCCAAACCACCCACGTCGGCCCCTGGAGCGCAGAAGTGATCCTGATCACGGATCCCGAGCACGCGGTGCCGGTGCGCATCGAGCGCACCGGGCTACGCACCATTGCGGTCGGTGCGGGCGACACCACCTCGCTTGCGCTCCCCTACCTCCCCGCCAATGCCGACATCAAGAACGGCGACCTGCTGCTGACCTCGGGTCTCGGCGGAGTGTTTCCGGAAGGCTATCCGGTCGCCCGCGTCACCGAGGTGCACCGCGACGCAGTGCAGCCGCTCGCCCAGGTGCGCGCCGCGCCGCTCGCGCATATGAGCACCGACGGCGAGGTGATGCTGGTGTGGTTCCGCACCGATCGCCCCGCGACCCCGGCCGGCGGCGATTCGGTCGGCGAGCTCGCAAGCGGCGACACCGCGATGCAGCCGCAGCCGGTGCCGCCCAAGCCCCGACCCGCGCCGCAGGCGAGCCCCGCTCCGCAGCCTGCTCCGCAGCCTGCTCCGCCGCCGCCGCCCGCGGACGAGGCCCATCCGACGCCGACGCAGCAGACGACGCACGCACCGCACCGCGTGCCGGCGCCGGCGCCGGCCGCCGCGAGCGCCGCAGCCAGCGAACCCGCCGACAATGCTCCCGCAGCGGACAGCGCGCCGCCGCCACCCTCGGCGGCGGTCTCCGCCCCGGAGCAGAGGCAGCCATGAACGTCGACTCGCGCGGTCGCATGCTCCTCAGCGCGTTCGTGGCGCTCACTCTCACGGTGCTGCCGCTGCCGCCGTGGCTCGACGTGCTGCGCCCGGCGTTCCTGGTGTTGACTGTGCTCTACTGGTCGGTGAACGCGCCGCGCACCGGCGGGATCGCGCTCGGCTTCTTCGCCGGCCTGATGCTCGATGTCTTCCAGGGGCCGGTCCTCGGCGAGCACGCGCTGGCGCTGTCGCTCATCACCTACATCGCGGTGCGCGAGCACCAGAGGATCCGCTCCAAGCCCGCCATCCAGCAGGCGCTCTTCGTGTGCGTCGCACTCGTCTTCTACGAGGTGGTGCTGTTCATGATCGATGGCTGGACCGGCCATCCGGTGACCAGCCCGGTGCGCTGGGTGCACGCGCTCACCGGCGCGCTCATCTGGCCGCCGGCCGCCGCCATCCTTGCCTACAGCGCAGGACGGCTCGCGTGAGCGCAACCTGCCCACCCGCGTGAGGTTCTGACGATACTGCCATGCCGGCCGTGCGCATCAAGGACCACTGGCGGGAACAGCGCCTGTTCGACCAGCGCTCGATCGTGTGCGCGGCGCTCATCGGGGTCGCGACGCTCGGGCTCATCGCGCGGCTGTTCGTGCTGCAGGTCGCCCGTCACGGGTATTACGCGGAGCTCTCGCAGGGCAACCGCGTGCGCAACGAGCCCATTCCGGCCAGCCGCGGTCTCATCCTCGATCGCAACGGTGCTGTGCTCGCGGACAACGAGCCGGCTTACCAGCTCGAGCTCACTCGTGAACAGACACCCGACCTCAACGACACGCTCAACCGACTCGCGGCGCTGCGCCTCATCGATTCGGACGACCTGGACGAGACCCGACACATGATCCTGGCGCGCCGCAGCTTTGACACGGTGCCGCTGCGGCTGCGGCTCACCGAAGATGAGATCGGGCGCTTCGCGGTGCATCGCTTCGAGTTTCCCGGCGTGGATCTGGCGACACGCCAGACACGCCACTATCCGTTCGGCGCGCTCGGCGTCCACGCGCTCGGTTACGTGGCCGCCATCAGCGAGCAGGACCTGGAGCACATCGACCGCATCACCTACAACGGCACGACGCTGATCGGCAAGCTGGGCGTCGAGGCGGCCTACGAGAAGCAGCTGCATGGTCGCAATGGCTCGCGCGAGATACTGGTTAACGCGCAAGGCCGCTCCGTGCAACGGCAGGGCGCGTATGCGCCGCACCTGAGCGCGGTCGCGCCGGTGGCCGGCGATGATGTGGTGCTGTCGATCGATCTCGCCACTCAAGAGGCGGCCGAACAGGGGCTGGCAAATCACCGCGGTGCGGTGGTGGCGATCGACCCGACCGACGGAGATGTGCTGGCCTTGGCGAGCAAACCCGGCTTCGATCCCAGCATCTTTGCCCGTGGCGTCACGCGCGCGGAATACGCGGCGCTCAGCGAAGACGTCGACAAGCCGCTCTTCAATCGCGCGTTGCGCGGGACGTACCCTTCAGGCTCCACCATCAAACCCGTCCTGGCGCTCGCCGGCTTGACTTACCACGTACTGGATCCCGACAAACAGGAGTTCTGTGCCGGCGTCTACTACCTGCCGAGGAGCAGCCTGGTGTTTCGCGAAGGCAAGTTCGGGCGACATGGCAACCTCGATCTGCCACATGCCATCGCCAGATCGTGCGATGTGTACTTCTATCGTCTGGCCAACACGCTGGGTATCGACCGCATCGCCGCGTTCATGGCGCCGTTCGGCTACGGTCAGCTCACTGGCATCGACATCAGCGGCGAGAAGCCGGGCATCCTGCCTTCGCCCGAGTGGAAGCGGAAAACGTACAAGCAAGCCTGGTATCCGGGCGAAACGGTGAATGTGGGCGTGGGTCAGGGATATCTCCTCGTGACGCCGCTGCAGCTCGCGCACGTCGCTTCCGCGCTGGCCGAACGGGGCAGGAGCTTCCGGCCCCGGTTGATTACCGGCCTGCGCGATGCGCGCGGAGAGATTCACCGGCTGCCGGCGATCGAGAACCCGCCGGTCCAGGGCGTCAGCGGCGAGGCGTGGGACATCGTCATCCAGGGAATGATCGGCGCCACCAGCTGGCCCGGGGGCACGGCCACCGCGTTCGTCAAAGGCGCCGCCTACAGGCTCGCCGGAAAAACCGGCACGGCCGAGGTGGTCACGGTGTCGCGCAGCCAGAAGCTGACACAGGATGTGGAGGAGCGTTTCAAGGACCACGCCTGGTTCATCGCCTTCGCGCCGGTCGAGGCACCACGTATCGCCGTGGCCGTGCTGGCGGAGAACGCGGGCTTCGGTGCCAGCACCGCAGCGCCCATCGCCCGCAAGGTGATGGACGCGTATCTCCTCGGCGCGGATGGCAAGCTCAAGCCGGCGATGATTCCGCCCGCCGGGTCGCACGCGCCTCCGCCGGAAAAGTCGCCCGAGGCCTCACACCCGCCCGCCGCGCCAGTACCGCAGACGCCGCCCGGCGCGCCGGCACCGCCGGGTTGACGCGCCTGCCATGATCTACGAAGAAGTCACGTCGGAGTCGCGCACGCGCCGCACGCTCACCGGAGCGGCGCGCGTGCTGCTCGAGCTGCGCATCGACGGTCCGCTGGTGATCGGGCTGTCGCTGATCGCCGCCTACGGTCTCGTCGTTCTCTACAGCGCCTCCGGCCAGAGTCTGCCGACGGTATTGCGCACGGTGGCGCGCCTCGCGGTCGGCGCCGTCGCCATGCTGCTGTTGGCGCGCGTCAATCCGAATTTCCTGCGTCGCTCGACGCCGTGGCTGTATGCCGCCGGCTGCGTGCTGCTCGTGATCGTCGCCGGCATGGGCCACATCGGCATGGGGGCGCAGCGCTGGCTCGATCTCGGGCTGTTCCGTTTCCAGCCCTCGGAGCTCATGAAGCTCGCCGTGCCGATGACGTGCGCCTGGTACCTGCACGAGCGGGCGCTGCCACCGAGCTGGCCCGGACTCGCAGCCATGAGCCTGCTGATCCTGCTGCCGGTCGGCCTCGTGGCGGTGGAGCCGGATCTTGGCACCGCGGCGCTGATCGCCATCGCCGGAGCGCTGGTGATCGTGCTCGCCGGGCTGCGCGTGCGCGTCATGGCAGCGCTGCTCGCCCTCGCTGCAGTCGGTGCCTGGTTCGGCTGGAGCTTCATGCACGACTACCAGCGCAGGCGCGTGCTCACCTTCCTCAATCCGCAGACCGATCCGCTCGGCGCCGGCTACCACATCATCCAGTCGCAGATCGCCATCGGCTCGGGCGGCGTGTTCGGCAAGGGATGGATGAACGGCAGCCAGGCACAGCTCGAGTTCCTCCCCGAGCGCTCGACCGATTTTATCTTCGCGGTGATCGGTGAGGAGTTCGGCCTGCTCGGCCTGCTGCTGCTGCTGCTCTTGTACATGTTCGTAGTCGCCCGCGCGATCTATCTCGCCACGCAGACCCAGGACACCTTCGCGCGACTGCTCGCCGGAAGCATCGCACTCACCTTCTTCGTGTACGTATTCATCAATGCCGGCATGGTGACCGGGCTTCTCCCGGTGGTGGGCGTGCCACTGCCGCTCGTGAGCTACGGGGGCAGCTCGGTCGTGACGCTCCTCGCCGGCTTCGGTATTCTGATGGCGCTGTACTCGCGGCGGAAACTCGTCGGGTCGTAGTTGAATACCTGCCGTTCCTTGCTGCTCGCTGCACTCGCGTGCGCACCGGTGGGAGCGCAGTCGACGGATGCGTCGACGCATCCGGGCGGCTTCGACCTGAATCGCCCGGAGATCGTGGCTTTCGTCAACGAGGTGGTCGAGCACGACGGCCTCAAGCGCACCGAGGTGCGCAAGATCCTCAAGGAAGCGCAGCCGCAGCCGAGGATCATCGAGATCATGAACCGACCGCTCGAGAAGGTCGCGCCCTGGTACGAATACCGCGAGCGCTTCGTCAATGCCGAGCGCATCAACGACGGCGTTCAGTTCTGGACCGACCATCGGCTGACGCTCGAGCAGGTCGCGGGCCAGTACCAGGTGCCGGCCGAGTACATCGTGGCCATTCTCGGTGTCGAGACGCGCTACGGCCGCAACACCGGCTCGTACCGCGCACTCGATGCGCTGACCACGCTCGCGTTCGACTACCCACCGCGCGAGAAATTCTTCCGCAGCGAGCTCGCCGAGTTCCTGGTGCTCGCCCGCGAGAACCGCCTCGACCCGCTCACGGTGAAGGGCTCCTACGCCGGCGCGCTCGGCGCGCCGCAGTTCATGCCCTCACAGTACCGGCGCTACGCGGTGGATGCCGACACCGACAAGAGTCGCGACCTGTGGAACGACTGGGACGATATCCTTGCGAGCGTGGCGAATTACCTGCATGAGCACGGCTGGACAGCAGGCGCGCCGGTGCTCGCGGAGACACGGCTCGACCCGGACCCGAGTTTTCAGCTCGAGCCGCACGGCGTCGAGCTCAATGAGACCGTGGACTCCCTCGGCGCGCGCGGGGTGCGGGTCGATGCCGACATGCCGGCCGATACCCCGGCGGTGCTCATCTGCGCGGAGCAGCGTGACGGCCCGGCCTACCGCGTAGGCTTTCACAACTTCTACGTGCTCACCCGCTACAACTCCAGCCCGCGCTATGCAATGGCCGTGTACGAGCTCGCGCAGGCGCTGGCGCAGCAGATGCGCGCGTCGCAGGCGCCCGCTCCGCCATGAGGCACGCGCGTCGCATCGCTCGCTGCAGCGGCGCGGGCGCCGGCGCGCTGGCGCTCGCCCTCCTCGTGCTCGCCGGCTGCGCAGGACCCGCACGGCGCCCGCCGCCGCCCCCGGCCGCGCCTGCCGAAACCGCGAGCGCGCCCCCGGCCGACATTGCGGCCGTGCCCGACGCCGTGCCGCGTCCCGAGCCGCGCAGTGCGCACGGCAACCCCCCCTTCTACGACGCGCTTGGCCGCCGCTACTTCGTGCTCGCCAGCGCCGACGGCTACATCGAGCGCGGCGTCGCCTCCTGGTATGGCCCGAGCTTCCACGGCGGCAGCACCTCGAACGGCGAAGCCTACGACATGTACGGCATGACCGCCGCGCACAAGACGCTGCCGCTGCCGACCTATGCGCGCGTCACCAACCTCAAGAACGGCCGCAGCGTCGTGGTCCGCATCAACGACCGCGGCCCGTTCGTCGCCAATCGCCTCATCGACCTCTCCTACAGCGCAGCGGTACGGCTCGACATGACCCGCGAGGGCACGACGCTCGTCGAGGTGCGCGCCCTCACCCCCGGAGTGCCCGACAGCCTGACGCGCAGCGCGCTATCGCCGCCCCCCGCGCTTTACCTGCAGGCCGGCGCGTTCGCCGATCCGCGCAACGCCGAGCGCTTGCTCGCACGGCTGCAGGCCGCGGGACTGCCGGGCGCGTTCGTGGCGCTGCCCGGCGCGGGCAAGCAGCCGCTTTATCGCGTGCGCCTCGGTCCGGTAGCGAGCGTCGCGCAGTTCGATGAGCTCAGCGCGCGGCTCGGCGCGCTCGGCATCGCCGACGCGCGCCTCGCCGTCGACTGAGCGGAGTACACGCGTGCGCGGCCGCCGCGGGTTCCACACTCGCTCTTGGGTTGATACTTTTGGCTTGGTCGTTCATCACAGGGAAGCCGTGACCGTGATCCGCCTGGCGCCCGTCGCGTGGCTCGTTGCCCTCACGATAAGCCCGGTGGCGCCCGCCGCCGCTCCGATCCCCGCCGCCCCAGCCGTGAGCGCGCGCGCCTACATCCTCGCCGATCACTTCAGCGGCCGGGTGCTGGCGCAGGACCACGCCGATGAGCGCGCCGAACCCGCGAGCCTCACCAAGCTCATGACGGCCTACGTGGTCTTCAAGGCGCTCGAAGAGCGGCGGCTCAAGCTCACCGACATGGTGACGGTGAGCGAGCACGCCTGGCGCGCCGAGGGCTCGCGCACCTTCGTGCGGGTCGGCACGCAGGTTCCGGCCGATATCCTCATCAAGGGCATGATCGTGCAGTCGGGCAATGACGCCACCATCGCGCTCGCCGAGCGCGTCGGCGGCACTGAGGCGGCGTTTGCGCAGATCATGAACGAGTACGCGCGGCGTCTCGGCATGAAAGGCAGCCACTTCGAGAACAGCGACGGACTGCCCTCGCCCAATCACTACACCACGGCGCGCGACGTGGCCACGCTCTCCGACGCGCTGATCCGCGACTTTCCGCAGTACTACCCGCTCTTCAGCCTGCGCGAATTCATGTGGAACAACATCCGGCAGGGCAACCGCAACACGCTGCTCACCAAGGATCCGTCGGTGGACGGCCTCAAGACCGGGCATACCGACAGCGCCGGCTTCTGTCTCGCGGCCTCGGCCAATCGCAACGGCATGCGCCTGGTGTCGGTGGTGATGGGCGCCCCCAACGAGCGCGCCCGCGCTGATGCAAGCGAGGCGCTGTTGAGCTACGGCTACACGTTTTTCGAGACCATCCGCGTCAAAGCCGCCCGTGAGACGGTGCTCAAGCCGCGCGTTTACAAGGCGGCCAGCGAGTTCGCCGCGCTCGGCGTGCCGTACGACGTGTATGCCACCGTCGGGCGCGGCGAGGCGGCGACGCTGCGCACCAGCGCGCGCCTGAGCAGCGAGCCGCTGGTCGCGCCGCTCGCCACGGGCGTCGCGGTGGGCGAGTACACCGTCTCGGATGCCGGCGGCGAAGTGATCGCACGCGTGCCGCTGGTGCCGCTCGCCGCCGTCCCGCAAGGGAGCCTGTGGACGCGCGCGACGGACAGCATCGTCCTGATGTTTCACTGAGGAGCCGACCATGGCCGAGCCGTTGCCGCTGTGCTACCTGAACGGCGCCTACCTGGCACTCGGTGAGGCACGCATCTCCCCGCTCGATCGCGGCTTCCTCTACGCGGACGCGGTCTACGAGGTGATGCCGGTGTACGGGGGGCGGCCGTTCCGCTTCGCCGCGCATAGCGAGCGGCTGGCGCGCAGTCTTGCTGCCATTGCCATGGACGACCCGCACACGCGCGATGAGTGGCGCGCGATTCTCGGCACGCTCATCGAGCGCAACGGCGGCGGCGACCAGTACGTCTACTGGCAGGTGACGCGCGGAGCACAGCTCGGTCGCACGCACGCACCGCTGCCGCACATCCCGCGTACCGTGTTCGCCTTCTGCGCCCCGCTGCCGCCGAACGGCGCCGACATCCTCGAGCGCGGCGTCAGCTGCGTGACCGCAACCGACACGCGCTGGGCGCGCTGCGACATCAAGTCCACGGCACTGCTCGCCAACGTGCTGCTGCGGCAGCTGTCGGTGGACGCCGCGGCCACCGAGACCATCCTGCTGCGCGACGGCGAGCTCACCGAAGCGTCCGCCTCCGCGGTGCACGTGGTGCTGGGCGGCGAGCTGCGGATGCCGCCAAACTCGCGGCGCATCCTGCCCGGCACCACGCGCGGCGCCGTCGAGGAGATGGCGGCGCGTCTTGCCATCCACTGCCGCGTGCTGCCGATCACCGAGACGCAGCTGCGCGCCGCCGACGAGGTGTGGATCTCGGCAGCGACACGCGAGGTGCAGCCGGTCACTCTGCTCGATGGCCATGCCATCGGCAGCGGCAAGCCCGGACCGCTGTGGCGGCGCGTCTACGATGAGCTGCAGCGCTACAAACGGGAGCTCGCCGGTACGCCGTGGTGAGTGCCACCGGGCCGCTTATACTTAATACGCACGCGGCCGGCACGCTGCCTGCGGCGACGACCGCGGCAGTGGCCGGATCTGCCACGGCGTGCCGAGATACCGCTCGGGAATCCGCCTTATAACCCATTTGTTACCGCCGGTGATCTGCCGGGCACTGACGCTGCCGTAAACGCCCCGGTAGCATGGCCGGATGTCCATCAACCTCGACCAGGTGACCAAGCACTACTCCGGCGCGCCGGTGGTCAACGACGTATCGCTCGACATCGGCGACGGGGAGTTCTTCGTGTTGCTCGGCCCGAGCGGCAGTGGCAAGAGTACGCTGCTGCGCGCGATCGCGGGACTTTCGGGCGTCGACCACGGTCGCATTGCACTCCACGGACGCGACGTCACCCATGTCGCCGCACGCAAGCGCGGCGTCGGGCTGGTGTTCCAGAACTACGCGCTGTTTCGTCACATGACGGTGGCGGACAACATCGAGTTCGCCCTGCGTGTGCGCCACATGCGGGCCCGCGCCCGCCGCCAGCGGCGCCAGGAGCTGCTGCGCCTGGTGGCACTCGAGGGCATGGACAACCGCCTGCCGGCGCAGCTCTCCGGCGGCCAGCAGCAGCGCGTGGCGGTGGCGCGCGCGCTGGCCCACAAGCCCGAAGTGCTGCTGCTCGATGAACCGTTCGGGGCCCTCGACGCGAAGATCCGCGAGGAGCTGCGCCGCACGATCCGCGAAGTGCAACGCGAACTCGGCATCACCACGGTGCTCGTCACTCACGACCAGGAAGAAGCCTTCGCCCTCGCCGACCGCATCGGCATCATGAATTTCGGCCGCTTGCTCGAGGCGGGCGCACCGGCCGAGCTGTACTCACGTCCCGCCACGCGCTTCGTGGCCACCTTCCTCGGCGCGGCCAACCTGTTCCTCGCCCGGCGCACCGCCGATGGCATCAAGGTGGGCGCCACGATCATGGCCGCCGCCGAGCGCACCCCCGGCGCGCCCGAGCACGAGGTGGTGGCGGTGGTGCGTCCCGAGGAAGTGGAGGTGGCGCCCTCGCGCGATGCGCTCGGCTCGCGCTTCATGGGGTACGGGGTGGTCGACGACGTGATGTTCACCGGTGCGTTCGAGCGGCTGCGGGTGCGCGCGACCGACGAGTCCGGCGCGCCGTTGCTTGCTTTCGCCGAGGGCGATGCCAACGCCACGCTGCAGGTGACGCGTACCCGCTACGCGCAGCGTGGATTCGAGGTGCGTACCGGACAGACCGTCGCCATCGGGGTGCGCCGCCTGCACGTGCTACCGACGCCGCTGTCGAGCTTCACCGTGTGCGCGGTATCGGCGGCGCGCGCCGAAGGCCTCAGCCGCCAGGCACTGCTCGCCGAGCTCGCCGCGCGCATGAAGACGCGCATCGGGCTGCGGATCGAGCCGGGCCTCGGCGTGCCCGAGGCGGCGTGCGAGGCGGAAGGCGCGTTCGTCGGCGCCACGGTCATCGCCGGCGAGGACGGCTGCGCACAGCGCGCCGAGTGGCTGCTGCAGCGCGGAGCGAAGGATCTGCTCGTCCTGCCGGCCGGGGCGCAGGCCCCGCAACGGGTGCTGATTCACTGGCTGGGTGATGCCGCGCGCAGCGCGACGCTCGGCGTCTCGGCGAGCGTGCTGCGGCACGTGCCGGCGGAAGCGGTGTACGTAGGCATCGTCGCCGCTGACGGCGCGAGCGCGGGGCCGCAGGGCATGCGCGAGCTGCTCGATGCACGCTCGGAGGCGCAGGCGGCGCACGGCCTGGAGATGCGCACCGAGCTCGGTTTCGGTGACGTCACGCAGGAGCTCGCCCGCCGACTCGCCGAGGCCCCCGCGTCGATGCTGATCCTCGGTGTCACCGACCTCAAGCGGTTCGCCGAGCGCTTCCGCGCGCTGCTCGATGGTGGGGCATGGCCGGTGCTGATCGTGCAGCGCGCCGCGTCATGAGTTTCCGCAAGCCCAGCGTCCTGCCCGGCTTCGGGCTCACTTTCGGCTTCACCACTTTCTTCCTCTCCGCGATCGTGCTGCTGCCACTCGCGGCGCTGGTGCTGGCCGCGGCCTCCATGCACTGGAGCGACTTCCTGCGCGTGGTGTCGAGCCCGCGCGCGCTCGGCTCCTACCGCCTGTCCTTCGGTGCCTCATTCCTTGCGGCATCGATCAACCTGGTGTTCGGTTTCATCATCGCCTGGACGCTGACGCGCTACGAATTCCCGGGTCGCAAAGTCATCGACGCCCTGATCGACATGCCGTTCGCGCTGCCGACCGCGGTCTCGGGAATAGCGCTCACCACGGTATTCGCGCAGAACGGCTGGATCGGCCGCTACCTCGAGCCGCTCGGCATCAAGGTGGCCTACACCTGGCTCGGCGTCACGCTGGCGCTGACCCTGATCAGCATGCCGTTCGCGGTGCGCGCGGTGCAGCCGGCGCTGCTCGAGGTGCAGCGCGACCTCGAGGACGCCGCCGAGACGCTCGGCGCCGGGCGCTTCTACGTGTTCCGCCGCATCATCCTGCCGACCGTGTTGCCGGCGCTCCTCACCGGCTTCACGCTGTCATTTGCCCGCGCGGTCGGCGAGTACGGCTCGGTCATATTCATCGCCGGCAACCTGCCGATGAAGACCGAGATCACGCCGCTCCTGATCGTGATCCACCTCGAGGAGTTCGACTACCAGGGCGCCGCGGCGCTCGGCGTGGTGATGCTAACGATTTCCTTCGTCGTGCTGCTGGCGATCAACCTGCTGCAGGCATGGGGTCGCCGCAGCCGCGTGCGGGCCGCGCACTGATGGCTGCCTCACTCCCCGGCGCGCTCGCCGCCGACACTACCCGGCCGGGACAGCACACCTGGATGCACAGCATCGTGCGCTGGCTGTTCATCGGCGTGTCGCTCACCTTTCTCGCCGCGGTGCTGCTCGCGCCGCTCGCCACGGTGTTCGTCATGGCGCTCGCCAAGGGGCTGGCGGCCTACCTGCACAGCTTCGCCGATCCGGATACCGCCGCGGCGATCCGCCTCACCCTCATCACCGCCGCGCTCGTGGTGCCGATCAACACCATCTTCGGACTCGCCGCCGCCTGGGCGATCGCCAAGTTCGAATTCCGCGGCAAGAGCATTCTCATTACGCTGATCGATCTGCCGCTGGCGATCTCGCCGGTGATCTCCGGTATGATCTTCGTGCTGTTGTTCGGCCTGCACGGCTGGTTCGGCGTGTGGCTGCAGGAGCACGACATCTCCATTGTGTTCGCCCTGCCCGGCATCGTGCTCGCCACCATGTTCGTGACGTTCCCCTACGTGGCGCGCGAGCTGATCCCGCTCATGGAGCAGCTCGGCAACGACGAGGAGGAAGCCGCCATCACGCTCGGTGCCGGCGGCTGGATGACCTTCTTCCGCGTGACGCTGCCCAAGGTGCGCTGGGGGCTGGTGTACGGCATGGTGCTGTGCAATGCGCGCGCCATGGGCGAGTTTGGCGCGGTGTCGGTGGTGTCGGGCCACATCCGCGGACTCACCAACACGATGCCGCTGCACATCGAGATCCTCTACAACGAGTACAACTTCGTCGGGGCATTCGCGGTCGCCTCGCTCCTCACGCTGCTCGCCTGCCTG
Source organism: Steroidobacteraceae bacterium (assembly GCA_035621995.1). Taxonomy (GTDB): domain Bacteria; phylum Pseudomonadota; class Gammaproteobacteria; order Steroidobacterales; family Steroidobacteraceae; genus 13-2-20CM-66-19. The sequence goes on from DASPWF010000072.1 coordinate 25,382, forward strand.
ACGCTCATCGTCAAGACACTGGTCGAGCGCACCGGCTACCGCAGGCGCTGAGCGGCATGTTCGAGCGTCTCAGGCAGCTGTGGCAGTCGCTGTGGCCGGACCCTGCCAGGACCAGCCTCACCTGGTGGCTGGTGGCCATTCACCTGTGCCTAGTGCTGCTCGTGGCCGGCGGCATCACCTGGTCCGCGAGCCGCAGCTTGCACGATCTGGCCGATGAGCAGGGCAAGGCGCGCGTGCAGCTGGCGGCCACCACCGCACGCGAGGACCTGCGCCGCATGGGCGAGGATGCGCTCGCCGCGGCGCGCTCGTTCACCGACCGGCCGACGCTGCTGCGCCTCCTGGCCGAGGGGCAGAGCGATGCGCTGCCGCCGCTGCTGCATCGCTACTGCGAGGCCGCGAACGTCGATGCCTGTGCGGTGCTGGCCGGCAAAACGGTGATCGCCGTGTCCGGACCCGCCCTCGACTGGCAGCACATCGTCACCGCCGCCGCCGAGCAGGGCGCGGGCTTCATGGCGCTGCCGGTGACCGAGCACGTGCCGCTGCTCGGCGCCCATGCCCCGCTCGGCGATCAGGGACTCACCGTGTACGTGGTGCGCCGCCTCGACGAGAAGCTCGCGCGCGCCTTGAGCGCGCAGGTCGGTGCCGAGGTGCGCCTCATCGACTACCGCTCCTACACCACAGGTCCGGTCAGCGCGTTCACGCCGCTGTACTCCGCGGCGCTCGCCGACGGCCACTCCGCGGTGCAGCGCGTCGACTCGCAGGAGGCCTACGCGGCGGCCGTGCCGGTGTTCGCCTCGAGCGGCGAGGCGATCGCGCTCATCGAGGCACTGCTGCCCACCACCGCCATCGACACCTACGCCCGCCACCTGCGGCGCAAGCTCCTCCTCACGGCACTGCTGCTCGCCGTGCTCGCGGTATTCGCCGGCGTACTGCTCGGGGAGCGCGTCGCAGGTCCGGTGCGCGCGCTCACTGCGGCCGCCACGCGCATCGGCACCGGTGACTTCTCTACTTCGATCCCACCGGGCGGCCCGGCGGAGGTAGGCGCCCTGGCGCGCACCATGGAGGACATGCGCCGCAACCTCATTGATCTCACCAGCACGCTGCGCCGGCGCGAGGCGGAGGCGCAGGCGGTCCTCGTCGGCATCGTCGAGGGCGTGTACGCAGTCGACAAGAACCGCGTTATCCGCTACCTCAACCCGCAGGCGGCCCGCCTGCTCGGCACCACGCCGGAGCAGGCCGTCGGCCGCTTCTGCGGCGACGTGCTCAAGCCCCGCGACGAGGACGGCCGGCTGCCGTGCGAGCTGCGCTGCCCGATCGTGCAGGCGCGCAACGAGGGTAGCGCCAAGGCCGTCGAGCACCTCACGGCGCGCTCGGGCGATGCCCGCACCACGGTGATCACCAGCGCCGCACAAGTCGATGGGCTGCAGGTACAGGTGATCCGCGATGAGACCGAACTCGAGGCGGTGCGGCGCGCGCGCGATTCGGTGCTCGCCAACATCTCGCACGAGTTCCGCACGCCGCTCGCCGCGCAGCTCGCCTCGATCGAGCTGCTGCTCGGCGGTGTCGATGACATGCCGCGCGCACAGCAGAAGGAGCTGCTCACCTCACTCGAGCGCGGTACGCTGCGCCTCACACAGCTGATCGACAACCTGCTCGAGAGCGTGCGCATCGAGTCGGGACAGCTCGCCATCCGTCACCAGAGCGTGGCGCTCGCCGAGGTCGCCGAGGATGCCGCCGCGCTGGTGGCCGCGCTGCTGGCACAGCGCCGCCAGACGCTCGAGATCAGCGTGCCCGAGGACCTGCCGCAGGTGAGCGGCGACAAGACGCGCCTGACACAGGTGTTCGTCAACCTGCTCGCCAATGCCAACAAGTTCGCGCCCGAGGACAGCGTGGTGCGCATCGGTGCCGAGCCGCTCGCCGGCGAGGTACACGCCTGGGTTGAGGATGAGGGCGCCGGGCCCGCCGCCGACAGCGCCGAGCTCTTCGCCCGCTTCCGTCGCGGCGGTACGGAGCCGGAGCCCGCGGGGCTCGGACTCGGGCTGTGGCTGGTGAAATCGATCATCGAGCGGCACGGCGGCCGCGTCGGCTTCGAGCGCACCGCCGCTGGCCGCACCCGCTTCAGCCTCACCCTACCGCAGGAGAGCGACACATGAAAGTGCTGATCGCGGACGACGATGCGGACCTGCGCGAGCTCATCGCCTTCACGCTCGGCCAGGCCGGCTATCTGGTGGTCAAGGCCGCCGACGGCCCCTCCGCCGTGCAGCGCTTCGAGGCGGAGTCCGCCGACTTGGTGGTGCTCGACATCAACATGCCGGGGCTGTCGGGCTTTCAGGTCTGCGAGGCGATCCGCGCCCGCTCGCGCGTACCGGTGATGATGCTCACGGTGCGCGGCGAGGAGGAGGATCTGGTGCGCGCCCTCGGCCTCGGAGCCGACGACTATCTCACCAAGCCCTTCAGCCCACGGACGCTGCTCGCGCGCGTCAAGGCCTTGCTGCGCCGTGCCGGCATGGAAAGCGCGGCGCCGCTGGCTGCCGGCCGCCTCGCGCTCGACCTCGATGAGCATACGGTGCGCATCGGCCAGGGCGAGGCTGTGCGTCTTACCAAGCTCGAGCTGCGGCTGCTGCAGACGCTGCTCGCGAATGCCGGACGCACGGTGAGCTCCGACCGGCTGCTGGTGCAGGTCTGGGGACATCGCAGCGGCGGCGACCGCCAGCTGCTCAAGCAGCTCGTGCACCGGTTGCGCCAGAAAATCGAGTCCGACCCCGCGGCGCCGGTGCTGCTGCGCACCGCGGCGGCCGGCTACAAGTTAGTGGTCGACTGACGACGCAGGCCGCAAAAGTCACGCCTTTTGCGGCCGGCACAAAAAGCGCCGCGCGCCGACCGGTTGAACCAGCAGCGGGCGACTTTTTCCCATCAACTAGCGTGTGGAGATCTGGTCGAACACGCCGCCGTCGCGGAAGTGCGTGGCCTGCGCCGTCGCCCAGCCGCCAAAGTCGGCGATGGTTGCAAGCTTCAGCGGCGGGAAACGCGCGGCGTAACGGGCGGCGACTTCCGCATCGCGTGGCCGGTAGAAGTGCTGCGCGATGATCTCCTGGCCCTCCTTGCTGTAGAGATAGTCGAGATAGGCCCGGGCCACCTCGCGGGTCCCGCGCCGCAGCGCCACCTTGTCGACCACCGCCACCGGCGGCTCGGCGAGGATGCTCACCGAGGGCACGACGATCTCGAGCCGGTCGGCGCCCACCTCGCGCACGGCGAGCATGGCCTCGTTCTCCCAGGCGACCAGCACGTCGCCGAGACCGTTGTGCACGAAGGTGGTCGTGGCGCCGCGGGCACCGGCATCGAGCACGGGCACATTGTGGTAGAGACGGCGCATGAACTCACGGGCGCTCGTGTCATCGCCGCCCGGCTGGGCGCGTGCCCAGGCCCAGGCCGCCAGGTAATTCCAGCGGGCGCCGCCGGAGGTCTTGGGGTTCGGCGTGATGACGGCGATCCCGGGCCGCACCAGGTCGCCCCAGTCGTGGATGCCCTTGGGGTTGCCCTTGCGCACCAGGAACACGATGGTCGAGGTGTAGGGCGAGCTGTTGTCCGGCAGCAGGCTCTCCCAGTTGAGTGGCAGAAGCTTGCCCTGGCTGGCAATCGCGTCGATGTCGGCCGCCAGAGCGAGCGTCACGACGTCGGCGGGGAGCCCTTCGATCACTGAGCGTGCCTGGGTGCCCGAGCCACCGTGCGACTGGTCGACCCGCACCTGCTGGCCGGTCTTCGCTTTCCAGTAGCGCGCGAAGGCGGCGTTGAAATCCACGTACAGTTCGCGCGTCGGGTCGTAGGAGACGTTGCGCAGCGTGACGCGCGCGCGCGCCTGGCCGGTGTCGCCTCCGCTGCACGAGGTGAGCATCGCGGCGGCGAGAACGCACAGCGCTCGCGCCGTGGCGAGGGCCCACGACCGGGTGTTGGATGGCATCAGTGGATGCTAGCCGCGCCTGAGCGTGCTGTCAGTCGCACGGCGGTCACGGCGCGGTTAGGAGCCGAGGCGCAGCGCGCGCCGCAGGTGCGGCTCGAGTGCGTCCGCGCACTGTGCGACGCCCGCCGGCCCGCCGAGCGCCGAGAGCTGTGTCATCTCGAGCCCGGCATAACCGCAGGGATTGATGCGCCCGAAGGGCTCGAGATCGAGCGCTACGTTGAGGGCGAGGCCATGGTAGGTACCACCGCGGCGCACGCGTACCCCGACGCTCGCCAGCTTGCGACCGTCGACATACACCCCCGGGGCACTGCGGCGCGCCGTGGCGGCGATGCCGAACTCGGCTGCCAGATCGATGACGGCGCGCTCGAGCGCACTCACGAACTCGCGGATCGAAAGCCCGAGGCGCCTGAGGTCGACGAGCGGATAGACCAGGAGCTGCCCGGGGCCGTGATACGTGACCTGACCGCCGCGATCGATCTGCACCACGGGGATATCGCCCGGCGCGATGAGGTGCGAGCGGCTGGCGTTCATTCCCAGGGTGAAAACCGGCGGATGCTCGAGGAACCAGATCTCATCGGGCGTCGCATCGTCGCGCTCCTCGGTGAAGCGCTGCATGGCGCGCCAGGTGGGCTCGTATGCAACCAGCCCCAGGCGGCGAGTGAGCGCTGCCGGCACGTGCCGGGGCGCCGCAGGACTTGCCTCGCCCAACGGCAGCGCCGCGGCGCGGGCGTCGGCAGGTGCCGCAGCGGCGTGACCCGTGCCGGGCGGCGGCGCAGGTTGGGCCCGCTGCAGTGCCTGGTTGTCGAGCCCGGCGTTGTTGCGCTCGAGCGCCTGCTCGGCTCGGTAGCTCGAGCGCACCAGCGGACCCGACACGCATTCGAGAAAGCCGAGCGCCAGCGCCCGTTCGCGGTAGCGGTCGAACTCCTGCGGAGCGACGAAGCGCTCGACCGGCAGATGACGCAGTGTCGGACGCAGGTACTGTCCGAGCGTCACTATATCGACACCGGCACGGCGCAGGTCGGTGAGCGTCGCCTCGATCTCCGCATCGCTCTCGCCGAGGCCGAGCATCAGGCTGCTCTTGGTGAGCACCGCCGGGCGATGACGCTTGGCATGCTCGAGCACGCGCAAGGTTTGCTCGTAACCGGCCCGCGGGTCGCGCACCGGGTGGGTCAGGCGGCGCACGGTCTCGAGGTTCTGCGCAAACACCTCGATCCCGGAATCGACCACTGTTTCGACGTCGCCGAGGCTCCCCTGAAAGTCGGGGGTCAGCGCTTCGACGGCGGTGTGGGGATTGCGATCCTTGATGGCGCGTACGCAGGCGGCGTAGTGCGCCGCGCCGCCGTCTGGCAGATCGTCGCGGTCGACCGAGGTCAGCACCACGTAGGAAAGCTGCATGAGCTCGACGGTGCGCGCGGCGTTCTGCGGCTCCTCGCGATCGAGCCAGCCGTGTGGATTGCCGGTATCCACCGCGCAGAAACGGCAGGCGCGCGTGCACACCGCGCCCATCAGCATGAGGGTGGCCGTTCCCGCATTCCAACATTCGCCGATGTTGGGACACTTGGCCTCCTCGCACACCGTAGCGAGCCGATGCCGGCGCACGAGTGAACGGACGTTCTGGTAGCCCGGGCCGCTCGGTGCCCTGGCCCTGAGCCAGGCGGGCTTGCGCTGCGGGCTCGCCGGTGCCCCGGTGCCGCGCGCCTTGATGCCGTCACGTATGGCCGTAAAGCCTTGAGCAGTAAGATATTTCTCGCCGCTGCGCACGGGCGCGGCGTCGACGACGACGGGAATGCCTCGCAGGCTCGGCATGGCCGTCATTCTAGCGCACGCAGCCGCTGCTCGAGGCTCGCCAGCCGCTCGGGGGTGCCGACGTCGCACCATTCCCCGCGGTGCACCTCCCCGCGCGCAAGCCCTGCCGCGATCGCACGGTTGAGCAGCGGCAGCAGCGGGAAGCGCCCCGCCGTGCAGTCGTGGAAGAATTCCGGATGGTAGAGGCCGACCCCGGAGTAGGTGAAGCGCTCGCCGTCGCGGTTGATGATGACATCGCCCTCGAGCGCGAAGTCGCCGCGCGGGTGGTGCGGCGGGTTGGCGACCAGCACCAAGTGTGCGTGCGCGCCGGACTCGAGGCTCAGGCGGCCGAAGTCGATGTCGGTCCAGATATCACTGTTCACCACCAGAAACGGCCCGGGCCCAAGCAGCGGCACCGCGCGGAAGATCCCGCCACCGGTCTCGAGCGGCACAGGTCCTTCCTCGCTCCAGCTGATGCGCACGCCGAACTGCCGTCCGTCGCCGAGTGCGGCGCGCAGCCGCTCGCCGAGCCAGGAGAGGTTGATCACCACCTCGCGCACGCCGGCGCGCGCGAGCGCGGCGAGGTGCCAGGCGATCAGCGTGCGTCCGCCGACGCGCAGCAGCGGCTTGGGGAGCGTATCGGTGAGGGGACGCATGCGCTCGCCCCGACCGGCCGCCAGCAATATCGCCTTCATGCGCGCGCGCGCTCCGCGCGGGTGCGCTCCTCGGCCACGCGCGCGTTGGCGCGCGGCAGCTGCGCCACCACGCGCTGCTCGAGGAACTGCGACAGTTCAGCGAGCGGCGCATAGCGCGCGGTAGCCTCGCGCACGTAGTCGAGGGTACGTGGCAGATCGGCGAGGTACCCGGGCTTGCCGTCGCGGTACCACAGGCGGCAGAAGATGCCGAGCACCTTGATGTGACGCTGCACGCCGATGAGATCGAACCAGCGCAGAAACTCGGCATCGCTCGCGCCGGGCGTGCCGCCCTGCGCGCGCAGCCGCGCGCGAAAGGCGCGCACCCAGCCCACCACGCGCTCGCGCGGCCAGGCGATGTAGCAATCCTTCAGCAGCGACACCGGGTCGTAGCCGACCGGGCCGGCGAGCGCGTCCTGGAAATCGAGGATGCCGGGGTTGCGCTCGGGGCGCACCATGAGGTTGCGCGAGTGATAGTCACGGTGCACGAACACCACCGGCTGCGCCAGAGCCTCGCCGATCAGGAATTCGAAAGCCTGGGCGATGAGCTCCCGCTCGGCGACGGACAGCGTCAGCCCGAGATGCCGGTCGAGAAACCATTCCGGCATGAGTGCCATCTCGCGAGCGAGCTCGCCGCGGTCATAACGGGCGAGCTCGGCGCACGCCGCACCGCCACGCAGCTGAATCGTGGCGAGGGCATCGAGCGCGTCCGCGTACAGCCGCTCGCTGTCGCCGCCGCCTGCGAGCCGCTCGAGGTAGAGCGTCGTGCCGAGATCCTCGAGCAGCAGCAGCCCGCGCGTGCGATCGGCCTCGTGCACGTGCGGCACGTGCGCGCCGAGCGCCTCGAGCAGCGCCGACACCTTGAGGTACGGCCGCACGTCCTCCTTCGGCGGTGGCGCATCCATGACGACGTAGGTGGCCGCGCCGCTCGAGACGCGGAAGTAGCGGCGGAAACTCGCGTCGCTCGAGGCCGGCTCGATGCGCGCCACCGACAGGCCAAGCTCGCGCGACAGCCAATCGTGTATCAGCGCAAGTCGCGCATCAGTCTCAGACATGTTGAAGCGTTGGAGTCTTGCGGCCCGCTCGGCTGCGGCGCACCATTATAATGCTCGCCTTCATGCTGCGTTCGGGCCCATTCTGGATCGTGCTCGCCGTGCTCGGCAGCATCATGCCCGCAGCGTGGGCCGCAGATCCGCCCTGCCCGTCACAGATCACAACACCCGCGCCACCCGCGGCCGCAGCCGCCGCCACCACCAGCGCGAACCCGCCCGCAGCCGCGCCGGCGGGCGGCAATGCGACTGCAGCCAAGATCGCCGCCGGCGGCAACATCAGCGTCAGCAGCGACCAGAGCTCGTACGACGTGGTGAGCGGCAACGTAATCCTCAAGGGCAACGTCGAAGCGCAGCAGGGGGAGCGGCAGATCCACGCGAACGAGCTCGAGTACAACGCGAAGGACGCCTCGCTCAGCACCAACGGCCACCTGCAGTACCAGGATCCGCTGGTCGACGTCAGCGGCAGCGGCGGCAGTTACTCCGCGACCGCGGGCGCCGACTTCCGTGGCGCCGAGTTCAGCCTGCGCCAGCGCGCCGCGCGCGGCGCCGCCCAGGAGATGTCGCTCACTCCGGACGGCGTGATGAAGCTGAAGGGCGTGACGTTCACCACCTGCCCGCTCCATGACAGGTCGTGGCAGATCAAGGCCGACAGCATCGTCCTCGACACGCACACCAAGACCGGCACCGGCCGCGACGCGCAAGTCGACTTCCAGGGCGTGCCGATCGCGTACCTGCCGTGGATGTCGTTTCCGCTCTCGGACGAGCGCAAGAGCGGCTTCCTCTATCCGAGCATCGGCAACACCTCGACCAATGGCTTTCAGGTCTCCGCGCCTTACTACTTCAACCTCGCGCCGAACGCTGACTTCACCTTCGAGCCGACGGTGTACAGCAAGGCCGGGGTCGACCTCGGCGGCGACTTTCGTTTCCTCACCGCCAGCCAGCGCGGCGATCTCAACTGGGACTACCTGCCCGACGACCACGAGTTCGGCGCCAGCCGCTCGCGCGTGCAGCTCAACGACGTCGCCGAGCTGCCGGATCAATGGCGACTCACCGTCAACGCCGAGAACGTGAGCGACCCCTTCTACTTCGAGGACTTCTCACAGGGCCCGGAGGGCGCGAGCACCGCGTTCCTCGAGCGCAGCGCCACCTTCTCTTACCGCGACGAGCACTGGAGGGTCGATGGAGAAGCGCAGCAGTACCAGACGATCGACTACACGCTCCCGGTCGATGACCGGCCCTACGCGCGCGCGCCGTGGCTGGTGGCCGACGCCGCTTACACGCTCGGCCCGGGTGGAGTCATTCACTACGGCTTCGATTCCGAGATCGTCGACTTCCGGCGCCCGGGAGGAACCGACCTGGTGAGCGGCTGGCGCGCCGACCTAACCCCGGCAGTCTCGCTCGACCTCACCGGTCCGGGCTATTTCCTGCGGCCGGCGCTTGCCTGGCGCGCCACTCAGTACGAGCTCGATTACACGGCGCCCGGAACGCCGAGCTCGCCTTCACGCACGCTGCCGATCGCGAGCTTCGATACCGGGCTGCTGTTCGATCGTCCCACCGGCTCACGCGATCAGCGCACGCTCACGCTCGAGCCGCGCCTGCTCTACCTCTATGTGCCGTACCGCAACCAGGACGAGCTGCCGGTGTTCGATTCGGCAATTCCCGATGGCTCAAATCCGGTCGAGCTCTTTCGCACCAACCGCTACGTCGGCGCCGATCGCATGAGCGATGCCGATCAGCTGAGTGTCGGCATTACCAGCCGCCTGCTCGATGCGCAGAACGGGCGGCAGTTCATCTCCGCCACGTTCGGCCAGACCTACTACTTCACCACTCCGCGCGTGACGCTGCCCGGGGAGACTCCCGTCACCGGCAACCGCTCGGATTTCGTGGCGCAGGTCGCCGTCACGGCCTTCCAGAGCTGGAGTGCCGACGTCGCAGTGCAGTGGAACCCGCAGATCCAGGGGAGCGAGAACACGCTGCTGCACTTACAGTACAAGCCGGCCAACAATGCCGTGATCAACCTCGGCTACCGCTACGAGCGCTATACCTTCGATCAGGTCGACGCCTCCGCCGCCTGGCCCATCCAGCGCAACTGGAGCGTCTTTGCCCGCGCGGTCTACTCCCTGAGCGATCACGAGTACACCGATCAGCCGGGTACGGCGCCCCCACCGCAGCCCGGAACGATGGTCAGCCCCGCGCTGGTGGGCTTTCTGGAGCGCTTCGCCGGCTTCGAGTATCGTGCGTGCTGCTGGCGGGTGCGGCTCGGGGCCCGCCGCTACGTGACCAACCACGCCGGCGGCCAGGCGACCGGAGTCTGGCTGCAGCTGGAACTTGCGGGCCTCGCCAGTGTCGGATCGGCGTCGGACACCTCGCTCGGCCAGGAGATCCGGGGCTACGTACCCCCGGAAGCAACCATCAAGGCCCAGGGGCCCCTCAAAGGCGTCTGGTAGAAGGAATGCAGAACACTATGCGGCGTATCTCGACCCTGGCATGGCTCGTCTCAGCGGTGGCTGCGCTCGCCGTGCACGGTAGCGCCTTGGCCCAAACCCGCGAGCTCGCCACCCGTGGCGAGCTCCTTGACCGCGTGGTGGCGATCGTCAACGACGGTGTGGTGCTCAACAGCGACCTCGACGCGCAGGTCGACCAGGTGAGCGAGCGGCTGCGGCAACAGAAGCTCGAGCTGCCGCCGCAGAACGTGCTGCGGCAGCAGGTGCTCGAGCGGCTGGTGCTGCAGGAGATCCAGCTGCAGCACGCTACGCGCGCCGGGGTAAAGGTGACCGACGAGATGCTGAACAACGCCCTGCAGGACGTGGCGAAGCGCAACAACCTGACCCTCTCGCAGCTTCCCGAGGCGCTCGCGCAGCAAGGGATCGACTATCCCTCCTACCGCGAGGAGATCCGCAAGGAGATCACTTTGCAGATGCTGCGCCAACGCGACGTTCTGCAGCACATCAGCGTTACGCCGAAAGAGATCGATCAGTTCCTCGATAAGCAGGCCAAGACTCCCTCCGAGCGTAACGAGTACAACGTCTCGCACATCCTGATCGCCGTCGGCCAGGAGGCGAGCCCGCAGCAGCTCGATGCGGCCGCCAAGCGCGCCCAGGAAGTCTACGAGCGGGCCAAGTCCGGCGAGGACTTCGCCAAGCTCGCGGTGGCCTATTCGAACAGTCAGACGGCGCTCGAAGGCGGCGCGCTTGGCTGGCGCAAGGGCAGTGAGCTGCCGACCTTCCTCACCGACACAGTCGCCAAGCTCAAACCCGGCGAGGTGAGCGAGCCGCTGCGCACGCCCACCGGTTACCACATCATCCGCCTCAACGAGGTGCGCGGCGGCACCGAGAAGAGCGTGGAGGACCAGGTCCACGTGCGCCACATCCTCATGAAGACCAACGAGCTCGCCGACGACGCCACCGTGCGCGGCAAGCTGCTCGCGATACGCGAGCGCGTACTCAAGGGCGAGGACTTTGGCGGCATCGCCAAGGTAGTGTCGGAGGATCCCGGCTCCGCTAACGATGGCGGCGACCTCGGCTGGACGGGTCCCGGGACGTTCGCGCCGGAGTTCGAGAAGGCGATCGCGGACCTCAAGGACGAGGAGATGAGTGAACCGTTCAAGACGCAGTTCGGCTGGCATCTGGCGCAGATGCTCGGCCACCGCCGCTACGACAACACCGACGACCTCAAGCGCCGCCAGGCCATGGACGCGATCCGCGCCAGCAAGGCCGACGAGGAGACCGAGCTGTGGCTGCGGCGCATGCGGGACGAAGCGTACGTGGAATACAAGTCGTAGCGCGCGCAGGAGTGGGCACGTGAAGAGACCTTCTGGGGACGCCGTGGATCAGTCCCTGGAGGCTCCGGGAAAGACGTCCCTGTCTTTCACGGCCGCGGAAGCTCTCTTCACGCGCCCCCTCCCCACCGCATTCACGACATGATTCCACGCATCGCCTTGACCAGTGGGGAGCCGGCCGGGATCGGTCCGGAGCTGTGTCTGGCGCTCGCCCTCACCGAGCTGCCCGCTGAGCTGGTGTGTCTCGGCGATGCCGGGCTGCTCGCGGCGCGCGCGCGCGAGCTCAACCTCGCGGTGAGCCTGCAGCGCTACGAGCGCGAGCGGCCGACACGCGCGCACACGCCCGGCACCCTGCTCGTGGCCGAGCAGCCGCTCGCTGTGCCGAGCATCGCGGGCCGCGCCGATCCGGCCAACGCCCCTTACGTGCTCGCCCTGCTCGATCGCGCCATCGATGGGGCGCTCGGCGGCGAGTTCGGTGCCGTCGTCACCGCACCGGTGCACAAGGGCGTCATCAACGATGCCGGCGTCGAGTTCACCGGCCACACCGAGTACTTCGCCGCACGCACCGGGAGCGCGCGCGCCGTGATGCTGCTGGCGGCAGGCGAGCTGCGCGTGGCGCTGGCGACCACGCACCTGCCGCTGCGCGCAGTGAGTGCGGCCATCACCATCGAGTCGCTGTGCGAGGTCGGCACGATCCTCGCGCGCGAGCTCGTCGAGCGCTTCGGCCTGCCCGATCCGCGCATCGCCGTCTGCGGGCTGAACCCGCACGCCGGCGAAGGCGGTCACCTCGGCGACGAGGAGGCGCGGGTGATCGCGCCGGCCGTCGCCCGCTTGCAGGCGAACGGCATCCGCGCGAGCGGTCCGCTGCCAGCCGATACCGTATTCGTGCCGCACACCCTGTCCCGCTTCGACGCCGTGCTCGCCATGTATCACGACCAGGGGCTGCCGGTGGTCAAGCACGCCGCCTTCGAGCATGCCGTCAACGTCACGCTCGGCCTGCCGATCATTCGTACCTCGCCCGACCACGGCACCGCCTTCGACCTGGCCGGTACCGGCCGCGCCGACGTGCGCAGCCTCGCCGCTGCCGCACGGCTCGCGAGCGCACTCGCCGCCCGGCGGCACTGATGGGCGTCGCTGCGGCGCGCGCGCCTCCGCCGCGCCGCAAGCGCTTCGGTCAGCATTTCCTGCACGATCCGGCGATCATCGCCCGCATCGTGCGCGCCATCGATCCGCAGCGCGATGATCACCTGCTGGAGATCGGTCCCGGACGCGGTGCGCTCACCGCGCCGTTGGTCGCGCAGCGCGCGCTGTCGCTCGATGCGATCGAGATCGACCGCGACCTCGCGGCGCGGCTGCGCGAGCGGTTCGGCCCGACGCCGGGCTTCGTGCTGCACGAGAGCGACGCGCTCGAGTTCGACTACGTCGCGCTCGCGCGCGAGCGCGGCGGGCGGCTGCGCATCGTCGGCAACCTGCCGTACAACATCTCGACGCCGCTGCTGTTCCGGCTGCTCGCTGCCGCCGCAGGCATCGCCGACCTCACCGTCATGCTGCAGCGGGAGGTAGCCGCGCGACTCGCCGCCGGCCCCGGCGAGCCGGGCTACGGACGTCTCGCCGTCATGCTCGCTCCACAGGCCGAGGTCACCTGGCTGTTTGCCGTCGGCCCCGGTGCGTTTCAGCCGCCCCCCAAGGTGTGGTCGGCAGTGGTGCGGATCGCCATGCGTGTCGCGCCCGCCTTCCCGGTGAGTCCCAACTACGCGGCCGTGGTGGCCGCTGCCTTCGCGCAGCGCCGCAAGACGCTGCGCAATGCATTAAGTCAGCTCCTGCGGCGCGAGCAGATCAGTGCCTGCGGCGTCGATCCGGGGGCGCGGCCGGAGACGCTCGCCCCGCAGGCTTTCAACACTCTGGCACAGGCCCTCGACCGCGCGCGCGCCGGACGTTAGTCTTCGGACAGCGGCGTAGCAGAAGGGGGCCCTCGTCATGGCGGTTTACCGTCGCGTGCTGCTGGTCGTCGACCTGACGGATGACAGTATCGCCATCGGCTGCCGGGCGCAGACACTCGCGGCCGCGCTTGGCGCCGAGGTCGAGCTGCTGCACGTCGTGGAGTTCGTGCCGGTCGAGCCCATGGGGGAAACTCTGATGCCCTCGGTGCACGTCGAGGACGAGCTGCTCGAGAGCGCGCAGGCACGCCTCACGGCGCTCGCCGCCGAGCTGGGCCTTGCCGGCGCTGCCTGCCACGTCGAGCGGGGCAACGTCAAAGCCGAGATCGTGCGTGTGGCGCGCGAACGGCGCGCCGACCTGATCGTGCTCGGCAGCCGTGAGCGCCACGGGCTGTCGATACTGGTGAATCTCACGGAGGACACCGTGCTGCATGCGGCGCCCTGCGACGTGCTGGCGATGCGCGTGGCACGCAGCTGACAGCGAGCAGCTGGTGCGGGAGAACCACCCATGACATCCGTCGAGCACAAGATCCGCGTCGACGTCGAGACCAGCTACCTCGACGAGCAGTCCGATCCGCGCGAGAGCCGCTACGTCTTTGCCTACACGATCACCATCCGCAACGAGGGTCAGGTACCGGCGCGCCTGCTGACACGTCATTGGCTGATCACCGACGGCAACGGCAAGGTCGAGGAAGTGCGCGGCGACGGCGTGGTCGGCGAGCAGCCGTACCTCAAGCCGGGGCAGGGTTTCCGCTACTCGAGCGGTGCGGTCATCGAAACGCCCGTGGGCTTCATGCAGGGCAGTTACCAGATGCTCGGCGACGACGGCGCGCACTTCGATGCGCCCATCGAGCCATTCCGGCTCGCCATGCCCGGCATTCTGCAGTGACGCGTTATGCCATCGGCGACCTGCAAGGCTGTGACCAGGAGCTGCGCACCCTCCTCGCCCGCCTGAGGTTCTCGGCGGATCGCGATCGGCTGTGGTTCGTGGGCGACCTCGTCAACCGCGGGCCAGGGTCGCTCGAGACGCTGCGCCTGGTGCGCTCGCTCGGCGAAAACGCTGTCGTGGTGCTCGGCAACCATGACCTGCACCTGCTGGCGCTCGCCCACGGCGCGCACCGCCGGCGCAAGTCCGACACACTCGATGCGGTGCTCGCGGCGCCGGATCGGGACGCGCTGCTCGGATGGCTCATCACGCGGCCGCTGGCGCACGCCGAGGGCGGTGACCTGCTGGTACACGCCGGCGTCGTGCCGCAGTGGACCGTGGCGCTCACCCTGAGTCTCGCCGCGGAAGTAAGCGGCGCACTGTGCCGCGATCCGGCAGGGCTGTTCGCGCACATGTATGGCAACGAGCCCGATCGCTGGAACCCACGGCTGAGCGGCACTGAGCGGCTGCGCTTCGTCATCAACGTGCTCACGCGGCTGCGTCTGTGCACCGCGGACGGGCGCGTCGACATCAGCCTGAAGGGCCCACCACCGCCGCGGCCTTCACGGCTGCGGCCGTGGTTCGAGCACGCGCGCCGCGCGACGCGCGATGCGCGCGTCATCTTCGGCCACTGGTCGGCGCTCGGCCTGGTGCAGCGCCCTGGCGTCATCGGTCTCGATACCGGCTGCGTGTGGGGTGGCACGCTCACCGCCGTGGACCTCGACACCGTGCGAGCGCCGGTGAGCGTGCCCTGCGCCGCGTACCAGCACGTCGGCGCCGACTGATCGATGGCGCTGCGCGCTGCCGCGCGCCGCCCGAGTCCGGCGGCCCGCGAGCCGCATCCCCGATCTACAGGTTCGGCCCCCAGGAGACCGTCATCTGCTTCGTGTCCGGTGTGTAGAGGTCGGGCGCGAGCTCGAGATCAACCGGTTTGCCGCCGCCGGGCGTAATCGGCAGCACGGTACGTTCCGCCGCGCGCACCTCGAGCGCCGCGATCGCGCCCGGGGTGACCCGCAAGGCGAGCCGCACCGGCCAGGTGGTGCCGGCGCTCGGCTTGAGGGTAATGCTGCCCGAGCCACTCGCCGACGACAGGTCGACGAGCAGCGTGTTGCGCTTCCAGTACTGCGGGAAGGTATCGGGCGAGGGTGCGCCGCCGATGTCGAGCTCGTGCACCGGCACGGGCGGCGGCGGCGCTGGGTGATGCCATGGCCAGTGCAGCGAGGACAGGTGCCCGCAGCCGGCGACGAGGAGTGCGAGCGCGCAGAGCGCCAGCCACGACACGGCGTTTCCTCCGACCCTCGGCCGCATTGCACACTCCTCGTTCCGCGTACGAATGCGCGTAACATACGCGAAAGACACGGAGGACACATGCAATCCCTGCAAGCGTTCAATCTCCGGCAATGGATCGATGCCAACCGCGCGCAGCTGTTACCGCCGGTCGGCAACAAACGCGTGTTCCGCGACGGTGACTTCATCATCATGGTCGTGGGAGGACCGAACGCCCGCAAGGACTACCACGTCGATCCCGGGCAGGAGTTCTTCTATCAGCTCGAGGGCGACATGGTGCTCAAGACCATGCAGGACGGGCGCGCGGTAGACGTGCCGATCCGCGCGGGCGAGGTGCTGCTCATTCCGCCGAAGCTGCCCCATTCGCCGCAGCGGCCGGCCAACACCGTGGGTCTCGTCATCGAGCGCGCCCGACGCGCGGGCGAGCTCGACGGCTTCCAGTGGTACTGCGAACGCTGCGGCCAACTGCTGTACGAGGAGTTCTTCGAGCTCACCGACATCGAGAAGCAGTTTCCACCGGTGTTCGAGCGCTTCTTTGCCAACCGGCAGAAGCGCAGCTGTGCGCGCTGCGGCGCGGTCATGGAGCGCTCCTAGGTGCAGGCCCGCGTTGCGGTCGACGGCCGCGAGTTCGCCGTGGATCTCGCGCGGCCGATCGATCTGGCGCTGGAGCTCGACTTCGCCGGCCCGCAGCCACGTCATTTCAGCGCGCCGCGCGCGAGCTCGCGGCCGTTCGAGACGCCCGGGTTCGGCTTCAAGGGATCGGTCGCACGGGGCTCGAGCTGCAACTGCGACGTCATAACGCTCATCCCTCACTGCAACGGCACGCATACCGAGGCGGCCGGTCACCTCACGCGCGAGCGCCTCGATGCCTGGCGGGTGACGCCCACGGGCCTGCTGCCGGCGCTGCTCGTGTCAGTGACGCCCGAAGCCCCCAACGACGAGGGCTCGGAGCCGCAGCCGCGACCCGGGGATCTGCTCATCACACGCCGTGCCCTCGAGCGCGCCTGGCCGGCAGACTCGCCGTTCGCTCCGCGGGCGCTGGTCGTACGCACGTTGCCGAATACCGTGGAGAAGCGCGGACGCGACTACACGGGGCAGAACCCTCCGTACCTTTCGCAGCAAGCGGCGCAGCTGCTGGTCAGCCGCGGAATCGCGCACCTGGTCGTCGACATCCCCTCGATCGATCGTGCGCACGACGAGGGACGACTCACCGCGCATCGCGTTTTCTTCGGCCTGCCGCGCGGCGCCGTGCAGCTGGCGGCGGCGGGGCGGCCGGCGGCCACGATCACCGAGCTCGCCTTCGTCCCGGACGCCGCAACCGATGGCGCCTACCTGCTCGAGCTGCAGGTGCCGGCGCTCGGCGGGGACGCCGTCCCGAGCCGGCCGCTGCTGTACGCGCTGGCGGCATCATCGTGAGCGTGGAGCTCGCACTCTCCGCGGCGCAGGCGCGCGATGCCGCCGATCCGCTGCGGGCGCTGCGCGCGCGGTTTGCCCTGCCGCGCGATGAGCGCGGCGCACCGCTCGTCTACCTCTGCGGTCACTCGCTCGGTCTGCTGCCGCTTGCCGCGCGCGACATCGTCAATGCCGAGCTCGACGACTGGGCGCGGCTCGGCGTTTACGGGCACGAGCATGCGCGTCGGCCCTGGGTGCCGTATCACGAGAATCTCAGCGCCCCGCTCGCCATGCTCACCGGTGCGCAGCCGAGCGAAGTCGTAGCGATGAATTCGCTCACCGTGAATCTGCATTTGATGCTGGCGAGCTTCTACCGACCGAGCGGCGCGCGCACGCGCATACTGATCGAGGCCGGCGCCTTTTCCTCCGACCGCCACGCGGTAGCCTCGCATATCGCCTGGCGCGCCCTCGACCCGGAGAGCACGCTGCTCGAGCTCGCGCCGCCTGCCGGTCAGGACCTCGTGCCCGAGGAGACCCTCGAGGCGTGCCTCGCCGAGCACGGCGCGCAGATCGCGCTCGTATTGTGGCCCGGCGTGCAATTTCGCACCGGTCAGGCGTTCGACCTGGCGCGCATTGCGCGCGCCGCGCACGCGAGCGGTTGCATCGCCGGATTCGACCTGGCGCATTCGATCGGCAACACCTCGCTCGAGCTGCACGCAGCGCAGGCGGACTTCGCGGTGTGGTGCAGCTACAAGTACCTGAACGGCGGCCCGGGTGCGATCGGCGGCTGCTTCATCCACCAGCGCCACAGCGAGGCCCAGCCGCGCGCGAGTCACAGCGGCGGGGTGCCCGGTGCGCGGCTCGCCGGCTGGTGGGGCCACGAGGAGCGGACCCGCTTCCTCATGGAGCCGCAGTTTCACGCCGCGAGCGGCGCCGCCGCCTGGCAGCTGAGTAATCCGCCGATCCTCGCCGCGGCGCCGCTCATCGCCTCGCTGGCGATCTTCAGCGAGGCGGGCATGACGGCGTTGCGCGAGAAATCGGTGGCGCTCACGGACTTTCTCGACGAGCTGCTGCGGCCGCTCGAGCCGGCGGTCCGCATCCTCACGCCGCGCGATAGCGCGCGGCGCGGCTGCCAGCTCTCCCTGCGCATCGCCGCCGGAGCAGCGCGCGGCAAGCGTGTGTTTGATGCGCTCGCCGCCCGCGGCGTGGTGTGCGACTGGCGCTCGCCGGATATCATCCGCGTGGCACCGGTACCACTCTACAACCGCTTCGAGGACGCGTGGCGCTTCTCCCGCGCGCTCACCGAGGCGCTGCGGGAGTCGCCATGAGTGCCCTCCCTGGGCGCTCGCTCAACATCGTCGGCGCCGGGCTGGCGGGCGCGCTGCTCGCGCTGCTCGCGGCGCGGCGCGGCCTGGCGGTGACACTCTACGAGCGCCGCGCCGATCCACGGCAGGCAGAGCCGGAGCGTGGACGGTCGATCAACCTCGCGCTGGCCGCCCGCGGCATGCGCGCGCTCGAGCGCGCCGGGGTCCTCGAGCGCGTGCGTCCGCTGCTGATTCCGATGCGCGGGCGCATGGTGCACGAGCTCTCGGGTCACGCGGCACTGCAACCCTACGGGCAGCGCGAGCACGAGGTCATCTGGTCAGTGGGCCGCGCCGAGCTCAACCGGGTGCTGATCGAGGAAGCGACGCGCCACGGCGGTGTCGCCGTGCGCTTCAACCAGTCGTGCCTCGGCGTGGATATCGAAGGCGGACGGCTGCGGCTGCGCGATGAGCGCGGCGGCGACGAGTACCAGGTCGCGCTCGCACCCACCATTGCCACCGACGGCGCAGGGTCTGCGGTGCGCACGAGCCTTGCCGCCGCAGGGCTCCTCGAGGTGCGCGAGGACTGGCTCGACCACGACTACAAGGAGCTCACCGTGCCGGCGGAGCGCGGCGCCGCGCTCGAGCGCAACGCGCTGCACATCTGGCCGCGCGGCGGCTTCATGCTCATCGCGCTGCCGAATACCGACGGCAGTTTCACCGCCACACTTTTCCTCGCGCGCCAGGGCTCGCCGAGCTTCGCCGCGCTCGCCACGGCCGAGGCGGTGAGGGAGTTTTTCGCGCGCGAGTTCGCCGATGCCGTGCCGCTCCTGCCGCGGCTGACTACACAGTTCGCGAGCCATCCGCAGGGGCAGCTCGGCACGGTGCACTGCGCGCCCTGGCACCTTGCCGACCGCGTGCTGCTGCTCGGCGATGCCGCCCACGCTATCGTGCCCTTCCACGGCCAGGGCATGAATGCCGCCTTCGAGGACTGCGCGGAGCTCGATGCGCTGCTCGGGCAACACGCCGACTGGCGGTCGCTGTTCGCGCAGTTCGAGCGGGTGCGGCGCGCCAATACCGCGGCCATCGCGCAGATGGCGCTGGAGAACTACGGCGAGATGCGCGATGCGGTGCTCGACGCGCGCTTCCTGCGGCGCAAGGCGATTGCCATGGCACTCGAGCGGCGCTTTCCCGATCGCTTCATCCCGCGCTACGCGATGGTCATGTTCCACCCCGAGATTCCCTACGCCGAGGCGCTGCGCCGCGGCGCCGTGCAGGCGCAGCTCCTCGAGGAGCTCGACCCGGGCGACGACAGCGAGCCGGCTGCTGGGCACGCGGGCGAGCTGATCAGCGAGCGCCTGCCGCCCATCGGCTGAGGATCGGTGCGCTTCCCGGCCTGCCAGGAGCGCGCCTGAAGGCCACCATCGTGCCGTTACCCACGCTCGCGGCTCGCCCGTCGCGCCGCGGCCGGTCAGTGGTGGCGTGGTGCCTCGGGAGCGTTGCGTCGCTCGAGCGTCACGAAGGTGACCGGGTAGGCATGCTCCTCGTCCGCCGGATGCATGCGGCACTCGACGTCGTCCCACTGCGTGGGATCGAAGTCGGGAAAGAAGGTATCGCCCGGGACGTCGGCGTGCACGTGTGTCAGATAGATGCGGCGCGCAAACGGCAGCACCAGGCGGTAGATCTCAGCGCCGCCGATGACCACCAGCTCGTGGCTGTCGGCCGCGTGCGCCAGCGCCTCCTCAACCGAATGCACCGCCACGACGCCGGGGGCGGACCAGGCACGATCCCGAGTCAACACCAGGTTGGCACGTCCGGGGAGCGGGCGGCCGATCGACTCGAACGTCTTGCGACCCATCAGCACGGGCTTGCCGAGGGTGAAGGCCCTGAAGCGCTTGAGATCTTCCGGCAGCCGCTCCCAGGGCAACGCGTTGGCCCGACCGATGACACCGTTCTGCGCCATGGCAACGATCAACGAAACCAGCGGCTGGGCGGCGGACATGGCCGCGCATTATTGCAAGGCTGGCCGCAGCAAATCCAACCGTCGGCTGTTGGCGACTGTGGTCAGATCTCGACCGCGGTGTTGAGAATCACGACGTCGCGGAAGGGCATGCGGAAGAACTCGGCGGCCTGGGTGCTGTACTGCTGCATGCGGGCGAACAGTCGCCGCTGCAGGCCGCGCAGCCCCGGCAGCGGTCGCGCCCGCACCACGTGGCGGCCGACGAAGAACGAGCTGTCTTCGGTGAACACCCGCAAACCTCGTGCACGGCAGGCCTTGAGCGCCTCGGCCACGTCGGGAGTCTCCATGAAGCCGAAACGCGCGGTGATGAAGAAGACGCCGGGCGCGGACTCCTCGATCTGCAGCCGTCGCACCGGGTCCTGCCGCGGCGAGTCGATGATCTCGACGTTAAGGATGATGACACGCTGGTGGACCACGCCGTTGTGCTCGATGTTGCGGATCAGCGCGGACGGCACGAGCTTCGAGTTGCTGGCGAGAAATACGCCCGTCCCCGGCACGCGGTGCACCCCGGCCACCAGCTTCGGCAGCTCGCTGCGCGGTACGGCGAGTTTCGCCAGCGCCGCCCGCAGCTCCAGCCGGCCGCTGCGCCAGGTGGTGAAGATCAGGCACAGCACAGCGCCGAGCGTGAGCGGGATCCAACCGCCGGTCGGTACCTTGGTCATGTTACCGGCCACGAAGGCGCTGTCGGTTACCAGGAACAGTGCGAACACCGAAACCACCAGCCACTTCGGCCAGTTCCATTGCGTTGCCGCAACGAACGCGCCGAGCACCGTGGTCACGACCATGGTGCCGACCACGGCCGCTCCGTACGCGCCCGAGAGCGCGCCCGAGGAGCCGAAGCCGACGACGAACGCGCACACGGCGATGAACACCAGCCAGTTCACCACCGGCACGTAGATCTGGCCCTGCTCGAGGGCCGAGGTCTGCAGCACGCGCAGCCGCGGCAGCAGATCGAGGTGCACGGCCTGGCGGGCCATGGAGAAGGCGCCGGAGATGGTCGCCTGCGAGGCGATGACCGTGGCCGCCGTGGCGAGTATTACCAGCCAGGGCAGCAGCGCGGCCGGCACCAGGTGATAGAGCGGGTGCTCGACCGGGTGGCCGAGCTCGAGCAGCAGCGCGCCCTGGCCGAAGTAGTTGACCACCAGCGCGGGTCCCACCAGAACGTACCAGGAGATGCGCACCGGCTGGGGCCCGAAATGTCCCATGTCCGCGTAGAGCGCTTCCGCGCCCGTCAGCGCGAGGAAGACCGCCCCGATGATGGCTAGCGCCACTGCTGGGCGATGCAGCAGCAAGATGAGGCCCGCGAACGGATTGAGCGCCGCCAGCACCTGGGGGTGGCGCAGGATCGGCACCGCGCCGATCACCGCGATCGCGAGGAACCAGAGCACCATGATCGGCCCGAACAGGCTCCCGACGCGCGCGGTGCCGCGGCGCTGGTAGGCAAACAGAGCCGTCAACACGAGGAGGGTGAGGGGGATCACCGCCTTGCGCAGATCAGGGCTCAGCAGCTCCAGGCCCTCGACTGCACTCAACACCGAGATGGCCGGCGTGATGAGCGCGTCGCAAAAGAAGAACGCGGTGCCGGCGAGCGCCAGTGCGACCGCCACCCTGCCCCAGGTGCTGCCGGGGATCAGCCGCCGCTGGGCGAGCGCGAACAGCGCGAGGATCCCGCCCTCGCCGTCATTGTCGGCCCGCATGATGACCGTCAGGTACTTCAGCGTGACCGAGATGACGAGGCTCCAGAAGATCAGCGACAGCACACCAAGCACCGCCGTGGCATCGAAGGTGCCGGCGGCATTCACCGCCTCCTGCATGGTGTAAAGCGGACTCGTGCCGATGTCACCGTAGACGACGCCGACTGCGCCCACGAGCGAGGACAGGTTCCAGCGTCGCGCGGAGTTCATGCGGCTGAGCGGACCTTGTGCCGGGATCAGGCTTCAGCGGCGGCGCGGCGCACGCCGCTCGGGCGCCGCGCGACGCCGTGGCGGCCACAGCATCGTGCCACGGCAGCCTTCCAGGCCGCAGCGGCAGGCGAAGACCTCGTCGACGTCCGGAGGGTCGTCCGGCTCGCGCGCGATCTGATAGTCGTAGGTGAGCTCCTCACCCGGCTCGATGGTGCGCAGCGCGTCGATGAACACGCGGCTGTTCTCGATGACCGATTCGCAGTTCGGCCGGCAGGCGTGGTTGACGAAGCGCGCCTCGTTGCCGTTGACACCGGCGTCGATCACGGTGCGCTCGTCGACAATGAACAGGAACGTATGGTTGTCGCTCGCGTCCTTGTCCTCGTAGCGGCGGTCGGCTTCCTCGTGCGACACGCGCTCACCGAGGTACTCGATCACCCGCCCGCCCTTGCGGATGCGCTGCGCAGCGAACACCCCGAGCCCGTGTACCGGCGAGGTACGCACCTCGATGAGCGGCCGACGCTCGTCACGCGACGACACGCCCTACACCGCCACCGGCGCGCGGATCGCCGCATGATGTTGGTAATTCACGAACTCGAAGTCCTCGTAACGGTACGCGAAAATGCTCGGCGGCCGGCG
>DASPWF010000073.1:0-5186 GCA_035621995.1 Steroidobacteraceae bacterium
TTCTGCGGCGTGCTCGTGCCCGGCCCTTCGATCGAGGCGCGATGCTCGATCAGGCTTTCGACCCCGCCGAGACTCGTGGCGCGGGTGAAGAGTTGCGTGCGTGCGGCCACCGCGATTGCCGCCTCAGCGCCGCCCTTGATACACATGGAGATCATCGCCCCGAATCCGCCCGGCATCTGCCGGACCGCGATGGCGTGGCCCGGATGTCCGGCAAGTCCCGGGTAGTACACCCGCTCGACGTTCTCGTGCTCGGTGAGAAACTCGGCGATGCTGAGTGCGTTCGCGCATTGCATGCGCACGCGCAGCGCGAGCGTCGAGATGCTGCGCCGGAGGAGCCACGAGTCGAACGGGGCGAGCGTCGCGCCTGCGAGTTTCTGCCAGTCCCGCAGGCGCTCGAGCAGTACGCCATTCTCGCGCACCACCAGCAGCCCGCTCTGCACGTCGCTGTGGCCGCCCAGATACTTGGTGCCGCTGTGCACCACGACGTCGACGTCGAAGTCGAACGGATGCTGGCAGATCGGCGTCGCAAACGTGTTGTCGCACACGACCTGCGCCTCGCATTCGCGGCCGATCTCGACGATCCGTGCGATATCGGTGATGGCGAGCAGCGGGTTGGCGGGCGTCTCGACCCAGATCAGCTCCGTGGCAGCACTCACCGCGGCCGCGACGTTGGTGGCATCGGTGAAGTCGACCAGCGTGACCTCGACACCGCGGCGCGCTGCGGTCTCGTGGAACTGCTTGAGCGTGCCGTAATAGCCCTGGACGGGCGCGACCAGCTGATCGCCGCGATCGAGGAGCTCAAGGAGCGCCATGTTCGCGGCGAGTCCCGATGAGAACGCGACGCCCCCCACGCCGCCCTCGAGCGCCGCAACGCACTCCTCCAGCGCCGCGCGGTTCGGCGTTCCCTCGCGGGCATAGCGATAGCCGCGCGCGTAACCTCCATCCGCATCGCGCTCGAAGGTCGTCGAGAGATAGATCGGCTCGGCGAGCGACCCGAAGGCCGCATCCGGCGCGTGAGCGACGTGAACGCAGCGGGTGTTCACTCCGCGTGCACGAGCCATGGGGCCGTCGCCGCGACTAAAGCTGCGTGCGCCGAAGACCCGTGCGGAACCTAAGTCCCGCACGGGTTGCAGCGCAGCCGTGCATCAGCCGCAAGAGTCCGCGGCCCTCAGGTGCTGGGCTTGCTCGACGAGGCGCTCGACTTTGCTCCCTTAGCCTTGATCTCGGACGTGCAGCTGGCCGAGAACTTGTTCATGTCGAGACCGCTCTTGACGCAGTCCTGCATCTCCTGGCCGTGCGCATGCCCGCAGAGCTTATGGATCTCCCCCTTGCAGGCATGATCGATCTTCCCCGAGGAGTCCGAGGACGCCGCGGGGGCCGACGCTGGGGGCGAGCTTGGAGCCGCTGTCTGAGCCTGAGCGTAACCGGCCACTGCCAGTGCAGCGGCCAGCGCAAGCGAAGTGAGCTTCATCGAATCCTCTCCTCTAGTTATCGCAGTTATCGGCTTGGCGCGAAGTAAGCGCGCGCATGACCGCTTGGGCGACGCGGATCATAGCGCGACGGCGTACCTCACTGCTCATCTTGCGGCCAGGCACCCTGCCCCGGCTTGGCTCGCGTGATCGCCTTGGCCTGCCAGGGCGCACCGGCCGCATGCGACGCTGCGATGACGGTGTAGGGCTGTCCCACGACGAAGATCGGCACGCGCTCGTTCGCGATCGCTGCCGCGGCGTCCACTTGGACTGTGTGACCGGTTCGGGTGAGGAGCGTCAGCTTCGTGCCGTCAATCGCCAGCAGCATGCCGGTCACCCGACCTTCGGAGGCGGGAAGCTTCTCGCTGAGCGCAACCGCGGGCGTGGCCGTCGCCGCCGCCGTGCCGTTGGGCCCGAAAATGGTCACCGTCTTGTAGGCCCCGACATACACCTTCCCGTTGGCGACGAGCGGCACGACGTTGGCATTGCCGCCGAGATTCGGCCAGGAGCCCGCGGGCGCGGAGTAGAGCTGCTGCAGCGCGCCGCTCGCGGGCGTCGCCGAGAAGGCATACAGCGTGAGGTTCGGCGTGCTCGAGGAGGTCGGTCGCCCCACCGCCCAGATGATCGGCGTACCGGCTTTCCGCTCGTTGGACGACACCACCGTGAAGAAGCCCGGGTCCTGCTGGTCCTGCGGCATGGCAGTGGTCGACTCCGCGACCCAGTGCGGCGAGGGTGACGTCGACACCTGCCAGGTCTGGAGTGACCCGGCGCTGGTCACGACGCGGCCGATGCCATCGGCACCGCGGTAATACGACGCCCCGCACCAGCAGCCGTCCGAGAGCTGCTGCATGTCGAGATATGTACCAAGGCTCGCCTGGTTGAGCAGCCACAGACGTCCGTCCTTCGAGACGATGGCGGCGAGGTTGAAACTGCCCGACTGCGTGGGCAGCAGCATCACACCGGAAGCGCCGAGGTCGGCGTCGTCCATGTCCATCTGGAAGACATTGGAGGGCGTGAAGACCCCGGTTCGCGTGGTGAGACTCGGCGTGAGGCCGATGACGCTTTCCTGGATGTTGGTGACGCCGTCATAGGTCGACTCCGACGGGCACAGCTCCGGCGAGAGATAGAAGTTGCAGTCCGAGTTGCCGGTGGCGAAGAAAATGTTGCTGCCGTTGCTCGAGAGCCCGAAGCCGGACATCCACACCGAGCTGAGGAAGAAACTGGTCGGCGAGGTGGCCTGCGTGTCGTTGAGCTCGTTGCCGGCGAGCGGTGTCAGGCTGTGGGCCGACCACCCGAGCACCCAGCCGCGGGAGTTGTTCGCCTCGAAGTCGCAGAAGCTCCCGAAGCCTGCGTAGATCGTGCCGTCGAGTTCGAGCAGCGCCGGGCGTTGGCGCTGATACGTTGCATTGAAGGCGAACGTCGCTCCGTTGGTGAGCGTGTGACTCGCCGCGACCGTGACCGGTGGGATCGCATCCGCAAGGGTCACGAGATTCAGCGCATGCAGCTGGTACTGCGGCGTCGCGCCGTTGACATAGGCGATGACGTACAAGCGATGCCTCGAGAGATCGATGACGGGCGTGCTCGTGATGCCGACGTTCGGCCCGTTGTTGCCGCAGCCGAGCGGCGTCGGTACCGGCGCGCCGAGATTGTGCGTGAGGAGCACCTGTCCGCTGTCCGCATCGATTGCGTAGACGGTATTGTTCTCGGTGACGACGTAGAGCACGTCGTGCACGGCACCCGCGATCGTCTCGCCCGGCACCACCAGCGGCTGCGCGTCGACTTGGTCGTCAACGGCCACTGTGCTCAAGACGCCGAAGGTCGAGGGAAACGCGGACGCGGAAAGCACCGTCTCCTGCTTGTTCCAGCCGGTGCGCAACGAATCGTAGTGATAAGTCGTGACCGCGATGCCGCTACCAAAGGCGAGCGGCGCTGCGATGACGAGTAACCCGCAAAGGAGCAGCCGCAACGTACGCGCAAGGGTCCCCATGGTATTTCTCCCCGGCGGCGAGCGGTGAGAGACAGCGCTGGCCGCGATTTGTGTCGTGCTCTTCAGCGGTGCGCCACTAGCGCATCCGCTTGGTTCCTGCAGCAGCCAGGGGACCATACCACCGCAGGCGCGCACGCGTCGAGATCGCCCGCGGCGGCCGCTGGGGCCGCCAGGCTCTCATGCGGAAAGACTGAGGTCTAAGCGCGAGACTCGTTCAGGATTTGGGGGGTACCAGCAGCCCCTGCTTCACCATCTCGTTGGCCGTGGCATCGGCGACTT
Source organism: Steroidobacteraceae bacterium (assembly GCA_035621995.1). Classification (GTDB taxonomy): domain Bacteria; phylum Pseudomonadota; class Gammaproteobacteria; order Steroidobacterales; family Steroidobacteraceae; genus 13-2-20CM-66-19. Next base: position 3,736 of record DASPWF010000073.1, read on the forward strand.
CGTTCACGAGCGCCGGAAGATTGTCGGGGTTCGTGGTGCGGCTCTGGCTTGCCCACAGGAGCTTGTCGCGGTCGAGTGAATAGACCGTTGTCTCGACCGAGACCACCGTGTCGGTGCGCAAATAGCCGGGGTCGTAGGCCATGCCCCAGCCGTATCCCCAGTAGGGGCCGAAACCGCCGTAATAGGCGGGTGTCGGGCCACCCGGTGTGTAGGTGACCTGCTGGTCCTTGCCCACGACGCGCATGACCACCACCGCGTTCGCGCCGGCCTGCTTGAACGCCGCGCGCGCCGCGTCTGCACTGGGGCGGGTGCCGCTCGGCACGAGGGTGTAGGCGGGGATGCCGTTGCCGCCGAAGCGATTGAGGTCCGCGACCATCGCGTCCTCGCCGCCACGGCGCTGGCTCTCGTCGCGCGAGACGAATACCGCCACGATCGTCTTGCCGACCGGGCTCAGCCCCGAAACATCGGGCGCCTTCCACGTCGAGGTGAAAGTGGTGTTGCCGACGCAGGCGCCGAGAGCGAGCAGCGCAGCGCCGGCGATCGCGGTGAGCAGACGGCGGGACATGGGGCTTCCTCTCAACTTCGAGTTCTGCAGACTTGAAGTTCCTAGCTTACCGGATCTCAACGAGCGCGACCTTGCCCACACGGCTCTCGGCGAGCACGAGGCCGCCATCACGGGTCGGCATCATGTTACGCACCACGCCGCCGCCTGAAGGGATCGCCCAGCTCTGGAAGGTGGCGGTTGCGGGATCGAAACGCACCAGAGTGTTGGGTCGCACCCCGGACTCGCTGTACCAGACGATGCCGTTGAGCACCGTGATGCCGTACGGTGCGGATTCGGGTCCCCCCGGTGAGGGCCACTCGCGGGCCGCCCCGGTGCGCGGATCGAAGCGGCCGAGAACACCGCGCGCGTAATCCGAGTACCAGATGACGTCGTCGTCGGTGCGGGCGAGGCGCCGCGGCCGCGCACCGGCCTCCGGCAGCACGTGCTCGTGAATCGCGAGCGTCTGCGGATCGATCTCGCCGATCCGGTTGCTGCCGAACTCGCAGAAGTACGGCACGCCTTTCGAACTCACGACGATGCCGTAAGGCAGCGCATGCGCCGTCGGCGCGGTGGCGAGCTTCACCTCACCCGTGCGCGGATCGAGCCGTCCGACCATGTTGGCGCCCTGAACCGTGAACCAGAGTACCCCGTGCGCATCGAAGACCGCCGTGTGCGGATCGCGCGCGGCGGGGTCCGGCATCCGGTACGCCTTGATGGCGCCGCTCTTCGGGTTGAGCTCGCCGATATAGCCGGCACTGTTCGCCGTGAACCAGATGTCGCCGGCTTTATCCGCGGTCAGCCCGTGGGGTCCCGAGTCCGGGATCTGCGTGTGGAATTCACGGATCGTCCCCGTCGAGGGATCGATGCGCCCGAGGAGGCTCGCGCGCTGACCCGTGTACCAGAGCTC
>DASPWF010000074.1:0-8769 GCA_035621995.1 Steroidobacteraceae bacterium
AGCGGCGTCACCTTTCTCACGCTCGAGGATGAGAGCGGTCAGGTGAACGTCATCGTCTGGGAACGGGTGGGACGCGAGCAGCGCGCCGCGCTGCTCGAGTCGCGTCTCCTCGAGGTACACGGCGAGCTGCAGCAGCAGGAGGGCGTCTCCCACCTCATTGCGCATCGGCTCATCGACCGCAGCGTGCTGCTCGGCGAGCTGCTGACGCGCTCACGGGACTTTCACTGAAGGCCGGCGCCCCAAGCCGGGGCGCCGGCGAGCACACCGGCATCGCCGCTCTCAACCGTGACGCGGCTTGCGGCGTGCCTTGCGCGAAGCAGGCTCGCCCTCGACCCCGATCTCGTAGTCCTCGAAGTCGCTCGTGAGCTCGGCAGTGTGCTTTTCCTCGAGCAGCCGCTCGAGGCGGCGCCACGCGGGGTCGCCAGCCTTCTGTCCCCGGCGCTTGGCCAGGTCGAGGTCCTTGATGACCTGATCGAGATCGACGTCGCCGTCCTCGATGACCGGCTCGTCGGCTTCTTCGTCCTCGAATTCGTCTGATTCCGGCTTCTCGCTCATGCGGACCTGAGTCGTGCAGGAATTGGACGGCGCGAACTTAAATCAGATCGGCCGTGAACTGCAATGTTGCACTCGCGGTTTGTGAAGCGCTGCCGCTTCGCCCGCCTCGGTAACTGTCAATGGATCAGCTGGTTCATCTCGAAGATCGGCAGCAGCATGGCGAACACGATTCCCATGACGAACAGCCCCATGAGGACGATGAGCACCGGCCCGAGCAGCCCCACCAGCGCCGCGAGCAGGCCGTCGAGCTCGCGTTCCTGGCTGATGGCGGCGCGCTCGAGCATACCTTCAAGCTCACCGCTCGACTCGCCGCTGGAGATGAGGTGAATGGTCATCGGCGGAAACATGCGGCTGGTGGCGAGCGAGCGGCCGATCGGCGCCCCCTCGCGCACCCGCGCCGCCGCATCCGTCACCGCATCCCGCATCGGCAGGTTGGTGACCACCTCGCCGGCGATGCGCATCGCCTCGAGCACTGGCACGGAGCTTGCCGAGAGGATGCTGAAGGTGCGCGTGAAACGGGCCGTATTGAAGCCGCGCACCAGCCGGCCGATGACCGGCATGCGCAGCTGCACGCGGTGGAACTGCCGGCGCGCCGCGGGGTTACGCAGCCAGCGCCGGAAGAGCACCACGGCGATGACCGCCCCGATCAGCAGGTACAGGCCGTAGGAGCGGAAAAAGTCGCTGGTCGCGATCAGGAGCTGCGTGATGAGGGGCAGCTTCGCCTTGCTCGCCTGGAAGACCGAGACTACCTGCGGCACGACGTAGACGAGCAGCGCCGAGACGATCGCAAAGCACAGCACCGTGAGCACGATCGGGTAGAGCATGGCCGCCAGCACCTTCTGGCGCAGCTGATCGCGCCCCTCGGTGTACTCGGCGAGCCGCTCGAGCACGTTGTCGAGGTGCCCGGATTGCTCCCCGGCGGCGACGGTCGCCCGGTAGATCTCGGGGAAGACGCGCGGAAACTCCGCGAACCCGCTGGCGAGGGTGTGACCCTCCATGACGCGGGCGCGCACGCCGAGCACGATGCTCTGGACGCGTGGTTTCTCGGTCTGCTGCGAGACCGCGAGCAGCGATTCCTCGAGCGGCAGCCCCGCGCGCACCAGCGTGGCGAGCTGGCGGGTAAGGAGCGCGAGGTCCGCGGCCGAGACGCGCCGCAGCGGGCTGAAGGAGCGCTGGCGCTTGGCCTCCTTCTGTGCCACCTCGGCCACCGACACCGGCAAGAGCTGCTGCTCGCGCAGGAGCTGACGGATGTGGCGGGGGGTGTCGCCTTCGAGAATCCCCTTGCGTTCCTTGCCGGCAGGGTCGAGGGCCGTGTATTCGAACGCGCCCAAGGACTCAATCCTCGCGCGTCACGCGCAGCACTTCCTCGATGGTGGTTTCGCCGCGCAGCACGCGCGCGCGGCCGTCGTCACGGATCGAAGGCGTCGTGAGACGCGCGTGCCGCTCAATCTCCTGCTCGGAGACGCCGTCGTGAATCATGGTGCGCATGACATCATCGACGATGATGAGCTCGTAGATGCCCGAGCGACCGCGGTAGCCACCGGTTGCATCGCGCCCGGGGCGATAGAGCGTCGGAGAGGGTTCGTCGGATCTGAGGTTCAGCAGCCGCCGCTCGTATTCGCCGGCGAGGAAGGGCTGCTTGGTGTCGGGGCTGAGTACGCGCACCAGGCGCTGCGCCAGCACGCCGATCAGGCTCGAGGACAGCAGGAACGGCTCGATACCCATGTCGCGCAGGCGTGTGATCGCGCCGGCCGCGGTGTTGGTGTGTAGGGTCGAGAGCACCAGGTGGCCCGTGAGACTCGCCTGTACCGCGATCTGCGCGGTCTCGAGATCACGAATCTCCCCGATCAGCACCACGTCCGGGTCCTGGCGCAGAATGGCTCGCAGCCCACGCGCGAAGGTCATCTCGACCTTGGTGTTGACCTGGGTCTGGCCGATGCCGTCGATGTAGTACTCGATCGGGTCCTCGACCGTCATGATGTTCTGCGTGTTGTCGTTGAGCCGCTCGAGGGCGGCGTAGAGCGTCGTCGTTTTACCCGAACCGGTGGGTCCGGTGACCAGCAAGATCCCGTGCGGCTTGTGGATCAGCTCGTCCATGGTTCCCTGGGTGCGCGGATCCATGCCGAGGGAATTCAGGTCGAGCCGACCGGCCTGCTTGTCGAGAATACGCAGCACCACGCGCTCGCCGTGCCCGGAGGGGATGGTGGACACACGCACGTCGACGGCGCGTCCGGCGATCTTCAAGCTGATCCGGCCGTCCTGCGGCAGGCGCTTCTCGGCGATGTCGAGGCGCGACATGACCTTGACGCGCGAGACCACGAGCGGCGCCACGGCGCGGCGCGACTGCAGCACCTCGCGCAGCACGCCGTCGACGCGAAAGCGGATGACCAGGCGGTTCTCGAAGGGCTCGATGTGGATATCGGAGGCGTTCTCCTTGACCGCCTGGGTGAGCACCGCGTTGATCAGGCGGATGATCGGCGCGTCATCCTCGCTGTCGAGGAGATCGGCCTGCTCGGGCAGGTCCTGCGCAAGGTGCGCAAGGTCGGTGGTCTCATCGAGACCCTCGACCGCCTGCATGGCGTCCGAGCCTGCCTCGTACGCGCGGCGCAGCAGCTCGTCGAACTCGGCCTCCGGCACGCGCTCGAGGCGCACCGAGCGGCGCAGGTAGCGCCGCACCTCGGCGAGGGCCTGAGGCGATGCGGTGTCGCGGTAGGTACATTCGGCGATGCCGTCGACCACGCGGTTGACGAGCACCCCGTGGCGCTTGGCGAAGGCGAATGACAGCCGCCGCTCGTGCGCGCCGAAGCCCGGGGCGGTGCCGTTACCTGCGCCGTTAGCGCTCATGGCCGGCCCTGCGGCGGGTTGGTGGAGGCATCAGAGGTGGCACCGGCAGGCGAGGCGGTATTGGCGGGGGCGGGCGCGCCGGGCGACACCGCGGATCCCGCGGGCGCGGCAGGTTGCGGCGGCGCGGAGCTGCCGCTCGGGGGCGGCGTCGGTGCAGGAGAGGTCTGCCCGGGAATCTTCGCCGGATCCGTGCCCGGCGGCGGCGGCGGTGGCAGCGCGGGTAGCTTGCCGGGGGAGACGCCCGGCAGCAGCGTCGGGACGTCCTGCGGTCCGTGATGGAACAACGGCTTCTGCTGATCGCGCATGTAGTTGTACTTGAGATCCGTCTCGTAGGCGGCCTGCCCCTCATCGCGCAGGATCTTCGGGCGAATGAAGATCATCAGGTTGTTCTTGGTCGAGTTATCGGCGCGCGTCTTGAACAAAAGGCCGATGATCGGAATGTTGCCGAGGAACGGCACGCGGCTCTCGGACCGGCTGGTGTCGTCCTCGATGAGTCCGCCGAGCACGACGATGCCACCGTCCTCAATCAGCACGGTGGTGCTGACGGTGCGCTTGTTGGTCACGAGATCGACCGCCCCGGCCGGCTTCGTGCCGAGGCTCGAGCTCTCGATCGATATCTTCAGCATCACCTGGCTACCCTCGGCGGAAATCGTCGGGGTGATCTTGAGGATGGTGCCGACCTCCTCGCGCTGGATGGTCTGGAACGGGCTCACGTTACCGCCGACGGCGGGGGTATTGGCGCTCGTGTACTGGCCGGTGATGAACGGCACTTCCTGCGCCACCTTGAGCTCGGCCTCCTGGTTGTCCATGGTCAGCGCAGAGGGCGTGGCGATGACGTTATCGGCGGTGTCGGCGCGGATCGCGCGTAACATGGCGGCAAAGTTGACGCCGCCCGCGGCGATGCGGCCGATGCCGATGGTCGTGCCCTGCAGCAGCGGCGTCGTTACGCTGGAGGGGTTCTCGATAGCGCCCGCGAGATCGACGATGCTGGTGCCGCCGACGGGGGCGACAAAGGCCGCCGCGGGGACGCTGCTATTGCTGCTGCTGTTGGAGTAGGCGGCCCAGTTGACGCCGAGCTCGGCATCCTTGTTGAAGTCGATATCGGCGATGATCGCCTCCACCAGCACCTGCGGCCGGCGGATGTCGAGCTTGTCGATGATGTCCATCATCGCGCGCATCAGCTTGGCCGGGGCGGTGATGACCAGCGCGTTGTTGGTCGGATCGGCCCACACCATGGCGCCCTTCTCGGCCTGCGCCTGTATCGAGCTCGCCGCCGCGCCCTGACCCTGCGCGCCCGCCGCTGCGGCTGCGATACCGGTCATCTGCTCCTTGAGTTTCGGCGCGAGCTTCTCGGCATCGGCGTAGTGCAGGTAGCGCACTCGCGTATCGCCGCCTGCCTGCAGCGGGGTATCGAGGTGCGCGATGAGGGCACGCAGCCGCAGGCGCTGGGCCTGATCACCGCCGATCAGCACGCTGTTGGAGCGCTCGTCCGCCACCACCTTGACGGCGGCGCCCTCGGCGGCCGCGGCGCCCGTGTAGAGCGAGTTCACGACGCGCACGATCTCGGAGGCACCGGCGTTGCTGAGCGGCATCACCTCGACGTCCTGATTGCCGACCTGGTCGATGCGCCGGATGATGCGGATCATGCGATCCACGTTGCTCGCGTGGTCGGTGATGATGAGGACGTTGCCCGCGGGGTAGGCGGCGAGGTGCCCATACTGCGGGACCATCGGCCGCAGGATCGGCACCAGCTGCGCGGCGCTCACGTTGCGTACATCGACCACCTGGGTCTCGATCTCATCCGAGTTCGGACTCTCGCGATTGGGAAGGTCGACGGCCGGGATGGTGCGGGCGTTGGCGTCGGGAAGGATCTTGATGACGTTGTTGCCGGCGGGCACGGCGATGAAGCCGTACACCTGCAGTATCGAGAGGAAGGCCTCGTAGAACGCCGCCGGCGTCATGGGCGACGAGGAGAGCATCGTCACCTGGGCGCGCACCCGCGGGTCGATGATGAAGTTCTTGCCCGTCGCCGCGCTCACCGCCTCGGCGATCTGCGTAATGTCGGCGTCCTTGAAATTCGGGGTGATGCGCTGGGTTTGCTGCGCGGACGCGAGCGAGGCCGCGATCAGCACCGCGACGGCGCACACTGCGATGGAACGAAAGCCTGTCACCAAAACTCTTCCCCCGGATGACCGAAAGCGACGGCCTAGCGCCCGCTGCTGCCCGGCTCCTCGCTCGGCCCGGACGGCTCGGGTGGCATGGCAAGCGGCGGCTGCTCCGCCGGCGGCGCCACGACACCGGTCTGGGTCGCCTGCGATGGACTTGCCAGACTGTCCGCCTCCTGCGCGACCTGGGCGAGGTTCAATGTCAAATCCTGCTGCTGACCGTTACGAATCACTGTGACGTGCGCCTCACTCGAGCTATTGAGGGTGTGCAGAATCTGCTCGCTGCGGTCCCGGTCATCGAGCGGCGTGCCATTGATGGCGGTCACCTGGTCGCCCGGCCTGAGTCCCAGGCGCATGAAGGCCATGCGGTTGCGTCCCGGATAGACCCGGAAGCCGTTCATCCGGCCGTGGTCCATGACCGGCTGGGGGCGCATGACATCCGCAAGCAGCCCGGGCTGCTCGGTGATCATGCGCCGCATGCGCTCGATCGAGGGGTTCTCCGGAAGCGCCGCGGTGGACGGGGGCGGTGCGTTGCCGTTATTGACCTGTCGCGGCAGCGCGAGCGACTCGAGCTGTCCATTGCGATCGAGGACCACGCGATCGCTGTACACCGAGTGCAGCTTCGCTCCGCCGGGAACGTTGTCTCCCACTGCATACACTTTCCCCGTCTGTGCGGTTTGTCCAAGGATCGCCAAGCCGTTTTGAGGATCATTTCCGGCGATGGTTCCGGTCAGGACAAGGGGAATGCTGGTCTGTGGGGCATTGGCGGCGTCCTGCTTCGGCAGGGGCGCTGCGCCGAAGAGGTGGGCAGCGGTGATCGCGGGCACATCGAGGGTGTGGGCACGTACGTGCTGGGTGCCCTGCGGCGATGTGGCCGCGCCGCGGCGCCCGGCGCCGGCGAGGTCGGTGACGATGAATCCCGCCTGCACGGCGACCGCGAGCGACAGCACCCAGGTCGCAATCCGCGGTCCTTCCGCGAGCAGCAGGCCGCGCCAGCGATCGTGCGCAGGTAAACCCTCGAGCCAGGAAGCGGCGTTCATTGCCTCAAAAACAGCTGATCAATGGTGGTTCCAGAAGCCCCCAGCACCGCGGATTTTGCGCCTGCGGCGAGCGATTCACCGCAGCACAGCCGCGCAATCATACGAGCGTCACGCTTATGCTCTCAAGCGATTGTTTCTGCAGGAGTAACTACGGCACATTCCAGCAGACTTGTGTTGCCGTTTCGCGACCCCTATAAAGACAGCCATGGCCGATCCGCATCCGGTCCGCCCCGAAACCGGCGTAGTCGTCGAAGAGGCGCGCCCGGAGGTCAAACAACCACCGCTCTACCGCGTGGTGCTGCTCAACGATGACTACACTCCCATGGAGTTTGTGGTCGATGTGCTCGAAAAGTTCTTCACCATGAATCGCCCGACCGCCACGCGCATCATGCTCGAGGTGCACACCAAGGGTAAGGGGATCTGCGGGGTCTTCACATACGAGATCGCGGAAACTAAGGTGGCGCAGGTGACCACCTACGCGCGCGATCATCAGCACCCGCTGATGTGCACGCTGGAGGAAGCATGACGCGCGCGCCGTGGCTGCAGCCGGCGCGGGTGCCGGTTGTGAAAGCTCAACCTGAAAGGTCCGTCTAAGTGCTGTCCAACGAGCTCGAGTACTGTCTCAACGATGCGTTTCACCAGGCGCGCGAGGCGCGTCACGAGTACCTGACGGTCGAGCACCTGCTGCTCGCGATCCTCGATACGCCGAAGGTGCGCGAGGTGCTGCGGGCCTGCGGCGCGGATCTCGCGAAATTCAAGCAGGAGCTCAAGGAGCACATCGAGCAGTCGACGCCGCGGCTCGAGGAGGGCGAGGAGCGCGAGGTCCAGCCGACACTCGGCTTCCAGCGCGTGCTGCAGCGCGCGGTTTTTCACGTACAGTCGAGTGGCAAGAAGGAGGTCGGTGTCGGCAACGTGCTGGTGGCGATCTTCAGCGAGAAGCAAAGTCACGCGGTGTTCCTGCTGAACCGCCAGCACGTGACGCGTCTCGACGTCGTCAACTACATCTCCCACGGCTTGTCGAAGATCGCCGAGGAGAAGGCTTCGGACAAGGATGATGCCTCCGGGGACGGTGAGCGTGACGGCGAGGGCGGCAGCGCGCTCGAGAAGTACACATCCAACCTCAACCGCATGGCACAGGACGGGCGCATCGACCCGCTCATCGGGCGCAAGCTCGAGGTCGAGCGCACCATCGAGATCCTCTGTCGGCGCAGGAAGAACAATCCCCTCTACGTCGGCGAGGCCGGGGTCGGCAAGACCGCGATCGCCGAAGGGCTGGCGCGGCTCATCGTCGAAGGCCGGGTCCCGGAGGTGCTCTCCGACTGCACGCTGTTCGCGCTCGACATGGGCGCGCTGATCGCGGGTACCAAGTACCGGGGCGACTTCGAGAAGCGCCTGAAGGGCGTGATCTCAGAGCTCAAGAAGCTCCCGGGCGCCATTCTCTTCATCGACGAGATCCACACGGTGATCGGCGCCGGGGCCGCCTCCGGCGGCGTGATGGATGCCTCGAACCTCATCAAGCCGGTGCTCACCAACGGGGAGATCCGCTGCATCGGCTCGACCACTTATCAGGAGTACCGCCACATCTTCGAGAAGGACCACGCGCTCGCGCGGCGCTTCCAGAAGATCGACGTCGTCGAGCCGTCGGTATCGGAGACCATCGACATCCTCTTCGGCCTCAAGGGGCGCTTCGAGGAGCACCACGGCATCACCTACGCGGACGAGGCGCTGCGGGCGGCGGCCGAGCTCGCCGCACGGCACATCAACGAGCGCCACCTGCCCGATAAGGCCATCGACGTGGTCGACGAGGCGGGCGCCCGGGCGCGGCTGAAGCCGATGGCCGAGCGCGAGCCGACCGTGGAGGTGCGTCACATCGAGGACGTGGTGGCGCGCATGGCGCGCATTCCCGCCAAGAGCGTCTCGATCTCCGACCGCGAGATCCTCAAGAACCTCGAGCGCAACCTGAAGCTGGTGATCTTCGGCCAGGATCGCGCCATCGAGGCGCTCGCCGCCGCGATCAAGATGGCACGCTCGGGCCTCGGCGAGTCGCGCAAGCCCGTCGGCAGTTTCCTCTTCGCCGGACCCACCGGCGTCGGCAAGACCGAGGTGACCCGTCAGCTCGCCATCGCCATGGGCGTCGAGTTCCTGCGCTTTGATATGTCCGAGTA
>DASPWF010000075.1:0-115620 GCA_035621995.1 Steroidobacteraceae bacterium
AGAGAAGCATGGAGTTCCCGGCAGCAGCCAGCGGTTCGGCGCGTCCACTGACGACATTTTCCGGGCGGTGAAACTCACTCTGGTGCAGGAGGGTTTCATCATCGAGCAGGTCGATGCGGCCGGCGGCCTGATCAAGGCGGCCCGTGACCTCGCCGACGAGAAGAACAGTAAGCTCTCCTATAACGTGAGTACAACCGTGGCCGTCGCCGGGGCTCCCGGCGGTCGGAGCACCATCGTCACCGTCGCGGCGAATCAGCAGACCGTGACTCACGATACGTCTCACAACTGGATGCCGCTGCTCGGACCGCTCATGATTCCGATGCCCGGGAAGAAGTACTCGACGACCGTAACCGGAGAGGGAACGATTACGGATCGCCTGTTCTACAGCGACTTCTTCGCCGCAGTGGGTCGCAACCTCAGGGACGACCTCAAGGATGACCTGAGGGACGACGATGACCTGAGGGACGACGCGACCGCGGCACCCGCGCCCGCTGCGGCACGAGGCGCCCGGCTCGAGCCCAGCCCGGCGGTCGCCCTGGGGCCGCCCGCGCCGTCGGCGCAACCGCAATGAAAGCGCGCATGCACTCCCTGATCGAGAAGCGCCTGCGCAACCGGCAAGACGAGCTGCGCGGCGGTCTCGCCGATCACCCGCATGGGCGTCGCGCTGACCCGAGGTACCGCTACGAGTCGTCGCCGCAGCTCGAGCTGCGCGAGGTGGAGAGCGCACTGCGCCGGCTCGAGGATCGGACCTACGGCATCTGCCGGCAATGCGGTCAGCCCATCGCTGACGGCCGCCTCTACGCTGTGCCGCACACCGACCGCTGCAACCATTGCGTCGCGGAGCCGTGAGCCTCGCCCACGGCGCGAGGGATTCACAGAAGCGGCGGCAGTACCTCTGTCGGAGCCTCTTCCGTTGAGCGGCGGTCGCTGCGGCGCGCTCGCGCCGCAGGGCGCGTCAGCTGCCCCCGGCTGCGCAGACGTGGCGGCCGGCGGCTCGAGGTGGCGACGCTCGTCCTGAAGCCCCGCGGCTTCACGACCAGCACGTCGCAGCTGAGCTTGTCGAGCACCCGCTCGGCGGTGTTGCCGATGAAGAGCCGCGCGAGCCCCGAGCGCGACACCGCGCCCATGACGACGAGGCCTGCGTGGGTGCGACGGGCGACGGCGGCCAGCTCTGAGGACACCTCTCCCATCTCGATGTGACGACGGGCGGGCGGGACGTCGGCGCTCTTGGCCAGCTGCCCGATGACGCGTGCGATCTGCTCCCCGTGTGCCGCTTCCGCTTCCGGAGGCAGTGTCACGAGTGGCGCCGTGCCCATCGGGGTCGGGGCCACGGTAACGAGCGGCATGTAAGCATGGAAGAGGTGCAGCGTCCCGCGCAGCAGCTGCGCGAACTTCTGTCCCGCATCGAGCAGCCGCGCGTCGAGGTCCGCGGGTCTTGCGTGAGCGTGGAAGGGATCAACCGCCGCGAGCACGACCGGTCGCCGGTACTCGCGCGACGACTTGGCGAGCAGCAGCGGCACCGGGCAGTGCCGGATCAGCTCCCAGTCGGTGTTCCTCAGGAAGCGTGCACCGAGCGTGTGAGTGTGTGTCGCGGCGATGACGAGATCTGCGCGGCTCTCGAGGGCGCGCCGGATGATCGCCTCGTGCACCGGGTGATCCCAGGTGACCGTGCTGCTGACATTTGCTCCGCGCAGCGACGGATCGCGCGCGAACTGCGCGAGCCGCTCCTCGTGCCGCGCGGCGATGGCATTACGTTGCTTCTCGACCGTCTGTGCGGTCGCCGTCTCGGGCCAGCTGCGCGCCGGATCCGGCTCCTCGATGGCGTGGAACAACTCGACGCTGCCGTGCGCGGCCCTCGCCAGGGCGCCCGCCTTGCGCAGCTCGTTCTTCGGTACATGCCGGAGGTCGCGGATGGCGACCAGGATGCGGCGCATTCGTTCTGCCATGGATGAGCTCCCGTGCTGCAGATTCCCGTGCCGGACTTTACTGCACGCCGGCGCTTCGTGAATGGTGGAATATGCCTAGCCGCGCGGCCGGGCGCATGACAGAAATGTTACCGAATCAGACCAGGGTGGCCACGGTCGGCTCGCTACTCACATAGCGCGCGCCGCGCCGTGAGCGCGGTACCGGCTTCCTCAACCGCGCGGGCTTCACCACGAGCACATCGCAGGACAGATGGTCCAGGACCTTCTCCGCGGTGTTCCCGATCAGTAGCCGCTTGAGCCCGGAGCGGGCGATCGCTCCCATGACGACGATGGCGCTGCGGCTTTGCGCAGCGACCTGCTCGATGGCGTCCGCGGGGTGGCGGCTGACGATATGGAGGCGCGTCGCCGGCACCCGCGCCTTGCGCAGCAGCCGATTGAGCTTCTCGCGGGCGCCTGCCGCGGCCCGGGACTCGAGGCGCGCCACGTCCTGGTCGGTGAGTATCGTGCCGCGGGCGAGCGCGGTCACGGGGAGCGGGACATAAGCATGCACCGCGTGCAGCTGCCCGCCGAGAAGGTTGGCGAGCGCGGCGGCGGTGCGCGCGATGTCAGTGTCGAGCCGCGCCGGCTTGTCATAGCTGTGCTCCGGATCGACGGCCGCGAGAATGACCGGGTGACGGTAGGCGCCGGAGCGCTTGACGAGCAGCACCGGCAGCGGGCTCCTGCGCAGTAGCTCCCAGTCGGTGAGGTGCAGGAAGCCCGCCGCGATGTGGGAGCCGGCGTGGCGCTCGGCGATGATCAGGTCGGCACGGCGCCGGGTGGCCTCGCGAATCACGGCTTCGTAGATCGGGTAGTCCCACTCGGCGGCGACCGCCACCTTGAGATTGGCGCCTCGCAGCCGTTGCGCGATCCGCTCGAGCCGCGCGAGGCAGGCATCGCGGCGGGAGCGCTCGGCCGCGGCAAGACTCTCGTTGAGCAGCGTGACGTCGCCATCGACGTAGAGCGGCGCCGAGAGCGCCTGAAACAATACGAGCTCGGCACCGAGCGCGCGCGCAAGCTGCGCGGCCTTGGTCACCGCCGGCAGTGCGCGGGCGGCGGGCTCCTTCACGGCCACGAGAATGCGGCGGATGCGACGCATGTGGAGCTCCTCAGGCTGCCTCACTCACGGCTGCGCCTCGAGATACGCGGCGACCGCCTGCATTTCCGGCAGCTTCAGGTTCTGCGCGACGCCGTGCATGATGGCCACCTTGCGCATGTTGCTTTGGAACGAGGCCAGCTGCTTGAGGATGTACTGAGCGTGCTGACCGGCGAGGCGCGGATAGTCCTGCGTCCCGTGCGCGTCCGCTCCGTGGCAGCTGCTGCAGGCCGGCACGCCCTCGGCCGCGGACCCGTGCTCGTAGACCTCGCGGCCGTGCGAGATCAGGGCGCTGTTGCCACCGCTCGTTTCGGCCGTCTGCGAGGCGTAGTAGGCGGCGAGCGCGTCGATCGTCTCGTCGTCGAGCTGACTCGCCATGCCCCACATGTAGCTGATCGCATCCGGATCGCCGCGGGTCTGCGCGCGGAATCCCTTCAGTTGGTTAACGAGATAAGGGGCCTTCTGCCCGGCGAGCCGCGGAAACTTCGGCTGCGTGCTGTTGCCGTCGACGCCATGACAGGTTCCACAGACCGTAGCGGCTACGGTGCGGGCGTGCGCGGTGTCCGCTGCGTCGGGCTCATCCGCGCGACCGCCGGAGCCGGTACCCGCGAGCGCGGCCGCACCCGCCAGCAGCAGCAGCGTGCGTGGCCAACGACTGACCCGTGCCTGATCGCGGCAGTTGCCTTCACGGTTGAGCATGGTGCACCTCAGAACGCGAACCACAGCAGGAGATACAGCGTGTCGTTGTCGGAAGCGTTGCGTCCCTTGCCGTCGTAGTTAGTGCCCGCACCGTTGAACTTGCTGTAGAACGTGTACTGAGCAGACACCTTGACATTCAGCCACGGCAGGTAGTTCAGCTCCGTGATGTAGCCACGGGTGTCGGGCGAGCCGTTGGCGCTCGTGATCACGCCGGGTGCGCCCGGGGGCGTCGCCGGATAGAGCAAGGTGTCGGTGCTGCCGGTGGTCTGGAAGTACTGGACGGTGCCGCCGATCTTGCGCCGATAATAGTAGGTGGCCGCCACCTCCGTCGTCTGCAGGGTGTTGGAAGGGTTGGCCGAGGCACCGGTGGCGAACGCCGCATCGAGTGTCATCGACTCGTGGATGTGCGTCGCCAGGATGCTGAACACGTGCTGCTCGGCGATGAACTGGTACTCCAGGTCTTCGGCCACGTCGTTGAAGCGATTGGTGGGTCCGGTGAGCGGTGAGGGTGAGCTCGGTGAGCCGCCGGGCAACACCTTGAAATCCTCACCATAGGCTCCGATTTCGAGAGAGTTTCGGCCCCAGTTGAATTCGTAAGCCAGTCGCCAGTAGGGTACGAATCCCTCGAGCACGTTCGAGGTCGTGCCATCGAGGGGACCGGCCGCGCCGGTCAGCGCATTGGTCACGCCCTGCTTGGCCGAGCGATAGCCGCCGGCTTCAGCGTATAGCGACTCGTTCCAGAAGAGATACGCGGTGAGTCCTGCTACGTTCTGCGCGTACGGCCCGTTGATGGCCGCCGTGGCGAGCGGTGAGACGTTGGCATTGCTCGAGGCGTAGGGGAACCCCCACGCGGGCGTCGAGTTCCACAGGTCCTGTACCGTGGGGTTGTTGTTGAGTGAAAGCCCGTAGGTCAGGGTCTGGTTGTTGGGCAGCAGCGCCTCGTCCGCGAAGCGGACGTCGGAGTTATCGATACCGATCGTGCCGCTGGCGGTGTCATAGGTGAGCTGGAAATAGGCGCCGAGGTGCGGGGCGATCTTGCCGGCGTAGAATAGGCTGAATTGCTGTGGAAAACCCACCGTGCCGCTCTGCGCGACACCCGGAGCCCCGGCATTCGACAGATCCGGAACGCCGCTCTTCATGTCGGTATAGGAAATCTGCGCCATGATCGAGAGCGGCGGGAATTGCGCCAGCTCGAGCAGCTGCTCCTTCTTGCCGGTGACGTCCTGCACCTGCTTCTGATTGGTGAGAATGTAGCCATTGGCCTTGAACACGCGGCCAAAATGCGTGAGCTCCGGAAAGACGGTGTGGCAGGCCTCGCAGGCCATGCCGGTCTGCCGCGCGTAGCTCGGCACGGCGCGCGCCTGCGGCGCCGCTGCGACGAATGCCAGCGCGAGGATTGCGGTGGCGGCCACATTCCGCGAGACCCCGATCAGCGTGTTGCGTGGCATTGCGCACTCTCCCCAGACCACACGTGGTTCTCCGCACGTCGGGGTGAGCGTAGTCGCACAAGCCTGTAAGGAATAAGCGCGGATACTACTTATATATGTAGGGTGTGTAGGTAAGGAGCGCCCGAGCGCGCCGCGTTCGTGTAGGTACTTGCCGCGCCGGCGAGCGCGCTTGCTCTGGCGTAGGATCGCGCCCGCCTTGTTGTGCCACCGGGCGGTGTGGGTGCATGCGATGTCGGTGCTGGGTGCATGCGATGTCGGTGCAGGCGCGGCACGAGGCGGTACCACGAGGCAGTACAAGTTCGATGAGCAGTTACAATCTCAAACATCTGCTGGAACCCGACTCGGTCGCGGTCATCGGCGCATCGGATCGTGCCGGGAGCGTCGGGGCTACCGTGTGGCGCAATCTGGTCGGCGGCGGCTTCCGCGGCCCCCTCTGGCCGGTCAATCGGCGGCACGCGACCGTCGCGGGCGTGCGGGCGTACGCGACACCCGCGCAGTTGCCGGCAGCACCCGCGCTTGCCGTAATCTGCACGCCGGCGCCGGGAATCCCCGCTCTCATCGCGGAGCTCGGCGCACGCGGTACGCGCGCGGCGATCGTGCTGAGCGCGGGGCTCGAGGGTGCCGCCGAGAGCGGCGGTACGCTCGCTGCGGCCGCGCTCGAAGCCGCACGTCGCTTCGGACTGCGGATCCTCGGTCCCAACTGTATCGGGCTCCTCGTACCGGGCATCGGGCTCAATGCAAGCTTTGCCCACGTCAACGCCCGGGCCGGTGCCATCGCCTTCGTCGCGCAGTCGGGTGCGCTCACGACCGCGATGCTCGACTGGGCGCAGTCCGCGGGTGTCGGTTTCTCGCATTGCGTGTCGCTCGGCAACGCCGCCGACGTCGATTTCGGCGACCTGCTCGATTACCTGGGGCGGGACATGCACACGCGGGCGATCCTCCTCTACATCGAGTCGGTCACCGGCGCACGCAAGTTCATGTCGGCGGCACGCGCCGCGGCGCGCAACAAGCCCGTCATCGCGGTGAAGGCCGGACGTACCGGCGAGGCCGCTCGTGCCGCGACCTCGCACAGCGGCGCGCTGGCCGGTGCGGACGTTGTTTACGAAGCCGCCCTGCGCCGCGCCGGCGTGCTGCGGGTGCGCACCACGCGGCAGCTGTTCGAGGCGGCGCAGATCCTCTCACAGTCGAAGCCGTACGCCGGTCCGCGCCTCGCGATCGTCAGTAACGGCGGCGGCCCCGCGGTGATGGCGACCGATGCCCTCATCGAAGGGGGCGGGGAGCTCGCGCCGCTCGGTGCGGAGACGCTGCGCACCCTCGACGCACAGCTACCGGCCACCTGGTCGCGCGCCAACCCCGTCGACATCATCGGCGATGCTCCACCGCAGCGCTACGTGAGCGTCCTCGAGACGGTGCTCGCCGACCCGGGCGTCGATGCGCTGCTCCTCGTCCACGCGCCCACGGCGCTCGCGTCGGCCAGCGAGGTCGCGGCCTTGTGCGCGCCACTTCTCGAGAAGGCGTCGCGGCCGGCGTTTGCCTGCTGGCTGGGCGGTGAAGGGGTACGCGCGGCCGGCTCCGGCGGCAGCGCAGTGCCGGGATACGCCACGCCCGAGGAGGCGGTCGATGCGTTCCTGCACGTGGTGCGTTATCACCAGGTGCAGACGCTGCTCATGGAGACACCGCGCTCACTCCAGGGTCCACGCCCCGATACGCAGGCTGTGCGTGCCATCGTGACGAGCGCACTCGCCGCGGGGCGCACGGCACTCACCGAGCCTGAAGCGAAGGACGTGTTGACGGCGTACGGCATTCCCGTGGTCGAGACACGCATCGCGCGCACGACCGAAGAGCTCGCACCGCTCGCGGCCGCGATCGGCTACCCGGTGGCGCTCAAGATCCTCTCGCCCGATATCAGTCACAAGTCCGACGTCGGTGGGGTGGCGCTCGATCTCGCCACCGCGCAGGAGCTCGAGCGCGCCGCGCAGGCGATGCTCGAACGTTGCCGGCAGCTGCGACCGCAGGCGCGTCTCGAGGGGTTTACCGTGCAGCGGATGATCCGCCGCGGCGGTGCGCACGAGCTGCTCGCGGGAATCGCGACCGATCCCACCTTCGGGCCGGTCATCGTGTTCGGCCGTGGCGGCACGGCGGCGGAGGTGATCGGCGATCGCGCCATCGGCTTGCCACCGCTCAATTCCGCGCTGGCACAGGAACTGATGTCGCGCACCCGCGTGTCGCGCTTGCTCGCCGGTGCTCGCGGCCAGGCGGCCGCCGACCTCGAGGCGCTCGAGTTGGCGCTCGTCAACCTGGCCCAGCTCGCCGCCGAGGTTGCCGAGATCGCGGAACTCGACATCAATCCGCTGCTCGCCGACGCGCACGGCGTGATTGCTCTCGACGCGCGTGTGCGGCTCGTGGCCGCGGCGGCGCCTGCGCGGGTGGGCCTTGCCATTCGCCCCTATCCGAGCGAGCTCGAGGAGGAGTGTGAGCACCGCGGGCAGCGGGTGCTGCTGCGGCCCATTCGGCCCGAGGACGCGCCCCTGCACCGGCAGTTCCTCGCGCGCGTGACGCCGCAGGACCTCTACACGCGCTTCTTCACCGCCATACGGCAGCTGCCCGATGCGGACATCGCCCACCTCACGCAGATCGACTACGACCGCGAGATGGCTTTCGTCGCCGTGGCGGCCGATGCCGCCGCGACGCCGCAGATTCTCGGGGTGGCGCGTGCCTGCGCCGACCCGGACAACGTCGGTGCGGAATTTGCCGTGCTGGTGCGGTCGGACCTCAAGGGCCAGGGGCTCGGCACGCTCCTGATGCAGAAGCTCATCCGTTATTGCCGCGCACGCGGCACGCGTCAGCTCTGGGGCAGCGTGCTCAGCGAAAACGCCGCCATGTTGGAGTTCTCCCGGCGGCTCGGATTCCGCGTGCGAAGCGTTGAGCACAACGTCGAGGAGATCGTGCTCGATCTCGTTGCCGGCCGGTCGGCAGCTGCCGGCTGAGCGCGCGAGGCGATCTCAGACGACCCTGGAGAAGGCGGGCGCCGTCGAAAGCACCTGCGGCGCCTCGAGATAGGCATCGAAGCACATCGCGATGGCGCGCAACAGCAGCCGCCCGGCGGGCGTTGCCGTGATTCTCTCGCGCTCGATTAGCACCAGGGCGTCGGCAACGTGCGGTTGCAACCGCTCGAGGCTTGCGGCGAAATAGTCGGCAAAGGTGATGCCGTAGCGACGCTCGATCGCGCCGATGTCGATCTGCCCCTGACACATGAGCTCGCCGATCACTGCGGCGCGCACCCGATCGTCCGCGCTGAGCGCCAGACCGCGCCACAGGGGCACTCGCCCGGCATCGACCGCAGCCTCCCAGCTTTTCAGCTCGCGATAGTTCTGGCTGAAGCTGTCGCCGATGTGGCTGATGGCACTCACCCCGAGGCCGAGGAGGTCGCAGTTGGCGTACGTGGTATAGCCCATGAAGTTACGCTGCAGAGCGTTCGCTTCCTGGGCGCGCACCAGCTCGTCCTCGGGCAACGCGAAGTGATCCATGCCGATGTAGCGGTAGCCGCTCGCCGCGAGCTCCTCGATCGCAAGCTGCAGCAGGTCGAGCCGCTCGCGCGGACCGGGGAGCTCCGCGGGATCGATGCGACGCTGCCCCTTGAAGAGCGCGGGCAGGTGCGCGTAGCCGTACACCGCCAGCCGATCGGGCCGTGCCGACATCACCAGGCGCAGCGTGTGGCGAAAGCGCTCGAGCGTCTGCCGCGGCAGGCCATAGATGAGATCGACGTTCACCGAGCTGATTCCGCTGTCGCGGCACGCATCGACGAGGTCGAGCGTCTCATCGACGCTCTGCACGCGGTTGACGGCACGCTGCACCTGCGGGTCGAAGTCCTGCACCCCGAGGCTCACGCGGTTGAAGCCGAGGCGCGCCAGCGTTCGCGCATAACCGGGGGACACGGAGCGCGGATCGAGCTCGATGGAGAAATCCCGAGCCGTCGAGGAACTCAGGGGCAACGCCGACCCGAGGCCGCCGACGAGACGCTCGAGCGTCTCCTCCTCAAGAAAGTTGGGTGTGCCGCCGCCGAGGTGCAGCTGCACCACCTCGCGGTCCCGGCCAAAGAGCGGCGCGAGCAGCGCCACCTCGCGCAGCAGCCGCTCCACGTAGGGCGCGCCCCTGCTTCGGTCGCGCGTGATCAGCCGCGTGCAGCCGCAGTAGAAGCACGGACTCGTGCAATAAGGCACGTGCACGTAGAGCGACAGCCCACGCGCTGCACCGCGCGCGTTGCTGCGCTCGGCGTGCTCACGCAATTGCGCGGCGGTGAAGCCGGCGCGAAACTGCGGCGCGGTGGGATAAGAGGTATAACGCGGGCCCGGGCGATCGTAACGCTCGATGAGGGCAGCGTCGAACACCGGTACCGCCTGCATACTCCCCTCGCACCGCTCAGCGCAAAAAAAAGCCGCGGCCAATGACTCTCAGGTCACGTGACTCTCGAGTCACTGCCGCGGCGGTCTGGGCCAGGGCCTACTGCACCTTGATCGTTGTTGGTTTCTTCGTCTCGGCCTTGGTCTTGGGTACGTGTATGGTCAATACGCCATCCTTCGATTCGGCACTGATCTTGGCCGCATCGATCGACTCCGGGAGCGCGAAGCTGCGTGAGAAGCTGCCGTAGAAGGTTTCGACCTTGTGGAACTTCTCGTCCTTCTGCTCCTCTTTCTGGCGACGCTCGCCGCTCAAGGTCAGCATGCCGTCCTCGACGGTGACCTTGACATCATCCTTCTTGACCGCCGGCAGCGCGGCCCGAATCAGGTATTCCTCACCGGTCTCGCTGATATCGACGGACGGCGCCCAGTCGACGTCCGACTCAGAGCCTGCGCCGTACCGTGGCCAGCGACCAAGAAGACTCGGAAAACCCCTGAACATATCGTCCATCGCCCCAAAAGGTTCCCAGCGGATAAGAGCCATAACTTCCTCCTCTCAAGATGATCCAGCCCAGCGACGCTACGATACGCTCACCGCGCGTCGCGAACATTCGCATCTATGCGTACGCGCGGCACTCCGCCGCAGCCTTGAACGGAACCGGACAGCCTTGAACGCGAGCGTGAGCGCTCGCGCCGACGATGCCAATCTCAAAGGTGCGCGGCCGCGAGCACGATCGAGTTGACGACACGCACGACGCCGCGCACACCGCGGACGATGCCTTCAGCTTCGGCACGCTGATGGATCCACTCGACCTTGCCTTCGAGCGTCACGTTGCCATCGCGCACCACAGGGCGGATCTGTTGCCAGCACAGCGGCAGCTCGCGGCGCAGCGCCGCTACCACCCGCCGTGCGATCTCGGAATCCGCCGTGTCGCCGCCGAGCGCACGCACCCGAATATCGTTGGCGACAGCGGTGACACCCGGGACGCGCCCCACCGCGTCCTCGGCGCCATACTTGTGGAGAAAATTGCGCACGAAGCCCGTGAGGGTGACGATCCCGTCCGTCACCTTGACGGCGATATCGGTCTCGTCCACGTCCGGGCAGCAGCGCAGCTCCTCCTCCACGCCCGTTCTGATCTCAACATCGGACCATGCGCGCACTCCACGTACTCCTCGCCCCGCAGCCTGCAACTCGAAGCGAAGCTACGTGGTCCGGCGGTGCGCGAGAATAGGCACATACGCCTACCGGCCCCCGGGAATCCGCCGGTCGGCTCTTCAGGTCGGAAGCAGTGTCTTGAGCAGCGAGAGAAACTGCTCGGCGTCGATGGGCTTGCTTACCACGTGAACGCGGTCGTCCGCCTTGAGGTCGCGGACCGTCGAGGAGGTGTCGCCGGTGATCAGTACCGTCGGCACCTCGCGGCCCAAGCCGGCGCGCACCGCGGCGATCACCTGCGACCCGGTGTCACCCTCGCGCAGGTGATAATCGGTGATCAGCAGCGCGATGCCGGCATTCTCGCGGACCCGCGCCGCAGCCTCCGCGAGCGAGGAGGCGATCACCACCCGGTAGCCCTCGACCTTGAGCAGCATGGCGGTGGCGCCGCGTACACCGGGATCGTCATCGACCAGCAGCACCAGCGGCGCGCTCGCCGGTGTGCGTCGCGCGTCGGGCGCCGTCGCCCGGCGCGCGGACTCCCCCGCTCCGCTGCTGCCGCGCGGCAGCTCGAGCGTGAACGTCGTCCCGCGGCCGGGCTCGGAGGTCACCGCGAGTTTGAGTCCGAGCAACGCCACCAGCCGCCGTACGATGCTCAGCCCGAGCCCGTAGCCCTCACGCGTCGTGTTGCTGGCGACGCCGATCTGATAGAACTCGTCGAAAATGTGCTCGAGCTGATCCGCGGCGATGCCGATACCGCTATCCACCACGGCAATCTGCACGGCCTGCGCGCCGGCCGTGCAGCGCAGTTCCACCGCGCCCCGCGCGGTGTATTTCACCGCGTTCGACAGTAGGTTGCGCAGGATCTGCCCGACGAGTGCGCGATCGGAATGTGCGCAGGCGCCGCTCGGCGTGGTGCGCAGCTCGAGCCCCTTCCCCGCGGCGAGACCGGAGAACTCGCGGCGCATCTCCTCGAAGAGCGCGTCGAGCGGAAAGTCGCGCGGGTCGGGGCGGATGGCGCCGGACTCGAGTTTGCTGATGTCGAGCAGCGCGTTCAGCAAGCGCGACATGGCGCCGATCGCCTGATCCTGGTGGGCGAGGGCTTCGGCCGCGTCCGGATCCGCGATCAGGCGGCGCAGTGCGCCATTGAGCAGCGCCAGCGTCTGCAGCGGCTGGCGCAGATCGTGACTGGCGGTCGCCAGAAAGCGGCTCTTGGCCTGATTGGCGCGGTCGGCGGCCTCGCGCGCCTCGATCAGCTCCAGGCGGATCCGGCGGCTCTCGGTAGCATCGCGCAGCGCCGCCACCGTCAGCTCTCGCGCGCCCTCGGTGTGAATTGGGCTCAGGCTGATCTCGACCGGCACCTCGGTGCCATCCTTGCGCAGCGCGTAGAGATCGAGGCCCGTGCCCATGGGTCTTGCGCTTGGGCGCCGGGCGTAGTGCCCGCGGTGCGTTACGTGGTGCGCCCGCAGCCGCTCCGGCAGAAGCTGCTCGATGCTCTGGCCGATGAGCTCGGTGGGCTGGTAGCCGAGCAGGGTATGGACTTGTGAGTTCGCGTAACGGATGCAGCCGCCCGGATCGGCGATCACGATGGCATCGGGCGCGGAGTCCAGCGCTTCCCCGAGGAAGCTGGCAGTGAAATCGTCCGGGTATACGGAAGCTGACAACACGTATTCGGGGAGTCTCAAACCCTTCGGACCGGCGCTCCGGTGGCGCATGCCCAGACTACATCACGCCGCAGCGGTCGTTAAGAATATCTCGCCCCGCTTCAAGGGCGGTCAGGACGTTGCCGGTGACGATTCCAGGTCCATCGCCATGCGCACGAGCTGCGCAAGGGAGGCGGCCCCCGTCTTTTCCATAACGCGTGCGCGGTGAATCTCGACGGTGCGCTGACTGACACCGAGCTCTGCAGCCATCACCTTGTTGGGCTTGCCGCGGGTCATGAGCGCGAGCACCTCACGCTCGCGCGGCGTGAGTGTGGCAAAACGCTCGCGGATGCGGTCGTGCTGCGTGAGTGCGGTGCGATTGCGCGCGTCGCGCTCCAGGGCGCGCTGAATACGGTCGATGAGATCCTGATCGCGGAAGGGCTTCTGCAGAAAATCGAACGCACCATGCTGCATGGCCTCCACGGCCATCGGGATGTCGCCATGACCGGTGATGAAAATCACCGGGATGATCGCGCCGCGCAGGTTCAGCTGCTGCTGCAGCTCGAGCCCGCTCATGCCGGGCATGCGCACGTCGAGGACGACACAGCCGGGCTGGCGCGGCCGATAGGTCTCGAGAAATTCGCGCGCCGACGACAGCGTGCGCGCCGTCAGCCCGACCGACTTCAGGAGGAACCGCAGTGAGTTGCGCACTCCCTCATCGTCGTCGACGACATAGATGGTCGGGGCTGGCTCTTGCATGGTCAGGCGGCCGGCTTCGCTGGGAGGAGGATATGAAAACTGGCACCCGCCGGTCGATTCGGGCGATAACCGACCGAGCCGCCGTGCAGCCGCGCGATGGTGTTGCTGATCGCCAGGCCCATGCCGGTGCCGCTCTCCTTCGTGGAGAAGAAAGGATCGAACAGGCGCGACATGGCCTCCGCAGTCGGCCCCGGCCCGTTGTCGTTCACCGCCACCTCCACCTCGCCCTGCGGGGTGAGTGAGCTGCGGATCTCGACGCGGCCCGCGCCGTCCGGCTGCGATGCCAGCGCCTCCAGGCTGTTGCGTACGAAATTGAGGACGACGTGTTGGATCTGCCCGGCATCCACCACGACCTCGGGAAGGTTCTCGGCCAGATCGAGAGACAACTGCACGCCGTGCAGTCGCGCATCGCTCTCGACCAGCTCGCTGAGCTCGCGGATGAGCGCGTTGACGCTCACCGAGACCCGTGCGCTCTGCTGGCCGCGCGCGAGCGAGCGCAGGCGACGGATGATCTCGGCCGCACGCGCGGCCTGCGCAGTGATTTCGGATAACGCCTGCCGCAGCTCCGCCGGGTCGGTACCGGGGCGCTGCAGCAACCGCGCGCAGGCCTGTGCGTAGTTCGCGATGGCGGTGAGCGGCTGATTGAGCTCGTGGGCGACGCCTGCCGCCATCTCACCGATGGTAGCCATACGCGATACGTGCAGCAGCCGCCCGTGAAGGGTTGCCGCTGGGGCTGCGCCAACGGCGGTCACAGGACCCCCCTGAGGCTCGCGGTTCGGGTTCATTCTGTGGTCACACTCGATGCAAGAATCCACTGTTTGCCGCCCCGCGTCCGTACGTATGTTCCGTAGCCGCGTGCGCTGCACCCTGATGTTGCCGACCGGCCTCGGCGCCAACATGTAACCGAATGAAACAACGCATCTACGTGGTGATCGAGCAGCGGCTGCGCAACCGGCGTGAGGAACTGCGTGGTCGACTTGCTGCAGTGGAGCGTGACATGCGCCGTGAAAGTGACCCGCTGAGCGCCGACTGGGCCGAGCAGTCAACACAACGCGCCAACGACGAGGTCCTCTCGTGCATACGTGTCACGGCGGAAACGGAGCTGCGCGAGATCGACAGCGCATTGCGGCGTCTCGAGGACGGAACGTACGGGATATGTCGAAAGTGCGGTGAACCGATCGCTTCCGGACGTCTGTGCAGCGTGCCACACACCGATTGTTGCAGTGATTGTGCCCCCGCCGCCAGACCCTCGCCGGGAACACGTCAGCCTCCTCCCGCGGGCGGACGAAGTGGGCTTCCGCGAGCCTAACTGCCCCGCGACTCAATCGACACCGTGGTTAGTACGTAGCCCGAGCATGACAACGGCGTTGGACGCGGCCTGAGCGTCTCGTGCTCAATGCATCGGCATGTCGTGGTGGTGGGGGGGCTGCGCGCCCGTGAGGACCGCGAGTGGCAGCGCCGCGGTCCACAGTCCGCAGGCGACGAGCGTGGCGCCAAGCAGCCGGGCGAGCGTCCCATCCCGGCGCGGCAAGCGCCGTCCCAGGTAACTGAGGCCGCTCATGGCCGGCAGCGTGCCGAGGCCGAAGGCCACCATGGTCGCACTGCCGCGCCCGGCGCTGCCGGCAACGGCGGCGGCGAGGAGCACCGAGTACACGAGCCCACACGGCAACCAGCCCCACAGCAAGCCGAGCGCGAGCGCCCGCAGCGCGGGCGAGGCCGGCAGCCGCCCCCGTGCAGCGGGCGCGATCCTTCGCCACAGCAGTGCTCCCCAGCGCTCCGGTGCGCGCAGCACACGCGTGAGCGAGCCCGACCCGAGAGCGATGTCGAGACCGATCAGCACGACCACCAGCGCCGTGGCGAGTCGCAGCAGCTCGCTCCAGCGCGAGAGCGCAAAGGCGAAGCCGGCGGCGGCGCCGAGAGCACCGGCGATGCCGCCGGCGATGGCATAGCCGCTGAGTCGACCCAACTGATAAAGGAGCGGCTGCCAGGGACGGCGCACACCGCCCGCCCCGAGTGCCGTGGCGATGCCGCCGCACATCGTCAGGCAGTGGCCGCTGCCGAGGAGGCCCGCGAGAAACGCCGTCATCCAGGTGAGCTCGGGCATCGCGATCACTCGCGGCGCGATTCGTGGGCGGCGGGATCCGTGGGCGGCGCTGCATCGTCATCGAGGAGCAGCTGCACGGCGGGCGTATCGAGATCATCAAACTGCCCCTCGCGGACCGCCCAGAAGAATGCCCACAGCGCCAGCACGAGCAGCACGAGTCCGAGCGGAATGAGGAGGTAGAGAATGCTCACGCGTGAGCTCCGGCCGGCGCCGTGTGCTCGTGCAGCCGCACGACGCGAGCGGGCGAGCGGCGAACGAGCCGCATGGCGTTCAGTACCACGAGGAGCGAGCTCATCGACATGCCGATCGCGGCCATCCAGGGCTCGAGGTAACCGGCCGCCGCCAGCGGCACAGCCGTGGCGTTATAGAGCGCAGCCCAGGTCAGATTCTGGCGGATGACACGCAGGGTTCGCCGTGAGATGAGCACGGCGTCCGCGAGCGGCGTCAGGCCTTCACCGAGCAGCACGAGATCCGCGCTGACCTTGGCGAGGTCGGTACCGCTGCCGATGGCGACCGAGACGTCCGCCGCGGCGAGCACCGGTGCATCGTTGACGCCGTCACCCACCATCGCCACACGGTGACCGGCGGCCTGCAGGGCTTGCACCAGTGCGAGCTTGTCTGCGGCGGACAGGTCGGCTCGCTGGGCAAGGCTTCCGAGCTCGCGCGCGATCGCGGCTACGGCACCAGGCCGATCACCGCTCGCGATCTGCGGGACGAGACCGAGCGAGCGCAACCGCTCGAGTGCTGCGCGCGCGTCGGCACGCAACGCGTCCGTCAGGTGAAAGACGGTGAGGAGGCCGGCGCGGTCGCCGAGCGCCACACTGGTGCGTTCCTCATCGCCGGGGGCGACGGCGCGGGTGCGGGCGTCCGGGCAGGCCTCGAGCACATAATCGAGGCGTCCGATCCGATAGTACACGCCAGCGACGGTGGCCTCGACGCCGCGCCCCGGGACGCAGCGCACGTCGCTCGCCTGCGCGGCAGGCTCGAGATGGGCGAAGGCACGGGCGAGCGGATGTCCGGAGTGGCTTTCGAGCGCCGCGGCGACGGCCAGGCAACGCTCAGCCGACAGCCGCGGGTCGAGCAACGTCACCTCCTCGAGTCGCGGCTCGCCGCGCGTCAGCGTTCCGGTCTTGTCGAGGACCAGGCAGTCCGCGCGTGCGAGCCGCTCGATGGCGCGGGTGCGCGTGACGAGGAGCCCCTCGCGCGCGAGTGCGCTCGTGGCCGCGGCCAGTGCCGCAGGCGTCGCGAGCGACAGGGCGCACGGGCAAGTGACGACCAGCACGGCGAGCACCGTGGGAAACGCGCGTGCGGCGTCGACCTGCAGCCAGTACAACCCCGCCGCGGCCGCGAGCAGCAGCACCGCGCTCACGAACCACACCGCAAACCGGTCGGCGAGATCTGCCACACGCGGGCGCGAACCTTGGGCGCGCTCGAGGAGGCGCGCCACGGCGGCGAGGGTTGAGGACTGGCCGACGCGCTCGAGCGTCATCTCGATCGGGCCGGTGAGGTTGAGCGTTCCGGCGAGGACCGGATCACCGGCGGCGCGCAGGCGTGGCAGCGATTCCCCGGTGAGGAGCGATTCGTCGACCTCGGTCGTGCCGCTCGCGATCGTGCCGTCCGCGGGTACCCGCTCCCCGGGCAGTACGCGCACGCGATCGCCGGCACGCAGCTCATCGGCGATCACACGCTCGGTGCCGAGGCCGCGCAGCCGCAGCACGCTCTCCGGCAGGAGTCGCGCGAGCGCATCGTGCTGCAGTCCCGAGCGATGGCGCAGCGACATCTCGATGTAGCGTCCGAGGAGCAGGAAGAACGTGAACATCACCGCCGAATCGAAGTACACCGTGCCGCTGCCGCGCAGCGTCGCCACGACGCTCCAGAGGTACGCCGCGCCGATCGAGAGCGCCACCGGCACATCCATGCCGGGTGTGCGTGCGCGCAGACTCCGCCACGCGCCGACAAAGAACGGTTGCGCCGCGTACAGCACGACCGGCGTTGCCACGATGAGGCTGACGAAGCGCAGCAGCTGCTCGAGGTCCGGCGCCATGCCGTCCATCGCACCGGCGTAGAGCGAGGTGGCATAGGTCATGACCTGCATCATTCCAAAGCCCGCGACCGCCAGGCGCTTCAGGGCCGTGCGGCGCTCGGCGTTGACGTCCGCGCTCGCGCCGGCAGTGAAGGCGAGCGGCAGTGGCACGAAGCCGAGAGCCTGGATGGCCGCGAGCACGGCACCGAAGCTCACCCGGTGCGGATCGAACCGCAGCGCCGCCCGTGCGGCTGCAGGGTTGACCTGAATGTCGGTGACGCCGCTCACGCGGCGCAGGCTGCTCTCGATCAGCCACGCGCAGGCCGCGCAGTGCAGTCCTTCGATCTGCAGGCTCGCCTCGCGCTCGCCGTCGGCACGCTCGTGCGTGTAGCGGCGCAGCGACGCTTCGCGATCGAACACCCGCCAGTCGCGCGTGTCGCCGGGAGCCCTCGGGCCGGGGCTCTCGCGGAACTCGTAGTAGCGCCCGAGGCCCTGCGACAGGATGAGCGTCGCAGCCGCCGCGCAGCCTGCGCAACACACCGCGCGTGGCACGCCATCGACCTCGAGGGTAGGCCGCGCCGTCCACGGCAGCGGCCCGCCGCAATGGAAGCAACTCTCCTCGACGACTGCGTTGCGCACGCGAGGCTACTCTGAGGCGTCGGCGTGCTCGAGAACGACGTCGGTGGTGTGCACCGCCAGGTACGCGCTCACGAGGCTCCCGGCCACCGCACTGGAGAGCAGCGCGAGAATGAACCAGGGCCAGAAGTGCCGGTACCAGGGAAGCACGGTCGTGTTCATGACTGCGGTCCTATGAAGCGGGTTTTCTCGTGCACGGCAATGCCGGGCGCATCCACCGCGGCGAGCGTGAGGGTGATGTGGTGCACACCGCCCGCCGCGGCCCCCGGTGCCTGGAGGCGGGCAGCAATCGTGTTGACGCTGCCGGGGGCGGCCTCGATCAGCCCGGCGGGCGCGAGCACTTCGAGCTCATCCATGCCGCTCACCGCCAGGCGATAGCGATGCGGCCGGTCGTCGAGGTTGATCACCTTGAGTGTGTAGGCATTCTCGATGTGATCGCCGCGGGCCTCCCGATAGAGCGCGTTGCGGTCGCGAATGACGTCGAGGATGAGCGGTGTGCGCGTGAACAGGGAGTAGAAGAGCGCCCCCGTGCCGAGCGCGAGCAGTGCCGCGTACACCAGCATGCGCGTTCGCAGGACGTACGTCGGCTTGCCGTGCAGCGCATGCTCGGTGGTGTAGCGGATCAGTCCGCGCGCCGTGCCCATCTTGTCCATTACGTCGTCGCAGGCGTCGATGCAGGCGCCGCAGGCGATGCACTCGTACTGCAGACCCTTACGGATATCGATGCCGGTCGGACAGACCTGCACACACAGCGTGCAGTCGATGCAGTCCCCGAGTCCCTGGGGGCGCGCCGCACTGCCACGGCGGCGTGCCCCGCGCGGCTCGCCGCGCGCCTCGTCGTAGGAAATGATCAGGGTGTCCTTGTCGAACATCGCGCTCTGGAAGCGCGCGTAGGGACACATGTACTTGCACACCTGCTCGCGCAGAAATCCGGCGTTGCCGTAAGTCGCGAGCGAGTAGAGGAAAATCCAGAAGGCCGCCCACGGCCCGATCGAGAGCGTTGCGATCTGCGTGCCGAGCGTGCGGATCGGCGTGAAGTAGCCGACGAAGGTGAAGCCGGTGTAGGCCGCGAGCGCGAGCCACAGCAGCTGCTTGCTGCCCTTGCGCAACAGCTTCTCCGTGGTCCACGGCCCGCGATCGAGCTTCATGCGCCTGTGGCGCGGGCCCTCCGTCCATTGCTCGATCCACACGAACAGCTCCGTCCAGACCGTCTGCGGACAGGCGTAGCCGCACCACAGCCGACCGGCCAGCGCGGTGAAGAAGAAGAGCGACAGCGCGGCGATGATCAGCAGTAGCGCGAGGTAGAGAAAGTCCTGTGGCCAGAGCGTGAGGCCGAAGATGTGGAACTTCCGCGCCGGCAGATCGAACAGCAGCGCCTGGTGACCGTCCCATTCGAGCCAGGCGATGCCGTAGAAGAGGCCGAGGAGCACCACCACAGCCGCCTGGCGCAGCCGCGCGAAGCGCCCGCGCGTCTCACGCGGATAGATCTTCGTCGCGGCCGCATAGAACCCCGAGGCGGACTCGGCCGCCGGCAGCGATGCGAGTCGCGGGGTGCTCACGGCGGCTCGGCCCGCACACCGTCAGCGTCTCCCGGACGCTGCGCGGTGCGGATCAGGTAGACGCTGAGCGCGCTCGCGATCGCACCAATCCCCCAGAAGAAGAGGAAGCCGACCGCGTAGCCTGCCTCGCGATCGAGGCCGGCAAAGAGCCGCGGCCCCACATTACGCAACAGTGCCGGATCGATCGCCGCAAAGAACAGCAGGCTCGCGCCGCAGGCCGCGAGGAACGACGGCCACAGCACGAGAGCGATGTCCAGGCCGCGCTCGGCGCGGCGACTTCGGGAGGGCGGCGCGCCCGTACTCATGGCCGATCACTGCCCGTGCGAGAGACTGTACACGTAGGCGGCGAGCAGGCGGACCTTGTCGTCGCCCAGCCATTGATGTGCCGGCATGGTCCCGTGACGTCCCTCCATGACCGTCCGGTGGAGCGTCGCCGCGGAGCCGCCGTACTGCCAGATGTCGGCCGTCAGATCCGGGGCACCGATGAGGTGATTGCCCTTGGCGTCAGCACCGTGACAGGTGGCGCACAGCGCGAAGCGCGTCTTGCCGGCTTCGACCTTGTCGGCGGGCTCGGTTCTGCCGTTCAGGCTCAGCACGTAGTCGACCACCTCGTCCACGCCCTGCTCGCCGATGGCAGCACCGAGCGGCGGCATCAGACCCTCGCGACCGTGGGCGATGGACTGCACGACCGAGTCGGGATCGCCGCCGTAGTGAAAGTCATTCGTGGTGAGATTGGGAAAGCCGGGACCGCCGCGCGCGTCCGAGCCGTGACAGTTGATGCAATAGGTCTCGAACAGGCTGTGGCCAAGCGCGAGTGCCTTGGGATCCTTGGCGAGCTCGGCGACGCTGCGTCCGGCGAAGGCGGCATAGATCGGGCCGTACTGCCGCTCGGCGCGCTGCTCCTCCTTGCGGTACTGACCCGCCGAGCTCCAGCCGAGCACGCCCGGAAAGCGGCCGAGCGCCGGGTAGAGCAGGAAGTAGAGAAAGCAGAACCCGATGGTGAGAAAGAACAGCACCAGCCACCAGCGTGGCAGCGGATTGTTACGCTCGCGCAGATCGCTGTCCCACACGTGCTCGCCGACCTCGCCCTCCGCCACCTCTCCCGGACGCGCCCGCGCGGTCCACCAGATGAGCCAGGCGCACGCCAGCACGTTGAGACTCGTGACGACGGCGATGATCACGCTCATGAGCGGCGACATCAGTGCTTCTCCTCGTGCCCGCGCGCCTCGCCGGCCTCGAACGGCAGGCGTGCCGCGGCCTCATAGTCGGCGCGGCGCCGCCGGCTCCAGGTCGACGCCCAGAGCGCGATGAACAGCACAAACCACGCGACCGTCACTGCACCGCGCACCGTCTGGATATCGAGCTGCATGGTTCGCTCCCTCAGCCGCGCGGCTTGTCGAGACCGAGCGATTGCAGGTAGGCAATGAGCGCATCGAGCTCGGTCTTGTCCTGCACGGCCGCGGGTGCGCCCGCGATGTCCGCATCCGTGTACGGGGTGCCGAGCAGGCGCAGCACCTTGAGCTTGCGCTGCGTGAGCTGGCCGTCGATGGTGGCTTTGGCCAGCCAGGGGAAGCCCGGCATGTTGGATTCGGGCACGACATCGCGCGGGTTGTGCAGGTGTGCCCGGTGCCAGTCGTCGCTGTAGCGCCCGCCGACGCGGGCCAGGTCGGGGCCGGTGCGCTTGGAGCCGAACTGAAACGGATGGTCATACTGCGATTCGGCGGCCAGCGAGTACGGTCCGTAACGCTCGGTCTCGCTGCGAAACGGGCGGATCTGCTGCGAGTGACACAGGTAACAGCCCTCGCGCACGTACACGTCGAACCCCTCCTGCTGGAGCGCGGTACGCGGGGTGATGTGAACCGCGCCCTGCTTGGCTGCGGCGCCGACCATGAGCGGTACGATCTCGACCAGGCCACCGACGCTGATCACCAGCACGATCAGCACGGTCAGGACTCCGAGTTTCTTCTCGACGGTCTCGTGGTTCATGACGATGCTCCCGCCACCGCGGCCACGGCTGCAGCCGGCACCGGCTCCGGTTCGGGTATCGGTACGGGCACCGGCACGGGCTTCTCACGGCGAATGGTCATCCAGACGTTGTAGGCCATGATCCACATGCCGATGAAGAACAACGCCCCGCCCATCAGCCGCACGAGATAGAAGGGGTAGGTTGCCTTCACACTCTCGATGAAGCTGTAGGTGAGCGTGCCGTCGTTGTTGAACGCCCGCCACATCAGCCCCTGCATCACGCCCGCGATCCACATGGCGCTGATGTACAGCACCACGCCGATGGTAGCGGTCCAGAAATGCACGTCCATGAGTTTGACGCTATACATCTGCTGACGGTTGAAGAGTCGCGGAATCAGGTAGTACATCGAGCCGATGGTCATCATCGCGACCCAGCCGAGTGCCCCGGAGTGCACGTGGCCGATGACCCAGTCGGTGTAGTGCGAGAGGGCGTTCACGGTCTTGATCGACATCATCGGTCCTTCGAAGGTCGACATGCCGTAGAACGACAGCGAGACGATCATGAACTTCAGGATCGGATCGGTGCGCAGTTTGTACCAGGCGCCCGAGAGCGTCATGATGCCGTTGATCATTCCGCCCCACGACGGCGCGAGCAGCAGTATCGAGAACGCCATGCCGATCGACTGCGCCCAGTCGGGGAGCGAGGTGTAGTGCAGGTGATGCGGGCCGGCCCACATGTACACGGAGATCAGGGCCCAGAAGTGCACCACCGACAGGCGGTAGGAGTAGATGGGCCGCTGTGCCTGCTTCGGCACGAAGTAGTACATCATGCCGAGGAAACCCGCGGTGAGGAAGAAGCCGACCGCGTTGTGGCCGTACCACCATTGCATCATGGCGTCGACCACGCCCGAGTAGATGCCGTAGGACTTGGTGAGGCTCACCGGGATGGCGAGATTGTTGAACACGTGTAGCACCGCGATCGTCACGATGAAGGCGGCGTAGAACCAGTTGGCGACGTAGATGTGCTTGACGCGGCGCCGGGCGATGGTGGCGAAGAACACCACCGCGTAGCACACCCACACGATGGTGATCAGAATGTCGATCGGCCACTCGAGCTCGGCGTACTCCTTGCTCTGCGTGATGCCGAGCGGCAGCGTGATGGCCGCGGCGACGATGACCGCCTGCCAGCCCCAGAAGGTGAAGGCGGCGAGCCGGTCGCCGAAGAGCCGCACGTGACAGGTGCGCTGCACCACGTAGTAGGACGTGCCGATGAGAGCACAGCCGCCGAAGGCGAAGATCACGGCGTTGGTGTGCAGCGGACGCAGCCGGCTGTAAGTGAGCCAGGGCGTGTCGAAATTGAGCGCCGGCCAATACAGCTGCGCGGCGATCAGTACGCCGACCGCCATGCCGACGATACCCCAGACCACCGTCATGATCGCAAATTGCCGCACGACCTTGTCGTTGTAGGTCTCGGTCAGATTCATCGGCATTCCCCACGGCTGTAGCCGAGGGGCATGCTAGCGGCGGCATCGCCCCTCAGGCGTCCGTAGTTTCCGTAACGCGTGCGCGCTCATGAAGCACCGTGCCGCTCATGAAGCACAGTGCGGCGCAGGCAATACGCAGTTTGCCGGATGGACTGTGTGCGCTGCGGCCCGCAGATTGCCGGCCTCACGAGGAAGCTCGAGGATCTGACGCGAATGGCAGCCATTCGTCGCATCCTGGTCGCGGTCAAGGAACCAATGGCCCGCGCACTGCCCGCGGTCGCCAAGGCCACACAGCTCGCTCGCGCGCTCGACGCACGACTCGAGCTCTTTCACGCCATCGACAGTGCGGTCTACGTGGACATGCTCGCCATGGCGGAGAGTGCGCTCGAGCCCTTCGAGGACGAGCAGCGCGAGCAGTTCCTGCAACGGCTCGGGCGCATCGCGGCGCGCGCCCGTCTGCACGGGGTCGAGGTGACCACGGCGGTTGAGTGGGACTACCCGGTGTACGAGGCGATCGTGCGGCGCGCGGTCGCCAGCGGTGCGGATCTCATCGTCGCCGAGCGCCACGCCGGCAGGCACATCGCTCCCGGGTTCCTCGGGCTTGCGGATTGGGAGCTGCTGCGCCTGAGCCCGGTGCCGGTGCTGCTGGTGAAGAAAGCACGACCCTATCATCACCCCGGAGTGCTCGCCGCCGTCGACCCGGGCCGCGCCTTTGCCAAGCCCGCCGGCCTCGATCAGGAGATCCTGCGCATCGCTACCGAAGTGTCGGGCGCCCTGCGCGGGAAGCTGCACGCCGTACATGCCCGCGCGCCCGTACCGGCTAGCCTCACGGCGCTGGGGGCGGCCGCCGCCTCGAGAATCGTCACGGTGGAGAGCGCGCGTGCCAGCAGTGGGTTCGAGCGATTGCTGCGCTCGACCAACATCCCCGCGGCGCGCCGCTACCTGGTCGGCGGCGATCCTTGTGAAGCGGTGCGGACCACCGCCGCGCGGCTGCGCACCGACATCGTAGTGATGGGAGCGATCTCGCGCAGCGGACTCAGCCGGCTGCTCATTGGCAACACCGCCGAGCGGCTGCTCGATCGCTTGCCGTGCGACCTGTTGATCGTCAAGCCGGCGGAGTTCACCAACCGCGTGCCGCGCGGCTGTCGCGGGCCGCGCGTGCTCGCGGTGCAGCCGTTGTGCTGAGTGGTACCATGAGTGCGTGCGCCGAGGCTCCGAGATCGAGACCGCTCCTCACGCCGCCGGCGCGCTCAGCGTCCGCGACCTCTGCAAGCGCTACGCGCGGGTGCTCGCGGTCGACCGCGTTTCCTTCGACGTTACCCACGGTGAGATCGTCGGCCTGCTCGGCCCGAATGGCGCCGGCAAGACCACCATCATCAATAGCGTCCTCGACGTCCTCTCGCCGACTTGCGGAACGATCCGCATCGGCGGCTTAGACGTCTCGCGGCACCGCTCACGCGCGCTCGCGCGCACCAACTTCGCCGCCGTCTATGCGAGTCTGCCGGGTAACCTCACCGTGGCGCAGAACCTGCGCTTTTTCGGCCTGATCTACGGGGTGCGGGGGTTGAGCGAGCGCATCGCGGCGCTGCTGCGGCAGTTCTCGCTCGAGGAGCTGCGCAACACCAAGTGCGGCCTGCTGTCCTCGGGAGAGCTCACGCGCGTCGCGCTCGCCAAGGCGGTGGTGAATCGGCCCGAGCTGCTGCTGCTCGATGAGCCGACCGCCTCGCTCGACCCCGCCGCGGCGCGCGAGGTGCGCTTCGGGATCCGCGCGCTGGTGCGCGAGGCGAACTGTGGAGTGCTGTGGACCTCGCACAACATGTACGAGGTCGAGGAGGTGTGCGACCGCGTGCTGTTCCTCTCGCACGGACGCATCCTTCTCGAGGGCGATCCGCGGCGGCTGCCGCACGAGCACGGCGTGCCCAATCTCGAGGAGCTGTTCATCCAGCTGGCGCGTGAGCCGCTCACTCGCCGCCAGGAGCAGCCGCAGCGCCACGAGCAGCCGGCATGAAGCTGCGCCCCGTGGCGGCGATACTTCTGCGGCAATGGTACCTGCTGCGCGGCAGCCCGGTTCGGGTGCTGCCCATGTTTGCCTGGGTGGCGATCGACATCGTGCTGTGGGGCTTCATCTCGCGTTACCTGAACGCCGTGAGCGGAGCGGCGATCAACTTCACGGCCGTGCTGCTCGGCGCCGTCCTGCTATGGGATCTCTTTGGACGGGTGATGCAGGGCGTGACCACCGCCTTCCTCGAGGACGTATGGTCGCGCAATTTTCTCAACCTGTTCGCCAGCCCCCTGACCATCGCCGAGTACGTAGCCGGGCTCGTGATCGCGAGCATCGCCAGCAGCGTGCTCGGGCTTTCCGTCATGCTGGCACTCGCGGTGCCGGTGTTCGGCCTGTCGTTCTTCGCCCTCGGTGTGCATCTGCTGCTGTTTCTGTGCGTGTTGTATGGTTTCGGCGTCGCGCTCGGCGTGCTGGCGAGCGCCATGGTGCTGCGGCTCGGCCCGGCTTCCGAATGGCTGGTGTGGCCGATCCCTGCGCTGTTGTCCCCGTTCTGCGCCGTGTTCTATCCGCTGGCGGTGTTACCGGGATGGATGCGCGCCGTGGCACACCTGCTGCCGCCTTCCTACGTGTTCGAGGGGATGCGGGCGCTGCTCGCCGGGCGCTCGCCCGACACGCACGGGCTCCTCTTCGGGGCAGCGCTCGCAGCACTCGAGATTCTCATCGCCGGTTACTGCTTCGTCGCCGTGTACCGTCAGGCGGTGCGCACCGGGCTCCTCGCACGCTATAGCGCCGAGACGGTGAGCTGAGCGCCGATCCGTCGCAGCAGCTCCTCCAGCGCGTTCGGCTCGGCGGTCGTCACTTCGTGCACGACGAAGCCCTCCGCGGGCGCGATCGGCTCGAAGTGCAACCTTTGCCACTCGAGCACCGCCACGTCCGCCTCGGAAGCGTCCGCGGTGCGCCGCTGCCGCTCGAGAATGCGCGCCGTGAGCATCGGCACGGGGGCCTGGCAGTGGACGATGAGGATCCTCACGTTGAGTCGCGCCGCGAGCGCGCTGAACTCGGCGCGCTGCTCGCGCTCGCCGAAGGTTGCATCGACGATTGCGGTGTAGCCGCCGCGCAGAACATCGCTCGCGCATTGCGCAAGTCGCTGGTAGAGCGAGCGCGTCGCCGCCGACGTGTACAGCCCCTGCCCGCGCGCCGACCCGGACCGATCGGCGGCCGCAAGACCCGCCAGGCGCTTGCGCTCGACGTCCGAGCGCAGATGCACGGCGGCGAGGCGCGGTGCCAGGCGCTGCGCGAGCCAGGTCTTGCCGGAACCCGACAGGCCGCTCATCAGCACCAGGAGCGGCGCACGCGCCGCGAGGGAGTCGAGCGCGTACTCGAGGTACGCCCGGGACTCGCGACGCGCCCCCTTGAGATCACGCTCCGCCTGATGATGCTCGCGCGCGGCAAGTGCCGCGACCTTGCCTCGCACCACTGACCGATGGGCCCGGAACAGCGGCAGGCAGCTGCACGCCTGGTAGTCGCCACTCTCGGTAAGGTAGCCGCCGAGAAACGCCTGCGCGTGCAGCGGGTGTTGCCGCGCGGCCAGATCGGCGAGCAGAAATGCGATCTCGTCGGCGACATCCGTCCAGCGCAGCGCGGGGTCGAACTCGAGGCAATCGAAGGCACGCAGGCCTGCAGAGAGACGCACCACGTTGCGCGCGTGCAGGTCCCCGTGGCACTCGCGCACGCGGCCGCAGGTGAAGCGCTCCGCGAGCGTCGGCAGGGCGGCTTCAACGGCCGCCGCCAGGGCCTGCGGCAGGTCTGGCGGAAAGGTCACCCCGCCGAGCCGTGCCACGGCACGCGCCGCCTGCGCGACGTTGACATCGACGATGGTGCGCAGCGCATCGGGCCGACCCCACGGCTGATCCGGACCGGGCGCGGGCAACCGCGCGTGGATGCGGGCGAGCTCACGGCCGAAGGCCTCGAGCTCCGCGGGCTCGATGCGGCCGGCGGCGAGGAGTTGATCGAGCTCCTCCTCGTGGGGGAACTGCCGCATGCGCACCGCGTGCTCGATGACCCCTCCCGGTCCGTCGATGCGCGCCGCCCCGGCCTCGAGGGTAATGGGGCAGACGTTCAGGTAGAGCTCGGGTGCGAAGCGGCGATTGAGGCGCACTTCCTCATGACAGAGGAAGGCCCGGCGCTCGCTCGAGCGCAGGTCCACGAAGGGGTAGTGCACCGGTCGCTTGATCTTGTAGGCGAACTCGCCCGTGAGCAAGACCCAGGAAACGTGGGTCTCGATGAGCTTCACCACCGTTACCGCGTGGGGGTAGGCGCGCGGATCGAGCAGCGACTCGAGTTGAGCGGGGAGGGCGCTCATGGATGCAACAGTTTCGGTACGAAGCCTAGCACGCATGGTGCCTGCGGCATGACGCGCGCCTGGCGAGCTGGCGGGCGGCGATGGGGAAATGCGTATGGCACAGGCCGCGTGAGGGACTACACTGTGGCGAGTGCCGACGCCGGAGTGGTGTCATGTTCCGTCAGGGAATACGGGGGTAAGAACCATGAATGAGCACTATCACGCGCTGGTCTGGATCGATCATCACGAAGCGCGGATTTTGCAGTTCAACGAGGAGGAATCCGATCGCACCCTGGTGCACAGCAGCGATCCGCACGAGCACCTCCACCACGAGGGCAACTCGAGCGACAGCAGCCGCGCGGCCGTCGATCAGGCCTTTCTCGAGCGCGTGGCGCAGGCGCTGACGTATGCCGGCGCGATAATCATCGCTGGGCCGGCCGGCGCCAAGATGGAGCTGGCCGAGCACATCGAGCGCCGGCACCCCGATCTGTTCCGGCGCATCTCGGCGGTCGAGACACTCGATCATCCGAGCGACGGCGAGATGCTGGCGCTGGCGCGGAAGTTCTTCCACGCCGACGATCGCATGCGGTCGCAAACGCACCCGTGAGTCGCGCAGCGCCGCCCTTGGTCATTGCCGCAGCCGTCGTGTTGGCTTCGGTGGCGGCCTTCGCGGTGACGGCGACGCCGTCCACCCCGGCTTCGTCCGACCCGGCGACCGCGCTTGCGTTGCAGGCCGCGGCCGCCACGGCCGATGCCGGGCACGGTCAGATTCTTTTCCTCAAGCACTGCGTGCCGTGCCACGGGGCGCGCGGCTGGGGTGACGGCCCGCGGGTGATCCCGGCCATCGCCGGTCAACAGGAGCGCTACCTCGTGGTGCAGCTCGCGCGCTTCGCCACCGGTGAGCGGCACGGCTCCGATATCCATGGCTCGGCGATGCACGACACGCTGCAGCCTGCGGACGTGGATCGACCGCAGGCGCTCGCCGATCTCGCTGCCTGGCTGGCACGAGCGCCGCGCGATCGCGAGCCCGAGCAAGGCGAGGGTCGCGACCTCGCGGCGGCCGGGCGCACCTACCTCCGCGACTGTGCCGAATGTCACGGGACGAACGGGGCGGGCGATGCGCGCGCCGCAGTGCCGGCGCTCGCCGGCCAGCACTACAGCTACCTGCTCGCGCAGCTGCAGGCCTTTGCCGCCGGACGGCGCACGCATGTGCTCTTCGCTGACTCGAGTACTACCCCCTCGGCGCAGCAGCAGCAGGCGCTCGCCGACTACCTCTCGCGACTCATCTTGCCCGGGTCCGGCCCGTGAGCGCCGCTGACCCTCAGGACATCACGCGCTTGCTGCGCAACTGGCGGGCGGAGAAAGACAGCGCAGCGCTCTACACCGCGCTCGCGCGGCTCGACAAGGACCCCTATCAACGAGGCGTCTACGAGGAGCTGGCGGGCGCCGAAGCGCGACACGCGGCGTTCTGGGAAGAGCGGCTGCGCGTCGCGGGACGGCCTGCGCCCGCATTTCGCCTCTCGGTACGCACCGCCGTCCTCATCCAGCTGGCGCGCCACCTCGGTATCGGTTTCGTCGTACCGAGCGTGATCGCGCGCGAGATGCGTGATCACGACGACTACGCCGGACAGGACGACGCACGCGCCGCGGGACTCGCGCACGAGGAGCACGGGCATGCGGCGGCTCTGCGGCGCCGCAGTAGCGCCGGGCTCGGCAACAATCTGCGGGCGGCCGTGCTCGGCGCCAACGACGGTCTCGCCTCCAACTTCTGCCTGATGATGGGCGTGGCCGGTGCCGGCTCACCCGGGGCGACTGTGCTGCTCAGTGGTGTCGCCGGCCTCGTCGGCGGCGCCTGCTCGATGGCACTCGGGGAATGGCTCTCGGTCACGAACGCACGCGAGCTCGCGCTCAGCCAGGCCGACCGCGCGGTTGGCACCCCTGCACCCCCGCGGGTCGATGCGCGCGTGCATGCAGCTGGCGATGCCGCGAGTGCCGCCGCCTTCTCGTTCGCCCTCTTTGCCTTGGGCGCCCTGGTACCGCTGCTGCCGTTCTGCGTTCTGCCTGCGCCGCATGCAATCGCCGGGAGCGTCGCGCTCTCGATAACCGCGCTGTTCCTTCTCGGGGTGGCCACCTCGCTCTTCAACGCCCGCCCGGCGCTCTATTCCGGTCTGCGGCAGGTCACGGTTGGCGCTGCCGCTGCGGCAGTCACCTATCTGGCCGGCCGGGCTTTCGGCGCGCTGACCGGCGCAGCACTCTGAGCGGGCGCGGTCAGCGCGGAATCGATCTCGGCCTCGGCGGCGAGCCAGTCATCGAGCTCCGCGCCCTGCGCAAACGCGCGGCGCTCGGCGCGGAAGTAGGCCGCCTCGCGGATCATCGTTTCGCGGCTGACCTTTTCCAGGGGCTTGGGCGGTTCGCGCTGGGCCCCGCGGCCACGCAGAACAGCCGGGTTTGACACTGTTGTCACGAGCACTGTCACGAGCATCTCCTCTCCATTGGCCTCATCGAGGCGATCGGTCCGCCTCGAGAGTGCGGCGCACGTCGCGGGCATTCCATGGCGGCTTGCCGCGGCGCGCAATCGGAAAACACCTAGGCGGGTTGACTCGCCCGCGTACCGGACTGCGCGCGCTTCCCGGGCTGCGCGGTATCCCCGGGGCTGCGTGGCGTCTCCGGGCCTTCGCGGTGTCCCCGGCCTGCGTCGGGTCGCAACGTGCACGTCGGCTAAGTAGTTCCCGCAGTCCGCTGCGATATCCGGCAATTCCGCTCGACTGCACGCTCCGCGGATCATGCGGCACTGCACTGACCGGGCGCGACGCATGCCGGGAATTCTCAGAATCGCCTACAAGTTGCTGATTAACGACCGCGCCAAGTTTGCGGCGCTGCTGGTCGGGATCACGTTCGCCGTGTTCCTGATGATCGAGATGACCTCGCTGTTCGCCGGCATCCTCAGCCGTTCCTCCTCGACGGTCATCAACATCGGCGCATCGATCTGGGTCATGGACCCGGCGATTCAGACGGTTGCCAATACCATTCCGCTGCCAGACTACGTGCTGGACGAGGTGCGCAGCATTCCCGGCGTCAAGTACGCAGTGCCGCTTTACTCGGGTGCGGCGCTCCTGAAGCTCCGCGACGGCACCTACCAGGCCGCCAACGTGATCGGGCTCGATGACACCAGTCTCTTCGGTCGTCCCGAAGTCGTCGCCGGCAACATCCAGGACATTTATGCCGAGAATGCCTTCATCGCGATCCGCGACGCCGAGTTCTACAAGCTCAAGGATCCGAAGATCGGCACCGAGTTCGAGCTCAACGATCACCGCGGCGTGATCGTCGGCATTGCCCGGGTGGCCTCGAGCGCGCTGTTCGGGGTGCCGACGCTCTACACCACCTACAACCGTGCGCTGCAGTACATCCCCAACACGCGCTTCACCATCTCCTACCTCCTGGTCGAGCCTAAAACCCGCGCCGACGTGGCCAGCATCAAGGCGCGCGTGGCGGCGGCCGGCTACCTCGCGCTGACGCGCGATGAGTTCGTGTCGAAGATCTCCGACTTCTACATGTATCAGACCGGCATCGGCACCAACATGATGCTGATGACGATCATCAGCTTCATCGTCGGGCTGTCGATCTCGGGACAGACGTTCTACACGTTCATTCTCGAGAACATGGACAAGTTTGGCGCCATCAAAGCGATCGGCGCCAAGGGGCGCGAGCTCGTCTCGATGATTCTCTTTCAGGCGACCTTCGTCGCGCTCACCGGCTACGGCATCGGCGTCGGCTTGTGTGCGTTCCTCATCTGGTTGGCGCGCTCGCACTTGCCGGATTACGCCGCCATCATCACCTTTCCGAACCTCGGCACGGCGTTCGTCATGGTGGTCATCATTGCCGGCATATCGAGCTACGTCGGCGTGCGCAAGGTCCTGCGGATCGAGCCCTTCGACATCTTCCGGGGCTAGCCATGGCGAACACGGCGATACAGGCGGTCGCAATCAACAAGTGGTTCGGCGAGGGTGAGGCGCGCACCCATGCCGTCAAGGACGTGAGCTTCGAGGCAAGCTTCGGCGAGATGCTGTACGTGGTGGGCCCCTCGGGCAGCGGCAAGACCACGATGCTCAGCATGATCTCTGGAATCCTGCGCCCGAACTCGGGCAGCGTGAAGATCGAGGATGCCGACATCTGGAGCCTCTCGAGCGATGCGCTCGCCGAGTTCCGGCTGCACAAGATCGGCTTCGTGTTTCAGGACTACCACCTCTTCCCGCGCCTCACGACGGCGGAGAACGTCGCCATCCCGCTCATTCTGCAGCATCGCGACTGGGACGCGGCGCTCACGGAAGCCGCCCGCAACCTGGAGGTGGTGGGCCTCAAGGACCGTGCGCAGCTCGCGCCGGTGAAGCTGAGCGGCGGCGAGCAGCAGCGGGTGGCGATCGCCCGGGCCATCGTCAGCCGCCCCGACATCCTCATCTTCGATGAGCCGACGGCCTCCCTCGACGGCGATACCGGCCGCAACATCGTGAAATTCGTACGCGAGCAGATACTCACCGACAAGCGCTGCATTGTGATCGTCACCCACGACGCCCGCATCTACGAGTTCGCCGACCGCATCATGCGCATGGAGGACGGGAAGATAACGGGCGTCGACCGGAGTGAGCTCGATGCGCAATAAGATCGTCTTCATCGTCTCGGCCGCCGGCTTCCTGCTGGCCGTGGTGAGTGCCTTCATCTTCAGTCAGACGCCCAAGCAGCAGCCGCCGCTTTTCACCCCCGCGGCCAACCCGTATGCGAACGGCATTTACTGCAACGGCATCATCGAGAGCGAACAGGCACAGGGTCAGAACATCAACATCTATCCTGAGGTGACGGGTGCGATCACGCACGTCCTGGTCGCCGAAGGGCAGAAGGTGCACAAGGGCGACGCGCTGCTCACGATCGACGATTCAGTTCAGCGCGCGACGGCCGAGCAGCAGCAGGCGCAGGCTGAGGCGGCGCACGCCCTATGGCGCGAGCTCAAGGCGCAGCCGCGACCCGAGACCCTGGCCGTCTCGCGCGCACAGGTGGAGAACGCCCGGGCAACGCTCAAGAACGCGCGCGATCAGCTTGCCAAGCAGCAGCGTTCCTATGAAATGGATCCAAAGTCGGTCAGCGCGGATGCCCTGGATAACGCCAGGAACGCCGAGAACATCGCCGCCACGAACCTCAGGGTCACGGAGCGCCAGTACCAGCTGACCCGGGCAGGAGCGTGGATCTACGACATCCAGAACGCGGAGCGAACGTACAGCGCGCTCGAGAAGTCCTACCAGTCCTCCGCGGCGCTGCTCGCCAAGTACACCCTTCGAGCGCCCGCCGACGGCGTGGTGCTCACGGTGCAGTCGAGCGTCGGCAGCTACGTATCCCCGCAGGGCGCCTACGATTCCTACACGCAGGGCTTCGATCCCCTGGTGGTCATGGGACTGCCCCAGACCCACCTGCAGGTGCGGGCGTATGTCGATGAGATCCTGGTGCACCAGCTGCCCGCCTCGGCGAACATCAAGGCGGAGATGTTCATTCGCGGCACGAGCGAGCACCTGCCGCTGACATTCGTGCGCATCCAACCCTATATCTCGCCGAAGATCGAGCTGTCCGACGAGCGGGAGGAACGGGTTGACCTGCGGGTGTTGCCGCTCATCTTTCGTTTCGAGAATCCGCGCGGCCTCAATCTCTATCCGGGACAGCTGGTCGATGTCTATGTGGGCGGCAAATAGCGCCGGGCCGACATGTGCCGCTACGCGCGCCGCGGTGCTCGCGCTCGCCTGCCTGCTCGGTGGCTGCGCGGTCGGGCCGAACTTCAAGCAACCGCAGGCGCCGGCGGTAACTCACTATGCCCCCGGCGGTGATCCCGGTCAGACAGCAACGGCGCAGGGCGCGGCCCAGCGCTTCACGCCCGGTGCGAAAGTCACCGCGGACTGGTGGCGGCTTTTCAATTCGGCGCCGCTCGATGCGGTGATCAGCGAGGCGCTCACGGCCAACCCCGGGCTCCAGGCTGCGCAGGCCAACCTCAGTCAGAGCGAGAACACCTTGCGCAGCGGCTACGGGATCTTTTATCCCGAGGTCGACGCCCACGCCGCGGCAACTCGCCAACGCTTCTCGCCCCTGACATTCGGACAGGGCACGCCTTCGAGCATCTTCAACCTCTTTACCCTGTCGGCCTCGGTCAGCTATGCGCTCGATGTCTTCGGCGGCGAGCGGCGCATGGTCGAGGGCCTGCACGCGCAGGTGGACCTACAGCGTGCCACCGAGCAGGCGACTTACCTCACTCTCATCGCCAACATCGTCAACACGGTCATCGCACGGGCGGCGTATCGCGCCGAGATCGATGCCACCAACGAGCTCATCGGGCTGCAACGCGAGCAGGTGGGGCTGGGCGAAGTGCAGTACCGGGCCGGCACCGTGCCTTACTCGAGCGTTCTCAGCCTGCAGAGTCAGCTCTCGGCCAACGAGGCAACGGTGCCCCAACTCGAGCAGAAGCTCGCACAAAGCGACGATCTTCTGGCGACGCTTGCCGGTAAGGTGCCCGCAGACTGGAGCGCCCCGGCCGTGAGTCTCACCGATCTCACCCTGCCGGCCGATCTGCCGGTGAGCCTGCCGTCGGACCTGGTGCGGCAGCGCCCCGATATCCTCGCCGCCGAGGCCACGGCTCACGCAGCCAGCGCCAATATCGGCGTCGCGACGGCCGCGTTGCTGCCGGCGATCACGCTGAGCGGCAGCTACAGCGCCAACGGGAAAACGATCGATACCCTGACGTCCCCGGCCGGACGCGCCTGGGAATTCGGCGGTACGCTCACGCAGCCGCTATTCGAGGGCGGCACACTCTGGTACCGGCGCAAGGCGGCGATCGACAGTTACGCGCAGGCGATGGCGCTCTACCGTCAGGTGGTGCTGGGAGCGTTTGCGCAAGTCGCCGATACGCTGCGCGCGCTCGAGCACGACGCGGCTGCACTCAAGGCGCAAGACGAGGCGCTGCGCACGGCCCGCGAGGCACTCCACCTCGTGCAGATCAACTACCAGGCAGGACTCAGC
Organism: Steroidobacteraceae bacterium; assembly: GCA_035621995.1. Classification (GTDB taxonomy): domain Bacteria; phylum Pseudomonadota; class Gammaproteobacteria; order Steroidobacterales; family Steroidobacteraceae; genus 13-2-20CM-66-19. The sequence goes on from DASPWF010000075.1 coordinate 34,315, forward strand.
GGCTATCTCGATGTGCTAGCCGCGGACTCGCTCTATCATCAGGCGTTCATCAACGACCTGCAGGCGGTTGCGGTGCGCTATCAGGATACCGTGGCGCTCTATGTGGCGCTTGGCGGAGGCTGGTGGTCGGAAACGAAAGCCGCCAGCACTCAGGCGCCGAGCGAGCCAACTACGGGTGGCTCGCCCTGAAGGCGGGGTTAGCGCACGGTTACTGCAGGTACTGGCCGCCGTTGATACAGAGCGTCTCGCCCGTGATATAGGCGGCGTCATCACTTACCAGGAAGGCGACGGCGCTCGCGATCTCCTCGGGGCGTGCCAGCCGGCCGACGGGCACTTTGGCCACGATCTTCTGCAGGATCTCGGGCGGCACTGCGGCCACCATCGCGGTATCGGTATAGCCGGGTGCGATCGCGTTGACGGTGATGCCGCGCGCGGCGCTTTCCAGTGCGAGCGCCTTGGTGAAGCCGATCATGCCGGCCTTGGCGGCGGCGTAGTTGGTCTGCCCGAACTGGCCCGCCATGGCATTCACGGAGCTGATGTTCACGATGCGCCCGAAGCGCCGCTCGCGCATGGGCTCGATCACCGCATGGCACATGTTGAAGCAGCTGCCGAGATCTACGTCGAGCACCGCGCGCCACTGCTCATAGGTCATCTTGTGCAGCGTCGCATCGCGTGTGATGCCGGCGTTGTTCACGAGGATGTCGACGGCTCCCAGGGAGCCTGCGACTTTCGCGACGCCGAGCTCACAGGCCGCGAAATCCGCCACGTTCCATTGAAAGGTCGGGATGCCGGTCTCCTCGCGGAAGGTCCTGGCACTGGCGACGTCGTGGACGAACGTCGCCGCAACCTTGTAGCCGGCCTTCTTCAGGGCCTTGCAGGTCGCCGCGCCGATGCCGACCACACCTCCGGTAACAATGGCGACGCGCGTCATGAGAAGACTCCTTCCGCTGCAACGATCGCGACGATATCCCCCACAGATCGGGTGCGCCGTCCGGGCTTGCCGCGGCGGGCCACGTATTACTGCCTAGAGCCACGCAGATGCCTGGAGCTAGCAGGTGCCTTAAGCACACATAGGTATATATACGGGGTTCCCCGTTTGGGAGGTGCTACGCGACGCGCACGTTCTCCATGCCACCACGCACATGTTCGTGGCACTCATCGCCTCGCTCTTCTTCACGCTGACCTACGCGACGCTCGCCGCCAAGAGCCGCAGCTTCGCGCTGCGCCTGACACTCTCGCACGCTACGCCTCGAGGACGTAACGACCAGGGGCAGCCCCGAGGCACGGGTAGCCCCGGGCCGCTGCCCCCATGCGGGGTGCTGCGCGCTTGCCGCCAGAGTTTTCTTTGAGCCATGACAGCCAGGCCGGCCACCACGAGCCCTCGCTGATCCTCGCTGAGGCGAACCAGGTGTCGGGATCGACGTAATGCGCGCCGGCGCGTCGGTGCGAGATCCGATAGTGGCGGCCCGCGTGACCGGGCTCGCTGACGATGCCGGCGTTGTGGCCGCCACTGGTGAGGAGGAACGTAACGTCGGTGTCGCTCATCAGATTGAGCTTGTATACCGAGCGCCAGGGCGCGACGTGATCGCGCTCGGTCGCCACGGCGAAGATCGGCAGCCGGATGTCCCCGAGCGCGAGCGGCCGTCCATCGACCCGGTAGCGACCTTCATAGAGATCGTTGCCGAGAAATAGCCGGCGCAGGTACTCGCTGTGCATACGGTAGGGCATGCGCGTAGCGTCGGCGTTCCAGGCCATGAGATCGGACATGGGCTCGCGGCGGCCCATGAGGTACTCGTGCACCAGGCGTGACCAGACGAGATCGTTCGAGCGCAGCAGCTGGAAGGCGCCCGCCATCTGACGCGTATCGAGATAGCCCTGATTCCACATGATGTCTTCGAGATAGCTGAGCTGGCTGTCGTCGATGAACAGTGTCAGCTCGCCGGCCTCGGTGAAGTCGGTCTGCGCGGCCAGCAGCGTGATGGAATTGAGTACCGCGCGCTTCTCGTGCGCGAGGTGTGCCGCGGCCATCGCCAGCAGCGTGCCGCCGATGCAGTAGCCTACGGCGTTGACCCGGGCAGTGGGCACGATGGCGCGTACCACGTCGAGCGCGTCGAGCAGACCGATCCGCAGGTAATCATCCATCCCGAGATCACGATCCTCGGCCGTCGGGTTGTGCCAGGAAATCATGAAGACGGTGTGGCCGCGATCGACCAGGTACTTCACCAGCGAATTCTCCGGCGACAGATCGAGAATGTAGTACTTCATGATCCACGCCGGCACGATGAGTACCGGTTCAGCCTGCACCTCGTGCGTGCTCGGGGTGTACTGAATGAGCTCCATCAGCCGGTTGCGGTAGACCACCTCGCCGGGCGTCACCGCCACTTCCTGGCCTGGCCGAAACCTTTCCGCTCCGACCGGCGGCTTGCCGCCGGCCGCCCGCTCCCAGTCGACCCAGAAGTTGGCTGCCCCACGCACGAGGTTCTGCCCGCCTTCACGCAGCGATGCCGCGAGCACCTCCGGGTTCGTGAGCGGGAAGTTGACCGGCGAGACCATATCGAGGAGCTGGCGCGTCATGAATGCGACCACCTGCTCGTGGTGTGGTGCGACGCCGCCCACTGCGGTCATGGCGCCATGCCACCACTGCTGATTGAGCAGGAACGACTGGTAGATGAGATTGAAGGGCGGCCGCTGCCAATCCGCGCCGTCAAAACGATGATCCTGGGGTAGGGGCTCGATGCAGGGTGAACCCGTCGCAGCGGCGAGGCGTGGCATGGCGGTCCAGAGTCGCACGGCCTTGCGCATGCCCTTCTCGGCGAGTTGCTGACACTTGCCGGGCGATGCGGCGAGGTGCAGCGCCCAGTCCGCGTAAGCGAGCCACAGCGCCGCCGGGGAGAGCCCCAGAGTGAAGCGTCCGACGCCCGCATGCAGCAGGCGGTCGATACTCGTCGGCGGATCGGGAGGCGCTTCGGCGGGCGAGGGCAGCGATTGAAGCGCGGCGGACGGGGACGACTTTGTCGGCCGGCGCTTGCGTGTTCTGCCCGCCACTGATTTACCCCGGCGGCGTGCCTCAGAGATCCGATTCCGCTGCGGCGTGCTCGCGGGGCTTCTCCGGGCGCTCGGTCATCGTCGCCTCCGTGAGCAAGAGGACACTCGCGACCGATATCGCGTTCTCCAGCGCCACGCGTACGACCTTGACCGGATCGATGATGCCGGCATCCAGCAGGTCGACGAACTGCTTGCGCGAGGCATCGAAGCCGAGATTGCCGCTGCCGCTCAGCATGCGGTCGACGACCACGCCGCCGTCGGCGGCCGAGTTCTCCGCGATCTGCCGTGTCGGGGCCTCGAGCGCATGGCGCAGGATCTGCACTCCGGTGCGTTCGTCCCCCGTGCACTCGCTCTCGATGGCAGTTATCGCCGCCGCCGCCCGCAGCAGCGCGAGACCGCCGCCCGGGACGATGCCTTCCGCCACCGCCGCCTTGGTCGAGCTGATGGCATCGTCGAGCGCTTCCTTCTTCGCCTTCATCTCCGATTCACTCGGGGCGCCCACCCGGATGACCGCGACGCCACCGGAGAGCTTGGCCAGGCGTTCCTCGAGCTTTTCGCGGTCGTACTGACTCGTGGTCTTCTCCAGCTCCTTGCGGATCATCTGAATGCGGCCGGCGATGGCGGCCTTGTCGCCGGAGCCGCCGATGAGCGTGGTGGTGTCCTTGTCGACGACGATGCGCTGCGTGCGCCCGAGCTGCGTGAGCTCGACGTCCTCGAGCTTGCTGCCGAGCTCCTCCGCGATGACCTGACCGCCGGTGAGCGTGGCGATGTCCTGCAACATCGCCTTGCGCCGGTCGCCGAATCCGGGCGCCTTGACGGCGGCACTCTTGAGGACGCCGCGCATCTGATTGACGATCAACGTCGCCAGCGCCTCGCCTTCGATCTCTTCGGCGATGAAGAGAATCGGCCTGCCGGCCTTCGCCACCTGCTCGAGCAGCGGCAGCAGGTCCTTCAGGATGTTGAGCTTGCGGTCGCAGATGAGAACGTAGGCGTTCTCGAGCACGGCCTGCATGGTTCCCGGGTCGGTGACAAAGTAGGGCGAGAGGTAGCCGCGGTCGAACTGCAGACCCTCGACGACCTCGAGGCTCGTTTCCGTGGTCTTCGATTCCTCCACGGTGATCACGCCGTCGCCTCCGACTTTCTCCATCGCGTTGGCCACCATTTCGCCGATGAGCGGATCATTGTGCGCGGAGATGGTGGCGACCTGCGCCTTCTCCTTACGGCTGCCGACCGGGCGCGCCAGCTCTTTCAGCTTCTTGACGGCGGCGGCGAGGCCGCGATCGAGCCCGCGCTTGAGGTCGATGGCGCTTGCCCCGGCCGCGACGTTGCGGACGCCGTCGGCATAAATCGCCTGCGCCAGAATGGTCGCGGTGCTCGTACCGTCGCCGACCAGGTCACCGGTCTTTTCCGCCGCCTGCCGCAGCATCTGTGCGCCGAGGTTTTCTTCCGGGTCGGCGAGCTCCATCTCCTTGGCGATGGTGACCCCGTCGTTGCAGACGATCGGCGCGCCCCACTTCTTCTGGATGAGGACCGACTTCGACTTCGGGCCGAGCGTGATGCGCACGGCATCGGCGAGCTGCGTGGCTCCGCGCAGCACTTTCTCGCGCGCTGCGGCCTGGAACAGTACTTGCTTGGCAGTCATCCGCGCTCTCCGCTCAGGATTTCATCCAAAATGGTGGGGACGTGGCCGTGCGTCCCGCCATACGCAATTGCCGCACGGGCTGCCCACGCGGCGCGGCGTACGCACTAGTGCGTAGCTGCCTGCACCGTGTGCGGATGTCGGCTGGTCGGGGCTGCGCGGATCATCCGCGCATGCCGTGGGACGAGAGCTATTTCCCCCGCTCGATGCTCAATCTGGCCCCCGAAGTGCGCAGCAAGGCCATCGAGATCGCGAACGCGCTGCTCGAGGAGGGCTACGACGAGGGTCGTGTGATCCGCATCGCGATCGCGCAGGCCAAGCGTTGGGGGGCGGCGATTCCCGGCCAGCACGGTAGCGTCCACGGCCGGCAGGGCTGACGCCCGAGGAGCTCCCAATGTTGGTCAGGGACTTGTGTACCGGCGAAGTCGTCTGCTGTCGTCCGCAGACCAGTGCGCTCGAGGCCGCACGGCTGATGCGCCACAAGCACGTCGGCGATGTCGTCGTGGTCGACGATCCGGCGCAACAGCGTGTGCCGCTCGGCGTAGTGACCGACCGCGACCTGGCCATCGAGGTTCTCGGAGACGGTCGCGACGCGGCGACCACTGCGCTGTCCGCGCTGGTGCACCGGCCGGTGGTCATCGCCCGCGATACCGAGGACGCGAGTGTGGTCATCGAGCGCATGCGGACGCACGGCGTGCGGCGTATCCCGGTAGTCGACGAGCGCGAGGCGCTCATCGGGATCGTGACGCTCGATGATTTGCTGAAGTCGCTTCTGTCGGAGATGCATACGCTGCTCGACACGCAGAGCCGGGCACAGCGGCGCGAGCAGAGCGCACGCCGTTAGTGGCGATCACGGCGGGCAGGGCTTCCCGGGTGTGTGCTGCGCTCTGCGCGAGCGCGTTCATCACGCTGCCGGGGGTTACCGCCGCGCTTTCCCCGGCACAACAGGAGTTGGAGCAGGTCAGGCGCAGTACGCCCAATCTCGATCGGGGGGCGGAACTCTTTCGCCTCTGCGCGGACTGTCACGGGGCGGCAGGAGGCGGGACTGCGCACGGCATGGTGCCGCGCATCGCGGGACAGCACGCCTCCGTACTCGAGAAGCAGCTCGTCGACTATCGCTACGACCGCCGCTGGGATCTGCGGATGGAGCAGATCGCCAGCCGTCACCATCTCGCCGATGCGCAGGCGATCGCCGACGTGGCGGAGTATGTCAGCCGCCTCGAGGGCGCTGTGGCCAATGGCGAAGGCAACGGGCAGCTCCTCGAGCACGGGGCCGAGACCTATGCCGCGCTCTGTCGCGGGTGTCATGGCGATGACGGGCAGGGCGATGCGCAACGCGTCATTCCACGGATTGCCGGACAGAACTACGAGTATCTGCGGCGCCAGATCTACGATGCCGTGGATGGACGCCGGCCGAATTTCTCGCCGGCGCACATCCGCCTCCTCGCGCGGCTCGACCACGAGGACATCCAGGCGGTGGCCGACTACGTTGCGCGTCTGCCAGGCAATGCTGCCGGCGGTCAGCCGGGCGCGTCGCGCAGGTAGTGCGCGGCTCACTGCCGCTCACTCCGCAAGCGTGCGTGCCAGCCGATAGAGCTGCGTGTCGAAGGTCTTGGTCGATGAGGCGACCACGCCGAGCGCTGTGGCGACGATGCCGCCTTGCATGAAGCCGAGCAGCACCCCGACCGGCCCTCGCGTGAGGTGCTCGCTCGCCGCCGCGCCGAGTCGCGTCGCGATCAGCCGGTCGAAGGCGCACGGCGCTCCGCCGCGCTGGATGTGCCCAAGGCGCGTGATCCGCAGCTCGAAGCCGAGCCGCGCGGCGTGCTCGTGAAAGTAACGCGCACAGCCATCCGCGTTGTAACGCGCACCTTCCGCGACCACCACGATGGCGTGACTCTTGCCGCGCGCGTAGCTGCGGCGGATCTCGGCGGCGAGCTCTTCCGCGTCGGTAGCCTCTTCCGGCAGCACGATGGCTTCCGCGCCGCCGGTGATCCCGGCCATCAGCGCGAGATAACCGCTGTCTCTTCCCATGACCTCGACGACGAACGCCCGCCGGTGCGCGGAAGCCGTGACGCGCAGCCGATCGATGGCCTCGAGAGCCGTGTCGAGCGCGGTCGTGGCGCCGATCGACGGCTCGGCACCGAACACGTCGTTATCGATGGTGGAGGCGATGCCGACCAGCGGCACGCCTCGCTGCGCGAGCGCACAGGATCCGCGCTGCGAGCCGTTGCCGCCGATGACGATCAGACCGTCCACACCGGCGGCGCGCAGCTGCCCGAGCGCGGCGTCCTGGCCGGCGCTGGTCTTGAGATCCTCGCAACGGCTGGTGCCGAGAAACGTTCCGCCCCGCTCGATGATCCCGCCCACCTCGCGCGCGCCGAGCGGCAGGAACTCGCCGCGGATGAGACCGGCAAAACCATCGCGCACACCGAGCACCTCGAGCCCGGCGCCGATGCCGGTGCGCACCACGGCGCGCACGGCGGCATTCATCCCCGGGGCATCGCCGCCACTGGTCAGCACGGCAATGCGCTTCATGCGGCACTCGGCTGCGTCGGCGCGCGGCCGAGGGCTCTCTCGACCTCGAGCACGTGCCGCGTGGTGGCGACGATGGCGTCGGGATTGAGACTGATCGAGTCGATGCCGAGCCGCACCAGGTACTCCGCCATCTCGGGGTAGTCCGAGGGGGCCTGCCCGCACAGCCCCGAGTGGCGATGGTTGCGGCGGCAGCCCTCGACGGCCATGCGGATCATGCGCTTGACGCCCTCGTCGCGCTCATCGAAGTCGAAGGCCACGATCGCCGAATCGCGATCGACGCCGAGCGTCAGCTGCGTGAGGTCGTTCGAGCCGATGGAGAAGCCGTCGAAGATCGCGCTGAACTCGTCGATGAGCATGACGTTATTCGGGATCTCGCACATCACGTAGATCTCCAGCCCGTCAACTGCACGCCGCAGTCCGAGCTCGGCCATCCGCTCGACGACGCGCCTGCCTTCCGCGACACGCCGGCAGAAGGGGATCATCAGCTTGATGTTGCTCAAGCCGAGCCGCTCGCGGGCGTACTTCATCGCGGCGCACTCGAGCGCGAAGCCCTCGGCGTACGCCGGGTGCGTGTAGCGCGCCGCGCCGCGGAATCCGAGCATGGGATTCGACTCCTGGGTCTCGAACCAGCGCCCGCCGAGGAGGCCCGCGTATTCGTTGGTCTTGAAGTCCGACATGCGCACGATCACCGGCTTCGGATAGAACGCTGCCGCGATCGTGCCGATGCCCTCGGCGAGGCGCTGCACGAAAAACTCCGCGGGGGTCGAGTGATTGCGCGCGAGCCGCAGCAGCGCGGCGCGCTCCGCCTCGTCGTCGACCCGTTCCGGGTGCAAGAGTGCCAGCGGATGCGCGCCGATGTACTCGGTGATCACGAACTCCATGCGCGCGAGCCCAACGCCGTCGTTGGGCAGGAAGCTCGAGCGCAACGCGATGTCGGGATTGCCGATGATCAGCATGATCTTCGTCTGCGGTCGCGCCAGGCTCGCAAGGTCGGTGCGTCGCACCTCGAACGGCAGGACTCCGCGATAGACCTTGCCCACCTCGCCTTCCGCGCAGGACACGGTCAGGGGATCGCCGCTGGCGAGCGCCTTCGTGGCATTGCCGCAGCCGATGACCGCCGGGATGCCAAACTCCCGGGCAACGATCGCCGCATGACACGTGCGGCCGCCGCGGTTGGTGACGATAGCGGCCGCGCTCTTCATGATCGGCTCCCAGTCGGGAGCGGTGCTGTCGGTGACCAGGATCTCGCCGGCGCGGAAGTCGTTGATCTGCTCGGCGCTCGGGATGACCCGCGCCAGGCCCGTGCCGATACGGGTACCGACCGCATGGCCGCTCACCAGTACCGGGGCGCGCCCTTTGAGGGTGAACTCTTCGAGCACCGCACTGCCGCGGTGCGCCGCCACGGTTTCGGGGCGTGCCTGCACCACGTAGAGGTGGCCGTCAACTCCGTCCCGGGCCCATTCGATGTCCATCGGAACCGGCCGGCCGGAGATGCGGCTGTAGTGACGCTCGATCTTGACGGCGTAGTCCGCGAGCGTCAGCACGTCCTCGTCGGCGATGCAGAAGCGGTCGCGCTCGGGGGCCGTGGTGGGAACGTTCTGCGTGCCCGACGCGCCGCCGCAATACACCATCTTGATCGCCTTGCTGCCCAGCACTCTCTTGAGCACGGCGCGCGCGCCGCGCTCGAAGGTCGGCTTGAAGACCATGAACTCGTCGGGATCGAGCGCACCCTGCACGACATTCTCGCCAAGTCCGTAGGCGGCGCTCACCAGGACCACGTCGCGGAAGCCAGTCTCGGTGTCGAGAGTGAACATGATGCCGCTCGCGCTCAGGTCCGAGCGCACCATCTTCATGATCCCGATTGAGAGAGCCACCTTGAAATGATCGAAGCCCTGGTCGATGCGGTAGTGGATCGAGCGGTCGGTGAAAAGACTGGCGAAGCAGTGCCTGCAGGCCTCGAGCAGCTGTGTGTCCCCCTGGACGTTGAGGTAACTCTCCTGCTGACCGGCAAAGCTCGCCGTGGGGAGATCCTCGGCGGTCGCGGAGCTGCGGACCGCAACGCTCAACTGCGGCCCGTATTCGCGCTGCAGCTTTCGATAGGCCTCGAGGATCTGCGCGCTCAGATCATCGGGCAGCCCCGCGCCGTAGACGATCTCGCGTGCACGCGCCGCGCGGCGCGTGAGGTCCTCCATGTCGTCGGCGCGAAGTCCCGCCAGGGCCTCGCGCAACGGGCCCCAAGCATCGGCGCGTGCGAGGACGTACCGATAAGCGTCAGCCGTGATGGCAAATCCGTTCGGAACGTTGACACCCTGCGGAGCGAGGTTACGGTACATCTCGCCCAGCGAGGCATTCTTGCCTCCGACCAGCGGCAGGTCCTCGATGCCAATCTGCCCGAAGAAGCGCACGTAGCTCATGGTGGTATTTGCGGCAGTGCCGACCTCGGTGCCCGCTCAGGCGCGCCGGGTCTAGGTCTGATGGGTCGCCGGATCGTCGCGCCGTGATTGCCGCTCGGTGAGGCGTGCGAGCGCCGCCAGGCTCGTGCCAATGTGCGCCAGCACGTCGTCGAAGGAGATGACACCCGTCAGCGCACCACTCGCGCCGATCACCGGCGCACGCCGCACACCCCGCGCTCGCATGCGGCGCACTGCCTCATCCAGCCGCTCGTCCTCGCTGAGCACCAGCGGCTCTGGGGTCATGACGTCGGCGATACGGATCTGGCTGAGATCGGCAGCCCCGTCGAGCTGCGCGCGAACGATGTCGCGATCGGTGAGCACGCCGACGGCGATCGGGCTGTCGGCCGGGGCGGCGGTCACGACGACGGCGCCGACCTGCTGTTCGCACATCAGCCGCGCCGCCTCGCTAACGGGCGCGGAGGCGCTGATGCTCACGACCTGGCGCCGGCAGAGGGCACCCACCTTCATGCGTGCCTCTGGCGCGCCTGCGCATCCGCGATGCCCGCGAGCACGCTGAGCTGCTGCGCGAGCGCCGGCAGGAGGTCATCGAGCGTGACGATGCCCTGCAGTGCGCCCGATCGGTCAACGACCGGCGCGCGGCGCACGCCGTGCGCGCTCATCGTCTGGATCGCCTCGCTCAATGCGGCTGCAGCTGGAACGGTAACAGGATTCGGCGTCATGACCTCGCCGACCGTGAGGCAATGGAGATCGGCGCGCCGCTCCACTTGTCCGCGGACGATATCCCGGTCGGTGAGGATCCCGACGGGTCGTTGCGCCCGAGAGTCGACGACGACGAGGGCGCCGACGTCACGGGCTCGCATTTCGCGCGCCGCTGCCGCCAAAGGCTGATCCGCAAAGGCGGTATACACCGGCGCACTCGAGAGATCAGCGATACTCATGCTGCGGATGGCTCTCCGACAGGGGAAGCTCTCCGACAAGGGAAACTAAGGGGTCCAAGGCGCTCAGGCCATTCGCATGAATGCGTACCCGGCAGACGCCGCGCCCATTCTCCATGCGCAGAAATACGGACGCGCCCCTCGCAAACGCGCGACTAGCATGCTGTGTGCCCTGCCTTTTTCGAAGTGCTCCATCTAGTAAAAGGTGCTCCATCATGAATACGGGTAAGCTTTGCCGCAGCAGCGCGGTCACCGTGGGTCGCGAGGACGAGCTGATCAAGGCGGCACAGCTGATGCGCGAGAAGCACATCGGCTACCTGGTCGTGGTCGCGTCCGAGGCGGCAGACGGGCTTGAGCGACCGGTCGGGGTGCTGACCGATCGTGATATCGTGGTGACGGTCGTAGCCCGGGAGACCGATCCGCGGACGCTGCGCGTCGGTGATGTCATGACGCCATCGCCCGTCAGCGCCCTCGAATCGGATCCCCTGGAGAAGTCGCTGCGTGAGATGCGCCGCATGGGCGTACGACGGCTGCCGGTAGTCGGCAGACGCGGTGAGCTCCTCGGCGTTCTGTCCCTCGATGACGTGATCGAGGCGCTGTCGAACGAATTGCAGAACGTCGCCGGCTCGATACGCAACGAGCGGGTGATCGAGGGGACGCTGCGACCCTGAGCGAAGGGGGTGCGTGGTGAGCGGTTCAGCGCGTCGTACGATCTGGGCTCTTGTCTGTGCGGCGCTCTCGACCGCGGTCAGCATGCCGTCGGGGGCGGCAGCGCCAGAGGGGGCCGTGGCGCGCGGTGCGGATATTGCCCGCAATGTCTGCTCGGCCTGCCATCTGGCGACCAGTGATCAAGAGCCGCGCCAGCGGCCTCCCGAGGCTCCGAGTTTCACCGAGATCGCGAACCGTCCCGAAACGAACCTCAAGTCACTGCGTAAATTCATCGCCACTACGCACTGGGACATGAAGACGATGCCGCCAACGATGCCGAATCCGATGCTGACCAACTCGCAGGTGAGCGATGTGTCGCACTACATCATGAGCTTGCGCACGGCATCGGCCGGCAAGTAGCCGCATCCGCAGGAGGCTGCGTCGGAGTCCCCACGTGATGGTCGCCTGACATGAGCCATCCGGGCTCGATTCTCGCAGTAGCCGACGGCAGCGCAGCCGATGCCGGGTTGCTGGTGAAGGCGCTGCGCATTGCGCTCGCGTGCGATGCAAGGCTCGAGCTCTTCCTCTGCGACGCCGAGCAAGCCTACCAGCTCAAGCACGCGTACGAGGCGCGCGCCGTGGCTGCGGCCCAGCAGGCGTCCCTCGAGCGGTCCCGCACGTACCTGCGGCGCCTCATCGACAGCGTGCACGGGACGACCGTGCCGATCACCGCCGACGTCGCGTGCGAGAGTCCGCTTTACGAGGGCATCGTGCGTAAGATTCGCCGCAGCCACGCGGACCTCGTCCTCAAGAGCGCGGGCGGCGTCGAGCGCCCACACCGCAGAACGTTTGATGCGAACGACTGGCAGCTGATGCGCAACGCTCCGGCGACGCTGCTGCTCAACCGCGGGCGCACCTGGGGCACTGCTCCGCGATTCCTCGCTGCGCTTGACGTCTCGGAGCGGGAGACCGCGGGTCTTGCGCACGCGATTTTGGAGAGAGCCAAAGAGCTCGCCACGAGCTGCGGCGGTGTGCTCGAGCTGACGTATGCGGAGGCTGAGGACAGCGACGCTGACACGCGGCAGACTCGCCTCGCCACGCTCCGCCAGCTGGCAGAGCATGCACACCTCGACGTCGGGCAGCTGTATTTTCTCGTCGGTGACCCGCAGGCAACACTGCAGAAGTTGATCCGCGAGCGCAACTACGACGTCATCGTAATCGGCGCGTTGACGCACCGGCCGAGCACCGCGCCTCTGGTAGGCACGCTGACTGCGAGCCTCGTCGACGCGCTCGACAGCGATTTCGTGCTCGTCAGGCGCCACGCAGGGGCACGCAGCCCGCGGTAACTGCGGTAACTCGAAGTGCAAAGGGGGTCGGCGGCGGCCCGCAGGGAGTCGCCGCCGAGCGTTCTCAGTCAGGTCTTGGCGGTCCAGGACATGCACCAGCCGCTCGCCTTGACCGACTTGCCGGGGAAGAGGAGACAGCCACCCTCCGCGGAGTTGGCCGCGCCCTGGTAGAGCCTGCAGTTGGCGCACTTGCTGCCGGGCTTGGCGTCTTTGGTGCTGCTGGCGTCGCTCGTGTACTTCAGCGCCTTTGCGGTGGGATCGTCCGCACTCACCAGGGGCATATCGGCGGCTGCCGCCACCTCGAGCGGCGCGCGCGCGATCGGAATCAGGGCCACGCCCAGGGCGACATTCCGCAGCAACCGGCGGCGCGTATGGTCGATGACCTGCTTCATGCGACTCTCCTAAGCATCGGTGGGTCAGGTTGAGCTGGCGCTGTTGGCATTGTAGTTGCTCTGCAAGCTTACGCGTACCGCCCGCCGCGCTCCAGTACGGACATGTGCGTAAGCGCTGCCGCACGTTCCGGAACAAGTTCGCGGACAACATCGGCTGTGGTCCGAAGGCCAACAACGAGCGCCGCGGTCGCGAACCCCAGGCCTCAGGTGCGGGGGGTGCGACGTCTCGAGCTGCCGCGCAGCGCGGCGCCCTCGCTGCCGGGACTCTGCTCGCCCGGATTCCAGGGGCGTCCGAGCCGCTGCTCGATATAACCGCGGATCAGCCGACGTACGACCTGCGACGGAGTGAGATCTTCCTCGGCGCACAACCTTTCGAAAACCGCCTTCTTGCGCGGATCGATCAGGATCGTCAGACGCGCGGTGCGCTCCTCGAGCTTGACTACGGAATCGCGCCTCATTTACACGACCACATCAAATGATAATTTCATTGAATCCAATTATAATCGAGCACGTACCTGTGTAGTACTCTCTGTGCTGTCAGCGCTACATTCGCCGCTCGCTCAGTGTCTGACGCTCCTCGCCTCATGGGGCCTCATCGGGCTCGCAGGACTGCTGCGCCCGAGGAGCCTGGTGTGGGTGGCGCGATTTCTCTTTCCACTCGGCGCACTGTGCGGGGCGCTCCTGGCCGTGATCGCGCTGTCGAGCTTGGCAGCTGCCCCGGAGCGGGCCGTCCTCGCGGTCGGTCTGCCTGATCTGCCGATGCACCTGCGGCGCGATGCGCTCAGCAGTGCCTTCCTTTTTCTGCTCGGCGCGGCCGCCGCGGGAATTTCGCTGTTCGCCGCCGGCTACTTTCGGCGCGGCGCGGGCACGCCGCCCGGACTGCTGTGCCTTCAGTACCATGTGTTCCTCGCCAGTATGGGGTTCGTGCTCCTGGCCGACGATGCTTACGCCTTCATGGTGGCGTGGGAAACGATGGCACTGTCCTCGTACTTCCTGGTCACTGCGCAGCACGGGCTCGTCGAAATTCGTCGCGCCGGGTTCATCTATCTCCTGATCGCTCATCTTGGCGCCATCGCCATCCTGCTGAGCTTCGGCATCCTGCAGGGTGGCAGCTGGCAGTTCACGTTCGATGCCATGCGCGGCGCGCACCTCACGCCACCGTGGGCGGCACTCGCCTTCCTGCTGGCGCTGGCCGGCTTCGGCGCGAAGGCCGGACTGGTTCCGCTGCACGTGTGGCTCCCCGAGGCGCACCCCGCCGCCCCGTCCCCGGTTTCGGCGCTGATGAGCGGCGTGATGCTCAAGACGGCCGTTTATGGCGTGCTGCGCGTCAGCTTCGATCTGCTCGGGGAGGTTGCCTGGTGGTGGGGGATGGTGCCGCTCACCCTCGGGCTCTTCACGGCGCTGTTCGGCGTGGTGTTTGCGGCCGCTCAGACTGACATGAAGCGGCTGCTGGCGTACTCCTCCATCGAGAACATCGGTGTGATCTTCACCGCCTTCGGGCTGGCGCTGGTATTCCGCGGTGCCGGGATGCTGGCGCTCGCGGCCCTCGCACTGCTCGCACTCCTTTATCACTGTCTCAATCACGCCTGCATCAAGAGCCTGTTGTTTCTCGGCACCGGAGCGGTACTGCACGCAACCGGGGAACGCAATCTGGGTCGTCTGGGCGGTCTCATTCACCGCATGCCGTGGGTGGCAGGTCTCACGCTGGTCGGAGCACTCGCCATGTCGGGCCTGCCGCCGCTCAACGGCTTCGTGTCGGAATGGCTGCTCCTGCAGGCGTTTCTCTTCGCGCACGAGGTGCCACGCCCCTTCATCAACATGCTGCTGCCGCTCGGTGCTGCGCTCCTGGTGCTGGCAGCCGCGCTCTCCGCCTACGTGATGGTCAAGTTCTTCGGCGTGACCTTTCTCGGCCGGCCGCGGGAGGCGGCGCTCGCGCGCGCCCACGATGCCGGGGCGCTCGAACGCATCGGCCTCGTCTGGCTGGCACTCGGCTGCTTTGCGCTCGGCCTCCTGCCGACGCAGGTCATTACGGCCTTGCGACCCGTGGTCGAGCAGTTGGGTGGCCGGATGCCGCACGGCCAGACGGGGCCGTGGTGGCTGTTGATGCCCGTTCCCGGCCGTCAGGTATCGTATGCCCCGGTCGTGTTCCTGCTCGCTATCCTGACCGTGGTCATCGTGACCGTGCTCGCCGTGCGGCTCTTCTATCACGGTCGGCGCCGAGTGACCGCGGCCTGGGACTGCGGCTTCGGGGGGCTGACGGCGCGCATGCAGGACACGGCCGAGGGCTTCGGCCAACCCATTCGCCATATCTTCACGAGTTTCTTTGCCATCACGCGCGAGCTCCCCTCGCCCTTTGACGTCGCGCCGCGCTACCGCGTCGACGTGCGCGACCGGTTCTGGCAGGGCCTGTACCTGCCGCTCGCCGCTCTCGTGCAACGTGGGGCGGACGCGGTTGCGTGGCTGCAGCAGGGACGGGTCGCAACCTACCTGCTCTATAGTTTCGGAACTCTCGTGGTACTGCTCGCGCTCGTGCTATGAGACCCGTCGACATCCTCACCCAGGTCCTGGAGGTGCTGGCGGCACTGGCGGCGGCCCCCTTGTTCGTCGGCTGGATCAATCAATGCCGCGCCTGGTTGCAGAATCGCCGGGCACCGAGCCTCTCCCTGCCATACCACGGCATTCGCAAGCTGTTCCACAAGGAAGCCGTCATCGCCGACACAGCCTCGGCGCTCTTTCGTGTGGCGCCCTACGTGGTGTTCGGCGCGATGACGCTCGCCGCCGCGATCATTCCCTCGATGGGCACGCGCTTACCGCTCACCGTCGCGGCCGACGCCATTGCGCTCGTCGGGCTGCTCGCCACCGCGCGTGTGTTCCAGTCGTTGGCGGCAATCGACGTCGGCACCGCATTCGGCACGCTGGGTGCGCGTCGCGAGATGATGATCGGATTCCTCGCCGAGCCGGCACTGCTCATGGTCATCTTCGTGGCATCGCTGATCTCGGCCACGACCGCGCTGCCGGCGATCACCGAGAATCTCGCCACCCAGACGGTCGGGCTCTACCCGAGCCTCGCCTTCACGGCGATCGCCTTCACCATGGTGCTGCTTGCCGAGAATGCGCGCATACCGATCGACAACCCCGCGACGCACCTCGAGCTCACCATGATTCACGAGGCGCAGCTGCTCGAGTACTCGGCGCGCCACCTGGCGATCATGGAGTGGGCCGCGGCGTTGAAGCTCTTCAACTACGCGTGCATCGGCTTCGCCCTGTTCGTTCCCTGGGGGATCTCCACCGGGGCAAGTGGCCCCGCGGCGTTGTTCGCGTCCATTCCGCTGCTCGGCCTGAAGCTCGTGATCGCGGGCGCCGCACTCGCCCTCATCGAGACGCTGTCGGCGAAGCTGCGGGTGTTTCGCGCACCCGAATTCCTGGGCGTGGCCTTTGTGTTCGCGGTGCTCGGACTCCTGGTGCACCTGCTGCTCGGAGCTTGACAGCTGTGGCCGGTACTCCGCTCGATCTGCAGCTACTGAACCTGTGCGCAGCGCTGCTGCTGCTGCTGTCCTTCGCCATGCTGGCGCAACGTCGCATCGTGAACCTCGTCAACCTGCTTGCCATGCAAGGCGCGCTGTTGTTGTTGGCCACTCTGTTGCTTGCGTGGCGCACCGGGCAGCCGCACCTGTACGTCTCGGCGCTCCTGACACTCGCGCTCAAGGTCGTCTTTCTCCCGTGGCTCCTGCACCGTCTCATCCGGCGCTTGCAGGTCTATTGGGACAGCGAGCCGTTGCTCAACATTCCGCTGACGATGCTGGTGGGGGTGATCGTGGTGGTGTTCTCCTTTGGCCTCGCGCAGCCGATCTCCGCGCTGGCGAGCACCGCCACCCGCAACTCGATCGGCATTGCGCTGGCGGTGGTGCTCTTGTCTTTCCTCACCATGATCACGCGGCGCAAGGCGATGTCGCAGGTCGTCGGCTTCCTGTCGATGGAGAACGGCCTTTTCTTCGGCGCGATGAGCGCCACTTATGGCATGCCGATGGTTGTCGAGTTCGGCGTCGCGCTCGACGTACTGGTTGCCGTGCTGGTCCTCGGCATCTTCTTCTTTCAGATCCGCGAGCAGTTCGACAGTCTCGACCTGCATCATCTCGAGTCGCTGCGCGAGAGCTCACTGGCCGGCGAAGCGGATGCGCCGCGGGAGACGCACTGACGTGGAATTCCTGCTCCTGCTCGGCAGCCCGCTCCTTGGTGCGCTCGCGCTCGGGGTCTTCGGCGAGCGCCGCTGGGCGCCCGAACTCAATGTCGCGGCGAGCCTCGCGACGTTTGCCGCTGCCGGCGCACTGACCGCGCGCGTCGTGGGCGAGGGCAATCTGCTGGTCGCTCGCGAGCAGTTCTTCATTGACCCCTTCAATGTGTTTCTCGTCACGCTGACTGCCTTCGTCGGGCTCACCACGGCGCTCTTCTCCAGACCCTACATGCGAATCGAGCGCGAGCACGGGCGAGTCGGCGCGGGGCGACTGCGGCTGTATCACAGTATGTATCAGCTGTTCATGGCCACGATGCTGATTGCATTGACGACCAACAACCTCGGCTTGCTGTGGGTGGCGATGGAGGCGGCCACGCTCTCGACGGTGCTCCTCGTGACGCTCTACCGCACACCGGCGAGCCTCGAAGCGGGCTGGAAATACTTCATACTTTGTGGCGTCGGCATTGCGCAGGCGCTCTTCGGGACGATACTCATGTATTTTGCCGCCGAGCACAGCCTCGGCATCGAGGGAGCGAGCGCGCTTTTGTGGACGCATCTCAACGGCGCCAAGGGACATCTCGAGCCCGCAGTCCTGAGCCTGGCGTTCGTGTTTCTGCTGGTCGGCTACGGCACCAAGGTGGGACTCGCGCCGCTTCACAACTGGCTTCCCGACGCTCACGCCGAAGGCCCGACCCCGATCTCCGCGGTGCTCTCGGGGCTGCTCCTCAATGTCGCCATCTACGCCGTCGTGCGCTGCAAGGTGCTGGTGGAGGGATCGCTGCATTCGGCGCTTCCCTCGCGGATGCTCATGGGATTTGGCTTGCTGTCGGTCGTCCTGGCGGCCTTCTTCTTGTGGCGCCAGCGCGATATCAAGCGCCTCTTCGCCTACTCCTCGATCGAGCACATGGGCATCGTGACCTTCGCTTTCGGTATGGGCGGTCCGATCGCGAACTTCGCGGCCCTGCTGCACATGACGGTGCATTCGCTCACCAAGTCCGCGATCTTCTTCGCGGTCGGGCACGCCGCGCAGAAAGCCGGCACCCAGCTCATGGACGATATTCGCGGCCTCATCACCTTGAGTCCGACCGTTGGCTGGGGCCTGATGATGGGCTCGCTCGCCATCCTCGGCATGCCGCCCTTCGGCGTGTTTGCCAGTGAATTCCTCATCCTGACCACCGCTATGCGCGAGCAGCCGTGGGCGACGCCGATCCTGATCGCGGCGCTCGGAATCGCCTTCGCCGCGATCTTCGGGCGCGTACAGCCGATGGTTTTCGGCGAGACGCGGGCCAAGCGCCTGCCGCATCCACCGGCACTCCTGCCGGTGTTCGCCCACCTGTCGATCGTGCTCATGCTCGGGCTCTACGTGCCGCCTTATCTCGCCGACTGGTACCGCGCAGCCGCACGGCTGATAGGAGGGCAATAAGGTGACCTGGCACGCCTGGCTAGCCCGCGGCGGAGCGCAAGCCGGCGCGCCGGGGTTTCGCGCGCTCACGGTCTCGCGCGATGACTGGCGGGAGGTCCTCGGCGACGTGCGTGCCTCGGGTGGACAGCTGCTGGCACTCTGGGCGGGTGGCGACGAGCAGATCCTGCCGGTGGTGCGGGCGGCGCTCCTTGGGGAGGCCGGCGGCCTGATCGTGAGCCTGCCGCTGCGCGAGCGGGCAGCGATCTACCCCGGGCTCGCGGATCTCTTTCCTGCCGCCGCCCGCATGCAACGCGCGCTCGCAGACCTCTCGGGCGTGCGCTGCACGGATCCCGATCAGCGTCCCTGGCTGCGGCACACCGCTTGGCCCGACGGCTATCACCCGCTGGTTGATCCCTCCCGGGTAGCGCCGAACGATGCGGCCGTGATCGACCGGTACGAATTCGTCCGCGTCGAGGGAGAGGGCGTGCATGAGATTCCCGTCGGGCCCGTTCACGCCGGCACCATCGAGCCTGGTCACTTCCGCTTCTCGGTGGTCGGTGAAAAGATCCTGAAACTCGAGGAGCGGCTGGGGTACGTACATAAGGGGGTCGAACGGCGCTTCACCGAGCTGCCGATCCTCGAGGGCCATCGCCTCGCCGCCCGCGTGTCCGGGGATTCGGCGGTGGCCTTTTCGTGGGCCTACGCGCAGGCGCTCGAAGGCATGGCGCTCGCCGAAGTTCCTCCGCGCGGCCGCTGGCTGCGTGCGCTGTGTCTCGAACTCGAGCGGCTCTCGAATCATCTCGGCGACCTCGGCGCACTTGGGAATGACGCCGGGTTTGCCTTTGGGCTTACGCAGTTTTCGCGCCTGAAGGAGCAGCTGCTGCGAGCCATGCACGCCACGCTCGGTGCGCGCTACCTGATGAAGGCTATCGTTCCGGGGGGCACCGGTTGCGACCTGAGCGAATCGGGTGCCGAGCAGCTCGGCGGCTGCGTCGACGCTCTGCTGCACGAGGTGGCAGGACTGCGCAGCATCTACGAGGAACACGACGGGCTGCGCGACCGGTTCACCGGCGCCGGCACGGTCGGGCCGGAGCTCGCCGCGCGCTTGGGGTTAACGGGGCTAGCCGGGCGCGCGAGCGGTCAGGCCTTCGACCTGCGGACCGACCTGCCGTGCGCGCCGTATGCCGAGCTCGTACCGCAAAAGTGTGTTCGGACCGACGGCGACGTCGCCGCACGCGTGGCCGTACGCTTCGACGAGGTTCAGGAGTCCGGCCGGCTCGTGGCGCAGATCTTGCCGCGCCTGCCCCCCGGCCCTTGCCGCGGTACGGTGGAGATCCCTGCGCCCGACGCTCTGGGCGTCGGGTTGATCGAGGGCTGGCGCGGCCCGGTATTCGTGGCGCTCGAAGCGGGCGCGGCGGGCACGATCCGCCGCTGCCACGCCCACGACCCGTCGTGGCAGAACTGGCCCGTGCTGGAGCACGCCGTGATCGGCAACATCGTCCCGGACTTCCCGCTCATCAACAAGTCCTTCAACCTGTCCTACAGTGGTCACGATCTGTAACGGCACACATCCTCATGCTGAAAACGCTGCGTCAGATTGCCTCGATCGGCATTGTTAGCGAAGCGCCTCCTCCGGCGGATGAGAGTCTGCGGCTACGGCAAGCGCTCGAAGAACGGCTGCGGATCGTGCTCGGCCGCGCACTCTGCATCCGTCACGTCGACGCCGGATCCTGCAACGGCTGCGAGCTCGAGATTCACGCGCTCAACAATCCCATCTACAACCTCGAAGGCCTCGGCATCCGCTTCGTGGCGAGTCCACGTCACGCTGATCTGCTGCTCGTTACCGGTCCGGTCTCCAGGCACATGCAGGCGGCGCTGCTGCGCACCTATGAGGCCATTCCGCAGCCGAAGCTCGTGGTAGCACTCGGTGACTGCGGCTGCAACGGCGGCGTATTCGGCGCGAGCTACGCGAGCCTCGGGCGCGTCGCCAACGTGATCCCCGTCGATGTCGCCGTGCCGGGCTGTCCCCCGAGCCCGACGCGAATTCTCGAAGGCATCCTCGCCGCACTCGAGCATCCACCTGACAGGGTATCGTCCGTGCCGGGCCGCTGAGCCGGGGCGGGGCGCATCGACGCGATGACCAGCGCGATCATGACCACCGAGGTGTTCCTCATCGCGATGGGCATCATCTTCAGCGTGCCCTATCTGATCTGGCGGCTGTTGCGCACCGATTACTACGCGCCGCTGGTCGTCGTGCAGATCGTCGCGGGCATCCTGCTCGGCCCGGGCATTCTCGGCAGATTCTGTCCTGCCTATTACACGTACGTGTTCCGCCCATCGGTGATCGCCGCGCTCAACGGCATCAGCTGGTGGGGCGCGATGCTGTTCGTGTGCGTCGCCGGCGTGGAGCTCGATCTGAAGAGGGCCTGGGTGCACCGCTCGGAATCCTTGACCGCCGCGGCGCTCGCGCTCGGGGTCCCGCTGCTGTTGGGCTGCGTGGCCGCTGCCGCGCTGTTGCGCTATCCGGGTTGGATCGGTGCGCATGCGCAGGAGTGGCAGTTCGCGCTGGGCGTCGGCATGGCGTGCGCAGTGACGGCGCTCCCGGTCCTCATCCTGCTGATGGAGAAGCTGGCGATCCTCCGCGAGCCGCTCGGCCAGCGGATCCTGCGCTACGCGAGTCTCGATGACGTCGCCATCTGGAGCGTGCTCGCCGTCATCCTCATGGACTGGGCGCGCATCGGGCGCCAGGCCGGGTTCCTTGCCGCGCTCGCGCTCGCCGGCTGGCTGTTCCGCAAGCTCATGCGCGCCTTGCCGCAAGCCGACCGCTGGTACGTCGCGCTCGTGTGGCTCGTGCTGTGCGCCTGGGGAGCGGACTGGTCGGGGCTGCATTACATGGTCGGGGCGTTTCTCGCCGGGGCGGTCATGGACGCTGAGTGGTTCGGGCCGGACGACCTCGACCGCTTCCGTCACTACCTGCTGCTCGCCGTGATGCCGGTGTTTTTTCTCTCGACCGGGCTGCGCACGAACTGGAGCCTGGGCGGGGCCGTAGTGCTGCTCGCCGCTGCCGGGCTGACCCTCGCGGCGGTGGGCGGCAAGCTGATCGGCACGCGCATCACCGCCCGCATTCTCGGGTGGACGCGCACGGAGGCCGCGATCATCGGCTGGCTGCTGCAGGCGAAAGGCCTGGTTATGATCGTCTTTGTCAACGTTCTGCTCGATAAGGGGCTCATTAGCAGCGAGACCTTCACGGCACTGCTGCTCATGGCGGTCGCCAGCACTATGGTGACGGTGCCACGCGTGGCACCGCTCCTGCGCAGCACCTGGGAGATTGTTCACAAATCCGCCTGAGTCGCCGTGTGACTTAATCGCGGCGACCCCCCGATTGCGGCGGCCAACGAGGGACGGACTGAGACAGGCCGCTCACACGGAAGACGTGCGATGTACGCCATTGACGCACGTACGCCAGTGGCCTATAAAACATCAAAACGACAGAACAACGTAGTTTCCTTAGGTTGAATCGGTCTCGCGCGCAAGTGCCATCGGGCACGGGCGCCGGTGGCTACGGGGCATATATATGAGGAAGGCTGCTTTTGAGCAGCTGCTGCTTAGTGTGAGGCAGGCCACGGAAAGCTCCCGGGGCGCGCGGGCTGCCGCGCGTGCGTACCGGATCAATGCGGTGTCGATCAAGGAACTGCGTGGATGGACAAAACTCAGTCAGCCGGAATTTGCGGCCATGCTCGGGGTCGAGCTGAGCACGCTGCGCAACTGGGAGCAGGGACGGCGCGAGCCGACCGGGCCTGCCAGGGCGCTGCTGCGGGCGATTCACAACGATCCCGAGAACGTGATCCGGGCGCTCGGGCGCAAAGGCGCTCGCATGAGGCGCCCGGGGCGCCCCCGGGAGGCCGCGTGAGCACTGTCACCCGAACGGCACGCCGGGCGCGGGCGATCGCGGCCTGCGCGGCGCTCTGGTCCGGGGCAGTCTTTGGTGGCCCGTCGGCCCCCGCTGCGCCACCGAGCGTCCCTCCGGCAGCGCAGTCTCAGTCGGCGGGCCCGGTGATGCCACAGCCGGGGCTGGGCGCGCTCAGCGCCACGCCTCGACCGGTGAGCATCATGTCACTCGCCCCGCAGCCGAGCGGCGCCCTCAGTGAGCCGAACGCGGTGTTGTTCGACCCGTTCCTCACCGATCTCGAGGAGCGAACCTTCCGCTTCTTCTGGGATACAGCGAACCCCGAGAACGGGCTCATTCCCGATCGCTATCCGACCCCCTCGTTCGCCAGCATCGCGGCGGTCGGCTTCGCCCTCACGGCCTACCCGATCGGTGCCGAGCGCGGCTATATCACGCGTGCCGCGGCCCGCCAGCGCGTGCTCACCACGCTGCGCTTCTTCCGCCGTGCCCCGAATCAGCATGGATTTTTCTATCACTACCTCGATATGAAGACGGGCGCACGCGCCAACGACAGCGAGGTCTCGACGGTCGACACGGCGCTGCTGCTCGCCGGCGTGCTCTTCTGTCAGAGCTACTTCGATACCCAGAATCCGCGCGAGATCGAGATCCGCAAACTCGCCGACGAGATCTACCGGCGCGTCGACTGGACCTGGGCGCAGCCCCGCCCGCCGGGCGTGGCGCTCGCGTGGACGCCGGAACAGGGTTTCTCCAACGACGACTGGCGCGGTTACAACGAGGCGATGCTGGTTTATCTGCTCGCACTCGGCTCACCGACCCACCCGGTCAGCCCGCAGGCCTGGACGCTCTGGACCAGCACCTACGACAAGCAGTGGGGCACGCTCTACGACCAGACCTTCCTGAGCTTTGCGCCGCTCTTCGGTCACCAGTACACGCACGTGTGGGTTGATTTTCGCGGTATCCGCGACGCCTACATGCGCCAGCACGGGCTCGATTACTTCGAGAACAGCCGCCGCGCCACCTACACGCAGCGCCGCTACGCGATCGCGAACCCGCAGCACTGGCAGGCTTACGGCAAGGACATCTGGGGCATGAGCGCCTCCGACGGGCCGGGGCCGGCGCGTGAGCCGTACCTCGGCAAGGACCGCGCGTTCATGAAGTATGCGGCCCGTGGGGTGGGTGTCGGAGAGATCCTCGACGACGGCACCATCGCACCGACCGCGGCCATCAGCTCGCTCCCCTTTGCCCCCGAGATCGTGCTGCCGGCGACGCTCGAGATGTACCATCGATTCGGCTCGTCCATTTATTCCTCCTACGGCTTCCTCGATGCCTTCAACGCCAGCTTCCCGGGCGCCAATGCCAAGCCGGGCGAGCACGACGCCGGTTGGGTGGATCCGGACTACCTCGGCATCGATCAGGGACCGATACTGGCGATGATCGAGAACTACCGCAGCGATCTGGTGTGGCGCGTGATGCGCACCGATCCGTACCTGCGCGAGGGCCTCGAGCGCGCGGGATTCTCGGGGGGCTGGCTGGCGCCGCAGTCGCAGTGAGCACGGCGCAGGCGGGGAAGGCCCGGCGCGCGGGCACCCGCGCGAGCGTGCTCGTGACGCTGCTGGGCTCTCTCGCACCCTGTGCGGTGCCGGCCGCGGAGACCCTCACGGTGGATGCGGCCGCCCCCGCGCAGCCATTCCCGCATTTCTGGGAGCACATGTTCGGCTCAGGCCGCGCGGTGCTCTCTCTGCGCGAGAGCTATCGCGAGGATCTGCGCGCCGTGCGCAACGTGACGGCGTTGCAGTACGTACGCTTCCACGCGATTTTCCACGACGAGCTCGGCCTTTATTCGCAAGGGCCACGTGGTGAGCCCCGCTTCAACTTCTCCTACATCGATCAGGTCTACGACGGACTGCTCGGCAACGGAGTCCGACCATTCGTCGAGCTCAGTTTCATGCCGCGCCAGCTCGCGCGGCGCGATATCCGCCAGAGCTTCTGGTACCGGCCGGTCGTTTCCCCGCCGAAGGATTACGGGCGCTGGGATGAGCTGATCACGTCGTTTGCCCGACACCTCGTCGAGCGTTATGGCATCGACGAGGTCAGCCAGTGGTATTTCGAAGTGTGGAATGAGCCTAACCTCGACTTCTGGGGAGGGGAGCCGAAACAGGCCACCTACTGGACGCTGTACGACCACACCGCGCGCGCTCTCAAGGCAGTCGACGCGCGGCTGCGCGTCGGCGGGCCGGCCACTGCGCAGGCGGCGTGGGTGAGCGCCTTCATCCGCCACGTCCATGACGAGCACGTGCCGGTCGATTTCGTCTCTACGCACGTCTACGGTGACGATACCGCGAAGGACGTCTTTGGCACGACCGAGCACATCCCGCGCAACCGCATGGTGTGCCGCGCCGTACAGAAGGTGCACGACGAGATCCGCTCGTCGGCCGCGCCGACACTGCCGCTGATCTGGTCGGAATTCAACGCCAGCTGGAGCAATCACCCGGAAGTGACTGACGCTCCCTACATGGGACCGTGGCTGGCCGAGACCGTGCGCCAGTGCGACGGGCTGCTGCAGGACATGTCCTATTGGACATTCTCGGACGTGTTCGAGGAACAGGGCGTGGTGAAGACGCCGTTCTACGGCGGGTTCGGGCTGCTCGCCGCCGGCGGCGTCCCCAAGCCTGCCTTCAACGCTTTCGCGCTGCTGCACGAGCTCGGCACGCAGCGCCTCGTGGGCGATGGCGCGGGGACGCTGTACACGCGCCGCGACGACGGCACTCTGGTGCTCGCCCTGTGGAACTACGTCGAGGTCGGCGCCGCCGGTGCCCCGCGCAGTGTCGTACTGCACCTGAGTCACAGCGACGCGGCCGCGGCGACCGTGCGAACGCTCGATCGCCTCCACGGCAACGTGCGCGTCGCCTACGAGAAAATGGGATCGCCGCGCTACCCAACGCAGCGCGAGCTCACCGAGCTGCGCCAGGCGGCGGCACTGCCGCCACCGGCGATGCGCACCTTCGAGGGAGGCGCGCTGAGTCTCGAGATTCCGCCGGACGGCCTCGTGCTGGTGACGATTGCGGCGCACGCATCGTCCGCGCACTGAGGGGCTGCGTGCGCAGCACCGAGCGGCTCCGTGCGCAGCACCAAGCGGCGCCGTGCGCAGCACCGAGCGGCGCCGTGCGCACGGCAGCGATCCGCAACACAACTAAGTCGTTTTCCGTATGTCGCGTCCGGGTGCAGCGACGTAGCGTAGCGGGGTCACGTCCGCGAGGGGGACACGAATGTCGGGCACGCTACGCCAGCCGATCGTCGTGCTGCACGTTGAGGACGACGAGGAGCTCGGCGCGGGCGTTGCGCGCTTCCTGCGCGCGCACGGATGCAACGCAGAAACCGCACGCGATGGCCCGAGCGCACTCGCGCGGCTCGCGCAGCTGCCCGCCGCCCCGGACGTGCTCATCATGGATTTCATGCTGCCGGGCGACATGGACGGGGCGGATGTTGCGCAGGAGATCTGCCGCATGCTCGGGCACGTGGTACCGACGGTGTTTCTCAGCGGCGAGCTGTCGAATGCCTCGCTCCCCTGGCTGCCCGGAGCACCGCTCCTTTTCGTCGCCAAGCCCGTCGATGCGGAGACGCTGCTGGCAGTGATCGAGTCCTTCGCCGTCCTCGGACGGTTGCTCCTGTCGCACGCACGACATTGAATCCCGCGACCCTGCCGGGTCAGCACCTCAAGCATTTTGGTCGCGGCCTGTGGCCTGTGGCCTGCGGCCTGCGGCGACGGCTGACTTGTCGGTGTTTTGAGCGTAGTGTAGTCGCTCACTCCAGGATCCAACGCGATGGCGCCAAAGTCTGATCACATGCACATGCTCCCCCCGGAGCTCATGTGCGCAGTACTCGAATCCGCTCCAGACGCCATGCTGATCGTCGACCGATCCGGGGTGATCCGCTTCGCCAACCAGCACGTGACGGAGCTCTTCGGGCATCCCCACGAGGAGCTCCTCGGTCAGCACATCGAGATACTGGTACCTGAGCGCTCTCGCCGATCCCACGAGACTTACCGCGCGGGGTATGCAGAGAGCGGCCGAGCGCGTCCCATGGGCAGCGGGCCCGCTCTCGCGGGACTGCGTGTCGACGGCAGCGAATTCCCCGTCGAGATCAGCCTGAGTCACGTCGAGTGCGAGCCCGAGCATCTGGTCGTAGCGGCGATCCGTGACATGACGAGTCACCTGCGCGTCGAGCGGGAGCTCGAGGCCGCGCGTGCCGACGCCGAGCGCGCCAATCTCGCCAAGAGCCGTTTCCTGGCGACTGCCAGTCATGATCTTCGTCAGCCGGTGCAGTCGCTCAGCCTGCTCGCGGGCACACTGCGGCGCCTCGCGACCGATGCCGCGGCGCTCGAAGCGGTGGCCTCGCTCGAGCAGGCCGTGCGGACCATGAGCCGCCTGCTGAACGCGCTGCTCGATGTGAGCAAGCTCGAGTCCGGTAAAATCAAGCCCGATATACGCGATTTTCCCGTTGCGCTGCTGCTGCGCGAGCTGCGCGGGGAGTTCCTCGGATCCGCTCACAACAAGGGGCTCGAGCTCGTCGTCGACCCTGTGGACGAGTGGGCACATTCCGATCCGCTGCTGGTAGGACAGATTCTGCGCAACCTCGTGACGAACGCCATCCGCTACACGCAGCAGGGCGCCGTCACGCTACGCAGTCGCCGCGACGGCGATGCGCTGCGCATCGAAGTGCGCGACACCGGCGTCGGCATCCCCAAGGATCAGCTCGCTTTCATCTACGACGAGTTCTACCAGGTCGCGAGCGATTCCGCCGTCGCGCGCGAGGGTTACGGACTCGGGCTCAGCATCGTGCAGCGGCTCGTGCGGCTGCTGCAGGTGCGCCTCGACGTTGTGTCCGAGGTCGGTGCGGGCTCGACCTTTACGCTGACGCTGCCCCGCGCCGGCGCAGCCGCCGGTGTAAGCACGTTACCCAGCGACCCGGTCGTTTGCTCGCCGCGCCCGCCGGCCGCACAGCGGCAACACCTGCTGCTGATCGAGGATGATCCGGCCGTGCTCAACGCCACGCGTATGCTGCTCGGCACCGAGGGCTATCGTGTCACCGCGACCTCCTCGGCTGCCGAAGCGGTGCAGCGTGCCGCCGAGCTGCACGACATCGACATCATCGTGTCCGACTTTCACCTGGGAAACGGCGGCAACGGAGCCGATGCCATTGCGTCGATCCGCTCGAGGCTCGGGCGTCCGACCAAGGCCATCCTCATCACGGGAGATACCACTGCCGCGATGGCTGAGCAGAGCGCCGAGGGCTCGCTGCGCCTGGTGCGTAAGCCCGTTACCGCGGATGAGCTTCTCGGGACGCTGCGGGAGCTGCTCAGCGCCTGAGAAGGCGGCGCGATCGTTGGGGTAAGAGGACAAAGCCACAGAACATTCCGGCCACGTGAGGAGCTGCCATGACCGAACAACCCACCCCGTTCTCTGATTTCAACAAGCTCATCGAGCAATTCAAGGTTCCGGGCGTCGACCTGTCGGCGATCATCGAATCAGGACGCAAGGATTTCGAGGCGCTCGCGGAAGCCAACAAGGCAGCGTACCAGGGACTGCAGGCACTCGCGCGCAAGCAGGGCGAGGTGCTGACGGAAGCCATGCAGAAGGTGCAGGATGCGGCCAAGCATGCCGCCGGCATGCCGGCGGACGCCAAGTCGGCCGACGTTGCACGCGAGGCCTACAAGAGGACGCTCGCCCACATGAAGGAGATGGCCGAGATCGTGCGCAACTCGAACGCCGAGGCGATGACGAAGGTCGCCGATCGTGCGATCGAGCACCTGCAGGATTTGAAGAAGATGATCCAGACGAAGCCGAAGTAAGCGGCACGATCAGCTGACGGGCGCTTGCTGCGCGCGCGTGAGCAGACGCTCATCGCCCGACTGCGCCGCCCAGGCCACGAAGCGCTCGGGTGGTCCGCGCCAGCGCAACCGCTCGACGTCGTCGAAGAGCGGGGCGTCGGTGCGCAGTGTCGCGAGGTTCTTGAAGAGCAGCGCCAGCTCGCGGCGCTCGCCGAGCACCGCGGGCGGGAACTGCTCGATCGGGCCGTACTTGGTGATCAACCGTGCCGCGCCGACGCGGCCGATGCCCTCAAGACCCGGATAGCCGTCGGCGCTGTCACCGACGAGCGCGAGGAAGTCAGGGATCAGCGCCGGCTCCACCCCGAATTTCGCGCGCACGCCGTCCGCATCGCGGATTTGCCCGCTCTTGCGATCGACCTGCACCACGCGCTCGCCGCGCACGCACTGCGCGAGGTCCTTGTCGGGGGTCCAGATGCACACCTTCTGCGTGCGCGCATCGGCCGAGGCGATGCGTGCGGCCGAGGCGAGTGCGTCGTCGGCCTCGAGCTCGACCATCGGCCACACCGCGACGCCGAGCGCGCCGAGAGCGTCCTCCAGAGGTTGGAACTGCGCGAGCAGCGCCGGGTCCACACCCTCGCCCGTCTTGTAGCCGGGCCAGAGGCTGTTGCGGAACGACTCGATCACGTGATCGGTCGCCACGCCGAGGTGGGTGGCGCCTTCCTCGATCATCTGCAACACCGTGTAAAGCACGCCGCGCACGGCCCCCAGCGGGCGATCCTCGCCCTTGCTGAAGCGGCGCAGGCCATAGAAATGCCGGAACAGCTCGTAGGTTCCGTCGATGAGATGAACCACCACCGGGATACCCGCAGGGCAGGTGAATCTGCGGCCGCTTCCACGAGCGCACCGCTGCCCCAGAGTCTACTATCGAGCGACGCCCGCGGGGATCTCGACTGAGCGTACGTCGAGGCCATGAACGATCAGCATCTGCACGATCCGCAAAGCCCGCAGGGTCCGCAGGGCCCGCTGCGTCCGCGGCGTGCGCAGGATCCAAGGCAAGGCGATTCAAGGCGCGCCGCGCTGCTCGGGCTGCTCGTCGCCCTGTTGCTGGTCATGATCGGATTGATCGTGGTGCGGGTGCTCGGCAACGCAGCGCGGATCCAGGACTGCGCCATGTCCGGCCGCTCCAACTGCGCGCCGCTCGACCCGGCGCAGCAGCCGCCCTAGGGTCGTCTCAGCCAGCGCCGCACGAGGCGACGCAGCGGCGCGGCCACCTTGGCCTTGAGGTCGGAGTCGAGCGGCCCGCGACCGCCCTCAGCGCAGCTCCGCGAGCAGATATTCGACGAGGCTCGAGGTGTGCTGCTCCATGGGCGCGTAGGGTCCGGGCTCGTAAAAGCGCGAGTTGATGCCCTGCTGGTTGAGCTCGATGATGCGCTTGTCGGCCACACTCGTGACCTGCCACAGCCAGGTGAGGCGCGCGAGATCGTAGTCGACTCCCGCCTGCGCCTGGCCGTTGACCAGCCAGATGACCTCCATGTCGGTGCGGTTCACGCTGCGGGGGACGAAGCGGTAGATGAGGCCGTGATCGGGATAGGCGAGGAAGTTGCTGGTAAGGCCGACGTCGAAGAACGTCACACCGCCGTCATATTCCGGGAACTCGCCCATGAGCGGGGCGAGCGGCCGGCCGTCCTCGCTGCCGCTCACCGCGCCGACCGCCAGCGCCGAGCGCAGGCTGTCGGCAGCCTCCTGTCCCGGCCGGGCCTTGAGTCCCCAGTGATCGACCTCCCGCAGCTCGAGCCCGAGCGAGCGAGCCCTGGCTCGCACGCGCTCGTCGGCTTCGCGGTTGAGCGCCGCCGGCCGCGCATAAAGGTGGAAGCGCGAGTACTCCTCGTGGGCCGGCCCGCAGTGGTAGCACTCCATGTAGTTCTCCACCGCGAGCTTCCAGTTGGCGTTCACCGGGTAGGTCTCACGGTGGGCCACCCGCGCCTCCCCCCAGCCATACACGCGCGCCGAACCTGCGAGCGCTTCCTCGACGTGCTCGAGCCCGAGCGGCGCGGCGGCGAAGGAAACGAAGATGAGCCCTTCGACGACCCGGGCGTGCACCGCCTTCAGAGCGTGTGCCGCGCGATCGAAATGTTCCGGCATCTGCCGCGCGCCGCGCAGGCTCCCGTCCAGGTTGTAGCTCCAGGCATGGTAGGGGCAGACGAACACCCCGCCGCGCGCCCGCCCGCTCTCCTCGGTACAGACGCGCGAGCCGCGGTGCCGGCACACGTTGAGCAGGCCGCGGACGTTGCGGTCCGTGCCGCGCACGATGATGAGCGACTCGCCGCACAGCTCGGTGGTGAAGAAATCGCCCGGCTCGGGCAGTTGACTCACGTGCCCGATGCAGTGCCAGTGGCGCAGGAGCACCCGCTGCATCTCGTGCTCGAAGAAGGCCGGATCGCAGTAGAACGGCGCGGCGAGCGCGTAACCGGGGCGATGTTCGGCAATCGCCCGGGCAATCGGGGCGGGAGTCGAACTGGTTGGATTCGCCGAGGTTATCGCGGCATCGTTCATCGGTGCACCCGGCGCTACGCGTGCGGCTCGGCCTCCTGGGTTACCTGGCTGCGCACCAGGGTGATGTGCGCCCGCAGTTGATAGAGATACCACGCGAACGTGACCGGCACGTGCAGTTGATTGGCGCGCTCGTCGAGGCGCTCGAGCCGCGCGAGCACCTCGGGCGTCGCCCCGCCGCGGCGCTCGATGTCCGCCTCGATGAACTTGAGCTCACCGTAGAGCGCGAAGATCCGCCGCCGCATGCTCCAGCCGTAGGCGGCCGGAATCACCCGCAGCAAGGGGTAGGCGATGCCGGCGAGCGGTATCAGAAGCACGAGGAAGCGGCTGGCGAGCGTTGCGAGCCAGAACGGCAGGTAGCGCTGCAGGAACGGGCGCCCTGACTTGTAGAACTGCGTCGCGTCGTCCGAGAGCGGCAGGTCATCGCGCTCGGCCGCAGGGAACTTGCCCGACTGCTGGAAGATGCTCGGCTGCGAGTGGATTTCTGCCGCCGCCTCGAGCAGCAGGTACTGGATCGCCGGGTGCAGGCCGCGGCGCACGATCAGGCTCGCCTTGGGCGCAATCAGCGGCACATCGTTCGGCGGGCGGTTGGTCGCGAGGTTGCCGACGCCGGTCGGCAGGGTCAGCTTGGTGAGGTACGGATAGAGCGCGACGTAAGCATCCGCGCGGGGAAAACCGAGCAGGGTCACATCCGAGGAGGCGAGCAGCGGGCGCACTGCCTCTGATTCCCATGAAGTCACGATGACCGCGGCATCGATGTCTCCCTTGAGCAGCGCTGCGGCGGCCTCGCGCGGGGCCAGCCCTAGCAGGTGCAGGCTCGAGGGGTCGATGCCGTTCAACTCGATGAGCCTGCGGGCGAGCACGCGCGTGCCACCGCCCTCGAGTCCGATCGATATCCTCTTGTCGAGCAGGGCTTCCAGCTTCGGTCCCGCGGGGATGCGGGTAAAGAACCAGACCGGTTGAAAGAACATGGTACCGAGCGAGGCGAGCGCGGGCGATTGGCCCTCGCTGGTGAGCCCTCCCTGCGCGAAGCCGACCATCACACCACTGCGCGGGTCGTTGAGCCGCTGCAGGTTCTGTACACCCCCCGCCGAGGGTATCAGCCGCAGCTGCACGCCGGAGCGCTTGAGGATTTCCTGGTAACGTCGCGCGAGCGCGTCGTAGTCGCTTCCCGGCGCGCCGGTCGTCATCACGACGACGCGCGGCGGCAAGGGCCCGAGCCACACGATGGTTCCCGCGATCGCGAGCAGAATCAGCAGCGCCGCGAGCACGTAAAACCAACGGGCGGGACGTTCGAGGAGCGCTATCTGGTAGGCCATGCCGCAGCTTTCTGCACCAGGAACGAGCCAGTCGCAGAGCAGATAGCATCTGCCCGCACGAGCGGCCGGCAATTGCCAGCTGCAACCGGCGTGCGCACAATCGGCGCCATTCTACACAGGCGACCAACTCGAAGGGGAGGCGTCATGCGTTGGGTTAGAACGGCGGCGATGGCGGCCGCGTGGCTCGCCGTCGCAGGCGCGGGTGTCGCCACGGTGTCCTCCGACGCCGCCTCGAGAACCGAGCTCGAGCGGGCGGAGCTTTCGGGCGCACCCGGCATGGAGGTAATCAGCTCGATCAGCGTGTACGCGACCGGTGAGGAGCTCCCGCGCCATTTCCATCACGGCATCGAGACCGGCTACGTCGTCGCGGGTGCGCTGGTGCAGTTTCCGGGCAAGCCGCCGGTCATGCTCGAGACCGGCACGGCGATCTTGAATCTCCGCGACGTGCCGCATGGCGGCTTCAAGGTCGTGGGGATGGGACCGCTCAAGCTGTTCACCGTGCACGTGGTCGACAAAGGGAAGCCACTCTACGAATGGGTGAACTGAGGTGGCGCGCCGCCTGAGGCCTCAGTGCCCCTTGCCGAGCACCTCGGCCAGGGGCGCCGCCGCGGCCGGCACCGCCTGACGGTAATCCTTGCCGAGCAATGCGGCGACAGTAGCGGCGATCTGCGCCTGGTGGATCTCCGCGGTGTGCTCGCGCTCCCCGAGCGGCGCCGTATCAGGACCCATCACTGCGATCCAGATATTTTCCGAGCCCTTCTGCTCGACACCGTGCTCCTTCCACTCCACCGGACCGCTGCCGCGGCCGTGGTCCGTGGTGATGATGAAGGTGGTGCGATCGCGATACGCCGGCAGCGCCTGCAGCGTCGTCCAGAGCTGCTCGACGAAGTGATCGAACATATGGGCGCTGTGCAGCACCAGATCGTAGCGGCCGGCGTGTGCCCAGTTGTCAGTCTCGCCGTAGCCGACGAACAGCACCCGTGGCTGATCCCTCGGCACCGCCTCGAGCAGCGGCACCTGCATGAACGAGTCGTAGACGTCCTCATCGTCGAGCCGTGTCGTGGTGCGGTACAGCTCATCGAGCAGAGCCTGCCGCGGATTGAGCGTGCCCTGGTACGGCGGATCCCAGCCAACCTGCAGCGGCAGATGGCTGCGGGCGACGTTGAAGATGTCCTTGAAGGTGGCCCAGCTCGCGTAGACGCGCACGCGTCCCTTGAGATCGGGCAGCGTGTTGAGCCACTCGAACACCGAGATGTTGGGATTGGGGCCGAACTCGTTGGAGTTGATGCGCGGGTCGGGATGGCCGGTCAGCATCTCGTTGTAGCCGGGGTAAGAGAAGGCGAAACCGTTGGTGACGCGCGCAATGCTGCCGCGCGCCTGGTTGCCGAAGATCTGGCCGTGCGCGGCGACCGTGTTCCACAGGAAGGGCAAAAGTGCCTGGCGCCGCTCGGCGGCTTCGCTGCGCCAGAACTCGCGCTTCAGATCCTGCTCCTTGTCCCAGATGCCGCCGTTTTTCTCATTCAGCAGCGTCGGGTCCGCGCCGCTGAAGACCTCCTGCCAGCGAAGTCCGTCGCTCACGATCAGCACGACGTTGCGCGTCTTCAGGCCCGTTGCTGCCTGCGCGTGGGCCGGCGACTGCCCGGCGAGGAGGACCAGCAGCAGCGTCAGGCAAAGACGCAGCGAAACAATCCGGTTCAACATCGGCATCGGCTCCGGGGAGGGAGGGGCGGGCCAAGCGTAGCGCGCCGCAGAATGCCGATACAATAGCGCGTGTCGGAGCAAGCGGCGCAACCCGCCGCGCACCGCGCAGTGCGCACTGAGCCGACACCGAACCAACGCGAAAGGGTCGTCTGACCAACACGCTCGCCATACTCGCTCTCGGTGTCGCCGCGCTGCTCGCGCAGCCGAGCGTAGCGCCGGCCGCCACACAGCCGCCGACCCTCTTATCGGCTGCGACCGGCGCTTCGCGTCACGCTGATGGCGCTCCGGGTGGCGCTGGTGGTCCGGGTGGCGCTGGTGGCACGACGCTCACCGTGGGTCGACTCACACTGCAGCGCTGTCGCACGGCCGCACCGTGGTGCGCCACGCTGTTGCGGCCGCTCGATCCGAGCGGCGCTCTTCCGGGGACGATACCCGTGTATTTCGAGTATTACCCGCACTCGGACCCGGGCCCGGCGGCCGGCACACTGGTCGGCGCCGCGGGAGGGCCCGGCTATCCCACCACGGCCTCCGCGGATGACTACCTCGCGCTGTTTGCGCCGCTGCGCGCTCGCTATGACGTGCTGTTGACGGACTACCGCGGCAGCGGCCGGTCGGGCGCGATCGATTGCCGCGCGCTGCAGGAGGCGCCGGAGCTCACGATCGCCGACATCGGCGCCTGCGGACGCTCGCTCGGGCGCACGGCGCCGCTCTACAGCACAACGCTGGCCGCCGACGACCTCGCGGCCATCCTCGATGCGCTCGGGATCGCACGCATCGGCCTGTACGGGGAGTCGTACGGCACGTACTTCGCGCAGGTTTTCGCGCTGCGTCACACCGACAAGCTGCGCGTGCTGGTGCTCGATGGCGCCTACCCGCTCGAGCGGCCCGACTACGCCTGGTATCCGTCCTACGCGCCGGCGATGCGCGAGAAGTTCAACGTCTCCTGCGAGCGCTGGCCGGCCTGCAGGGCCGTTCCCGGCAGTTCGATCGAGCATATCGTCCCCGCGCTCGAGCTGCTGCGCGAGCGACCCTTCGAGGCCCGGGTGCGCTATGGCGATGACCAGGTGATGACGTTCAGGGCCGATGCCCCGCAGCTCGCGATCACCATGTTCGCCGGCTACCCGGCCAACCCCACGCTACGCGAGGTGGATGCGGCCGCGCGCGCCTTCGTTGCAGGGGACCGCCCGCCGCTGCTGCGCCTCATGGCAGAGACGCGCCTCAGCACCCCTTCGATCGACCCCACGCACTCGGCGGTGGAGTTCAGTGCCGGTCTCGAGGTGGCGGTGCTCTGCCAGGACCCGCCGCAGATCTTCGATATGCGGCTGCCTGTGGCGGAGCGCCGAGCGCAGCGCGATCGGCTGATCGCCGAACGCAAGCGCACGGACCCGGAGACTTACGCGCCCTTCACCATCGATGAGTTTCGCCGCATGCCGCTCGACTACTCCTACCTCGACCAGTGCCTCGAGTGGCCGCGCACATCCACGGGACCCTTGGTCTCCGGTGCGCCGCCGTATCCACCCGTGCCGGTGCTGGTGATCTCCGGCGAGCTCGACAGCAATACCACCGTGGCCGACGGCGCCGCGGCGGCCGGGCACTATCCACACGCCCGTCACATCGTCATCGCCAACAGCTATCACGTCAACGCACTGAGCGGCGCGCGCAGCGAGTGTGCGGCGTCGCTCGTGCGGCGCTTCTTGGACACGCTCGCGGTCGCCGATGCGAGCTGCGCGGCGGCGGTGCCGCCGGTGCGGCTCGTGCCGCGCTTCGCGCGCTCATCGCGCGAGCTTCCCGCCGCGCTCGCCCTGCCCGGGAACGCCGCTGGAGACGATACCCTGCGTGTCGTGACGGCGGCGCTGCTCTCCTGCGAGGATGTCATCGTCCGCGCCCGCGAATACGGCGCCGGACGCGGCGTCGGATTGCGCGGTGGCCATTTCGTCGCGGCGGCCGCCGGGGAGGGCTACCGGATCACGCTCGAGCAGTTGCGCTGGACGGAGGACGTGACGGTCTCGGGCCAGCTCGACTGGCCGGGTCGGCAAGGCGTCGTGCGCGGGCGCCTCACGCTGCACGCGGGCCAAGCCGACGGCACGCTGGAGGTCAGCTGGCCCGAGGACGTGAGCGAGGCACGCGCCAGCGCGCACGGCACGCTCGGCGGTGCGGTGGTGGCTGCGCAGGCGACCGCCCCGTGAGCGAGTCACGGGCCGCCCGCCAGCTCAGGCGCGGTGCGCCGCTGCGCGGCGCGTCGGATCCACCAGCAGCCACGAGGCGGCGCTGACGATCGCAAAGGCGGC
Organism: Steroidobacteraceae bacterium; assembly: GCA_035621995.1. Classification (GTDB taxonomy): domain Bacteria; phylum Pseudomonadota; class Gammaproteobacteria; order Steroidobacterales; family Steroidobacteraceae; genus 13-2-20CM-66-19. Next base: position 70,494 of record DASPWF010000075.1, read on the forward strand.
GCCAAGAAGGAAGGCCGCGGTCCAGGCATGGCGCCCCGACAGGTACGCAACCACCGGGGTGGCAATCAGTCCGCCCGCGTTGCCACCGGTGTTGAGTAGCCCCGAGACCGACATTGCATCGGAACGTCCCACGTGCATGATGGCCGCCCAGTACGGTCCTTCGTTCATCTCGACCGCCGCGAAGCACAGCGCGAGCGCCGCAACTGCCACATAGGCGTTGGCGGCATCGACCGCGAGGAACTGCAGCACGGCGGCCGCCGGCAATGACAGCAGCGGAATGATCCGCAATCCGCGGCGCACGCCGTAGCGCTCCCCGAGCACGCTCGCGAGCCGCCCGCCGATGCCTGAGCCAATCGCGGCCGCCAGCGGCGGCGTGCTCGCGAGCCAGCCGCTCTCGAGCACCGTGAAGTGCCGCTCCTGCACCAGGTAGAGGAAGCACCAGTTGGCGAGCAGGTAGAACACGTAGTTCATGCACAGGTAGGAGAAGGTAAGGACCAGCACGTCGCGGTCCCGGAGAAGCTCGCCGAGACGACGCCAGGAGATCGCGTAGTCGACGCTCGCCGTGGAATGCTCACCGAGCTCAGCCAGCTCGAAGGCACTCACCGCCGGGTGCTCGCGCGGCGTGTCGCGCCCGTACCAGGCCCACGCGAGGATCACGAGGAGCGGGGGCAGGGCAGTCCAGAAGAGCGCCCGCTGCCAATCGAAGCTCGACATGAGCCAGGCGATGAGCGGCGGCGTCAGGGCCGCGCCGAGCTGCAGCCCCATGCTCTGCAGGCCCTGCACCAGCGGCCACTTCCGCGGGGTAAACCAGGTTTCAAACACCCCGGTGGAGACGGGGAAGATCGGACCCTGTGCGGCACCGAGCAGTCCCTGCGCGGCGAGCAGCACGGCGAACAGCGCGCTGCCGCCGAGCAGCAGCGGCGCGAGAGGTGTAACCACGGTGGCGCCGAGCGCGATCAGGCCGATGATGACGAACATGCGGCGCGCCCCGAGACGCTGTCCGATCACACCGCCGGGAAACTGCATCGCGGTGTAGCCGACGAGCAGCGCGGTCTCGAGATAGCCGATCTGCATCTGGCTGAAGCCGAGCTGCGGCATCATCTGGTAGGCGGCGACCGTGAGGCTGCGCTGCTGCACGTAGGCGATGAAGCCGAAGCCGAAGAGGAAGGCGAAGATCTTCCAGCGCACCCGCACGCGTGGCGGCGCTCCGAGCGAGGTGGCCGCAGCGGGCTGCGCCGTCACGTCATATCGGACGCGTCGCCGATCCGCTCGAGGACGTAGCGACGGATGTCGAGATTGAAGTCTTCCATCGGCGCGTACCAGCCGCGCTCGTGAACGCGCGCGCTGATGCCCTGTTGCACCGCCTCGCAGATCGCCCAGTCCTGGCGGTTGACCAGGTCCCAGAATTCGGTGGCGTCCGAGGGGTCGAAGTCGGGCTTGGCGATCTCGAGCGGCTCGAAGAGAAAATGGCAGTCGATACGGGTATGCGTGGCGCTCGTCGGCTGCAGAATGAACGCCGCGGCGTGATCGCAGGCGAGACTCAGGAAGAGGTTGGGGTAGACGAGCTCACCCTTGTGGCGCACCCGCTCGTCCTCGTTGAGCGTCGGAAAGGCGCGCCGTCGGGTGGTGCCGGAGGTGGTGAACGTGTAGGCGCCCGGGCGATGCGGTATACCGCGCAGCCAGTCGAGATGCGCGCCGCCGCGCTCACGGAACGCCGGTACCACGGCGCACAGCTCCGGATGCACGCCTCCGCAGTGATAGCACTCGTTGTAGTTCTCGCAGATCACTTTCCAGTTCGCCGCCACCTCGTAGCGGATCGTGTGGCCGATGCGCAGCTCGCTGAGCGGATAGCGCACGATGCGCGCGGGGATCTCGCCGAGCTGCGCGGCGAGCGTACCGGCCTTCGCCGGGGTCAGGTTGAGGAATACGAACCCGCCCCAACACTCGAGGCCCGCCGGATAGAGGCTGAAGAGCGACTTGTCGAATCCCGCCTCGCCGCTCAGGTATGGGGCGGACAGCAGCCGACCGTCGAGATCGTAGCTCCATTGATGGTAGGGGCAGGTGATGCGCCCCCCGGCAATTCCGCCCGGCAATGAGGCAGCGGCGCTGCCGGGCGCGGTGGGCTCGCGGCACAGCCGTGAGCCGCGGTGGCGGCAGGTGTTGTAGAAGGCGCGCAGGGCTCCCTCGCGGTTGCGCACCAGGATGAGGCTCTCGCCGAGGACGTCGAGAAGGTGAAACTCGCCGGGCGCCGCCAGCTCCTCTTCGCGGCCGACGCAGATCCACTCGCGGCAGAAGATCCGCTCCTTCTCCCGTGCGAACACTTCCGCCGACCGATACCAGCTGGACGGCAGTGTGGGCTCGAGGCCCGCGACGGGCGGCGGCAGCTCAGCGGAACTCATGTGGGTCTCGGCAGAGGCGCATCGCGCCGATAGGTGAGCGTTGCGGGATCAGCATCGAGCTCGCGGGCGTAACGATGGCCCGAGTATACGGCGTGCACGATCGCGCCGGGCGCAAGCGCGTCGCCGATCCGCGTAACCGATTGAATGCCAGCGTCGGGAAGCTCGCTCGCACGAGCGGCGAGCGCGCCGTGGAGCGCATCGTTCGCGAAACGGGCGCCGACGATCAGCAGCGCGGCGCACGGCAGCCGCGTCGCCGCGTCGGTGAACTGGTTGGCGAGCGTAACCTCGCCCCCGGCGAGCGCCGTCACGCGCGACAGCGTATGGAGCTCGATGCCGGCCGAGTGCAGCGCGCGGTGCACTTGCGGTTGCTCGTTGCTCATGATGGTCCACGCGGAGGCGTGTCCCGCCGGGGTCACGTAGCTCACGCCGTGCCCGCTCTTTGCCAGATGCTCGGCGAGCACACTCCCCATGTAGTAGTTGTCGAAGTCATAGACGACCACCGGGCTCTCGAGACGTGCGCCCGCGGCCAGGTCATCGGGCGTGTAGACGCTCGGACCCTCGAGCTCACCCACCGGGATCTCGAGCGGCGAGTAGAGCAGACGTGCCCAGCGCGCGCCGGTGGCGATCACCACGTGCGTGTGCCCGAGCCCGAGGATCTCCTCGGCCGACAGGCGGTTGCCGCGGTAGACGTCGACGTTGGCGAGGCGCTGCAACTGGCCGCGGCGCCAGTCGAGCACGCGCCCCCAGGCGGCAAGTCCCGGCAGACGCGTCTCGAAACGCAACCGCCCGCCGATGTCCTCGCCCGCCTCGGCGACCGTGACCTCGTAGCCGCGCCGCCCGAGCGCGAGCGCGCATTCGAGCCCGGCCGGACCTGCGCCGACGACCAGGACCGACGAAGTGCTCGCGGCCGGCGCGACGCGCTCCGGGTGCCAGCCGCGGCGCCACTCCTCGCCGATGGTGGGATTCTGCGTGCAGCGCACCGGTACGCTGTCGTGCCAGCTCGAGATGCAGATGTTGCAGCCGATGCACTCGCGGATATCCTGCTCACGGCCCTCGTCGATCTTGCGCGGCAGAAAGGGATCGGCGATCGAGGGGCGGGCGGCGCCGATCAGATCGAGCACGCCGCGCCGGACCTGTCCGACCATGGTGTCGGGGGAGGTGAAGCGCCCGACGCCGACCACCGGCTTCGGCGTGAGCTTTTTCACGAAGTCGATGACCTTCTCGTGGCTGCCCTCGACGGCGAAGCGCGAGGGCGCGCAATCGGTAGGCGAGGAGTCGAGCTTGACGTCCCACAGGTCGACGGCATCAGAGAGCAGCGCCACCACCTCGTGGGCTTGCGAGGGCGCGACCTCACTCGGCCGGACGCGTAGCTCCTCGAGGCTGATCCGCAACGCCACCGCGCACTTCCCGGCCACCGCTTCGCGGCTCGCCTCGAGGAGCTCGCGCACGATGCGCACGCGGTTGGCGACGCTCCCACCGTAGGCGTCGGTGCGGAAGTTCCACTCCGGCAGCAGGAACTCGTAGGGCAGATAGCCCATGCCGGCATAAACGTAGACGATGTCGAAGCCCGCGCTGCGCGCGCGGCGTGCGGCCGCGGCCTGGCTGTTGATGAGCGCGCGGATGTCGTCCGCGTCCATTGCCTTGGGGCGCTGGTTGCCCATGAAGTTGACATGGGTCGCCATCCACGAGGTGCCCGAAGGCGAAATGGAGGGGAGGCGGCTCGTGCGGTTCATGACCGACCCGCCGCCGTGCCACAGCTCGATGCCGGCGAGCGCGCCGTGGCGGTGCACGGCTTCCGTCATCAGGGCGTGCGAGCGGATGTCGTCGTCGTCCCAGAGCGTGGCGTACGGCAACGGCGAATCGTCGGCGGTGGGATCGATCGAGACATAGCCGGTGCACACCACGCCCCAGCCGCCCTCGGCTTTGGTCTCGCGGAAGCTCGCGCGCATGTGCGGCATCGCGTTGGTCATGCCCGCGGCGTGCGGCACTGCATAGAAACGGTTGGGCGCCGTGACCGGCCCGATCTTCACCGGCTCGAACAACACGTCGTAGCGGGGGTTGCGCGCCATGGCGGCAGCAGTCTGCCCGTAGTTGAGCGTTTGTTCAATAGCGCTCCGGCGCTGGCCGGCAAGGGCCGCAGCCGCGGTGCAACGCACCTCGCAGCGGCGTCCGCGAGGCCGCTCACGTGCACCGGGCTTGCCATCCGTAGCGGTCGCACTCCAATTTAAGTGCTTGATTCCACGTTACTCCCGGTAGCTGCAGGCGCGTGCCACAATATGCGCGATTTTCCGCGGAGGGCGTGATGGGTACTGAGGCCACGGCCGCGGCCTCCCACCTCGAGCGTGACACGGTGCGGGCACTGTCCCGACCGTCGGATACTCGCGGGCTTGCGCAACTCGGCGCCCATGTTGGCTTGCTCGGCGCAACGGGATGGCTGGTGTGGGCGAGTCGCGGTCACCCGTGGCTGCCGTTGGCACTCGGCCTGCATGGCGTCGTCCTGAGCTTCCTCTTCTGCGCGCTGCACGAGAGCATTCACCGCACCGCCTTCGCCACGCGCTCGCTCAATGACCTCGTGGCCTTCGCCTGCGGAGCGCTGCTCGTGCTGCCGCCCGAGTACTTTCGCTGCTTCCATTTCGCGCATCACCGCTTCACCCAGGACGCAACGCGCGACCCGGAGCTCGCGCAGCCGGCCCCGTCGACGCTCCGCGGCTACCTCTTGCGGATCTCGGGGCTTCCGTACTGGTACGAGCGGCTCAGCGTGACCTTGCGTCACGCGCTCACCGCTCGCGTAACGGAAGCCTTCGTGCCGCCGGCGAAGGCAGGGCTCATCGTGCGCGAGGCACGCATCCTGTGGGTCTGCTACGCGGTCGTGATCGCGGCATCTCTCTACCTGCGAAGCGATGCTGCACTTCTCTATTGGGTGCTCCCGGCGATTCTCGGACAGCCGTTTCTCAGGCTCTTTCTCCTCGCCGAGCACTCGGGCTGCCCGCTGATCGATGACATGCTCGCCAACACCCGCACCACCTACACCAACCGTGCGCTGCTGCTCCTCAGCTGGCGGATGCCCTATCACGCCGAGCACCATCGCTTTCCCGCGGTGCCGTTCTTCGCACTGCCGCGGCTCAATGCACTGCTCGAACCGCGGCTCAAGGTGACTGCGCCCGGCTATCGCGCCGTGCACGCAAGCCTGGTGAGGCAACTTCGCGCGGCGGCCCACGAGCGCCCGGCGGAGCGCTAGGTGCGCGCGTTTGCGCTCAGCGCGTCAGCGCGCTCTTGAGTTCACCGAGCCAGGGCTCGAAGTTTCGCCACTGGTCGATACCCTCGCGGAATATCGGCAGGCGCACCTGCTCGGAGCTCGCGGTGCGCACGCTGCGTTCGGTGCGAAAGTACTCGAGGCAGCGCGCCTCGAACGGCAGGCCGAGAAAGTCGAGCAGGCGGCGCACGCCCCCCTCGAGATCATCGACCAGCTCCTCGTGCTGCACGCGCAGGATCTTTCCGGGCAGCACCTCGTTCCAGTGCGTCATCAGCTCGAGGTAGGCGCGGTAATAGCGCGCGATATCCGCGAGGCTGTAGGTGAACTCCTGCCCGGAGGCAAACAGCTGTTTGAAGTTGCTGAAGCAGCAGGCCATGGGCTCGCGACGTGCGTCGATGATCCTGGCATTCGGCAGGATGAGGTGGATGAGGCCGAGATGGCGGAAGTTGTTCGGCATCTTGTCGATGAAGAAGGGCCGGCCGCCGCGATACACGCGGGTATCCGCGAGGTACTTCTCGCCGAGACGACGGCACTGCTCCGCGGTCAGCTCGGCGAGCACGGCCGGGTAGCGGGGCGTGAGGTCGCTGTGCTCGCGGCCCTGCAGCTGGTGCACCATGCGGGGAATATCGGCGAGCTCCATCGTGCCCTCGACCTGGGAATGCGAGGCGAGAATGTGCTCGATCAGCGTCGAGCCCGAGCGCGGCAGGCCGACGATGAAGATCGGATCGCCGCTCGAGCAGCCGTAGCCGCTGCGGGCGGCGAAGAACTCGCCCGTGCAGAGCACGCGCTGGCGGGCGAGACCGCGCTCGAGCACCTCGGGATCGTAGCGGCTCTCGCGTCGCTTGAGCGCGTTGCCGCGCGCGTAGTAGCGGAAGGACTCGCCGAACTGCCCCTCATCCTCGAGCGCCTTGCCGAGCGCGAAGCACAGGTGGTATCGATCGACGGTCGATGCCTGCGGCCCGGCCTGCTGCGCGCGCATGCGCTCGATCTCCCCGGCCGTGAAGCGATAGGTCTTGAGATTCGCCAGGCTCCAGTACGCATCGCCGAACGACGGCCGTGCGGCGACCGCCTGCCGATACGCCTCGATCGCCTCCGCCTGATGCCCCATGGTCTTGAGGGCGTGCGCCATCGAAAGGTGCAGCTCGGCCTCGCCAGGTGTCTGCGCCGCGAGCTCGCGATAGGTGCGCAACGCCTCCTCGTGCTGCCCGAGCCCGACGCAGACGCTGGCGTACAGCGTGCGGAACGCGCGGTTGTTCGGATCGAGAGCGAGGAGCCCGCGCACCTGCTCGAGTGCCGCCGCATGCTTGTGGCGCTTGCTCAGCACCTGCGCATAGTCGTAGCGGGCTATGTGGTAGTCCGGTGCCAATACCAGCACGCTTTCGAGCAGGAACTCGGCATCATCGAGAACATCGAATCGTATGCCGATCTGCGCCAGCAGCCGCATCGCCTCGATGTCCTGCGGGTGCGCGGCGAGGAAGCGGCGCAGGATCCGCTCCGCGGCATCCAGATCCCCCTCGGCGAGCAGCCCCGATGCGGCGAGCACCGGCTTTGGCAGGCGCGCCAGGAGTGAGAGCTGGCCGGCTGCGGCTGAAGCCTCCGCCGTACGACCGGCAGCACGCTGGAGCTCCGCAATGGCCCGCCAGCTCGCATGCAGCACGGAATTGAGCGCGACGGCGCGCTCATAGGATGACAGTGCTGCGCCGGGATCGCCGGTGGCGCGCTGGCAGTGACCCCGCTCCTGGTAGAGCCGCGCGAACTCCGGGTAGAGGGCCTCGAGTCGCTCGAGGGTCGCAAGCGCCGCCTGCGTCTGTCCGAGCTGACGCTGGCTGACGGCGATGATGTAGAGGACGTCGCGGTTCTCGGGAAGCTTCTCGAGCAGCGGCGCCGCGATCGACAAGGCCTCCGCTGGAGCATGCCGGTCGAGTAATCCACGCGCACGCCGCAGCTCGGACTCGCTGTGTGATGGAGCATGTTGTGGCGGCGCTGCCATCCACGAATTGTATGCGATGCTTGAATAAATCCGCCGCGCCGGGCGACGGCGTCATCGACGTGCAACCTCAATGGGGCATGTTCCCCCGGGGCGGGGAGCTTGTGATAGCCTCGGGAAAAACACGGGTTGCGGCTCACCGGCTCACCGGCTCGCAGCGTGGCCGGGAACCTCGCGCCCCTGGGATTCTCGCAATGAACTCAGTACCGAGCACACGAAACCGCAGCGACTGGGAGCGCCTCGCCGCGCCGCTGCGCCCGGAAGGACGCGCGGTCATCAACGGCACGCTGGTCGGTGCCCGCAGTGGCCTCACGTTTGACAAGCGCACACCCATCGACGGGCGGGTGATCGCGCAGGTCGCGCGCTGCGCCGCGGCCGATATCGATGCGGCGGTCAAGTCCGCACGCGCGGCGTTCGAGGACGGCCGCTGGCGGCGCACCGATCCCAAGGAGCGCAAGCGTATCCTGCTGCGCTTCGCCGAGCTGATGCGCCAGGATCTCGAGCACCTCGCCATGCTCGAGACGCTCGATGTCGGTAAGCCCATCCAGAACTCGCTCGAGGTCGACGTGCCGAAGGCGATCGACTGCATCAGCTACTACGGTGAGTTCGCCGATAAGCTCTACGACGAGATCGCCCCGACCGGTCCCAACGATCTCGCCCTCATCCGCCGCGAGCCGCTCGGCGTGATCGCAGCGATCGTGCCGTGGAACTACCCGCTGATCGTCACCAGCTGGAAGATCGGCCCCGCGCTGCTCGTCGGCAACTCGGTGGTGCTCAAGCCCGCCGAGCAGTCGCCGCTCACCGCGATACGCCTCGGAGAACTGGCGCTCAGTGCGGGTCTGCCGCCCGGTGTGCTCAACGTGGTGCCGGGATTCGGCGAAGAAGCGGGCAAGCCGCTCGCACTCCATCCCGATGTCGACATGGTGACCTTCACCGGCTCGACTGAAGTCGGCAAGCTGATGCTGCGCTATGCGGGTGAGTCCAACCTGAAGCGTGTTTCGCTCGAGTGCGGCGGGAAGAGCCCCCAGGTGGTACTCGCCGATGCCGATATCGCTGCCGCCGCCGAAGCGATCGCCTGGGGCATCTACTACAACGCCGGGGAGACCTGCAACGCGGGCTCGCGCGTCCTGGTGCACGAGACTGTCAGGGAACGCCTGCTCGATGCCATTCGCCGCGTCACGGCGGGCATCACACTCGGCAACCCGCTGGACCCGGCGACGCAAATGGGGGCGCTGATCGATGAAGGCCATATGCGGCGCGTGCTCGGCTACATCGACACCGGCGTCGCCGAGGGCGCACAGCTCGCGCTCGGCGGCAAGCGCGTATTGCCGGAGACCGGGGGCTATTACGTCGAGGCGACGATTCTCGACAAGGTGCGTCCGGACGCCCGCGTGTCGCGGGAGGAGATCTTTGGCCCGGTGCTCGCCGTCACCCCCTTTGGCAAGGAAGCCGACGCGGTGCTCATGGCCAACGACAGCATCTACGGTCTCGCGGCGGCGGTGTGGACCACCGACATCAACGCGGCGCACCGCGTGGCGAGCGCGCTGCGCGCCGGGACGGTGTGGGTGAACAGCTTCGATCGCTCGACCATCGCCACACCGTTCGGCGGCTTCAAGCAATCGGGCTTCGGCCGCGACCGCTCGGCACATGCGATTGACAAGTACACCGACCTCAAGACCATCTGGACGGCATACAAGTAACCGCGCAGTACACTCTGAAATCGCCCGGGGGCAGCATGAAGAAGAATCACAAGATCTCGTGCGCAGTCGTCGCGATACTGAGCTCGCACGCCGCCGCCGTGCGGGCGGCCGGGGACGACGCCGCGGCGACCGAGCCCTCCGCAGCGGGACCGAGCGGCGGGATCGCAGAGGTCGTCGTCACCGCCGAGCGGCGCGCCGAGAGCTCGCAGGATGTGCCGATCACCGTACAGGCGCTGACCAGCGAGTCGCTGCAGCAGCTGAATGTCACGACGCTCGATGACTACGTCAAATACCTGCCAAATGTCTTCTGGGGCGGCAACGGTCCCGGGCAGGGCGAGATCTACATGCGCGGGCTTTCGACGGGGCAGAGCGGCGTGCAGGGCTCGGGCGCTCTCGGCAGCTTTCCGAATGTCGCGCTGTACCTCGATGACCAGTCGGCCCAGGTGCCCGGCCGCAACCTCGACATCTACGCGGCGGACCTCGAGCGCATCGAAGTACTCGAGGGTCCGCAGGGCACTTTGTTCGGCGCCGGGGCCGAAGCCGGCGTGGTGCGCTACATCACCAACAAGCCGCGTCTCGATGTCACCGAAGGCAAGGTGAACGCGAGCTATGCCACCACCGCAGGCGGCGACCCGAGCACCGCCCTCGACGCTACCTTGAACGTGCCGCTGATCGCGGATACGCTCGCCGCGCGCGTCGTGATCTATGACGAGCGCCGCGGCGGCTACATCAACAACATCCAGGGAACCTTCAGCCGCGCACCCACGGACCTCGTGTCGGTGAACTATTTCGGCGGTTCCACGCCGCCGAACAGCGGACCGGTCAGCAACGGCCCGTACGTTTCGCGCGCCTTCAACCCCGTAACCTATCAGGGCGTGCGCGGCTCGCTCCTGTGGAAGATCAGCGACGACTGGAATGCGCTCCTTGCGCAGACTTACCAGAACATGGATGCCCAGGGCGTCTTCTGGGAGGAAGAGTACGACGGACAGGGGACGCCATTGCCCCCGATGTCGGTGCAGATCTACAACCCGACCGATCTGCGCGACAAGTTCTCCAACACCGCGCTCACCATCAACGGCCGCATCTCCGCGCTGCAATTCGTTTACGCCGGCGCATACCTCGATCGCACCACCGATCAGGTAAGCGACTACACGGCCTATTCGCGTGGCGAGTTCGCCGGTTATTACCAGTGCAACTATCCGGGCTACCCTTTCAACCACGGCTTCTATACTGCGGCCAACGCGCCGAGTCCGGGCCTGGTGGGAGTCGCGATCCCGACACCGGGCAATTTCACGACCTCGAATGCTTATCCCGGAATGGGGGTGTCGCCCGGGTACTGCTATTCACCCCAGGTGTTCTGGACCGACTATCAGGTCAACACGCACCAAAGCCACGAAATGCGGCTCAGCACCCCGGACGACTGGAGACTACGCGGACTGTTCGGGTTGTACTGGGAGAAATACGAGATCGACGAACAGGCGGACTGGCACTACGGGACGAGCCCCAACTTCGAGCCGATCGCGCCGCCGGCGGGCGTCCCGGTCAACAACCCCAACGTGCGCCTGCCGGGCGATGTGTTCTTCAACGACATCGATCGCGGCTACAAGCAGTCCGCGGCGTTCGCCTCGCTCGACTTCGAGCTGCTGCCGAAGACGCTGATCGTCACGCTCGGAACCCGCTACTATCACATCGAGAATTTCGAGTATGGCGCGAACACCGGCAGCTTCGGCTGCGAGATTTACGGCCCCTACAATGCGGCGGTGCCGCCGAGCCCCTGCGGTATACCCGAATCGAACGGTGCGATTCTCAACGGCGACAAGACCTACACCGGCTTCCGCAGCCGGGCCAACCTGAGCTGGCACGTCACCCGCGACGCACTCCTCTATTACACCTGGTCGCAGGGGTTTCGTCCCGGCGGGTTCAATCGTCCGGGGTCGGTTGTCCCGACAACCTCTCCCATCTACCCCGAATTCACCCAGCCGCCGACCTATGCCCCCGACCAGCTGACCAACAACGAGGTTGGCTGGAAGACCGAGTGGTTGGACCACCGCCTGCAATGGAACGGAGCGCTGTACCAGGAGGACTGGCAGCACACCCAGATCACGATCTTCGACCCGAGCGTGACTGGCAATCTGACCTTCACGACGAACGGCCCCGACTATCGCGTACGCGGCATCGAGACCACCTTCCTGGCGCGCGCCACCGAGGGCCTGACGATCACCGCCAGCGCGGCCTGGAACACCAGCGAGGTCGTGAAGGAGGTCACCTTCACCAACCCCAGCACCGGCCAGCCTATCGAGCTGAATCCCAACCCCTTCGGAGCGCTCGGTCAGCCGCTCGCGAACTGTCCACCGTTCGAGGGCAATCTGCGCGCGCGTTACGAGTTCCACGTCGCCGACTACACCCCATACCTGCAGGCGGGCGTCGTTCGTCAGGGAGGCTCTTACTCAACCACCGACCATGTTACGAAAACGCTCTCGCCCCCGCCGGGCGGCACCGAGCCGGTGTCGGTCGCCTTCTACAATCCGGGCTACACGACCTACAACGCAGCGCTCGGAATCAACAGGGACAACTGGAACGTGGAGGCCTACGGGGAGAACCTCAGCGATTCGCACGGCTACCCCTTCTCGTTCTATTCGCTGTTCGTGAAGGCCAATACGGTAATCCGGCCGCGTACCATCGGGCTGCGATTCTCGTACGCATTGAGCCACCCGAAATGACCTGCAGCCGGTGAGCCTGCTCGGCTCACTCGCCTTCATCCTCCTTGATCAGGTCGGCCGCCTTCTCGGCCACCATGGTGGTCGGCGTATTGGTGTTGCCGGAGGTCACGCTCGGGAAGACCGACGCGTCGACCACCCTGAGGCCGGGCACGCCGTGCACCCGCAGCCGTGCATCGACCACCGCGCTCGCGGGATCCGCACCCATGCGACAGGTGCTGACCGGGTGATAGACGGTGGTGGCCCGCTCGCGAAAGTCCTGCAGCAGCTGCGCATCGCTCACCTTGTCGGCTCCGGGCTCGAGCTCGGCCTCGATGACGTCGGCGAGCGGCGAGCTGGCGGCAATCTCCCGCAGCAGGCGCGCGCCGGCGGGAATCTCGGCGAGGTCCCGCTCGGTGCTCAGGTAGTTGGGGAAAATCAGTGGTGGATCGAAGGGATTGGCCGAGCGGATCTCGATGCGCCCGCGGCTCGTCGGGCGGCAGGACTGGAACGAGACGACGAATCCGGAAAAAGGATGTGGCTTGAGCAGCCGCCGCAGCGGCCAGGTGAGGGGGTCGTAACTCACCGGGCTGCAGACGATCTGCAGGTTGGGATGCGGCTGGCCCGGATCGCTGCGCAGGAATCCCCCGCACTGGTTGATGCTCATGGAGAGCGGCCCGCTGCGCGTGAGCAGGTAGCGCACGCCCGCCTTGAGCTTGCCGGAGAGCGGATAGAACTCGTCGTTCAGCGTCGGCACGCGCGAGCGGTACACGTAGGAGACGTCGAGGTGATCCTGGAGATTGCGCCCGACCTGGGGACTGTGCGCGACGACGGCTATCCCATGACGGCGCAGGAGCTCGGTGTCGCCGACGCCTGAGAGCTGCAGCAGCTGCGGGGAATTGACGGAGCCGAGGCACACGATGACGCTGCGCCTCGCGCGGGCCTCACGCGTGCCGCCCGCATGACGGAAGGCGACCCCGCTGGCGCGCGTACCATCGAAGAGCAGGCGCAGGGCATGTGCGCGCAACAGCAGCCTGAGGTTTGCGCGCCTCAGCGCCGGGCGCAGATACCCCCTGGCAGTCGACATGCGCATCCCGCCGCGCGTCGTGATCTGGTAGATACCGACGCCCTCGACCGGGGCGGCGTTGAAATCCTTGAGAACCCGGTAGCCGAGACGGCGACAGGTCTCGACGAAGGTGAAGCACAGCGGATGCGCGCCGTCCGCCATGTCGGTCACATGGATCGGGCCGCCGCGCGCGCGATATTCCGCATCCCCGCCCGGGTAATCCTCGAGCCTCCTGAAATGCGGCAGTACCTCCCGCCATCCCCAGCCCGGGTTGCCGCAGGCTTCCCAGCCGTCGAAGTCCCAGGGGAATCCGCGGATGTAGATCATGTCGTTGATCGAGCCCGAGCCGCCGAGCACCTTGCCGCGCGGCCAAAAGCCGCGTCGTCCGCAAAGCGCCGGCTCCGGCTGCGACTCGTACATCCAGTTGACGCGCGGATCGTTGAAGGTGCGGCCGTAACCGATCGGCACCCGGACCCAGAACCGCAGGTCGGAGCCGCCGGCCTCGAGCACCAGGACGCTGCGCTTGACGTTCTCGGACAAACGACTCGCCAGCACGCAGCCGGCGGTGCCCGCTCCGACCACGACGTAATCGAAAACATCCATCCGGGGCTCGAGCGGCTGACACTCGTTGAATTTTTGACCGCCGCACACATGCTAGCATGCGCTCGCCGTGACTCAGGATTTTCGCTCGCTGTGGTGCCTCGATGCGTCGGTCGCCTACCTGAACCACGGATCCTACGGTGCCTGCCCGCGCGCAGTGCTCGAGGTGCAGCGCGCGCTGCAACTGCAGATGGAGCGCGAGCCGGTCGATTTCCTGTCGCGCCGCCTGCCCGAACGGCTGCAGTCGGCCCGTGCCGCGCTCGCGGGATTCCTCGGTGCCGATGCTGCCGATCTGGTCTTCGTGCCGAATGCGACCGCGGGTGTCAACGTCGTGTTGCGCTCGCTCGCTTTCGCACCCGGAGACGAGTTGCTCGCGACCTCTCATACCTATGCCGCCTGCCGGAAGACGCTCGACTACGTGGCGTCGCGCACCGGCGCGCGGGTGGTGAGCGCCGCGCTGCCCTTTCCGGTGCGTGACGAAGAGGAGATCGTTGCCGCGGTCATGGCGTGTGTCTCTCCGCGCACCCGGCTCGCACTTCTCGACCACGTCACGAGCCCGACCGCACTCGTGCTGCCGATCGAGCGGCTGGTTCGTGAACTGCGCGCGCGCGGCATCGAGACGCTCGTCGATGGTGCTCACGCACCCGGCATGGTGGCACTCGCGCTCGCCAAGCTCGGTGCCGCCTACTACACCGGCAACGCGCACAAGTGGCTGTGCGCGCCGAAAGGGGCCGCTTTCCTCCATGTGCGGCGCGATCGGCACCCGGACCTGCATCCGACCGTGATCAGCCACGGCTACGGCGCGGGCCTGCACGCCGAGTTCGACTGGATCGGTACGTTTGATCCGAGCGCCTGGCTCTCGGTCCCTGCGGCCATCGAGTACCTGGGGACATTGCTGCCGGGCGGCTGGCCGCAGCTCATGTTCACCAACCGCGCGCTCGCCCGTGAAGCACGCGCGCATCTGTGCGCCGCGCTCGGCATCGATCCGCCCTGTCCCGAGGCGATGCTCGGCTCGATGGCCTCGCTTATTCTGCCGGCCCCGGCGGAGGGCGCGGCCGCGAGCCGTCTCGACGGTGATGCGCTCGCCACGTGGTTGCGCGAGCGCGGTGTGGAGGCCTGGGTGTCGCGGCGGCCGTTCAATCTGCTGCGTGTGTCGGCGCAGCTCTATAACAACATCGCGGAGGTGCGCCGCCTCGGGGACCTGACGTTGCAGGCGCTCCATGAGCCCTGGGCATCGCCCTGAGAGGCCGCCGTGAGCGACAGCGGCGATCGCGAGGGCGCGCCGCAACTGCGCCGCAGTCTCGGCACGCTCGACCTCGTGCTCATGAGCGTTGCGGCGATCATCTCCTTCCGTTGGCTGTCGATCGCCGCCCAGCTCGGGCCCTCGAGCCTCACCCTGTGGGTGCTCGGCATGCTCACCTTCTTCGTGCCCTCGGCGCTCACGGTACTCGAATTGAGCTCACGTCTGCCGGGGGAAGGCGGCATCTACATCTGGTGCAAGGCGGCCTTCGGCGATCTGCACGCATTCGTCGTTGGCTGGTCCTACTGGGTCAGCAATCTGGTGTTTTTTCCGTCGCTCCTGCTCTTCATTGCCGGCGTGCTGCTCTACGTGAGAGGCGGCAGCTCGCTCGCGCTCGCTGACAGTCCGCTCTACAACGGCGGGGTTTGTCTCGGGGTGCTGTGGTTCGCCACGCTCCTCAACGTGCTGGGGCTCAACCGTGCGAAGTGGCTGCAGAACGTGGGCGGGATGGCCACGTGGATGGCGGGTGTGAGCATCTTCGGCGGCGGCGCGCTGGCGTGGCACGAGCTGGGCAGCGCAACCGCATTCACGCGCACGGCACTCCTTCCCGACTTCACCTCGCTCGGCACCCTGGCGAGCTTCGCCGCCATGGCGCTCGCCTACGTCGGACTCGAGCTCGGCCCGATACTGGGCGGAGAGATCAGGAACCCGCGCCCGACCATCGCTCGTGCGGTCCTCATCGCCTGTCTCGTGGTTCCGCTGCTCTATGTCGCGGGCACCGCCGCGCTGCTCGTTGCCCTGCCGGCGGCTGAGATCAACCTGATCAGCGGCATCCCGCAGTCGCTGAATGCGGTCGGCGCGCGTCTCGGCATGCCGGCCTTCGGCGCGCTGACTGCGGCACTCGTGGCGCTGTCGCAGGTCGGAACGCTTGGCGCCTGGGTCGCGGGCACCGCGCGGCTGCCGTTTCTCTTCGGCCTCGATCGTTATCTACCCCGCAGAGTCGGTGCCGTACACCCGCGCTTCGGCTCACCCTATATGGCGCTCTTCGTGCAGGGTGGGATCACGACGCTGATTCTGCTCGCCGCGCTCTCGGGCTCCGCGATCCATGAAGCTTTCCTGGTGCTCATCGACATGTCCATCATCCTGGGCTTCATACCGCTCATCTACATGTTCGCGGCGCTGCCAGTGCTGCGCGGACGTGCGGGCGGGATTGCGGCCGCGGGCTCGCCGCTGCCGAGCGGCTCGTGGGGTTGCTGGCTGGTCGCGGCGTCCGGCATCGCCGTGACGCTCCTCGGTGCCGTCGTCGCGATGATCCCCCCCACACAGAGCGCCAACCCGGCACTGATCGCGCTCAAAGTCGTCGGCGGCTCGGCACTGCTGACCAGCATCGGGCTGGCGTTCTTTTTCCGCGGTCGGCTGGCAGCGAAACGGGTGCTCGCGGGGTAGGGTGGCGACGCCTCTGCGTTGCGTTGAGCGCTCGTTCAGTAGTGACTGACGGCGTCGCCGAACGCTATGCTCCTCGCTGCCAAATCCGCCGACGCCGCGCAGGAAGTACTCATGCACGACAAGTTGCTCCCGCTGCTGACGGCCGTTGTCCTCATGCCGCGGCTGCTCTGCGCACAGGCCATCGCCCCGGACACGGCGGAGCCCGGCTCGGTGGAGGAGATCGCGCACGCCACCACCGAGGCGCGCTTTCTCTCGCCCTGGGTGTCTTATCTGCCGGCCTCGCCCGCCGTTACCTCGCCGCGCGCCTTCCTGCATCGCATTCCCGGCGCCCCCGGCGAGCTGGTGAATTCCGCGACGGCCTATGCCTACTGCCGTGCGCTCGCGGCATCCTCGCCACGCGCACGCTTCTTTACCATCGGCCGCTCGGAGGAGGGCCGCGACATCGTGCTGCTCGCCATCTCGGACGAGCAGGGCATCGGGGATCTCGATCGGTTGCGGGCAGCCACCGGCGCACTGGCCGACCCGCGCAAGACGCACCCCGCGGCGGCCGAAAAGCTCATCGCCACGGCGCGGCCGATCTACTACATCAACGCCGGGCTGCACTCGGACGAGAGCGGCTCGACCGAGTCGGTGCTCGAGCTCGCCTACCGCCTGGCGGTTTCCGAGCAGCCCATGATCCGCCGCATCCGCGAGAACGTGGTGGTGCTCATCAACCCGGTCGCCAATCCCGACGGCCGCGACAAGCAGGTCGAGTGGTTCTACCGCTATCTCAAAGGCAAGACCGACCAGGCACGCCTGCCGCGGCAGGCGCCACCCTACTGGTCGCGGTACGCGTTCGTCGACATCAACCGCGACGCGCACCAGCAGGTGCACGAGACCACCAAGGCGGTCTACCGCATGTTGTTCGAGTGGCATCCGCAGGTGATCCACGACCTGCACGAGAGTATCGCGCTGCTCATGACCTGGAACGGCACCAACCCCATCAATCAGCACGTCGATCCGCTCACCTACGCCGAGCGGCTCGAGCTGAGCTTCCACGAAGTGCAGACGCTCACCGGCTTTGGCATGCCGGGGGTATGGACCTGGAACTTCGGTGACGACTGGGCGCACCTGTACCTCGACTCCATTGCCACCAACCACAACGCCGACGGCCGCGGCTACGAGACCTTCGGCAACGGCAGTGCCGAGACCATGCGCACCGAGCAACCCGGCCAGGAGACCAGCGTCGAATGGTACCGTCCGCTTCCGCCCCCGGCGCAGACGACCTTCCTCTGGTCGGCACGCGACAACGTCAACTACAACGAGACGGCGCTGCTCGCTGCGCTCGATGACACCGCGCAGCAGGCGAAAACCCTGCTCAACAACTTCTATCTGAAAGGGCTGCACTCCTATCAGAAGGGACTCGATCAGGCACCGTACGGCTTCGTGATCCCGGCCGGGCAGGGCGACCCGACCCGCGTGGCGCAGCTCATCGCGCGGCTCCTCTCCCTCGGCATCGAAGTAGAGCGCACGAGCTCCGCGCTGACGTTGAAGGAGGGCAGCTGGCCGGCCGGTACCTACGTCGTGCGGCTCGATCAGCCCTACCGCGACTACGCGGTCGATCTGCTCACCGATCAGCACTTTCCCAAGGACGCCCCCGAAGCGTACGACGACGTATCGTGGTCCTTCCCCGCGCATTACCATCTGACGGTGATCCCGACGGCGGACGTGCAGCTGCGCGCCGCGCAGCTCGCACCCCTCGCCGAGGCGCCGCACGTGAGCGGCGCGGTATCAGGGCCCGGGCCCGTCTTTCTGCTCCAGGACTCGGGCGAGGAGGGGCTCCTCGAGGCGCGCTACCTGCTGGCGAAGTTCCGCGTGGGCGTAGCCGAGCACGCCTTCAGCGTCGAGGGCACGGAGTACCCGGCCGGCTCGTGGATTCTCACTCCGCAGCCCGGGCTCGCGGCGGCAGTGCACGAAGTCGCGATGAAACTCGGACTCGATTTTGCAAGCACGGCGGCCGTGCCGGACGTCGCGAAGCACGAGACGCCCGTGCCGCGCCTCGGCGTCTGGGTTCCGTGGGCCGACACCGACACCGCCGGCTGGGCCCGTTATACCCTCGATCAGCGGCACATTCCCTACCGCTACGTGCGCGATGAGGACATCCGCGCCGGCAAGCTGCGCGACAAGTACGACGTGCTGATCTATCCGCACGTCGATCTGGAGCTCGCCGAGCAGATCGAGGGGTTGCACAAGGCGTGGGGACCGATGCCCTTCAAGAAGACGAGCAGCACGCCGAGCTTCGGTACTCCGGCCTTCTCCGACGACATCACCGGTGGCATCGGCTACGGCGGGCTCGCCGAGCTGCAGAAGTTCCTCGACTCCGGCGGGCTCCTCATCACACTCGGCAGTGGCTCGATGCTGCCGCTGGAGGCGGGGCTGGTACGCGGCGTGCGGCGCGAAGCGGGTGGCACGCCGCGCAGCACCCAGGGTGGCGGCGCGGCCGCGGCCGCCGCCTCGCAGAATGCCGAGACCCGCACGCCCGGGGCTCACCTGCGCGTTTCGTTCACGCGTGCGGATCACCCGATCGCCTACGGCTATGCACCGCGCACCTGGGTGTTCCGCCAGAATTTTCCCCTTTACTCCATCCCGCGGCGCTACCTGCGCATGGCCTACTGCACGGTCTGTCTCGACGGGCCGATCGACCGCAGCGGCATCGTGCTCGAGTGGGGTGACCGCGAAGGGGCGCCGTTGGTGGTGAGCGGTCAGGCGTGGGGAGAGGAGAATCTCATCGGCCGGGCGGCGATCCTCGACCTGCCCGCCGGCAAGGGGCACGTGATCGCGTTCAACTTCAATCCGCTGCACCGCGATCTGAATCGCGGCGATCAGCGCCTGCTATGGAATGCGATCATCAACTGGCGGGCGATCCTCGGCGCGCCGTGAACGAGCGCCTGGCATTGCTGTTTCGCCGCGCAGTCTACAACCTGCGTGGCGGTTTTCTGGTGCGCCCGCTGATCATTGCCTTGGCCTTGGGGGCTGCCGGGGCGGTGGTTTCCTGGACCGAGGAAGAGGTGCCGGCCATCAGCGGTTGGGTACCGGCGATCCTGTTCCCATCGCGCGCCGACCCACAGATCGCTCAGGTCATTCTCTCCGCCATTGCAACTTCAATCATGACGGTGGTCTCGATCGTGTTCGCCATCCTGCTGATGACGCTCACCTTGGCCTCGATGCAGTTCTCGCCCAGAATCATTCTTAGTTTTACCCGCAATCGCGTCACGCAGTGGACGCTCGGAGTTTTCCTCGGCACGTTCCTCTATTGTGTGGCGGCCCTGCCGGCGGCTCGATCGCAGCCAACACCTTTTTCCCCAGTGGTCACGGTTCTCGGTGCGATTCTACTCGCGCTCGCCTGTGTGTGCTGGTTGCTCTTCTTCATCCACCACGTCTCGCAGTCGATCAGTGTCAATCAAATCGTCGACAAGATCGCTGCGGAAACTGAAGCAGTGATCGATGAGATGATGCCGTCACTTCGGCGGCACAACTTTGTGAAGCACCATGAGCCGCGTGGTCAACACTCGGAGTTCGCGATCCTGAGCAACCGCTCAGGATATATTCGGTTCGTCGACCTCAAGCGTCTCCTCGTCCTTGCGACCTCGTACCGCATCAGCGTACAGGTTCTGCGGCGCGTTGGTCACTTCGTGCCGGCCAACGTGCCGATCATGAGCGTGTCCAAGCCGGAGCGGTTGCCGCCCGAGGGAACCGCCATGCTGCTCGGCGCCTTCGATCTCGGCCCTTCGCGGACGCTCCAGCAGGATGTCGAGTTCGGTGTTCTGCAGATCGTCGACATCGCGCTGCGGGCCATTTCACCTGCGGTCAACGATCCGAGCACCGCGGTCAGCTGCGTTGATCAATTGAGCCGCGTCCTGATCCAATTCGCGGCTCGCGAGCCTCCGGAACCGGTGTTATACGACCGGCCAGGCGTAGCTCGCGTCAGCATCGAATGGATCGGCTTCGAGCGGCTGCTCGACTCGGCATTCGAGCAGATCCGCTTGTACTCGCAATCCGATGTTGCCGTGAGTCTGCGCATGCTGCGTGCGCTTGGCGACATCGCGCGAACGACCGCGGACCCGCAGTTGCGCCGCACGCTGGCGGAGCGAGGGCGACGGGTCTTCGCCGGCTGTGCGACCCGGCTGGGTGAAGAGGAGCTGCGGGAAATGCGGTCGCGGCTCGGTGCCTTGCAGTCCTTGGTCGCGTGACCTCAGTGCACGAGGCGGTGGTACTTCGCCAGCACGGCGCGCAGCTGATCGTGCGGCAGTGCCCGCACCTGATGGCCGTCGACACCCGTCATGTCGGTGGCCGCCACCATGGCGTTGACGACTGCTTCCTCGGTGGCCTGCACGGTGGCGGCGAACAGTGGGCTCATCATGTCGTTGGGAAGCATCTTGAGAGCCACCACGTGATCGACGACACTCGCGCCCGTATTGGCGGTCGAGAAGGCGATGAAGATGTCGCCCGAGTCGTTGGCGGCGATGCTGCCGGTGCGGCCGAGGCCGAGCGACACGCGTCGTGCGATGCGCTTCAACTGGTGAGGCAGAAGCGGTGCGTCGGTCGCCACCACGGCGATTATCGAGCCGCGCTCGGAGAAATCCGGGAGCTCGGGGTTATAGGGATCGTTGCCCACGATCTCCCGGCCGACGGGAACACCAGCGATGCGCAGGCTGTGTCCCATGCCGCCGATATTGCATTGCACGAGCACGCCGACCGTATATCCGCCCGCCTTGTCAGGCAACCTGCGCGAGGAGGTGCCGATGCCACCTTTGAAGCCGTTGCAGATCATGCCGGTGCCGCCACCGACGGAGCCTTCAGCGACCGGCCCCGAGCTCGCGCTGTCGATGGCGTGGAAGACGTGCTCGGGCTTCACGTGAAAGCCATTGATGTCGTTGAGCCAGCCGTCCCAGGTCTCGGCGACTACCGGCAGCGACCACCACGAATCGGTGGCGTCCGCTGGCCCGTGCGCCACGCGCCAGGCGATCACCGCATCGCGCACCACGCCGACGCTGTGTGTGTTGGTGATCATCACAGGCCCTTCGAGAAAGCCCGATTCCTCCACCCAGATGGTGCCGGTCATCTCGCCGTTGCCGTTCTGTGCGTACCAGCCGGCGAAGGAGAAGTTTTGCATCAGGGACGCCGCGGCGCGCGGCAGCACCGCGGTCACGCCGGTGCGTATCGGTCCCTTGCCGACCACGAGCTTGCCGTTGCCCTCGATGCGCGTCGTGTGGCCGACCAGCACCCCGGCGACGTCCGTGATCGCGTTGAGCGGCCCCGGGGTGCCGTCGAAGGGCACGCCGAGGTCGCGCGCGCGCGGCCGCGGCGCAGTGTGCGTGCCGGAAGCGGCACCGCAGTTGAGTGCCGCAGCGAGCAGCACGAGCGCCGGGAGGATCATTGCCGGTCGTGGCATCGGATAATCTCCGGGCGAAGCACGAGGCGCGATCAGGCCCGGGCGGCGAGCGCGCTGCCGCGCACGGCATACCACCAGTACACCGGCAGCCCCACGGCGCACAGGGCGAGTGCCCAGAGCAGCGACTTGCCGCCGAGGCCGATCGACACCCACACACAGTAGAGCGTGGCGATAACGGCGGCCGCAACCCAACGCAGCTCACGCGCGCCGGGCTGCGGGATTTTGCCCTGCCGCCACAGCACCAGCACCGCGAGCGCACAGCCGAGATAGAGCGGCAGGTTGGCGGCGGTGACCACAACACTGAGGAAGGTGAAGGCCCCCGCCATCGAGTCGTTGTAACTGCTGATCATCATGATGCTGGCGAGCAGCCCGGTGACCACGAAGGCGAGCGTCGGCGCCCCGTGGGAGTTCACCTTGCCGAGCACCTGTGGAAAAGCGCCGTGCCGCGCAAAGCTGACGGTGATCTCTCCGAGGATGAGCGTCCAGCCATTGAGGCAGCCGAGGCCGCTCACGATCACGAACGCCGCCAGGAGCTTGCCAGAGCCGGAGCCCACCAGGCGGGCGAAGACATCCGCGAACGGCGCATTCGAGACGCTGAGCTCCGCCTGCGGGATCAGCAGTATCGGCACCAGCGATACGCAGAAGGAGATGAGCGCGACCAGGAGTGTGCCGATGAAGGTGGCGCGCGGTATCGTGCGCCCCGGGTCCTGCACGCGGCCGGCCGGCAACGCCGCGCTCTCCACGCCGAGCATCGCGTACAGCGCCAGCGTGGAGGCGGCGATCACTCCCGAGAGCGAGACGGGCGTTTGCGGTACGTGCACCGGAGCCCGCCCATGGGGAGCGAGCAACGCCCACAGGCCGAGCACCATGATCCCGACCAGCGGCAGGAGTTTCAGCCCACTGCTGAGCACCTGCACGCCGCCGGCCGTACGCACGCCGCGCACATTGATCAGCACGAACAGCCACACCAGCGACAACGCTGTCACCGCGGCGAGCCAGTGATTAACACCCAGCACCGGGAAGAACATCGTCAGGTAGCCGACTACACCGGTCGCTAGCACCGCGTTGGTCACCCAGGTAGACACCCAGTAGCACCACATCACCGTAAACGCGACGCCGCCGCCGAACGCGCGGCCGGTATAGGCGATCGGGCCATCATCGGCGGGGAAGGTGCGCGCCAGCCCCGCAAACACCCAGGCGATGAAGATGCTTCCGGCCGTCGTGATTAGCCACGCGGGAATGGCATTCAGTCCGTAGGGGGCGAGCGACGCCGGCAGCATGAAGATACCCATGCCGATCGTGTTGCCCACCACCAGGGCCGTACACATCGTGAGGCCGAGGGCGCGGGTCGAGTCGGCAGGGGGGCGCACGCGGGTCGCTTTCTCAGCTCAGCGCCAGCGCTTCAGTGAGCGCCGCTGCGAGCAGTTCCATCGCTTCATCGACGTGGCTGCGGTTGATCATGAGCGGCGGAATGAATCGCACGGTGCTCAGCCCGCAGGATAGCAGCAGCAGGCCGTGATGGAAGGCACGTGTCAGCACCGCCTCGCACAACGCGCGCGCCGGGGTGCGGCTCGCGCGGTCGGTGACCAGCTCCATCCCGATCATGAGTCCCTTGCCGCGGACGTCGCCGATGCAGGGGAAGCGCTGCTGCAGATCGCGCAGCCGGCCGAAGAAGTACTCGCCCACGGTCGCGGCGTTGACGGCGTACTCGCGCTCCACCAGGTCGAGCGTCGCGAGCGCGGCCGCGCAGCACAGCGGATTGCCGCCAAAGGTGTTGCCGTGGGCGCCGCGCTTCCATTTCTCCATGTGCCGGCGGCGTGCCACGACCAGCCCGAGCGGCAGACCCGAGGCGAGGCCCTTGGCGAGCGTCATGATGTCGGGTGTCACACCCCAGTGCTGGCTGGCGAACATCCGCCCGGCGCGTCCGATGCCGCACTGCACCTCATCGAAGATGAGGAGCATGCCGTGCCGGTCGCAGAGTGCGCGCAGACCCGCGAGGAATCCGTCCGGCGGCACGATGTATCCGCCCTCGCCCTGGATCGGCTCGACGACGATCGCGGCGACCTCGCCGGGTGGCACGTTACTCGGGAACAGCACGTTCTCGATGTAGTCGATGACCGCCTTGCCCTGATCAGCGCCGGCGAACAGCGGCCGGTAGAGGCTTGGGTAGGGCACGTGGGTCACGCCTGGCATGGCCGGAAAGTAACCCGCCTGCTGGGTGTACTTGCTCGAGGTGAAGGCGAGCGAGCCCATGGTGCGGCCGTGGAAGCCGCCGAGAAAACTGATGAAGCGCGGGCGCCCGGTCACGTAGCGCGCGAGCTTGAGCGCCCCTTCGACGGACTCCGTGCCGCTTTGACAGATGAACACCTGCGAGGGCTCGCCGACCGGATCGAGCTGATTCATCTTCTCCGCGAGGCGCGTCATGCGCTCGTGCCAATAGTCGGAGGAGATGTGCAGAAAATCGTCCGCGGCGTCCTTGATGGCCTGCACGACCTGCGGATGTGCGTGTCCGGTGCTGCAGACCCCGATGCCGCTCATGAAGTCGAGGTAGCGATTGCCGTCCACGTCCCAGACCTCGGCGCCACGTCCCTTGGCCATGACGAAGGGGTAGTCGCGGGGGTACGAGGGGCTCGAGACGGTGCGATCGCGCGCGATCAGCGCCTGCGCCTTGGGGCCGGGAAGCACGGTTTGTATGTCGGGTGAGCGCATGGGAGTTTCCTCGCCGTCGCCTCAGGGGGGGCGCGGCAGCGTGATGTGAATCGGGGCGGCATGGGCGCGCTCGGTGCGCAAGTTGAGGTCGCGCAGCACCGCGAGCACGGCGGGTTCGGGTACGGGGACGGTCTCGAGCTCAGCGGCGACCCTGAGCGGCCAGCCCGTGGCCGCGCGCGCCGCCGCCTCGCTCACTCCTGGATAGAGCGCTGCGAGCTCGAGCTCCTGCGTCTCGGGATGGGGACGCAGCACGCCAAAATCGGTGATCACCGCCTTGGGACCCGCGCCCGGGCAGCCGCGTGCGGCGCGCTCGCCGCGGCCGCCGAGATAACCGCACGAGGTGCGAAAATCCAGCCGCTCGACGAAGCTGCGCGGTGTCTGGTTCATGATGATGAGCACTTCGCGCGCATAGGTGGCGATCTCTGGCGCGCCGCCCGCACCCGGCAGCCGCACCCTCGGGTGGGAGTAGTCGCCGATCACCGTCGAGTTGAGGTTGCCGAAGCGGTCGATCTGCGCGGCACCGAGAAAGCCGACGTCGACGCGGCCGCGCTGCAGGTAGTGCGCGAAGACCTCAGGCAGCGGCACGATGCAGGTTGCGGTCTCGGCGAGCTCGCCATCCCCGATGGAGAGCGGCAGTACCACCGGGCGCGTGCCGACGGTGCCCGATTCGTAGATGAGCAGCAGGTGCGGCGCGTGCGTGAGGCGGGCGAGGTTGCAGGCGGCGCTCGGCAGCCCAATGCCGACGAAACACACCGCACCGTTACGCAGTTGCCGCGCCGCGGTCACGGTCATGATCTCATCCGGGCTGTAGGCGGATGCGCTCACGCGGCGACCCCCAGCGCGCGCAAATGCGTCGCGTGATCGCGCACGCCGAGCACGTGACGCTCCATCCATTCGGTAAAAAGCGCGCGATCGCGCGCGATCCGGTCCCACGCCAGGTAGAAGCCGTTGTCGCGCGGATAGTAGCCCTGGGCGTAAGAGGGGTACGCGCCGCCGGGGACGATGCTTACCGCGTCGATCACGGCGGCGGGCAGCACCAGCGCATTCAGCTCGGCGCTGAGCGTGTCGACACGCTCCTCGACGGTCACTACGACGTGGCGTGCCGCCATCGCGGCCTCCTTCGCAGCGCCTATGATCCCGCGCAGCAGCACGTTACCGGCCGCATCCGCCTGCTGCGCGTGCAGCACCGTGACATCGGGGGTCAGGGCAGGCACTGCGGCGAGCGGCGCATCGGTGAAGGGACAGCGCAGTATCTTCACAGGCGCGCCCGGCACGCTTTCGAGGTCGGTGGCCGCGTGGTGGCGCATCAGTGCGCAGGTGAGCCCGCTCGCACCGGCCTGATAGGCGAGCGCCATCTCGGCGTGCGTGAACTCGCTGAGCGCGAGCGGCGCGGGCCAGCCGCGCTCGACCGCATCGCGCAGGCGATGGAGCGACCCGACCCCGGGATTGCCGCCCCAGGAGAAAGTGAGTCGCGCCGCGCACCCCATGCCGATCAGCTGGTCGTAGACCAGGTCCGGCGTCATGCGTACGAGGTGCAGGTTGCGCCGTCCCTGGCGGATGATCTCGTGGCCGGCGGCGAAGGGAATCAGGTGCGTGAATCCCTCGAGCGCAACCGTCTGGCCGTCCTCGACGTGGGCGGCGATGGCCTCGGCGAGTGAGAGAAATTCCATGCCCTCACTCGACGACGGTCTGGGACTGCTCGCGCAGGTACTGGGGCAGATAGTAGAAGGAGGCGATCGCTTTGCCGGTGGTGCCCGAGCCTTTCCAGCCGCCGAAGGGCTGATAGCCGGGCCACGCACCCGTGGTTGCGCCCTGCGGGCGGTTGGCGTAGGTGACGCCGGCCTCGATGTTGCGCTGAAACCAACCGATCTCGTCGCTCGCGCCGTAGAAGCCCGCAGTCAGTCCGAGCCGCGAGGCGTTGGCAAGGTGCATGGCGTCGTCGTTCGACGCTACCCGATGCAGCATGAGGATCGGCAGGAACATCTCCTGCTGCCACAGCGGGTGCTCGGTGGGGGCCTCGGCGATCGTCGGACGCACGAAGAAGCCCTTCGCGAGTGCCCCTTCACGCAACTGCTCGGCGCCCAGCAGAATGCGTGCGCCGTCGGTGCGCAGCAGCGCAACGTAGCGCGCGTAGTCGTCGTAGCCGGAGCGCGTTGCGACCGGCCCGAGCCAGTTCTCGCGGCGCGTCGGGTCGCCGATGCGCAGCGCCACGGTCTCACGCTCGAGGTTAGCGATGAGCGCATCGGCGAGGTCGCGGTGCACGTAGAGCCGCGAGAGCGCCGAGCATTTCTGCCCACCCATGCCGAATGCGGAGCGGATGATTCCGGCAGTGGCACGCGCGAGGTCCGCCTTGGCCGTCACGATGCAGGCGTTCTTGCCGCCCATCTCGGCGATGCACGGGCGCGGGTAGAGACCTGACTGCAGCTGCAGTGCAATCTGCCGGCCGACATCGTACGAGCCGGTGAAGGTCACGCCGGCAGTGAGCGGATGCTCGATCAGTGTCCTGCCGATCTCGCTGCTCGAGCCGCTCAGGTAGTTGAACACACCGGGCGGGAGGCCCGCATCACGGATACAGTTGGCGAGCAGACGGCCTGCCCAGGGGGTGGCGGTGGCGCCCTTCAATACCACGGTGTTGCCGGTGACGAGCGCCGCGGCCACCGGCCCGGCGGCGAGCGCAATCGGAAAATTGAATGGGGTGATCACGACCCAGGCGCCGTAGGGCTTGAGCACGCTGCGGTTGCGCGAGACGTAGCTGGTCATCGGGTCGTTGGGCAGCTCGTGCTCGAAACCGCGCTCGCGCTCGAAGTCGTCGCAATAGGTGTGGAAGAAGTCCGCCGCCTCCTGGGCCTCGCCGAGCGCTTCCATGCGGTTCTTGCCCACCTCGAGAGTGAGCGCCGCGGCGATGTCGTAGACGCGCTCGTCGATCAGCGCGCCGACCCGTCGCAACAACTGCATGCGGCGTGCCGCCGGGGTCTCCTGCCACGCCTTCCACGCGGCCGCGGCGGCGCGCAGCGCCGCATCGGCATCCGCAGGGCTCGCCGCTGCGAACTCACCGAGCAGCTGCTCCTCGTTCGCCGGATTGCGCTTGGGCGTGTACTGCTGCGCGGCACGGTCCTCACCGGCGATAGAGAGCGCATGGCGGCCGCCGAGCTGACCTGCGATGCGCGTCATGGCGGCATCGAAGCGCGTGTGCAGCTCTTCCGGCGGGTTGAACATGGTGGCGTAGGTGAGCTTGAAACTCATGACGACATTCCCTCCACGGCCGCCGGCAGCTCGCCGATCAGCCGATCGAGCAGGTCGAGGGCGTCGGCGAGCTCGCGCTCCGCGATGACGAGCGGCGGCGCGATGAGAAGCAGATTTCCGCGTGCAGCGAAGGAGACACCCTCGCGCATGGCTTTGTCCAGCAACTGCCTGAGCGCGGGATGCAGCTGCGGCCAGGGCGCGAGCGGCTCGCGGCTGCGGCGGTCGCGTACCAGCTCGATGACGGCGAACAGGCCGTGGCCACCGCGCACGTCGCCGATGATGGCATGCCGCGCCTGCATGCTGCGCAGCCGCTCGAGCAGTAGCGCCCCGAGCTGACGCGAGCGCGCGATGAGCCCCTCGTCCCGGTAGCTCTCGATCGCCGCGACGCCGGCGGCGCACGACAGCGGATGGCCGCAGTAAGTGAGACCCGTGAGCAGCATCTGCGGCTCGAGCCGCCGTGCCACCTCCGGCGACAACACCACCGCCCCGAGCGGCAGATGCGCACCAGTGAGTCCCTTGGCGAGCGTCATGAGATCGGGCCGTGCCGACTCGCCGTAGCGCTGCCACGCAAACCATTCGCCGCAGCGGCCGAAGGCGCTCATCACCTCATCCGCGATCAGGTACACCCCGGCCGAGCGCGTCACCGAGCGCAGCCCGGGCCAGAAGCTGTCGGGCGCCACGATGCCGTTGGTGCCGGCGTTCGGCTCCATCAGCACCGCCGCCACCTCGTGGGCGCCACGCTCGCGGATCACGCGGTCGATGTGAGCCGCCGCCGCCGCACCGCACGCCGCATCGCTCTGGGTGCCGAACGGGCAGCGATAGGCATACGGTGGCGGCACGTGCTGCACGCGAAACGCACCCGGGTCGGCCTGCGCACGGGTGCGCGCATCTCCCGAGAGCGCCATCGCGGCGTAGCTTGCGCCGTGGTAGGAGCGGTCGCGCGTGATCACCCAGCCGCGCGGCTTAGCGGCCGCCTGCCGGGCGAACTTCACTGCGTGCTCGTTGGCATCCGAGCCACCGAGCGTGAAGAACACCCGCCCGCCGGCGAAGCCGCTGCGCTCGAGCAGCAGCGCCGCAAGGCGCGCGCGCGGCTCGGCAGCCCAGGCGTTGGTGACGAAGCACAGCTTCTGCGCCTGCTCGGCAATAGCGGCGACGATGCGCGGGTGCTGGTGGCCGAGACTGCTACATTCGGCGAGACTGCTCATGTCGAGGATGGTGCGGCCGTCGGCGGTGAAGAGCCTCGCGCCCTCACCGCCGGTGATGGTCGGCGCATCCCACGCGTTCTGCACGCACCAGCTGTGCAGCACCGTGTCTTTCTCGGCGGGAACCTCCGTCGCCTGCGATACTTGCGCAACCATTTGTGCTATTATCGAACAGCAATTCGCATTGCGAATCACATTAGACGCCGCCCGTGAACCTGCCGTCAACGACGCTCGCTTTCGCCAAGAGCCCCGATTATGTGCAGTCTCTTGACCGTGGACTGTCCGTGATCCGCGCGTTCGACTCCGAGCACGTGGCGATGACGCTCTCGGAGGTCGCCGCGCGTGCTGGGCTGTCGCGCGCCGTGGCGCGGCGGCTGCTGATGACCCTCGAGTATCTCGGCTACGTGCGTCGTCAGGTGCGCCTCTTCTCGCTCGCACCGCGGATCCTCGAGCTCGGCTTCAGCTACCTCTCCTCGCTCAACGTCGCGATGCTCGCGCAGCCGGTCATGGAGGAGGTGGCGCACGCGATCGACGAATCCTGCTCGCTCGCCGTGCTCGATGCCTACGACATCGTATACGTGCAGCGCGTGCCGGTGCACAAGGTGATGACCATCACCCTCGGGATCGGTGCGCGGCTGCCGGCTTTCTGCACCTCCATGGGCCGGATGCTGCTCGCTGGGCTTGAGCCCGAGGCGCTCGATCGCTGGCTGCGGGGCCTGAAGACCCAGGCCTGGACGCGCCTGACGCTCACCGACAAGACGGCGCTGCGTGCGGTGATCGAGCGCGCCCGCGCGCACGGGTATGCGTACGTCGAGCAGGAGCTGCAGGAAGGGCTGTGCTCGCTCGCGGTGGCGGTGCGCGATGGCCGCGGCCAGACCATCGCGGCGCTGAACGCCGGTATGCCGTTTCGCGTAGACGCCCGGGCGCACGCACTGAAGAAGGTGCTGCCCGTGCTGCGCAACGGCGCGCGCAGCATCGAGCGGAGCCTCCTGGCGGGTGCGGGCGGTGTCGCCGCCGCAGCGCGCGCCTGAGGGGACTGCGGCTCAGGACTCTGCGGAGACCTTGCCGGCCGACGCCGCGGGCAGCGACCGCTGGAAAGAACGCACGGCGAAGTAGTAAACCGGACTCACGACGGCGATGCCGACGATCCAGGAGAGATCGACGCCGCCCAGTGCGCGCGCGAAGGGACCCGTGTAGAAGTCGGCGGCCACGAATGGAATCTGCACCACGATTCCCACGAGGTAACAGGCGAGGGCGGTGACGTTGTAGTGACCGTAGACGCCGCCGTCCACGGCAAAGAAAGACGGCACGTGATAGTCACCGAAGCGGATGAGGTAGTAGTCGATGAGGTTGACCGCCGTCCAGGGCACGAGCAGGTACAGAAGCAGCTCGTTGAAGTGACTGTAGAGCGGCAGGAAGTCCTTGGCGCCCGCGATGCTGATCAGGAGCGCGACGACGAATATTGCCGAGGCGATCGCGATGCGTGCGTGGTGGGTGATACGCCAGCGGGGCAGGAGTGTGTGCCCCAGCGTGATCATCGCCAGCGCGCCGCCATAGAGACAGATCGAGCCGGCCACTGCCACACCGGGCACGAGCAGCAGCATGATGACGAGGCTTACGCGCCCGGTGAGATGAGCGATTGCGGTGACCACGTTGCCGTCGATGACGGCTGGGCCGATCAGGGCTCCGAGGATCATCGGCAGTACCGCGCCGAGCGTCGTGCCCCAGTAGCAGGACCAGAAAGCCTGGCGCGGTCCGGACTCTGGCGGCAAATAGCGCGAATAGTCGGAGACATAGGGCGCGTATCCGAGCTGCCAGAGCGCGCCCATGGATACCATCTTGAAAAAACCGACCGCCGAGAACGATCCCTGCGTCAGGAAGTAGCCGGGCACGGGCGTGATGAGCAACACCCACAGGTACGCAAGCAGCAGCGCCCCGCCGGAGACGTAGGTCATCATGCGGGTCGAGAAGTGAATCAGATCGTGACCGTAGACCGCGCCGGCCAGGCTGATCGCTCCGATGGCGACGATGGCGGCGGTCTCACCGAGTGGCGGGACGATGAGATGCAGCGATTGGCCACCGGTCACGAAGGCCGTGCCCGCGTATCCCACGTACATGAATGCGACCAGCAGTACGACGAAGCCGGCGCCCTTCGCTCCGAACTGGCCGCGGCTCTGAACCATCTGCGGCACGCCGAGGCGCGGCCCCTGCGCCGCGTGCAGCGCCATGAAGATCGTACCGATCAGGTTCCCCAGGAGGATGGCGAGAACGGCGGAAAGAAAGGATTGATGGAAAATCGTGGTCGCGAGCGCTCCGGTAACGACCGTAAGCACGTTCAGATTCGCACCGAACCAGAGGGTGAACAGCTGGCCTGCCTTACCGTGTCTCTGGTCGAGCGGGATCTGGTAGATCGTGTGCTGTTCGATGCGCGAGGATTTTTTCGAGGGCTGCAACGGGGCGCTCATCCGGGGCGGCTCATGCGGGGCGGCGGACGCGGCGGCTGACTCTAACATAGGCTACAGTACCCGAGGCTCGACAGCAGAACGCGTGCAGCTCCTGAGGCAGTGACTGGGAAGATCGATGGCAGCCTTTCCGGATTTCGGCCTGACCCCGGCAGAGCGGCATGAAGCGGTCTTCGGCCATCGCTACGAGCGCCCCGGCATGGACGAGGCACACGGCGAGATCTGGTGCTACACCGATGCGATCGCTTACCCGCCCGGGGCGATCGTGCGGCTGTGCGTGAGTTCCACCGTCCGCGCGTATCAGCTCGCGATCACGCGCGATGGCGCGAGCGCGCTCACGGTCCTCGAGCGGGAAGTGCGGGACGGGCGCTGGCAGGATACGCCCGAGCAGTGTTCGGTGGTCGGGTGTGGCTGGACGCCATCGCTCGAGTTTCGCATCGCAGACGATTGGCCTTCCGGTGTCTATCGGATCACGCTCACGGGCGAGGGCCCGACGGGCGAGGAGCTCAGCGCCCATCATCTTTTTATCGTTCGCCCGCTCCCCGGCCCGAAGCCAAACCGCATTCTGCAGGTCGCGGCGTCGGGGACCTGGATGGCCTACAACAACTGGGGCGGCTCGAATCACTACCAGGGAATCACCGGACCGCAGCGCAACCAGTACGCGACCACCGTAAGCCTCGAGCGTCCCTGGTGTCGCGGCTTCGTTGTTCTGCCGGACGGCGCGCCGCGGGTGCCCTTGGAGGTCGATCCGCCGCCCGGCGCTGCGCCGCGCTATCCGCATATGGAGTGGGCGTTCGCCAACGGTTACTCGAATAAATACGCATCGAGCGGCTGGGCGAGCTATGACAGGCACTTCCTGCACTGGGCGGAGCGCGCGGGCTTTGCGGTCGATCTCGCCAGCCAGCACGAGCTGCATTTCAGTCCGGAGATCCTCGACGGCTACGACTGTGTCGTCTTCATCGGGCACGACGAGTATTGGACGTGGGAGATGCGTGACGCGGTCGATCAGTACGTCGATCGCGGCGGACATGTGGCGCGGTTTGCGGGTAACTTCATGTGGCAGACGCGCCTCGAGCGAGGCGGCCGGGCACAGGTCTGCTACAAGTACCGGGCACGTGCCGAGGATCCGCTGTACCGATCCGCCGATCGCTCGCGCACGACGGGCTCCTGGGAGGCGAGCGAGACCGGACGTCCGGGAGCGTTGACCTTCGGCCTCAATGCCACGAATGGCCTTTACGCCGGTTGGGGCGGCTGTGCGCCACGCGGCGTGCGCGGCTTCCCGATCTATCGACCCGAGCACTGGGCGTTCGCCGGCACGGGGCTTTGCTACGGAGATCTGCTCGGGGCGCAGGGTCACGCCTTTGGGTATGAGGTCGATGGGCTCGACTACGTCATCCGTGGCGGCCTGCCGGAGCCTACCGAGACGAGCGGTGCCCCAGCCGGATTACAGATTCTCGCGCTTGGCATGTCGGCTCTCAAAGAGGAGCGCATGAACGTCCCGCGCGACGACCGGTTTCTCTCCGACGACGACGCCAAGTACGTGGCGGAGATCGTGCTCGGAGAGACGAGCGATTCGGCCGTAGATCGGGTGAAGCGGGGTGCCGGGATGATCGTTAACTTCTCGCGCGGCAGGGGTGAGGTGTTCCACGCCGGTAGCTGCGAATGGGCGGCGGCGCTCTTGAGGCGCGATCCGATGATCGAGCGCGTGACCGCGAATGTGCTGGCTCGCTATCTCGGACGATAGGACACTCCTCCGTTCAAATCGCACGGCGGCATTCTGGCACCGCACCGGATAAGAAGCTGCTTTTGCCGATGGTTAACCAGTCAGTTAACTTTTGCGGAAAGGGGCATGTGATCCAGGTCCCCGGGATCGGCGTCGGGCGACGCCGGCCGGCACTTCAGTGCGCGGCGCCGAGGTAGTGCTCCATCCAGGCGAGGTAGCGCGCGTAGAGATCGACCATGAAGCTCGGCCGGCTCAGCACGTGGGGCTCGCCCGGATACACGATGAGCTGTGCCGGGACACCGAGGGTGCGTAGCGCCTGGTACATCTGCTCGCCGCCCGCGAGCGGGACGTTGAAGTCCTTCTCACTACCGATGAAAAGCGTCGGCGTGTGGATGCGATCGGCATGCAGGAAGGGATAGGAGACCTTGAGCCACAATGCCGTGTCTCGCCAGGGCGGTCCGAGCTCGGCGTTGTCCGCCACCACCCAGGCATCGGTGCCGTAATTAGCCAGCTGATTGCCGCTGCCGGCGCCGCTGATGGCAGCCTTAAAGCGCGTGTCGCTCGCAATGACATAGTCGGTCAACTGCGCACCGTAGCTCCAGCCGCCTACGCCGAGGCGTGACGGATCGGCGATGCCGAGCGCGATCGCGTAGTCCACGCCGGCGAGTAGGTCTTCGACTTCCTTGTGGCCCCAGTCGGCGGTGATCGCGCGGGCAAAATCGGTGCCGCGGCCGGTGCTGCCGCGATGGTTGATCGCGAGCATTAGGTAGCCGTGCGTGGCGAACAGCTGCCGGTCGAGTTGCGGCCCGTAGCTCTCGAGAGTGAGGGAGTGATCGTCCTGGCCGTCAGGTCCGCCCTTGATCCACAGAATCGTGGGATAGCGCTGCCCACGCACGAATCCCGGGGGCTTCACGATCTGCCCGTGAATATGCGTACCGTCCGTGCTACGGAACGAGATGTCCTCGACCGAGCCGAGGGTAATCTCTGTGAACAGCTGCTGGTTGTGCGCGCTGAGCGGGCGCAACTGTCCCGCTTCCAGTGCAAAGGCTTCAACCGGCGCTCGATCGGTCGACACCAGCACCGCGGTGTGCCTGGCGGCCGTGGCGAGCTCGTGCACCACCATGGGCCCTGCGAGGCGCGCGACGGCGCCGGTGTCGAGCGACACCCGCGCGGGGTACTGCAAGCCGTCATCCTCGACCGCGAGCAGCATGGCGCGACCGTCGCTGGAGAACCTCGGCGAGATCAACGTGCGGTCAAGCGTTGCGCCCACCTGGCGCACACGGCCTGAGGACACCTCCACCACCGCCACGTGCTGCATCCAGATGCTCTGCTTGGGATCATCGCCATGCACGAACGCGAGCAGCTTGCCGTCGGGACTCCACTCGAGCCGCGGATGGTCGGCCGACCAGTCCGAAGTCAGTCGCCGCGGCTCCGATCCCGTGGCAGCGGGGAGGACATAGATCTGATCCATGCCGGCCTCGCGCGGCGTCTGTGTGGAGTTGCCGACGTAAGCGATCTCGCGCCCATCCGGTGAGAACGCCGGTGTTGAGTCGGCGCGCTCGGGGTCGGCGGTGATGGCGACACAGGCACCGCTGCCGACATCGAGCAGGTAGAGGTGTGTGCGTGTCTGCGGAATGAGGTAGCTGTACCTGTCCTTGAACTGATACGCGTCGATGACCAGCGGTTGCGGCGACTTCGGGTCCTCGGGCGGGTGCATCGCGAGGGCCACGCGTCGCGCATCCGGTGACCATGTGTAGTCGGTGATCTCGCCGTTGCAGCGGCTCAGCTGCTGCGGCTTGCCGCCGCGGCGGTCCACGATCCACAGCTGCGTCGTGGCACCCGCCGGGCGGGCGGACAGGAAGCTCAGGTAGTGCCCGTCGGGGCTGAAGCGTGGCTCGCTCACGCTCTCGCCATGGGTGAGCTGAGTACGCGATTTGCCTGACCAGTCGGCGACCCAGAGCGCACTTACGCTCTCGTCGGAGGCGCGCTCGTAGCTCGTCACGAGATACGCCACCGTGGCCCCATCAGGCGAAATTTCGAGATCAGACACGTCCTGGAAGCGATACCAGTCCTCGGGCTCCAGGGCGCGGCCGGCCCGGGCGATGAGCGGGGTCAGGCCGGCGATCAGGGCGAGAGAGAGCGACAGCAGGCGTTTAAAGGGCACGGTGACTCATGATGCCTGACTGCACCGCAGCGGTGCGCGGGCCGGAAGTGTAGCCTCAGGACCGGCTGCCGGGGCAAACTGTCAGCGCCCGCGTGGGCACCGATGGACACACCGGCACCACCCAACACGTTCGAGGAACGTCGCCGTCAGGCGCACGTGGCGCTGCGCGAGGGCCGCGCGGCGACCGCGGAAACGTGGCTTCGGGCGCTCGAGCGGCAGGCCCCGGGCGAGCTCAACTGTCAGTGGCTTCTCGGTGTGGCGCTGCTCGACCAGGAAAAGCTTGCCGAGTCGATCGCAACGCTCGAGCGCGTGACTGCGCGCGCGCGCGACTTTGTCGATGCACGCGTCGACCTTGCCCGCGCCTACCGGCGCGCCGGGCGTGTCGGGGAGGCGCGTGAGCAGCTGCGCGTGGTGCTCGAGAAAACGCCGCGTCATCATCGCGCCTGGCTCGCCTACGGTGACGCGCTCGTCGACCTCGGTCAGTACGAGGATGCACGCGTCGCCTTCGAGCGCGCGCGGCTCACCGATCCGCAGCGCCCGCGCATCGAAGCTGCGACCGCGGCGCTGATTGCGGACGACCGCAAGAAAGCGGAGGATCTCTTTCGCGAGATCCTGCGCGAGGATCCGAGTCACGTCGCGGCTCTCTGTGGGCTCGCGGCGACGGCACTCGCCGCCGGCCGCGCACAGGACGCCGAGCGACTGCTACGCCACGCGCTCAGGCAATCCGCCTACGTTCCGCTTGCGTACCGGGGCCTCGGTCCTGCGCTCGTGCAGCTCGGGCACCTCGCGGAGGCGGATGCCGTCACGCGCCACCTGCAGAAGATCGAGCCTGCAAGTCCGCAGACCTGGGTCACGACCGCCGCCGTGCAGATCCGTCTCATGCGCCACGAGGAGGCGCTCGAAGCCTACGAGCGCGCTTCACACCTCAAGTCCGATGAGATCGGGCTGCGCATGTCGGCCGGGCACGTGCAGAAGACGCTCGGCAAGCGCAGCGACAGCGAAGCCTCCTATAAGGCGGCGCTGCAGCTGGATCCAGGCCTCGGTGAGGCCTACTGGAGCCTCGCGGATCTCAAGAACTACGTCTTCAGCGACGAGGAGATCGAGGCCATGCAGCAGCTCCTCGCGCGCGATAAGCGCGGGCGCTCGAACAAAGCGCAGCTGCATTTCGCGCTCGGCAGGGCCTTCGAGCAGCGCGAGCAATACCCTGAGGCCTTCGCGCACTACGCCCAGGGCAACGCACTGCGACGACTCGATGCGCCGTTCGACGTGGCTCGCTTCGAGCGCCGCTGCGCGCGCATTCGGGCATTCTTCGATGCCCGGTTTTTCGCAGTGCGCGCGAGCTGCGGTGATCCGAGCCACGCGCCGATCTTCATCGTGGGGCTCCCGCGCTCGGGCTCGACACTCATCGAACAGATTCTTGCCAGCCACTCACAGGTGGAGGGCACCATGGAGCTGCCGAACATCCTCAATATCGTCGGCCAGTTCGACGATCTCGCTCCCGACCGCGATGGCTACCCCGAAACGGTGGGCCGGGCGTCGCCCGCGCAGCTCACCGCCCTCGGCGGTCGCTACCTCGCGGAGACCGCCCCGCTGCGCTCCGGGCGGGAGCACTTCACCGACAAGCTGCCCAATAATTTCAGTCACGTCGGCCTCATCCACGCCATCCTGCCGCGCGCCACCGTCATCGACGCGCGCCGGCATCCGATGGACGCGTGCTTCAGCACGTTCAAGCAGCACTTCGCCGAGGGACAGACATTTAGTTACGACCTCGAGGACCTCGGACGTTACTACTGCTGCTATCTCTCCCTCATGGACCATTGGGATGAGGTGCTACCCGGCAAGGTGCTGCACGTACAGTACGAGGAGCTGGTGCGCGAGCCGGAAGCGAGCATCCGCCGCCTGCTCGAGCACTGCGGGCTGGCCTTCGAGCCCGCCTGCCTGAGCTTTCACGCGACCCGCCGGGCGGTGCGCACGGCGAGCGCCGAGCAGGTGCGCCAACCCCTGTACACGTCCGGGGTAGGGCACTGGCGGCACTTCGAGAAGGAGCTTGAGCCCTTGCGCCGCGCGCTCGGAGACTGCCTTGGGCGCTTCTGAGCGTTGCGCGCCTGCAACGTGCACTTCTCTTGTTGAACGATCGTTGACTAAGAGCCCCGGCTCAAAGGATGATCGGTGGGGCGACGCGAGAGGGCTCTTGAAGCCCCGAGATGCGCGGGATCAAATCAAGCTGCCGGGGGATTTTTCTGATGCGTTCACGTAGCCGGAAGTATGCGGCCGATGGCGTTCCCGGAAGGATGGCGAAACCGTCACGGGCAATCGGCTCGAAGATCGCTCTCGCGGTTGCGGCCGCGCTCGCCGGCGTCACGCTGCCCCGTGCCCCGGCGCTTGCGGATGCGGCGGCCGAGGCCTCCTCGGGCTCCGGTGGCGGCGGGCTGCAGGAAGTGGTGGTCAGCGCCCGCAAGGTCGAGGAGAACCTGCAGAACGTCCCCATCAGCATTGACGTCTTCACCCAGAAGGACCTGTCGAATCTCGCCATCACCAACATGGACGATTATCTGCAGCGGGTGCCGTCCATCTCGTACATCAGCACCGGGCCTGGCACCCAGCTGTTCGTCATGCGCGGTGTCTCCGACGGCAGCAATCCCAACTACGCGAACACCTCGTCCACGGGCTTCTTCGTCGATGACCTCTCGATGAGCTATGGGGGGGCGCAGCCGGATCTGCACCTTTACGACATCGAGCGCATCGAAATCCTGAACGGTCCGCAGGGAACGACCTTCGGCGCCGGTGCCATGTCGGGCGCGATCCTCTACACCACCAATAAGCCGGACCTGCGTTCCTACAGCGCCGGGGTCGACTTCGACGGCGGCCAGATCCAGGGCGCGCAGCAGAACTGGAGCTATCAGGGGTTCGTTAATATTCCCATCATCGATGGCGTGCTCGGATTCCGCGCCTCTGCCTACAGCGACTCCCATGGCGGATTCATCGACAACCAGCTGACCACGCGCACCTGGGTGAACGGTGCCGTTTCGAACAATGCCGAATGGGCGCGCAACGACTACAACCGCGAGAACGTCGAGGGCGGCCGCGCGGCGCTCAAAGTGCAGTTCAGCGAGGGCTGGAGCGCCCTGCTCAGTTACATGTTCCAGCGCCAGCATACGTTGGGCGCCTGGGACGAGCTTCCCAACCTGCCGCCCCGTACCGTCGACCGCTTCGGTCCGGAGGAGAACCTGTTCGAGACCAACATCGCCGAGTTCCGTGTGGACGGCGATGTCGGCATCGGCGACCTGGTGTATATCGGCGGCTACTGGAACCAGGAACGGCGGCAGTCGAACGAATATTCCCAGTATGAAGAGAACTTCAACGCCGGCGCCAGGAACAATCCGCCGACCGGCTATCCGGGAACCCAGGAGGGCTTCGTCTGTCAGACCGACCCCTACTACGGCAGCACCCCCTTCAGCGGATGTAACCCGGCGCTGCAGTTTTACTCCTACGACATCGATCCGCAGCACTATTCCAATGAGCTCCGGCTGGTGTCGAAGCCCGGCAGCCGCGTTCACTGGATCGCGGGACTGTACTGGGAGAGGACCAACGACAAGAACTACACCAATACCTATTACATGCCGGGACTGGTGTACAGCGGCCAGGCGTTCCAGTACGAACTCAACTACTACGGCATAACCAAGCCGACGCTCCCGCCGGGAGAGTGGTACACCTATACCGAGACCTCGCACATCCTCGCGACTACCGAGTTCGCGAACATCAACTTCGACCTCACCGACAAACTCAATGTCGAAGGGGGCATCGTGCACTTCCACGACGACGAGGAGTACGACACGCCGATCCTCGGTTTCGCCTATGCACCCAACACCCCGAGCGACTACACCCAGAGCTCGCACAAAGTGGACGGCAAGGCGGGCATCAGTTACAAGGTCACGGATCACGCCATGCTGTACGCCGACTGGGCCCAGGGCTTTCGTCCCGGCGGCACGAACACCGGACTCCCTTCGGGACCCCAAGGCTGCTACGCAAGCGGCGTGCCCTACAGCTACACACCGGACACACTCAATAACTACGAATTCGGCTGGAAGACGACCAGCCCGGCAAACCGCCTGCTGTGGAACGGCGCGGCTTACTACATGGACTGGAAGGAGCTGCAGGCGCTCATCTATGACGCGCTGGTGTGTCCCTCCTCGAGCTACAACATCAATGTCGGTGAGGCGCACATCTACGGTGCGGAAACGAATCTCGCCTACGGCATCACTGACAACCTGATGTTCCAGGCTGCGGCCAACTACACGCAGGCGAGCATCACGTCGGCATCCGACCCGGCCTATGCTAGTTACGTCGGCGAGCGGCTGCCGTTCGCGCCGTACTTCCAGTGGAGCTGGAACCTGCGCTACCAGCATCCGCTGGCGGCGGAGCTGCTCGGCTACTTCCAGTTCGACATGGCCCACAAGGGCGACATGTACAACGGCCTCAATCCGGAGGATAGGAACACCGGGCTGCCGCGCATCCTGCAGCCGCCCTACACGCTCATGAACCTGCGCCTGGGACTCAATCCCGTGGGTGATAAGTGGCTCGCGGAGTTCTACATCACCAACCTCACCGACAAGAACGCCATCATCTACAGCAACACCGGCAACTTCGATCTGCGCCTCACCACCAA
Organism: Steroidobacteraceae bacterium; assembly: GCA_035621995.1. Classification (GTDB taxonomy): domain Bacteria; phylum Pseudomonadota; class Gammaproteobacteria; order Steroidobacterales; family Steroidobacteraceae; genus 13-2-20CM-66-19. The sequence goes on from DASPWF010000075.1 coordinate 110,481, forward strand.
CGAGCCGCGCGTCTACGGCCTGCGGCTGAGTTATCGTTGGGGCAAGGGTGCGGTGGGAGCCGACTGAGACTGCGACCACCCGCGCGGCTGTGCCGCGCACACCGGCCGAGCGGCTGCTTGAGGCTTGAGGAAGTAGTGTGAGCAGCGCCAATGCGACCCCGGCGAGCCGTCCGACCCACGCGCGCGTCGTGGTCATCGGTGGCGGAATCATCGGCTCGTCGGTCGCCTACCACCTCGCGCTCATGGGCTGGAGCGACGTCGTGCTGCTCGAGCGCGACCGGCTCACTTCCGGCACCACCTGGCACGCGGCCGGCCTCATGGTCACCTTCGGCTCGACGTCCGAGACCTCGACCGAGATGCGCAAGTACTCGCGCGCCCTCTACGGCCGCCTCGAGGCGGAGACCGGGCAGGCGACCGGTTTCGCCCCGATCGGCTTCATCGAGGTCGCATCCGATAAGGATCGGCTCGAGGAGTACCGGCGGGTCGCCGCCTTCAACCGCTACTGCGGTGTCGACGTACACGAGCTGTCGCCGCGCGAGGTGCAGCAGCTCTTCCCGCTCGCATCACTCGATGGCCTCGAGGCGGGCTTCTACGTCAAGGAAGACGGCCGCGTGAATCCCGTGGATGTCACCATGGCGCTGGCCAAGGGGGCGCGGCAGCGCGGCGTCAGAATCTTCGAGGGCGTCCCGGTGCGCGACGTCCTCACCGAGCACGGGCACGTCACCGGGGTGCGCACCGCGCACGGCGACATCCGCACCGACGTCGTCGTCAACTGCGCGGGCATGTGGGCGCGGCAGCTCGGAGCGCGCTCGCGCGTCGCCATCGCCAATCAGGCCGCCGAGCATTACTACCTGATCACCGAGCCGATCCGCGACCTTCCGCCGAACATGCCGGTGCTCGAGGATCCGGGCGCTTACGGCTACTACCGCGAGGAGGGTGGTGGGCTGATGGTGGGCCTCTTCGAGTCGGTATGTGCACCGTGGCGCGTGGAGGGGATCCCGGAGGACTTCTCCTTCGGTGAGCTGCCGCCCGACTGGGAGCGGATGACGCCCTTTCTCGAGCGCGCCATGTCACGCGTGCCGATCACCGCCGAAGTGGGCATGAAGAAGCTCTTCTGTGGTCCGGAGAGTTTCACGCCCGACCTGCGACCGATCGTCGGCGAGGCTCCGGAGCTCAAAGGCTACTTCGTTGCCGCGGGACTCAACTCGATCGGTGTGCTGACGGGTGGGGGCCTGGGGCGTGTGCTGGCTCACTGGATCGTCACCGGATACCCCGACGTCGACGTGACCGCCTTCAACATCGACCGGGTGCACGCTTACCAGACGAACCCCGAGTATCGCCGCGCGCGCACGGTCGAATCGCTGGGGCTGGTTTACAAGTGCCATTACCCCATGATGTCGCTCGAGAGCGCGCGCGGCGCACGCAAGTCACCGTTTCATGACCGCTTGGCTGCCGCGGGCGCCTATTTTCGCGAGGTGAGCGGCTGGGAGAGTCCGGACTGGTACGGCGCACCCGGCACCGCGCCTGACCCGGGACCGCTCGGTTGGGGACGACCGAGCTGGTTCGCCCGCTGGCAGCACGAGCATCGCGCGGCGCGCGAGAACGTGATCGTCATGGACATGTCCTTCATGGGCAAATTCCTGGTCCAGGGGCGCGACGCCGGCCGCTGCCTCAACCGCATCTCCGGCAACCAGGTCGATGGCGCGGCGGGGGTCATCACCTACACGCAGTGGATGAACGAGCTGGGGCGCATCGAGGCGGATCTCACGGTGACCAAGCTCGCCGAGGAGCGCTTCCTCGTGGTGGTCACCGATACCATGGTGCGTCATGCCGAAAGCTGGATGCGGTGGCACATTCCGCCGGATGCGCATGCCTTCGTCACCGATGTGACCTCGTCTTACGGCCAGCTCAACGTGCAGGGCCCCAATTCCCGCGCGTTGCTGCAGAAGCTCACCACCGCCGACCTCTCGAACGGCGCGTTCCCATTCCGTGCGGCGCGGGAGATCGACATCGGGCTTGCGCGCGTGCTGTGCATCCGCATCACCTATGTCGGCGAGCTCGGCTACGAGCTCTACATTCCCGCAGAGCAGGCGGCGCACGTGTATGAGCGCATCGTCGAAGCTGGAGCTGAGTTGGGGTTGGTGCATGCCGGCCTCAAGGCGCTCGGCAGTCTGCGCATGGAAAAGGGCTACCGCGATTACGGCCATGACATCGATAACACCGACGTGCCGTCCGAGGTTGGCCTCGGCTTTGCCCTCGACCTCGCCAAGCCCGGCGGCTTCATTGGCAAGGACGCGGTGCTGGCGCACAAGGACCGGGGTCCCCTCATGCGCCGCCTCGTCCAGGTGCTGGTGCAGGACCCCGAGCCGCTCATGTTTCACGCCGAGATGCTGCACCGGGATGGCGTCCCGGTCGGCTACGTTCGTGCGGCCTCCTACGGCCATACCCTCGGCGGCGCGGTGGGCCTTGCAATGGTCGAGCCGCACGCGCCGGTGGACGCGGCGTATCTTGAGAGGGGAAAGTGGCAGGTCGACATCGCGGGGCGGCTCTATCCGGCAAGGGTTTCAACCCGCCCGCTCTATGACGCGCAGATGTCACGCATTCGAGCCTAGGGGGCTCGAGCTCTCGTCAAACTTCCCAGGCCGCCTGTCTCGGCGCGCTTGACATAAGTACAAGGTCTTATGGGCGGAAGTGCCCGAAACTTGGGACAATTTTCCACACAGTGGGGTGGCTCAGCCTCGCAGAGGCAGCGCCAGGGGGCGCGTTTTTTAATGAATCTCGTCACCGTACTGTGGTCCATGGAGGCGGGCGCGGCATTCACACTGTGCGCCTCGTATGGGCTCGTATGGTTCGCCGACCGGCGCAACCTGGCCAACCTCATGTTCTGTGTACTCGCCGTCGCGGTGGCCGGCGTCGCGTGCGCCGAGGTCGGCATGATGCACGCGGCGACGGTTGCCGAGTACGCTGCATCGATCCGCTGGGTTCACCTTTCCCTGTTCGTTGCGCTCAGCGCTCAGCTGCTCTTCGTTCGCATATATCTCGGGACCGGTCGGTTGTGGCTCCTCTCGACGATCATCGCTGCGCGCCTGGCAGTGCTGGTCGGGAACCTCCACTTCTATCCCAGCCTGAGCTGGCAGGAGATCCACAGTCTCGGTCACGTGTCGTTGCTTGGTAGTCAGGTCTCGGTCGTGGGCGAGGGGGTGCTGCGCTCGTGGCAATGGCTGGCGCCGGTCAGCCGCCTGTTGATGGTGGTGTTTGTCGCGGATGCGGTGCTGCAGCTCTGGCGCACTCCGCGTCCTGAAGCGCGACGCAAGGCGCTGGTCGTGGCAGGCGGCATCGGGATTCCCCTGCTGAGCGCCGTGGTGCTCGGTCAGGTCAAACTGCTCGAAGGAGTGCAGCTGCCGCCGGTGCAGACGCCGCTCTTCGCGGCCACCCTCGTGGTGATGGCCTTCGAGCTGAGCCGCGGCCTGTTTCTGAACCAGCGCGCGCGTCGCGAGCTCGAGGAGTTGCGCAGCGAGGTGGCCCGCGCAGGGCGCGTGACCGCGCTCGGGCAACTCGCCTCGTCGCTCGCGCACGAGCTGAGCCAGCCCCTCGGCGCAATCCTGCGCAACGCCGAGGCAGCGGAACTGCACTTGAACCAGCCGTCGCCCGACCTCGAAGAGCTGCGCGCCATCGTGGCGGACATCCGCAAGGACGACCGGCGCGCCGGGGACGTCATCGATCAGATGCGCGCCCTGATCAAACGGCGGACGCTCGAGATGCAGCCCCTGCCGCTCGCTGAAGTGGTGCACGACGTCATCTCCATGGTGCACGCCGATGCGCTCGCGCGCCACGTTGCACTCGATTGCGTCATGCCGCCGGGCTTGCCGCCGGTCAAGGGTGACCGGGTACACCTGTCGCAGGTGCTGTTGAATCTCATCATCAATGGCATGGACGCCATACAGTCCTCGCGCGCCAATACCAAGCGTGTCGTGATCGAGGCGCAGCCCCAGACGCACGGGCAGGTGGAGGTCGCGGTCACGGATTCTGGACCGGGCGTCCCGCCGGAGTTCATCGGCAAAGTCTTCGATCCGTTCTTCACCACGAAATCGGGGGGCATGGGCATGGGCCTGCCGATCTCGCGCACCATCATCGAAGCTCACGGCGGTCGGCTGTGGGCAGAGCGTGGAAGAGGTCCGGGACTGACGTTTCGGTTCACCCTGCAGCAGGCGGGAGGCAGCGCCTCGTGAGCGAGCGTGGCGTCGTGCACGTGGTGGATGACGACGCGTCATTTCGGACCGCAGTCCGGCGCATGTTGATGGCCGCGGGTTTCGAGGTGCACACCTTTGCCTCGGGCACCGAGCTGCTGGCGCAAGCGTCCGCGGACGGATGTGGCTGTGTGCTCGCAGACCTGAGGCTGCCCGAACTGAACGGCCTCGAGTTACAGCAGGAGCTCGGCCGTGCGGGCGTCGCGTTACCGTTCGTATTCCTTACCGGGTATGGCGACGTGCCGACCGCCGTGTCCGCCATGAGGCAGGGGGCGGTTGATTTTCTCGACAAGTGTGCACCGCAGGAAACGCTGATCGCCGCCATCGAGCGGGCTTTGAAGCGTGACGCATCCGAGCGCGAGGCCCGTGCCCGGCAGGAGCGGCTGTCACGGCGCTTCGCTGCGCTCACGGCCCGGGAGTGGGAGGTGCTGCGGCACGTGGTCAACGGTCGGATGAACAAGCAGATCTCCGCCGACCTCGGCATCCACGAGCGCACCGTCAAGTTGCATCGCACCGCGATCACCACGAAGGTCGGGGTAAGGTCGGTCGCAGAGCTGACGACGCTCGCACGCGAGGCGGGCGTGCTCGGCTAGCCACAGCTTCCCCCTGCCCCTAAGGGCACTACCCGACCAGCGGACACGGTTGCACGCTTGGCCCTCAGGGGCATGAGCAGCAACCACGTCGCAATCATCGATGACGACGCCAGCGCGTGTCGCGCGCTGGGACGGCTGCTGCGTGGCATGGGGTTCGAGCCGAGCGCCTTCGACTCTGCGGAGAGCTTTCTCGCCGATCCGGCGCGCCAGCGCTTTTCCGGCCTGCTGGTCGACATCCAGCTCGGAGGTATGTCGGGCCTCGATCTACAGCAGCGGCTGCAGGCGGAGGGCAGCCGCACG
>DASPWF010000076.1:0-52401 GCA_035621995.1 Steroidobacteraceae bacterium
ACCGCGGGCGCTTCCACCAGCTCAGCGATGTCGTTGATTTTGGTCAGGTCGACCGTCTCGGGCGTTACCAGCGGGGTCACGATGTTGCCGGCGCCGTCGACGAACGTCATGCCATCGATCGCCACCACGTAGCTGGCGAAGTCCTTGGTGGTGGTGAAGTCGCCCATGGTGACGACCGGGGTGCCAGGCGGGGGAGTTGAACTGTGGTGGCAGGCGCCGAGCAGCACCGCGGCGGAGCAGACCATGCCGCGCAGCGCCCGCGCCGAGCGGGCCCGGAATGGGCGAACGAACGTCATCAGGACTTCCCCCTCAATCTGTGGCTTTGGGCGCGGGCGTTACCGGCGCCGTGGCTTAGAGGCGCCCACGGGGAATACGTTCCCTCGCGAGCGCAGCGAGCTGGCCCTGCGGGCTGCGTGAAGCGGGGTAGTGTACTTCTTTTCGGGTGTCTCAGTTGACCGTCAGCACGATCGCGCTGCTCGTGCTGCCGGTCATATCGATCACGCTGGGATACCACTGACGCTGCAGCGTCCCGGCGGGGTCGCTCGAGTTCCAGGCGCGGACCGACACGTAGTACACCGCCCCCGGCGATTCGGCCGGCAACCCGTTCACCGCGACCGAGCCCCCGGAGTCGGCGAGCGCGGCACCGATAGAGGCCGTCGCAACCAGCGTGCCATTGTGGCTCACCAGCAGCTCGCCGGCGTCGTATCTGCCGGGACTCGAGGGACGCACGAGCGCAGTGAGCGTTCCGGCGCTCGTGCCCGGCGCCAGTGTCAGAGCGGGCAGCGTTACCGTCACGGGCGTCGAGGTAGATGAGGTCGGAGCCTTGATGATGGTGGTCAGCGGTCCATCGCTGTACGAGGGCGCGCCCGCCGAGACGATGTAATTCCCGGTACCCTCCTTGGGCGCCGCGCTGACCACGGTGACATTGGTGCCGCTCGACGACCAGGTTCCCGAATCGACAGTTTGGGGCGACAGCGTCTGCGGGCTGAACAGCACCTCGTTGAACGGGTCGATGGGGCTCACCTCGATCACGTACGGCACTTCGTTCTGGCGGTTGAGAGTCTGATAGAAACGGACCAGGGCTCCCGCGGGCAACGTGGCGGCGGGCGAGGTGGCGAGGTTCGCCGTGTACGAGGTCCCGTCCACAACCGCGCGCGGAGTGAGCGTCCCGATGTCGACCACGTTGTTGGCGGTCGTATTGGTCGTTGCGCTGCCGCTCGTCGTGGTCGAGCTTGAACTCGTCGTGGTCGCAGGTGTAATCGCCGTCGCGGGCGTGGTGCTCGTCGAGGAAAACAGGCTGTGGCTGCTGCTCGGCAACACAATCTCCACCGCCTTGATGATGATGGTGGCGATTCCGGGCCCGTGGATCACGACGTCATAGAACACGCCATTCGTGTCCGCCGCCAGGGGATACAGGAGGAAGCTGCCGTCAGCCTGCACGGTAGTCGTGCTCGCGATCACGTGACGGGTGCCGTCGGCGCTCAGCGTCTCGGCGCTGACCTCAATCGCCGGCAGACCGCTGGTGCTGGTCGTGATGTTCGTGAGGGTGAGCTGGCCGGAGATGCCGCCGGCTTTCGAGAGATCGTAGGCTGCGCCGTGCTGGCTCAGCATGATTCCCTCGGCATTGCTCGCGTATGTGAAGGGAACGAGATCACTCGTCCCGTCGAGGAATACCGCATACGAGTTCGCTGGCCCGCTGCTCGTGCCCGTGGTGCTGGTCGTCGTCGTCCCGGTGCCAAGACCGAAGCCAGTCGTGCCGGTCGTCGTACTCGTTGCGCTCGGCGTGCCGAACGGGCTCGTGGTGGTCGTGCCTAATGAACTCGTGCTGGTGGTGCTTCCTGCCCCCAGCGCGCCGGTGCCCGCGAGCGCGGCGCTGACGCTGCCGATCGGCACCTTCAGCGAGGTCTGAATCCCGATGCCCTTGTCGGGATTCAGCAGTTCGAGCTGCAGCTGATGCGTCGTGCCGCTGCTGTCGACGTAGTCGGCCTCGGAGTTATAGAGAGCGCCCGCGTTCTGCGCCGAGCTCGCGAGCGCTGCGGTCGCATCGACGGGGATGAGGCGCACCTGTGAGTAGGTCCCGGGAAGGAGTCGCAGCCCGCTCGTGATGCTCGAGAGATTGCCGCTGTTGAGCGTCACCAGGTCAATGGTGGTCGGAGTCGACAGGGTGTACTTCACCCAGCCGTCGTCGTCCGGTCCGGCGGTGTCACTGTTGCTGAACCACACGTCCTGCGTCGTGATCCAGACGTGCTGGTACTGCGTCGGGGTGTTGCCACCCTGCGACACCTCGGTGCTCCCCGAGCAGCCGGCGAGCACGCAGGCAAGCCCGGCAATGCAGCCGAGCGATACGGGCAGCTGGCGATGGCTCATGGAATTCCCTGCGCGATATGTGGCGAAGATCATGCTACGACGGCCTCAATGTCGCAACGCGCTAAATGCCGACAAGTGTGTCGAATTGTTCCCACGTGGAGAGTGTCGCATTCTCCAATTACGGCGGCGACTGAAAACGGGGCCGCGAGCGGGTCCAAGGAGTTTCCTTGCATAATTCGTTCACCGATCGGCGACCTGACGCAGCTACACAGTGTGGGGAGGCTGAGCCGTCCTTTCCGCCGGCGTGCCGGGCAGTGTAGCCTCGTTGTAATGAAGCGCGCGCCGTTGCTCGGCGGTCTCCTGCTCTGGCTGGCGGCGAACTGCGCCGAGGCACACGCGCACCTGCAGCAGTCGAGTCCGGCCGATGGCAGCGTGCTGAACGCCGCTCCCGCGCAACTCGTGCTGCACTTCTCGGAAGCGGCACGGCTTACCGGGCTTTGGATCGAGAGCGGCGGGGCGCGCCAGGCCGTCGGCTCGCTCCCCGACACCGCACAGGCAACGATCGTCGTTCCGTTGCCACCCCTTACCCCGGGAAGCTACGTGGTGAGCTTTCGCGCGCTCGGCGCGGACGGGCACGTCGTGCCCGGTGAGATTCGCTTTACGTTCAATCGATGATCGATCTCACCTGGCTCGTGCTACGCGCGGCGAGCCTCCTGCTCACCTTCCAGGCGGCGGGGATGGCGCTCTTTATCGCCGCTTTCGCCAAACTGCTCGGCGAGGAGCGGCCTCGGCTGCAGCGCCTCGGTCAACGTGCCGCGCTCGCGGCTGCCGCGCTGCTCGTGGCGCAATTGCTCATCGAGCCGCTGCACCTCGCGGGAGACTGGTCGGACGTTGGCGTGGCGACGCTGCGGATCTTCGTGAGCTCTTCGGCAACCCTCGCGCTGTGCGCTTGTCTCTTCGGGATCGCCTGCGCGGCGCTCGCGTTGCGGCAAGCGCGGTCTCCCGGTCGGTTGCGGCGCGCGCTTGCCGCTCTCGGCGGCCTGCTCACGGTGGGCTCCTTTCTGCTCACCGGACACACTGCGTCACATCGTGAACGCGCAGTGCTCGCCGTGCTGCTTTACCTGCACCTCACGATCGTCGCTTTCTGGTTTGGCTCGCTGCGCCCATTGCGAGCGCTCGCATCGCGCGCGGCACCCGCGGATGCCGCACGCGTGCTTGTGGCATTTTCCCGTACCGCGGTATGGCTCGTGCCGCTCATTGCGCTCGCCGGCGCCGCCATGGCGCTGCTCCTGCTGCCGAACCTGGCCGCGCTGCGCCGGCCGTACGGACTGTTGCTGCTCACCAAGGCGGCACTCTTCGCGATAGTCATGGGTATCGCCGCGCTCAATCGCCAGCGGCTCCTCCCGGCACTCGCACGCTCGGAGCCGAGCGCAGCGGCGCACCTCGTACGCTCCATCGGGCTCGAGTACTTTCTCCTTGGAATCGTGTTCACCGTCACGGCGGTCATGAGCGGCGCGTTCTCACCTGGGGATTGAGCTCGCTCAGCCCGCGTACTACGGCGCGCGCATGATGGCGCGGCGCACGTCGGCGAGCGGCGCGTGATCGTCGAGGCGCACCGAAGCGCCCTCGGGCACCACGCCCAGGCTCTGCCACAGCGCCATCAGGTCGGGCGTCACCGGCGCGTCTTTCATCTGCGCGTAGAGATCCTCGAGCGTGTGCGTGCCGACTGCGGCGTCCCCGGTACGCAGAACGCGCTCGATGGGCCAGTCCGTCGAGAGCCCACCGCTCTCGCGCAGCACCGCGCGCAGCGCCTCCTGCAGGCCGAAACGCAGCTGCGTGCGGCGGCGGATCTCGACGTCGGCGAGCAGGCAGAACATGGCGCCTCCCCAGTAGGTGCGTCCCCAGGTGTGTGTATGGTCAAGGCCCTGGTCACCGCTTTGCGGCAAGCCGCGCGGCATGGAGCGCAGCTCCTCGGCCCAGACATCGGTTTCGGCACGATTGCCAGCCTGGACGCGCGCCACGCCTTCGACGTAAGTCGCGAGGCCCTCGGAGAGCCACGCGTGCTCCTCCCCGGTGTCCGGCAGGGCGAGATGCGTCATCTCATGGACCAGCACCCAGTCCGACTGAAGTTGCGCGCCGCTCACCTCGCGCCCGACCTGTACGCGGATGAAGGCGTCGGGGTTGGCGAAGGTCTTTCCGCCGCGCACTCCGTCCCCGTTTTCAGCGACGATGCGCACCCGTGCGCTGCGGGTGGGGAACCGACCGTAGTAGCGGGCGACGATGTCGGCGGAGCGGCGTACCCAGGCGAGAAGTGGCGCGCCGCCCGCACTGAAGGCGCTCGGATCGATCTCGACACGGAGCGTCGCGCCAGCGACCGTCAACTCTTGTGCCCCCGCGTCAGCGCGGGCTGCGGCGGTGTGGCAGAAGAATCCGAGCGTGCCGAGCATCGCGGCGGTCGCGGCGCAAGTCGCGTACCGGGTAAGGTCGATCATGAGGGACGGGCTGCGCATGTTACCCGGGGGAGAATCGCATGCGGATGCGGCACGTCCTACGCTCTTGCGGGCCGCGGCAGCCTCCGCCTTTTGTGGTAGGGGTATGGTACAAACACCCATGGACCCAGAGCGCTCGCGGCTCATCACCCAGCTGAAAGCTGACGGCTACGTCTGCGTCGCGCCCGCGGTCGCACGCGCCGCGCTGCAGCTCGACCTTACCGCGCTTGACACCCTGCGCGAGACGTGGGAACGGTTGCCGCGCGACACGTTTCTCCGCGACGCCGGACAGTACCGCTCGCGTCGGCACAGCTGCTACGTGCACAGGCCCGCCACCGCCGACCTCGCGGCGGTGCCACACCGGGCGCACTGGCAGCCGACCTCCTACAACGCGTTGCACGGTGGCCTGCAGCGCTGGTTCGCGCCGGTCGAGCCGCCGCTCTCAGCCTCGCCGGCGTGGCAGCAGCTCCTGCGCTCGCTCGGCGAGCTGTTCGCCGAGCTGCGGTCGGTCGAGCGTTGGTACATCGAGGCTCATCAGTTCCGCATCGACACCGCGAGCGGCCTCGGCCGCCCGACGCCGGAGGGCGCGCACCGCGATGGCGTCGATTTCGTCGCCCTGGTGTTGGTCGGGCGGCGCGCGGTGCGCGGCGGCGAAACGCGCGTGTTCGACGCACAGGGAGCAAGGGGCGTGCGCTTCACGATGGAAGAGCCATGGTCGATGCTGCTCATGGATGATGCACGCGTGATCCACGAGACGACACCTATCCAGTCGGATACGGGGCAGGGGGTGCGCGACACGCTGGTGCTGACTTATCGGGCGCAGGGTTTTCAGGAGCCCTGAAAAATCAAGGCGCACACCTGTTCGATAAACGCACAGGACGTGAGCGCCAGCCCAGGCGTGGCGATGTTGCCACGCGTGCAGAGCGCCGACCGGGATCGCCGCCACACGCGGAGGAGCGCACGGTGCCGCGCTGCGGTAGGCCTTCGAAGCTGCGATGGAGATCACACGCCGTGACATATGGCGGGAACATTCAAGCCAAAGATAGGAAGTACCGCTTACGATTTTCCTTTGTGTCTCTTTCCGCGTAACCTCGGTATAAAAATGCGCAGGGAGCGAACTTCGAGTCGCACAGGCGGACCTAAAACGATAATGACAGGGGAAATGGAAGATGCTCATTCTCACACGACGCGTCGGTGAGACGGTCATGATTGGTGATGACGTGACGATCACGGTTCTGGGGGTCAAGGGGAACCAGGTCCGCGTCGGCATCAACGCGCCGAAACACGTCGCGGTCCACCGCGAGGAAATCTACGAGCGGATAAAGCGCGAGCAGCAGACCGAAGAGGCGTCGGAGCAGCCGAAGGCGGCCGAATACGCACCTGTCTGAGCTCTCGCCGCCGTAGGGTGCGTGCGCCTGAACTCCACCGTGTGACGCATCTCGAGATTTGTCCGCGGAGAGCTGCCGCGCTGCAGCATCCGCTCTAGCGGAAGCTCGGCAACAGTCCACTGGCCAGCGACTGAACTTCGTTGCGGCGCACCACGAGGGCTGCCTCTTCGATGTCGGGGGCGAGCAGGCGGTCGCTCGAGGCGAAGGGCACCTTCAGGCGCAGCGCGCTCAAGGCACCCCCGAGGCGCGCCGAGGTCTTGAGGGGTGCGCGCAGGTCGATTCCCTGACAGGCAGCGAGAAACTCGATGGCGATCACGTTGGCGGCATTACCCGCCATGGTCAGCAGCCGCCGCGCGCCGTGCGTCGCCATGCTCACGTGGTCTTCCTGGTTGGCGGAGGTCGGAATGCTGTCGACGCTCGCGGGATGCGCGAGCATGCGGTTCTCGGCCACCAGCGCAGCCGCGGTCACCTGCGCCATCATGAAGCCGCTGTTGAGGCCGCTGTCGGGCGTGAGGAAGGCCGGCAGTCCACTCATCTTCGGGTCGACCAGCAGCGCCACGCGCCGCTCGGAGATCGAGCCGATCTCCGCGCAGGCGAGCGCCAGGATGTCGGCCGCGAATGCCACCGGTTCGGCATGGAAGTTGCCGCCCGAGATCACCTCCGCGTCCTGCGGAAAGATCAATGGATTGTCGGTGACGGCGTTGGCCTCGGTGGCGAGCGTCGCCGCCTGCTGCGTCATGAGATCGAGGCATGCTCCCATGACCTGCGGCTGACAGCGCAGCGAGTAGGGGTCCTGCACGCGCGAGCAGTCGCGGTGTGACTCGCGTATCTCGCTCCCGGCGAGGAGCTCGCGGTACACTTGGGCGACGCGCGCCTGGCCGTCGTGGCCGCGCAGGTGCTGGATGCGCGGATCAAACGGCGCATCGCTCCCCTGTAGCGCATCGAGCGACAGTGCGCCGGCGACCACCGCGCCGGCAAAGACCGCTTCGACCTCGAAGAGCCCGCCGAGGGCGAGCGCGGTAGAGACCTGGGTGCCGTTGAGCAGCGCCAGTCCCTCCTTGGGCCCGAGCGCGTGCGGGGCGAGCCCTTCCTGGGCTAGCGCCTCTGCGGCCGGCAGCAGTTCACCGTGGCGGCGCAGATTCCCGAGTCCGAGCACGGCGAGCGACAGGTGGGCGAGCGGGGCGAGATCGCCGGAGGCGCCGACCGAGCCCTGCGCAGGCACACACGGCAGGAGTCCGGCGTTGATGAGTCGCTCGAGAAAGCGCGTGAGCTCGACACTCACGCCGGAGAAACCCTGCAGCAGGCTCGCGAGCTTCAACACCAGCGTCAGGCGCACGATCCGGTCATCGAGCAGCGGGCCTACGCCGGCGCTGTGCGAGAGGATGATGTTCCGCTGCAGCAGCGTGCGCTGCGCCGGCGGGATGCGCGTCTGCGCCAGCAGACCAAACCCCGTGTTGATGCCGTACGCCGGCGCGTCGGCCGCGGCGAAGCGCATCGTAACGACATGCGCCTCGCGCACCGCCCCGAGCGCAGCGGGGTCGATGCTCACGCTCACGGGACCGGCGTAGACGCGGCGCAGCTCGCCCAGGCGCAGCGGCCGTGAGCCGAGCTTCAGGGTGTCTGATTCGGCCATGGCAGCACCTCCGCCGCGCGCACGACGGTGCGCCGCGGGTTGAACCCGATCCAGTAGCCAAGCTCCTCGGGCACGCGCACGCTCCAGACCACGAAGTCGGCGGCTTGCCCGGGCGCGAGCGTGCCGCGCTCGCCGTCGAGGCCGAGTGCGCGGGCCGCGTGACGCGTCACGCCGTGGAGCGCCTCGTCGGTGCTCAGCCCGAAGAGCCGGGTCGCCATGCTCATCGCCAGCAGAAGCGAGGTCCCGGGGGCGGAGCCTGGATTGCAGTCGCTCGCGACCGCGATCGCCGCGCCGGCCGCACGCAGCGCTGCGACCGGCGGCCGGCGCTCGGGGGCGAGGCAGTAGTAGGCGACGGGCAACAGCACCGCCACGGTGCCGGCGCTCGCGAGCGCGGCCGCCTCCACTTCACCCGCGTACTCGAGGTGGTCGCACGACAGCGCGCCGCTGCGGGCCGCCATCAGCGTACCGCCGAGATTGGAGAGCTGCTCGGCGTGCATCTTGACCGGGAGCCCGAGCGAGCGCGCGGCGGCAAACAGCGTCTGCGCCTGCGGTACGGTGAAGGCGATGCGCTCGCAGAAGATGTCGACGGCATCGACGAGACCTTCGCGTGCCAGCGCCGGCAGCCACTCGCGCGCGATCACCTCGATGTAATCGTCCGCACGGCCACGGTATTCCGGCGGCAGCGTGTGCGCGGCGAGCAGTGTCGTGCGCACCGTGACCGGGAAGGCGCGGCCGAGGTGGCGCGCGACGCGCAGCATCTTGGCCTCATCGGCGAAGGTGAGCCCGTAGCCGGATTTGATCTCGACGGTCGTTACCCCTTCGGCAACGAGCGCGGCGAGCCGCGGGGCACTTTCCTCGAACAGCTGCTCCTCGCTGGCCGCGCGCACCGCCTGCACGGTGGAGAGAATGCCGCCGCCGCGGCGGGCAATCTCCTCGTAGGAGGCCCCGCCCAGCCGTTCGGCGTATTCGCGGGCACGCGTCCCGGCAAAGACGAGGTGCGTGTGACAGTCGATCAGTCCGGGCGTCACCCAGGCGCCGCCGAGGTCGTGCACCTCATCCGCCGCGACCCGTGGCTGCGCCGACTCCTCGCCCACCCACTCGATGCGGCTGCCGCGGGTAATGAGCGCGGCCTGACGCAGGCGGCTCCCGGCCCTATCGCAGGTCGCGAGCTGGGCATTGCGCCAGAGCTTGAGCGGCTCGCGCACGGCGGCCGGTGCTTAGTCGGCAGACCCGAGGAAGGGCAGGTTGAGTCCCTTCGCGCGCGCGCAGGCGATGGCGCTCTCGTAGCCGGCGTCGGCGTGGCGCATGACGCCGCTCGCCGGGTCGTTCCACAGCACCCGCGCGATGCGGCGGGCGGCGGCGGGCGTGCCGTCGCACACGATCACGACGCCAGCGTGCTGCGAGTACCCCATGCCGACACCACCGCCGTGATGGATGGACACCCACGTGGCACCGCTTGCGGTGTTCAGCATGGCGTTCAGCAGCGGCCAGTCGGCCACAGCGTCCGAGCCGTCGCGCATCGCTTCGGTCTCGCGGTTCGGGCTCGCGACCGAGCCCGAATCGAGGTGATCGCGACCGATGACAATCGGCGCCTTGAGCTCGCCGCGAGCCACCATCTCGTTGAAGGCGAGCCCGAGGCGGTCGCGATCGCCGAGGCCGACCCAGCAGATGCGCGCAGGCAGGCCCTGGAACTGGATGCGCTCGCGCGCCATGTCGAGCCAGTGGTGCAGGTGCTGATCGTCCGGCAAGAGCTCGCGCACCTTGGCATCGGTGCGATAGATGTCCTCCGGATCGCCCGAGAGCGCAGCCCAGCGAAACGGCCCGACGCCGCGGCAGAAGAGCGGCCGCACATAGGCCGGGACGAATCCCGGGAAGGCAAAGGCGTCCTTGACGCCTTCGTCGAACGCCATCTGCCGCAGGTTGTTGCCGTAGTCGAATACCGGGATTTTCAGCGCACGGAAGGCGAGCATCGCCTCGACGTGGCGTGCCATCGAGGCGCGTGCGGCGCGCGACACCTGCGCCGGATCCGACGCGCGCAGCCGGTCCCACTGCTCGAGACTCCAGCCTTGCGGCAGATAGCCGTTGACCGGATCGTGTGCCGAGGTCTGATCGGTGACGGCGTCCGGCCGCATCCCGCGCCGCAGCAGCTCCGGCAGTACCTCGCAGGCGTTGCCGAGCAGGCCCACCGAGCGCGGGGTGCCGCTGCGCCGGGCCCGCTCGAGGATCTCGAGTGCCTCATCGAGAGTGGCGGCCTGTACGTCGAGATAGCGCGTGGCGAGGCGCTTGGCGATGCGTTCCGGGCGGCATTCGATGGCGAGCATCGAGGCGCCCGCCATGGTGGCGGCGAGCGGCTGTGCGCCACCCATGCCGCCGAGGCCCGCGGTGAGGATCCACTTGCCGGCGAGGTTGCCGCCGTAGTGCTGGCGGCCCATCTCGACGAACGTCTCGTAGGTGCCCTGCACGATGCCCTGGCTGCCGATGTAGATCCAGGAGCCGGCGGTCATCTGGCCGAACATCATGAGTCCCTTGCGATCGAGAGCATTGAAGTGCTCCCAGTCGGCCCAATGCGCCACCAGATTCGAATTGGCGAGCAGCACGCGCGGGGCATCGGCGTGCGTGCGGAACACCCCGACTGGCTTACCGGACTGGATGAGCAGCGTCTCCTCGTCACCGAGTGCGCGCAGCGCGGTAACGATCTGCTCGTAGCACTGCCAGTTGCGTGCCGCCTTGCCGATGCCGCCGTACACCACGAGCTCACCGGGCCGCTCGGCGACCTCGGGATCGAGGTTGTTCATCAACATGCGCAGTGCTGCTTCGGTGAGCCAGCTGCGGCAGCTCAGGGTGCTGCCCCGCGGAGCGCGCAGCGGCTGGCGGGCGGAGGGTGTGGTCATGATTGCCTCGGCTGACAGGTTGCGGTGAGCTCGTAGCGCGAGCCCGGATGATAGAGGTCGGCGACGCTCGCGATGCGTCCGTTGGAGAAGGTGCGCCGCAGGATCAGCAGGCACGCCTCGCCGGGCTCGAGCCGCAGCAGTCGGCGAATGCGCGGCGGGGGCACGAGCGCGCGCACCGTGTGCTCGGCGCGCTGCAGCGGTGCGACGCGGATCAGGAACTCGTGCGGCGTGGTGCGCGCGAAGTCGTTGCGCAGGTAGCCGGGGGCGACCTGCGGGTTGACGTAGCGCTCCTCGACCTGTAGTGGCGTCCCGTCCTCGAAGTGCACCATGAGCGAATGATCGAGCGCGGCACCGGTTCGCACCCCACAGCGCTCGGCGAGCTCGCGCGTGGCGCTCACCGCGCCGAGGGCGATCACGCGGGCCCGGTGGTCGTGGCCACGGGCGCGGATCTCGTCGGCGATGTTGCGAACCTCGAGCGGATGGGCGTGTACGCGCTGCTCGGCGACGAAGGTGCCGACGCCGGCAATCCGCACGAGCACGCCGTCGGCGGCGAGCTCGCGCAGCGCCCGATTCGCGGTCATGCGCGAGACCGTCAGCGCGCGCGTCAGCGCGTTCTCCGAAGGCACACGGGCGCCGGCGGGCAGCGCGCCGCCGGCGATCTGCTCGAGAATGAAGTGCTTCACCTGGAGGTAGCGCGCGGCGGCCGGCGGCAGGGACAAGCGGGCGGCACTCCTTACAGAGAAAGACTATCGGAGGTCGAAGGCGTAATTATCGCCTGGGGTGCTTTACTTGTCTATACAGGTTCGGTGCGGCTGAGGGCGGACGTATGCGCCGCCGCCCGGGCGGCCCGCCGCGGGACCTCCGCTACGCTGTTCCCCTGTTCGCCGGGATTGGGTAGAATGCGCGCCCCCGGCGGCTTACGGGCCGTGCGGGGACGGGTGGCTGGTGCCGCGCGAGGCTTGGGTCTCGAGAGCATCCCCGAGAAAGATGACCGGAAAGCCCCCCTGGGGGCTTTTTTTTTGGGTGGGCCTTTAGGCCCATTTTTGTTTGGCGCGGCGTGAACGGCGCCCGAGGATGCTGTGACGGTGTCGGGGACCTTGCGTGAGCGGCTGACCGCCCTCATCGAGCCGGTAGTCGGGCGGATGGGATTCGAGCTCGTGCAGCTCGAGTACGGGGCCGGCCGTGCACATGCCGTGCTGCGGCTTTATATCGACCGGGAAGGCGGCGTGAGTCTCGATGACTGCGAGCGCGTGAGCCGCGCGGTATCGGCGCTCCTTGACGTCGAGGACCCCATTCCGAGCGGCTACACGCTGGAAGTGTCCTCACCGGGCTTTGACCGGGTGCTGCGCACCCGCGCGCACTTCGGACGCTTCGTCGGCTCGCGAGTTTTCGTCGAGCTCAAGGAGCCGCGCGCCGGGCGGCGCCGCTACACGGGCACACTGCTCACGGTCGATGAGGCGGGCATCGCACTCGAGGTCGACCGCGAGCACGTGGCGGTGGCATTCAGCGAGATTGGCAAGGCACGGCTCGCGAGCTGATACGGGGCGTGCCGGACTTTCGGGTTACGAGGTAGCAGGCAAGTGAACAAAGAAATCCTCATGGTGGTCGACGCCGTCTCCAACGAGAAGGGCGTCGACAAGGAAGTGATCTTCGAGGCGCTCGAAGCCGCCCTCGCGTCTGCCACGCGCAAGAAGCACGGTGAGGAGTGGGATGTGCGGGTCGCCATCGACCGCAAGAGCGGCGACTACGAGACTTTCCGGCGCTGGAAGGCCTTCGCCGACGATTCCACGGAGCTCGAGGTGCCCGAGCGCGAGCTGCGGCTCGAGGACGCGCTCGAGATCGACCCCAGGGCCGAGGTCGGCGGCTTTGTCGAGCAGCCGATCGAGTCGGTTGCTTTCGGGCGCATCGCCGCCCAGCAGGCCAAGCAGGTCATCGTGCAGAAAGTGCGCGAGGCCGAGCGCGCCCAGGTGGTCGACGCCTACCGCGATCGCGTCGGCACGCTGGTCGGCGGGGTGGTGAAGCGCGTCGACCGCAACGGCATCTACATCGATCTCGGCAGCAACGCCGAAGGCTTCGTGCCGCGCAGCGACATGATCCCGCGCGAGCAGGCCAAGCCGCAGGACCGCATCAAGGCGTACCTGAAGGAGGTGCGCTCCGAGCCGCGCGGCCCGCAGCTGTTCCTCACCCGCACCGCTCCGGAGTTTCTGGTCGAGCTGTTCAAGCTCGAGGTGCCGGAGGTTGGACAGGGCCTGATCCAGATTCTTGGCGCGGCACGCGACCCGGGGGTGCGGGCCAAGATCGCCGTGCGCAGCAACGACCCGCGCATCGATCCGGTCGGGGCCTGCGTCGGCATGCGCGGCTCGCGCGTGCAGGCAGTCTCGAACGAGATCGCCGGCGAGCGGGTCGACATCATCCCCTACGTCGACAACCCGGCTCAGTTCGTGATCAACGCCATGTCGCCGGCCGAGGTCATGTCGATCGTGGTCGACGAGGACGCGCACAGCATGGACATCGCGGTGTCCGAGGAGAAGCTGTCGCAGGCCATCGGCCGCGGCGGCCAGAACATCCGCCTCGCCAGTCAGCTCACTGGCTGGGATCTGAATGTGATGACCGAGTCCGATGCCGAGGCCAAGAGCGAGACCGAGGCGAAGGAGCTGGTGCAGAACTTCATGAAGCAGCTCGACGTCGATGAGGACGTGGCGACAATCCTGGCGCAGGAGGGCTTCTCCACCATCGAGGAGATCGCCTACGTGCCGCAGGCCGAGCTCGCAGCGATCGAGGAGTTCGACGAGGACATCGTCAAGGAGCTGCGCAACCGCGCGCGCGACGTGCTGCTCACCCAGGCGATCGCGAGCGAGGAGACGCTCGATCAGTCGATGCCGGCGGACGACCTGCTGCTGCTCGAGGGCATGAGCCCGGACCTGGCGCTCACCCTCGCGCGGCGCGGCGTGCGCACGCGTGAGGATCTTGCCGGGCAGTCGGTGGATGAGCTCGCCGATATCGAGGGGTTGGCTGCCGAGAAGGCCGCCAAGCTCATCATGACGGCGCGCGCTCCGTGGTTCGAGGCAGGTTAAACGTATGGCGGAAGTGACCGTTTCCCAGTTTGCCGAAGTCCTGAAGGTGCCGGTCGACCGGCTGCTGGTGCAGCTCGATCAGGCGGGCATCAAGGTTTCGGGTCCCGATGCGCGCATCACCGACGATGCCAAGCTCGAGCTCCTCACTCACCTGCGTCGCGCGCACGGCAGCGACGATGCAGGTGGCGACGGTGCCCCGCGCAAGATCACCCTCAAGCGCAAGACGCAGAGCGAGCTGAAGCTCGCGAGCAACCAGGGACGTGCCCGCACGGTGAACGTCGAGGTGCGTCGCACGCGCAACTACATCAAGCGCGACGTGCTCGAGGAGCGCGCGCGGGCGCAGCAGGACGAGCTCGATCACCGCAAGCGCGAGGCCGAAGAGGCCGCCCGCGCCGAGAGCGAGCGCGCCGAGGCCGAGCGACGTGAGCGCGAGCGGCTGGAGGCGGAGAATCGCCGCCGCGTCGAGGAGGAAGATGCACGTCGTCGCGCCCAGGAAGATGCTCGGCGCGCCGCCGAGCAGCGCACCCGCGACGACGAGGCGCGCCGGCGCGCCGAGCGCGAGGAACACGAGCGCCGCAGCGGTGACCGCGAACGGCCGGCGGTGACGCCGGCCGCGGTCGCGCCGCGCGAACGCGCCCCTGCCACGGAGGCTCCCGCCACCGACGACAAGCAGCAGACGCGCTACGGGCGCCAGGAGCTGCACGTCACCGGCGACGTCAGCTCGCGCTATAAGAAGAAGCGGCGCGCCAAGGCGCGGCCGGTACCGGCGGCCGCCGAGGGCAAGCACGGCTTCGAGATGCCCACCGCGCCGGTGGTGCGCGAGGTGGGCATCGGCGAGACCGTCACGGTGGCCGAGCTCGCGCAGAAGATGGCCGTCAAGGCGACCGAGGTCATCAAGGTCCTGATGAACATGGGCGTGATGGCCACGATCAATCAGCCGATCGACCAGGACACCGCGGTGCTCGTGGTCGAGGAGATGGGCCATACCCCCAAGGTCCTCAAGGAGAATCAGATCGAGGCCGACCTGCAGGGCGGGCAGGCGGAAGCCGCGCTCGAGCCGCGACCGCCGGTGGTCACCGTGATGGGTCACGTTGATCACGGCAAGACGTCGTTGCTCGATTACATCCGCCGCACCAAGGTGGCCGCGGGCGAGGCGGGGGGGATCACCCAGCACATCGGCGCTTATCACGTCGAGACGCCACGGGGTGTCATCACCTTCCTCGATACTCCCGGTCACGCCGCGTTCACCGCGATGCGCGCGCGCGGCGCCCGGGCGACCGACGTGGTGGTGCTGGTGGTGGCCGCCGATGACGGCGTCATGCCGCAGACCATCGAAGCCATCCAGCACGCCCGCGCAGCGGGCGTGCCGATCGTGGTGGCCGTCAACAAGATCGACAAGAGTGACGCCGACCCGGAGCGCGTGCGCACCGAGCTCTCCAAGCACGAGGTCATCTCCGAGGAGTGGGGTGGCGAGAACATCTTCGCCCCGGTGTCGGCGCGCACGGGTCAGGGGATCGATCAGCTGCTCGAGGCGATTCTGCTGCAGGCCGAGGTGCTCGAGCTGCGCGCCCCGCGCACCGGGCTCGCCTCGGGCGTCGTGATCGAGTCGAGCATCGAGAAGGGACGCGGCGCAGTCGCGACCGTCCTGGTGAAGCGCGGCACGCTGCATCTCGGCGACCCGATCATCGCCGGCTCCGAGTTCGGGCGCGTACGCGCCATGTTCGATGAGAATGGCAAGGCGGTCTCCGAGGCGCCGCCCTCGATGCCCGTGGTGGTGCTCGGACTTTCCGCTGCGCCGAACGCGGGCGACGAGCTGCTGGCGGTCGAGAGCGAGCGCAAGGCGCGCGAGGTGGCACTCTATCGGCAGGGGAAGTTCCGCGACGTGAAGCTGGCACGCCAGACGACCCGCGCCGAAGATGTGTTCTCGCAGATGGGCGAGGAGAAGGCCGGGGTCGTGTCGGTGCTCATCAAGGCGGACGTGCAGGGCAGCGCCGAGGCGCTGCGCGAGGCACTCAGCAAGCTGTCGACGCCCGAGGTGCAGGTGAAGGTGATCGCCAGCGGGCTCGGCGGCATCACGGTATCCGACGTGCAGCTCGCCGCGGCCTCAAGGGCACTGGTGATCGGCTTCAACGTGCGCGCCGATGCCGGCGCACGCGACGCGGTGAAGGAGACCGGCGTCGAGGTGCGCTACTACAGCATCATCTACGAAGCCATCGACGACGTGAAACAGATGATGTCCGGCATGCTGCAGCCGGAGATCAAGGAGCAGATCGTGGGCGTGGCGCAGGTGCGCGAGGTGTTCCGCTCGAGCAAGTTCGGCGTGGTGGCCGGCTGCCTGGTAACCGAGGGCTTCGTACGGCGCAACAACCCGATCCGGGTGCTGCGCGACAACGTGGTCATCTTCGAAGGAGCGCTCGAGTCGCTACGTCGCTTCAAGGACGACGTCAACGAGGTGCGCGCCGGGACCGAGTGCGGTATCGGGGTGAAGAACTACCAGGACGTGCGCGTCGACGACCAGATCGAGTGCTTTGCGCGCGTCGAGGTGGCGAGAACGCTGCAGTAGATGAGCCAGGCACGCACGCAACGCATCGAGTCCGAGATCCAGCGGGTACTGGCGGCGCTGATCACCCGCGAGGTGAAGGATCCGCGCGTCGGCAACGTCACCATCACCGCGGTGAGCTGCGCGGCGGACATGGGCAGCGCGCGGGTGTTTTTCACGCCGTTCGCCTCGCGCCATACGCCGCAGGAGGTGCTGGCCGGTCTCACGCACGCGGCGGGTTTCCTGCGTGGCGAGCTCGGCCGGCGGCTGAGCCTGCGCCACGCGCCGCGGCTGCAGTTTCAGTTCGATGAGAGCGTCGAGGGCGCAGCGCACCTGACGAGCCTCATCGAGCGCGCCGTCGCGAGCGATCGTGTCGGATCGGCAGCGGCAGGCGGGGCGAGCGCGCCCGACGCCGCTGCTGGCGAGAAGCCGCATGCGACGCCCGGCGCGGGCGCCGACCCCGAGCGGCGCTGACCACTTCTGTCCATGCACGGCGGCATCCTGCTGCTCGACAAGCCATGCGGTCTGTCGTCGAACGCAGCGTTGCAGCGTGTGCGCGCTTTGTTGCACGGGCCGAAGGCCGGGCACGTCGGCAGCCTCGATCCGCTCGCGAGCGGCATGCTGCCGATCTGCCTCGGTGAGGCCACCAAGGTCGCCGGTGAGATCGTCGGCGGTCGCAAGCGCTATCGCTTCACGGTGCGGCTCGGCACCCGCACCGTGAGCGGCGATGCCGAAGGGAGCGTCTGCGAGACCGCCGCCGTCCCGGCACTCGAGCGTGCGCAGGTCGAGGCGGCACTCACAGGCTTTCTCGGCGCGCGAGCACAGACGCCGCCGATGTACTCAGCGCTCAAGCACGCGGGACAGCCGCTCTACCGCCTGGCCCGCTCCGGCCTCACGGTCGAGCGTGCCGCGCGGCGCATCGAGCTCTCGCAGCTGAGCCTCCTCGCGCTCAGCGCCGACAGCCTCGAGCTCGAGACACTGTGCTCGAAGGGCACCTACATTCGGGTGCTCGCGGAGGAGATCGCCACCGCGCTCGCCACCGTGGGGCACGTGATCGCCCTGCGGCGCCTGTACGTCGAGCCCTTCGAGCACGAGCCGATGCATACGCTCGAGTCTCTCGCAGAATGCTGCGGGCGCGGCGGATCGCCACAGCTTCTGCCGGCGGACCGACCGCTCGCGAAGCTGCACGCGGTGTACCTCGATGAGGCAGCGGCGCGGCGTCTGCTGCAGGGACAGCGGGTGATCGCGCCTGCCGTCGGCCGCGGCGCGGCAACCCCCGCCACGCGGGTGCGACTGTACGATGAGAGCGGAAGATTTCTCGGACTCGGCGAAGCAGACGGACACGGCGCCATACGGCCGCGCCGGCTGCTCAATCTCGCGCCGTGATCCGCGCGCCGCACTCGGGTCGGCTTCGGGCGCTCGGGCTCTGGCGCACACGTGAGCTTGTGATGAGGCTCTCCCGCCGGGTAGAATGCGCGGCTTACCAAAAGGGCTCTTAAGACAAGTAGTTAGGACTATCGCGCAATGGCTTTAACCAGCGAGAAAAAGGGCGGAATCCTCGCGCAATTCCGCCGCGGACCCGCCGACACTGGCTCACCGGAAGTTCAGGTCGCGCTGCTCTCCGAGCGGATCAACGGACTCGGCGAGCACTTCACCGCGCACAAGCGCGATCACGCCTCGCGCCGCGGGCTCGTGAAGCTCGTCAACCAACGCCGCAAGCTCCTCGATTACCTCAGAGCCACGCAACCTGCGAAGTACCAGGAGCTCGTCGAGCGCCTGGGGCTGCGCCGCTGAAAAACCAGGGCCACCGCTTTTTTGAAGCGCGGCCCTTGTTTTTCTGCCTACAGATTCATATTCGGGGATTTTGACCTGTGAGTGTCGTCAGCAAGTCGTTTCCGTACGGTTCGCATACCGTCACCATCGAGACGGGCGAGATTGCCCGCCAGGCCGAGGGGGCGGTGCGCGTCTCCATGGGCGAGACCGTGGTGCTCGTCACCACCTGCGTCAAGCAAGAGCCGACACCGGGCCGGGATTTCTTCCCGCTCACGGTGAACTACGTCGAGAAAACCTACGCCGCCGGGCGCATCCCCGGTGGCTTTTTCAAGCGCGAGGGACGGCCGAGCGAGAAGGAGACGCTGATCTCGCGTCTCATCGATCGTCCGATCCGGCCGCTCTTCCCGGACGGGTTCTTCAACGACGTCCAGGTGGTGGCGACCGTGCTTTCGATGGACCCGGACATCGATGCCGACATTCCGGCAATGCTCGGAGCGTCCGCATCGCTCGCGCTTGCGGGAATTCCATTCAACGGGCCGGTCGGGGCAGCGCGCGTCGGCTACCGGGACGGGCGCTATCTGCTCAATCCCACCGCGCACGAGCTCGCCGAGTCGCAGCTGCACCTCGTGGTGGCAGGCACCGAGCACGCGGTGCTCATGGTGGAGTCGGAGGCTCAGGGGCTCTCGGAGGAGGTCATGCTGGGTGCGGTGGTGTTCGGCCACGAGCAGATGCAGGTCGCCATCCGCGCCATCCGCGAGCTCGCCGCCGAGGCGGGCAAGCCGCGCTGGACTTGGCAGCCGCCGGCCGAGGACGCCGAGCTGACCAGCGCCATGACGTTGCACGCCCAGGCCGCACTCGCCCAGGCTTACACAATCACTGAAAAGCAGCAGCGCCATCTGCGCCTCGCCGAGATCAAGACCCAGACGCTCACGACGCTCGGCGGGGGCGAGTCGCCGAAGTGGAGCCGCGAGCAGGTCGAGAGCGCGCTGTTCCGCCTCGAGAGCAACATCGTGCGGCAGAGAATTCTCAACGGTGAGCGACGCATCGATGGCCGCGACACACGCACCGTGCGCCCGATCACCGTCAAGGTCGGCGTGCTGCCGCGCACGCACGGTTCGGCGCTGTTCACCCGCGGCGAGACGCAGGCGCTCGTGGTGACGACGCTCGGCACGACCCGCGACGCGCAGATCATCGACGCCCTCGAGGGCGAGCGGCGCGAGCCGTTCATGCTGCACTACAACTTCCCGCCGTTCTCGGTGGGCGAGACGGGCATGATGGGCTCACCGAAGCGCCGCGAGATCGGTCACGGCAATCTCGCGCGCCGCGGCGTGAGCGCGGTGATGCCGGACATGGCGACATTTCCATACGTGATCCGCGTGGTCTCGGAGATCCTCGAGTCCAACGGTTCGAGCTCGATGGCGAGCGTGTGCGGCACCTCGCTTTCGCTGATGGATGCCGGCGTGCCCATCAAGGCCCCGGTAGCGGGTGTCGCCATGGGGCTGGTGCTCGAGGGCAGCCGCTACCAGGTGCTGACGGACATTCTCGGCGACGAGGACCACCTCGGCGATATGGACTTCAAGGTCGCCGGGACGAAAGACGGCGTCACGGCGCTGCAGATGGACATCAAGGTCGAGGGCGTGACGCCTGAGATCATGCGCGTCGCGCTCGAGCAGGCACGCGAGGGGCGGCTGCACATTCTCGAGGAGATGAACCGGATCATCCGCGTGCCGCGCGAGAAGATGTCCGAGTGGGCGCCATCGATCATCACCCTCAAGATCGACCCGGAGAAGATCCGCGACGTGATCGGCAAGGGTGGCGCCGTGATCCGCCAGATCACCGAGGAGACCGGCACCACCATCGACATCGAGAGCGACGGCACGGTGAAGATTGCCTCGGTGAGCGGTGCGGCCGGCCGCGAAGCGCAGCGCCGGATCGAGCTCATCACCGCCGACGTCGAGGTCGGGCGGGTGTACGAGGGAAAGGTCGCGCGTCTGATGGATTTCGGTGCCTTCGTGACCATACTTCCCGGGCGCGACGGCCTCGTGCATATCTCGCAGATCTCCAACGAGCGCGTCGAGCGTGTCAGCGACAAGCTGAAAGAGGGCGACGTGATCCGCGTGAAGGTGCTCGAGGTAGATCGTCAGGGCCGCATTCGCCTGTCGATGCGCGACGTCGACGGCCACTGAGCCCGCGAGACTTTCCGCATGCGACACCCGCGATAGGGTTCGCATGCGATACCCGCGATAGATTCCGCGCGCGTCAGGCGCGCAGCATCGCGCGGACCACGCAGCCGCGCGGCCCTTGGGCAGGACAGGCGCGCTAACGAATCAGCTCTGGGGCCCGCGCACGACGTTCTGGGTCGCGAACAGCTTCAGGCTCTGTTCGAGATAATTACCCATCGCGCTGCGTACACCGGCTCCGTAGGAGCGGATTACCTGTGACAGGAAGTCGCGGCTCATCAGCGGCTCGCCGCCATGCTCCTGCTCGGCAATCACCTGCAGCAGGATGGAGCGCGTGATGTCTCCCTGCGTCTTCTTGTCGATCACGACGAAGTCGATACGCTCGAGCACCAGCCGGCGGATGTCGGCAAGGGTGATGTAGCGGCTCTCAACCGTGTCGTACAACCGCCTGTTCGGATATTTCTTTATGGTGCGCGGTTCGCTCATCGCACTCCCTCACTATTGGAGTTATGCACCTTCCCTAGTGCCGGGCGTCCCGACATACCTTATTACATTCGGCGCCGCGAACCCACCCCCCGTTGGTGCCCTTTAGGGAGGGGCGGGCACTTCCCGCTGCCCGGCAAGCCGCTCCGATCGCCAGTGGGCGCAGGCCCATTCCAGCACGACCGAGGACGGCTCGAGCTTGAGCGCAGCCGGTGGGTCCTGCCTCAGGAGCCCGAGCGCCGTGTGCAGGTGAGCGGCGGTCGCCCCGTCAAGCGCAACGGAACGCCTTGATTTGGCGAGTTTTGCCCCCGTCGGCTCGACGATGAGAGGCAGGTGAAGGTGGCGGGCGTTCGGGAGCGACAGCGCACGCTGCAGAGCGAGTTGCCAGGGCGTGCTGTCGAGGAGGTCCGCGCCGCGCACGACGTCGGTGATGCCCTGCTCGGCG
Organism: Steroidobacteraceae bacterium; assembly: GCA_035621995.1. Classification (GTDB taxonomy): domain Bacteria; phylum Pseudomonadota; class Gammaproteobacteria; order Steroidobacterales; family Steroidobacteraceae; genus 13-2-20CM-66-19. The sequence continues at coordinate 21,203 of DASPWF010000076.1, forward strand.
TCGTCCACCACCACGGCGAGCTGGTAGGCGAACACACCGTCGCGCCGCCTGACGATCACGTCGCCCCGCTCGCGCAGCGAAAATCGGCACGCCCCCTGGGCTCGATCCTCGAAGGAGATGACGCTGTCGTCGACGCGAAATCGTGTAGCGGTGGGCCCGGGCCGCGTCGGACCGCCGCGGCAGGTGCCCGGATAGCCGCTCTCCGGATCACGCGCGCGACGCGGACAGCTGCACTCGAAAGTCGCCCCGAGCGCCCTGAGCCTCTCGAGCGCGTGCGCGTAGCGGTCGGTGCGTGCGCTCTGGTACTCGATCGTGCCGTCCCAGGTGAGGCCGAAGCTTTCGAGCGTACGCAGTATCCGGTCGGCACAACCGGGGATCACGCGCGCGGTGTCGAGATCCTCCATGCGTACCAGCCAGAGGCCGCCGCGGCTGCGCGCATCGAGGTAGCTGCCGAGCGCCGCAACGAGCGAACCGAGATGAAGCGCTCCGGTGGGCGAGGGCGCGAAACGCCCGACATACCGTTGCGCTGGTTCCGGAGTCCCCGTCGGGGTCCGCGCACAATCAAGCGTCTTGCCGGACGTACGAAAACTCGCAGTACTCGGCAAGCGTGATTTTGTGGGGTGACTTAGCGATAGCGGTCGTCGCGGTCGCCGTACTGCCGCTCGCGCCGCTCGCGCCGCTCCTGAGCCTCGATGCTGAGCGTCGCCACCGGACGTGCCTCGAGGCGCTTGATGCCGATCTCTTCGCCGGTCTCGAGACAATAGCCGTAGGAGCCGCCTTCGATGCGCTTGAGAGCGTCGTCGATCTTGCGAATCAGCTTGCGTTCGCGATCGCGCGTGCGCAGCTCCAAGCTGAATTCTTCTTCCTGGGTGGCGCGATCATTGGGATCGGGAAAGTTGGCCGCCTCGTCCTTCATGTGCGAGACGGTGCGGTCGACCTCGACCATGAGATCGCGCTTCCAGCTGTTGAGGATGTTGCGGAAATGCTCGAGCTGCTCCTTGTTCATGTACTGCTCGCCGCGCTTGACGATGTACGGCTGTACGTTGCGCGGTCCGGCAAGCAGACTTCCGGGCTCGAGGCCCTCGGCTTCATCGCTCTCGGCGCTCGGCGCCGGCGTCGCGAGGCGGGTCGCAGGCGGCGCCGGCGGGACCACCGTGCTCACCGGCGGTGTCGCCGGGCGCAGTGGCTTCTTCACCGCCACGACCGCTTCCTCCGCCGGGAGCGGTGCGGGTGCCGGTTTGCGCAGCGGCGCCGCGAGGCTCTTGCGCGCGTGGACCCCCACCACCCGCGCGCGGGCCGTCTCGCTTTTGCGGGCGGCCGCTTTTCTCACCGTCGGCCGGCTTGCCGCCTTCTTGCCCTTCGCGGACTTCGGCGCAGGTTTCTTGGCCGGCATCAATGGCTCCTCAAATGGGTGTCACCCTCGTGAAGGACGCGGGATTATACCGGCCGACCCCCGCCTGTACAGGAGTTCCGGGACCACAGCAATTTTGCGCTGCCGCGCCGTATTACCGCGGCCCCAGGGCGATAAAAAAGGGGGCCGGCGGGGGCCCGCGCCCCCGAGGCGGGGGCGCGTGCGAGGGCCGCCGCCCTAGGGCACGGTCACGGGTGGCGGCGGTTGCCAGCCGCGCTGTCGGCGCTCCGCGACAACCGTCGTTGTGATCCCGCCGCGCACGTTGAAGCGTGCCGTGAGGCGCAGGAAGCGCGCGCCGAGCGCCGCGTCCAGATGATCCGCGATCTCGTTGGTGACGGCCTCGTGAAAGACGCCACGATCGCGGAACGACCAGATATAGAGCTTGAGCGACTTCAGCTCGACGCACAGTCGATCCGGCACGTACTCGAGTGCGAGCGTTGCAAAGTCCGGCTGCCCGGTGCGCGGGCACAGGCAGGTGAACTCGGGAATCTCGAGCCGAATGGTGTAGTCCCGATCGGGTTGCGGGTTGGCGAACGTCTCGAGCTGCGTTGTGGGCTGCGAGGGCATATTCCTCTACACTACACCATCCGCCAACGGCCCTGACGGGACGGAAGACCTCGAGAGATGCGGCTGACCAAGATCAAGCTCGCCGGCTTCAAATCCTTCGTCGATCCGACCCAAATCAACTTCCCCAGTAATCTCACCGGTGTCGTGGGCCCCAACGGCTGCGGCAAGTCGAATGTCATCGACGCGGTGCGCTGGGTGATGGGCGAGCTGTCCGCCAAGCACCTGCGCGGCGACAACATGTCCGACGTGGTCTTCAACGGCTCCACCGCGCGCAAGCCCGTCGGCAGCGCCTCGGTGGAGCTGCTGTTCGACAACGCCGACGGCAAGATCGGCGGCGTCTATGCCGGCTACGCCGAGATCTCGCTGCGTCGCCAGGTATCGCGCGACGGCACGTCGGCCTACTTCATCAATGGCACCCGCTGCCGGCGCAAGGACATCACCAACCTGTTTCTCGGCACCGGCCTCGGCTCGCGCAGCTACGCAATCATCGAGCAGGGCATGATCTCACGCATCATCGACGCGAAGAGCGACGACATGCGGGCGTTCGTCGAGGAGGCGGCGGGCATCTCGCGCTACAAGGAGCGGCGCAAGGAGACCGAGGTGCGCATCGCCGACACGCGCGAGAATCTCGAGCGGCTGCAGGACGTGCGCGATGAGGTCGAGAAGCAGATCCGCCACCTGCAGCGACAGGCGGCGACCGCGCGGCGCTACCAGGCGCTGAAGGAGCAGGAGCGGCGCCTCACCGCGGAGATACTGGCGCTCAAGCTGCGTGACCTCGACGGTGGCGCGGCAGCGCACGACACGGTGCTGCGCGAGCGCGAGCTCGCCATGCAGGGCGAGCTCGCCGGCCAGCGCGCCGCCGAGGCGGCGATCGAGAGGCAGCGCGAAGTGCAGAGCGGGCGCAGCGAGAACATGTCCGCGGTGCAGGCGCGCTACTACGAGGTCGGCGCCGAGATCTCGCGCCTCGAGCAGTCCCTCGAGCACACCCGCGAGCTGCGCGAGCGGCAACGCACCGACCTCGAGCAGACCGAGGCGCAGCTCGGCGAGCTCGGCGCTCACGTCACACGCGACGAGGCGCAGCTCGCGGCGCTGCGCGCCGAACTCGCGAGCCTCACGCCGGCAAGTGCCGCGGCGCACGCTGCCGAAGGCGAGGCGCTCGCGGCGCTCGATGCCGCCGAGCACGCCGTGCAGGACTGCCAGCAGCGCTGGGAAGAGCACAGCCGCGCGGCCGGCGTTGCGGATCAGAGTGCGCAGGTCGAGCTCGCCCGCATCGAGCAGCTCGACAATCAGCTGCGGCGCCTCGCGGCGCAGGAGGAGCGTCTCGGGGCAGAACAGCACACGCTGCAGACCGGCGGGGCGGCCGGCGAGCTCGCGCGGCACGGCACCGAAGAATCGCAGGCGCGAGCGGCGCGCGAGCAGCTCACTGCAGAGCTCGCCGCGGCTCAGGAGGCAGTGCAGCGGCTGCGCGCGGCGCAGCACGCCGCGGAGGAGCGGCTGGAGGCGGCGCGCGCGGCACGCGATGCCTCGCGCGCCGAGCTGACCGCGCTCGAGGCGCAGCAGGTGGCGGCGCTTACACCACGCGCCGGGCCTGCGGACGAGTGGCTGCGCGCGAGCGGACTTTCCGCTCAGCCGCGCCTTGCGGGGGAGCTCGAAGTCGAGCGCGGCTGGGAGCGTGCGGTCGAGACGGCGCTCGGCGACTACCTCGAGGCGCTGTGCGTCGCAGAGCTCGGCGCGCTGTCGCCGGCACTCGGGGCGCTTGCCACCGGCAGCGTGACGCTGCTCGAGAGCGACGGGGCACGGCACGCGGCGGCGGGTGCAAGCCTCGCAAGCCGTGTGCGCGGACCCGCGGCTGTGCTCGAGCAGCTCGCGAACGTGAGCATCGCTGCGACGCTCGAGCAGGCACTGCGCGAGCGCGCCACGCTCACCGCTGGACAATCCTTCGTGACGCGCGCGGGCGAATGGGTCGGCCGCAACTGGCTGCGCGTTAGCCGCGGCCGCCAGCCGCACGAGGGTGTGCTGGCGCGCGAGCAGCGTCTCAAAGAGCTGCGCAGCGCCGCCGATGCGGCCGGCGAGCACGTCGCGCAGGCCGAGCGTGCGCTGGGCACGGCGCGTGCTGCCCTCGCGCAGACCGATAGCGCGCGCGAGGCGGCGCAAGGGCAACTGCAGCGCGCTCAGCAGCGGCACGCCGACGCGCTCGCGCTGCTCGAGGCCGGCCGTGCCCGCGCCGCGGGCGACAGCGCGCGCAGCGAGCGGCTGCAGCAGGAGCTCGGCGAGCTCTCCGGCGAGCGTTGCGCCGCGACCGAGTCACATCGGAGCGCCGCCGTGCGACTCGCGCAGGCGCGGAGTACACGCGGCTCGCTCGAAACGGCGGGGCGCGCGCTCGCGAGCGAGCGCGAGACGCGCCGCAGCGCACTCGCCGCCGCCCGGGCACACGCCCAGACGGCGCAGCTCGCGGCCCGCGATCTGCACGTGCAGGTGGAAGGGCGCCGCTCGAGCGAAAGCTCGGTGGCGGTCGGCGTGGCGCGCATGCGGGAGCAGCACGAGCAGCTGACACGGCGGCGCGCCGAGCTCGCGCAGCAGCTCGCTTCGGGCGATGAGCCGGTCATCCGGGCGCAGGGACGGCTGAGTGAGGCGCTGGAGCTGCGGTTGCAGGTGGAAGCTGAGCTCGGGGCCGCGCGCGAGGCGTTCGAGGAGGCGGAGAGCGTGTTGCGCACGCTCGATGAACGGCGCGTCGCGGCCGAGCAACGCGTAGGGACGGCGCGCGAGGCCGTGGAGCAGGCGCGCCTCGCAGCCCAGGAGACCCACGTACGCCGCGCGACGCTCGCCGAGCAGTTCGCGGAAACCGGCTGCCAGCTCGCCGAGGTGCTCGCGGCGCTCGCAGCCGACGCCAATGTCACCCTCTGGGAGCAGACGCTCGCCGAGGCGCGCGCCGATATCGAGCGGCTCGGCTCGGTGAATCTCGCCGCCATCGAGGAGCTGCGCGAACACACGCAGCGCAAGGAGTATCTCGACAGCCAGTTTGCCGATCTCACCTCGGCGCTCGACACCCTCGCCGAAGCCATGCGGCGCATCGATCGGGAGACGCGCGCACGGTTCGAGGACACCTTCGAGCGTATCAACGCGGGCCTGCGCGACAAGTTTCCGCGCCTGTTCGGCGGTGGCCACGCTTACCTCGAGCTGGTGGGCGAGGACAAGCTCACCGCCGGCGTAGCGGTGATGGCCCGCCCCCCGGGCAAGAAGAACAGCACCATTCACCTGCTCTCGGGCGGGGAGAAGGCCCTTACTGCGGTCGCGCTCGTGTTCGCGATCTTCGATCTGAATCCGGCACCCTTCTGCCTGCTCGACGAGGTCGATGCGCCACTCGATGAGCACAACGTCGGCCGTTTCTGCGATATCGTGCGCGACATGTCGAACCGCGTGCAGTTCGTCTTCATCACCCACAACAAGAGCACCATGGAGCTCGCCTCGCAGCTGATCGGCGTCACCATGAACGAGCCGGGCGTCTCGCGCCTGGTCACCGTCGACGTCGACGAGGCCGTGCGGCTGGCGGCGGTCTGAGCGGCGCGGTGTCCACGGCATGATGTCCGAGCTGCGTTGGACGCTTCTCATCATCGGCGCGCTGTTCATCGTCGCGCTGGCGTGGTGGGAGCGGCGCCGCCCGCGGCAGGCGAGCAGGACCTTCGTGCGTCCCCCGGTGCGCGAGGAGGCGGATGCCCCGTCGTCGCGGGCGGTGCGCGAACCCCCGCTCGCGCTTCCGGAAGTGCACGCCGGCGAGCCGCTCGGCTCGCATGCGCTGCCCGTAGTCGAGCTGGCGGAGCTCGCCACGGCGCAGCCCGAAGATCTGCCGCCGGCCGCCGCCGTCGGTGCTGCGCCCGATGCGCCGGAGGATCCCGGCCGCGAGGAGGACGCCAGCGCCGCCGCGCCGGAGCCGCCGCGGGAGGTCCTGCCCGAGCTGCCCGCATCGCCGCCGCCCCTAGTGGACTGGCCCCCGGATGAGGAGCGGCGCATCCTCGCGCTGCGCCTCGTGGCGGCGGTCCCGGAGCGCTTCCCCGGACGGTCGCTGCGCCAGGCCCTGGCGGCGGAAGGGTTCGTGCTCGGGCAGTTCGCGATCTTCCACAAGCCGGACGAGGAGCGGCGCGCCGTGCTCTCCGCGGCGAGCCTCACACGCCCCGGCACCTTCGACATGCAGACCATGGATTCGCAGCACTATGGCGGACTGTCGCTGTTCGCCGTGCTGCCGGGGCCGAAATCGCCGCCGCAGGCGTTCGAAGAGTTGGTGTTCACCGCGCGTAACCTCAACGAGCGGCTGCACGGTGTGCTGCAGGACGAGCGCGGCAGCCCGCTCACGCCGGCCCGCATCGCGCAGTTGCGCGAGCAACTGAGTGACGGGATGGCTTCGTGACAGCCGCGGCGGCGGCGCGCGCGGCGGAGCTGCGCGCGCAGATCGCGCAGCATGACTACCGCTACTACGTTCTCGACGACCCGCTGGTCTCCGACGCCGAGTACGACCACCTGATGCAGGAGCTGCGGGCGCTCGAGGCGGCGCATCCGGATCTCGTGACGGTGGATTCCCCGACGCAGCGTGTGTCGGGTACGCCGAGCGGCGCCTTCGGCGAGGTCGTGCATCGGCTGCCGATGCTGTCGCTCGACAATGCGTTCACCGCAGAGGATGTGCGCGCCTTCGACCGGCGCATTCACGAGCGCCTGGGGCGCAGCGGCGATCTCGACTACGTCGCCGAGCCAAAGCTCGACGGACTGGCGGTCACCGTGATCTACCGCGCCGGATTTCTCGAGCGCGCCGCGACGCGCGGTGACGGCGTCAAGGGCGAGGACGTCACGGCCAACGTGCGCACCATCCGCGCCGTGCCGCAGCGGCTGCGGGGCGCGTCGCCGGAGCTGTTCGAGGCCCGCGGTGAGGTGTTCATGCCGATTGCGGGCTTCGCACGCATGAACGAGCTCGCCCGCGAGCGCGGCGAGAAGGTCTTCGTCAATCCGCGCAACGCGGCTGCCGGGAGCCTGCGGCAGCTCGATGCGCGCATTACGGCCTCGCGGCCTCTGAGCGCGTTCTTCTACGGGCTCGGCGCGCTCGAGGGCGTACGGCTGCCGACACGCCAGCTCGAGCTCCTCGAGATGCTGCGCGGCTTCGGGCTGCCGGTCTCACCCGAGACACGCGCGGTGCGCGGTGTCGAAGGCTGCCTCGAGTATTACCGCGGACTCGGTGAGCGGCGCAGCACGCTGCCTTACCAGATCGACGGCGTCGTCTACAAGCTCGACTCGCGTGGCGACCAGGAGCACCTCGGCTTCGTCTCGCGCGCGCCGCGCTGGGCAATCGCCCACAAATTCCCCGCCGACGAGGCCTTCACCGTGGTGCGCGACATCGGCTTTCAGGTCGGACGCACCGGGGCATTGACGCCCGTGGCGCGGCTCGAGCCGGTGTTCGTGAGCGGCGTAACAGTGAGCAACGTCACGCTGCACAACATCGATGAGGTGCAGCGCAAGGACGTGCGCGTCGGTGACACGGTGGTGGTGCGCCGCGCGGGTGACGTGATTCCGGAAGTGGTGAGCGTGGTCCACGACAAGCGCGTGCCGGGGGCAGAGCCGGTGAAGCTGCCGACACACTGCCCGGTGTGTGGGTCGCTGGTGCTGCGCGTCGAGGGTGAGGCGGTGGCGCGCTGCACCGGGGGCTTCACCTGTCGCGCGCAGCGCCAAGAATCGCTGCGGCACTTTGCCAGCCGTCGCGCGCTTGACATCGAAGGGCTCGGCGACAAGCTCATCGAGCAGCTCATCGAGCGCGAGGTGGTGCGCTCACCGGCGGATCTCTACGGGCTCACGCTGCCGCAGCTCGCGGCGCTCGAGCGTATGGGCGAGAAGTCGGCCGCAAATCTTCTCGCCGCGATCGAGCGCAGCCGCCACACGACACTCCCGCGGCTGCTCTACGGGCTCGGCATCCGTGAGGTGGGCGAGGCGACCGCCCTTGCGCTCGCACGGCATTTCGGCACGCTCGAGCGGCTCATGAGTGCGGATGAGGCGGCGATCCAGCAAGTGCCCGACGTCGGACCCGTCGTCGCAGCGCACGTGGACGCGTTCTTTTCATCGGCTGAACATCGTAGCGTTATCAATACCTTACGCGATAAAGGTGTGGTGTGGCCTGATATGGAAGCCATCCCGCCGCCGTCGTCTCTGCCACTCGCAGGTCGCACCTTCGTGCTGACCGGGACGCTCGAGCGTATGACGCGCGAGGAGGCGCAGCAGGCGCTCATCGCCCGTGGCGCGAAGGTTTCGGGGAGCGTCTCGAAGAAGACGAGCTTCGTGGTGGCGGGGAAAGAGGCGGGCTCGAAGCTTGAGCGGGCGCGCGAGCTCGGTGTCACCATTCTCGATGAGGCGCAGCTTCTCGAGCTGCTCGGTAGAGGTAGCGCGTGACGCGCGGCATCGCTGAGTGACCCGCGGCGCCGGTGAGTGACCCGCGGCGCCGGCGAGTGACCCGCGGCGCGCGGTTGGCAGGTCGCCGAGCGACGTGGCCAACGCGGGCCAACAGTCGAATGCCTCAGTTCTTCGGTGGCGGGCTCGGAGGCGAGCCTGAAGGCGGTGGTGCCTGGCTCGGGGCCGGCGCAGCCGGAGCGGTCGCCGATGGAGCCGGCGCTGACGGTGCGGGCGCCGCGGGCGGCGGCGCCGCGGAAGCGGGGGCCGCCGGGGGCAGCCCCTGTGGGCTCGTTGCTCCCGGGGATTGGGTGCTCGGGGCCGTCTGGTCGAGGAACTTCTCGATCTTGGCGTTGTGCATCAGCTCATCGGTGTACAGGCGGAATTTCTTCGCCTCCACCACCTGCTCGAGGCGCTGGCGCACCTGGTCGTAAGGCGGCGGCGTCAGCTCGCGCGTCTCGAGCAGCTGGATCACATGCCAGCCGAACTGTGTCTGCACGGGCTTGTGCGTGTACTCCCCGGGCTTGAGCGCGATCACCGCGCCGGCGAATTCCGGCACCATGCGGTTGGCGGTGAACCAGCCGAGATCGCCGCCGTTATTCTTCGAGGAGTCCATCGAGTCACTCTTGGCAAGCGCGTCGAACTTCTCGCCCTTGTCGAGGCGGTCGATGATCTTCTGCGCGTACGGCTCGGTGGCGACCAGAATGTGGCGCGCGTGATATTCGGTCTTGGGCATCGCGGCGAGCTGCGTCTCGTATTCGGCGCGCAGCTCCTGCTCGGTGGGCTTGCGATCCTTGAGGTAGCGCTCCTCGACGGCCTGCTGCAGCACATTGAGGCGCGAGAGCTGCAGCAGGTACGCCGTGTCGCCGCTCTTGTCGAGGCCTTCCTTGGTAGCCTCCTCACCCACCAGGCGGCCGCGGATCAGGTTGTCGAGGGCGGCGGCGCGCTGCTGCGCGTTGAGATCGCTCGAGTTCTTCCCGCCGGTGATGCCCTTGACGTAGAACTCGTAGAAATCCCGGCTGATCGGGACCCCGTCGACGATCGCAACCGGCGGGGAGGTGTCTCCCGTGGCGGCGGTCTTCGGCTGACACGCACTGAGCGCGGCGGCCAAGGCGACAGCGAGGAGGAGGATACGCGGATAATTCATACACATCTTCCGGTGTTTGCCCTGAGCAGTTGGTAAACAGCTGACATGAGATCGCCCGCCCGGCGATTAGTTCGGCGCCGCATCCTCACGCGGCTTCTTCCGGGGCGCGCGCCACGATGTTGAGCGCGTGCACACCGCTGCCCATCAGCGGCGCAACCGCGGCGTACACCAGGCGGTGGCGCTCGAGCTGGGAGCGCCCGCGGAAGGCCTCGGCCACCAGTGTCACGCGAAAATGACCCCCGCTGCGCGCGCCTTCGTGCCCGGCGTGCCGGGCGCTGTCGTCGATGATCTCGAGTGTGTGCGGTGTGAGCGAGTGCTCGAGTGCCGCACGCAACTGTGCCATCACCTGCCCGCTCACTGCGGCGCCTGCGAAGCCGCGCTCTGCTGCGGCAGCGGCACGGCGCGTGCGCTCAGCCACACGAGCTGCAGCGCGACGAAGGCGAAGGTGAGCAGCGCCAGCCCGAACATCTTGAAGTACACCCAGGCGCGCTCGCTCGCGCCGTAGGCCACCGCCAGGTTGAGCGCTCCCAGCAGCGTGTAGAATGCCGCCGACGTGCCATTGAGAAACCGCCACTGGCGCGCACTCACCTGCAGCCGCCCGTCGAGCGCCGGTGCGAGCAGCCGCTCGGTGAAGGTGCGCTCCGCGAAGCGGGCACTCGCCGCGAAGGCGATGGCGACCAGCCAGAACAGGATGGTCGGCTTCCACTGGATGAAGAGGCGATTGTGCAGCAGCAGCGTCGCCGCACCGAGTGCCAACACCAGCAGCGCCGACACCGCGTGCAGCGGCGCAATGCGCCGCCGCCACAGCCATTCGACAGCGAGCAGCACCACCATCGCGGCCATGAGGACGGCCGTGGCGGCATACAGACCGCGCCAGGTGTAGGTTACGAAGAACGCCACGAACGGCGCCAAGCCGGTGAGAGCCTGCATGGGGAGTTAGGGCCGAGTGTCCTCGAGCAGCGGTGGTATGGGGCGGCAAATGGCCGCGTATATTGTCATGCGCCGCGCCCGAACTCCATGGGCAGGGGTTTTTCGCCGCAAGAATGGCCGAGTATCTCGAATTGCACCCGATCGATCCGCAGCCGCGCCTCATCCGCCGGGCGGCCGAGGTGGTACGCGCCGGCGGCATCATTGCCTATCCAACCGATTCCTGTTACGCGCTCGGCTGGCACATCGGCGACAAGCACGCGGTCGAGCGCGTGCGCCGCATCCGCCAGGCCGATCGTCACCATCACTTCACGCTGGTGTGCGCGACGCTCGCTGAAGTCGGGCGCTTCGCGCGGCTCGACACCTGGCAGTACCGCATCGTGCGCGCCTGCCTGCCCGGTCCCTACACCTTTCTGTTGCGCGCGACGCGTGAGACGCCGCGACGGCTGCAGCACGCGCGGCGACGCACGATCGGCGTGCGCATCCCCGATCACCGCGTGCCGCGCCTGTTGCTGGCGGAGCTCGGCGAACCGCTGATGAGCTCGACGCTGCTGCTCGCGCCGGACACGCTGCCGCTCACCTCGGGGCGCGAAATCCAGCAGCGCCTCGAGCACAGTATCGACGCGATCCTCGACGGCGGCGACTGCGGCATCGAGCCGACCACGGTCGTCGACCTGTCGGTGACGCCGCCGCAGATCGTGCGGGTAGGCAAGGGCGCCCTCGGACCCATCACCGGGCGTGCGCTATAATTGCGCGTGTGAGCCCCAGTCCCCGCGCACGCACGTGAGTTCCCCGGCGCCGGCCCGGCGCGTCCTCTCAGGGATGCGTCCCACCGGAAGGCTGCACCTCGGCAACTACCACGGCGCGCTGCGCAACTGGGTCGAGCTGCAGTACCAGTACGAGTGTTTCTTCTTCGTCGCCGACTGGCACATGCTCACCACCGGCTACGAGGACACCGCCGCCCTGCAGGAGCACGTGCGCGAGGTGCTCATCGACTGGCTGGCCGCCGGGCTCAACCCCGGCGTGGCAACGCTCTTCATTCAGTCGCAGGTGCCCGAGCATGCCGAGCTCAATCTGCTGCTCGCCATGATCACTCCGCTCGGCTGGCTCGAGCGCGTGCCAAGCTACAAGGATCAGCAGGAGCAGCTCAAGGAGAAGGATCTCGCCACCTTCGGCTTCCTCGGCTATCCGCTGCTGCAAAGCGCCGACATTCTGGTGTACCGCGCCGCTTACGTGCCGGTCGGGGAGGACCAGGTGGCGCACGTCGAGCTGACGCGCGAGGTGGCACGGCGCTTCAATCACCTCTACGGGCGCGAGCCCGACTTCGAGGCCAAGGCCGAGCGCGCCGTAAAGAGCCTCGGCGGCCGCAACAGTACCAACTACCGCCAGCTGCGCCGCAAGTTCCAGGAGTCCGGCGATACCGAGGCGCTGCAGCGCGCGCAGGCGCTGGTGCAGAGTAACAATCGCATCACCCTCGCCGACCGCGAACGGCTGCTCGGCTTCCTCGAAGGCACCGGAGTGGCGATTCTGCCCGAGCCCCAGGTGTTGCTCACCGCAACGCCGAAGGTGCCCGGTCTCGACGGACGCAAGATGTCGAAGTCCTACGGCAACACCATCGGGCTGCGCGAGGAGCCCGAGGCCGTGGTGCAGAAGCTGCGCGCCATGCAGACTGACCCGGCGCGCGTACGACGCAGCGATCCCGGCGACCCGGAGAAGTGTCCGGTCTGGGACCTGCACAAGATCTACTCCGACGATGCCACGCGCAACTGGGTGTGGGAGGGATGCCGCACCGCCGGCATCGGTTGCCTCGAGTGCAAGCAGCCGCTCATCGACCGCATCGTCGAGGAGATCAGCGGCATGCGCCGCCGCGCGCAGGAGTTCGAGGACAATCCGGAGCTGGTGCGCAACATCGCCGCCGAGGGCGCCGACAAGGCGCGCGAGGCCGCACGGCAGACACTCGACGACGTCCGCCGCAGCATGCACCTGCGGCCCGACTGAGGCGGCGAGTACGGCGTGAAACCCAGACCCGACCTGAAGATCGTCGTTTCCAACGCAGCGCCGCCGACACCGCCGCCGGAATCGCCTCCCGAGCAGGTGGAGATGCCGTTCGCCGTGGTGAACGGTGAGCCGATCTCACAGCTGCCGCGTGACCTTTACATCCCGCCGCAGGCGCTCGAGGTATTCCTCGAAGCCTTCGAGGGTCCGCTCGACCTGCTCCTGTATCTGATCCGGCGTCAGAACCTCGACATCCTCGATATCCCGCTGGCCGAGATCACACGCCAGTACATGCAGTACATCGAGCTCATGCAGGAGCTGCAGCTGGAGCTCGCGGGCGAGTACCTGGTGATGGCAGCGACGCTCGCGGAGATCAAGTCGCGGATGCTGCTACCGCGGCCGAAGTCCGCTGCCGAGGGAGAGGAGGACCCGCGCGCCGAGCTCGTGCGGCGGCTGCAAGAGTACGAACGCTTCAAGCGCGCCGCGGAAGGACTCGATGCCCTGCCGCGTCTCGAGCGCGACGTGTGGAGCGTGTCCGCGGAGCTCAAGGAACGTCGCGCAGTGCGCACGCTGCCGCAGGTCACGCTGCAGGAGATGCTCATGGCGTTCAAGGACGTCGTGGCGCGCGCGCAGATGTTCGCCCACCACCACATCCAGCGCGAGCAGCTGTCGGTGGGCGAGCGCATGAGCGACATCCTGAGTGCACTCGCCGCCAGCGGCTTTCTGCCATTCCTGCAGCTCTTCAGGCCCGAGGAAGGGCGCATGGGAGTGACGGTGACCTTCGTCGCCATTCTCGAGCTCATGCGCGAGGGCCTGATCGATGTCGTGCAGACCGAGGCGTACGCGCCGCTGCACGTACGCGCCGCCAACTCGGCACGCACGCTGCACGTCGTGGCCGAGGACGCTGCGCCGGCAAGCCGTGAGCCGCTTCGCGGGGAGGGCGAAACCGAGCCCGCGCCCGCCGGCCCTGCCCCCGCGCCCACCGACGAGGATGCTTCATGAACGACGCCTACGTACGCAACGTCATCGAGGCGGCACTGCTCGCCGCCGGCGGCCCCCTGCCGGTCGCGGAGCTCTTGCGACTGTTCGATGACAGCGTGCGCCCGAGTGCGCAGGCGGTACGCACCGCGCTCGCGGAGCTCGCGGCGCATTACGAAGGGCGCGGCATCGAGTTGCGCGAGACCGCCAGCGGCTTTCGCATCCAGGTGCGCCGCGAGCTGGCCGCGGAGATCTCACGGCTGTGGCCGGAACGCGCGGCGCGCTACTCGCGCGCGCTGCTCGAGACGCTGGCGCTGATCGCCTACCGCCAGCCGATAACCCGCGCGGAGATCGAGGCGGTGCGTGGCGTTGCCGTCAACCCTAACATCATCCGTACCATGCTCGAGCGCAACTGGGTACGCGTCGTCGGTCACCGCGCCGTGCCCGGACACCCGGAGCTGCTCGGTACCACGCGCGAGTTCCTCGACTACTTCGGACTCAAGAGCCTCGATGAGCTGCCGACGCTCGCCGAGCTCACGGCGATGGGGGACGTCAATCTCGAGCTGGCGCTCGCCGGGGAGGCCAGCGCGGCCGACGGGCGTGCCGCTTCAGGCGAGGATGCCGCCGAGAGTGCGGGCGCCGTGGCAGGCGAGACTGGCGAGGCCGGCGACGCCGAGGAGAGCAGCGACGATGAGGACCTCTCCGCGGAAGGCGAGAACTCTGCGGAGCTCGTGGCCGGTCCGCCCGAACTGGACGGCTGATGCGCGGGGCGCGCCCGCGCAGCGGCGCGCCCCGCCGCGCGGGCGAGGGCGGGCGGCGCCGCGCAGGCGAGGGCGGGCGGCGCCGCGCACTGCCGACCGCTGACACGGGCGAGCCCGAGCGGCTGCAGAAGTCGCTTGCGCGGTTGGGACTTGCCTCGCGACGCGAGGCCGAGTCGTGGATCCGGGCCGGTCGTCTCACCATCAACGGCGTGGTCGCGACACTCGGGGCGCGCGTGCGCCCGGGCGACCAGGTACGCCTCGACGGTCGGGCGGTGCACGCGCAGCCCCGGCCCGGTTCGCCGCACGTGTACGCCTGTCACCGCTCTGCGGGTGAGCCGCTCGCCGCGTATCCTGACGCCGCGGCCGCGGACGCCGAACGCCCGGCGCTTATCGGACGGTTGCCGCGGCGCGCCGGGCGGCGCTTCATCGCGGTGAGTCCCATGCCACGCATCGATGGCGGCCTCGAGCTGGTCACGTCCGACGGCGAGCTCGCGGTGCGCCTGCAGCGCTGTGTGCATGCACTCCTCAGTACCTTCAGCGTGCGCGTGCGCGGTGAGCTCACCGCGCCGCAGCTGCAAGGCGTCCTGGCGGGCGTGCTCGACAGCGGCACGCCGCTCGCAGTCGAGCGCTGCGAGGCGGCGGGTGGGGAAGGGACCAACCGCTGGTACACACTCACGGTGCGCGGGGCGAGCGGCAAGCAGGTGCGGCAGCTCCTCGAGCGGCAGGGGGCACTCGTCAGCCGCGTGCTGCGTACACAGCTCGGACCAGTCGTGCTCGAGCGCACGCTGCCCCGCGGGCGCTTCCGCGAGGTGAGTCAGGAGGAGCTGCGTGGATTGCTCGCGCCCGCCGCGGCGGGCATGGGCGACGACTGAGCGTCGAAAGCCTGGCCGGTTACGCCGCGGCTCGCGGGCCCGAGCAGCGCGATGTAGGCCGCAGTGAGCGTTTCCGGCAGCGGCACCGTCGCGAGGTCCTCGGCGGGGTAGGCCTGGCGGCGCATGGCGGTGCGCGCGCGGCCAGGGTTGAGCGTGTTCACGCGCACGTGGCTGATACCTTCGAGCTCATCCGCCAGCACCTGCGCGAGGCCTTCGAGGCCGAACTTCGACACGGCGTAGGCACCCCAATAGGCGCGCCCCCGCCGCCCCACGCTGCTCGCGGTAAAGACCACCGCGGCATCCGGGGATTTTTTCAGTGCCGGCAGCAGTACCTGCGTCAGTGCGAATGCCGCCGTGAGATTGACGTGCAGCACCCGGCACCAGGTGGGCACGTCGTACTGCTCGATGGGTGTGAGCGTGCCGAGGAGTCCGGCGTTGTGCAACAGGCCATCGAGCCGTCCATAGCGCTCGAGCACGGCCGCAGCGAGCTGGTCATAGTCCTGAGCGAGCGCATGCTCGAGGTCTAACAGCGCGATACTCGCCTCCGGTGCTCCCGCGGCCGAGATCTCCGCGTGCACGGCCTCGAGCCTCGGTGCGCTGCGGCCGACGAGCACCACGTTTGCCTGATGGCGCGCGCAGGCGAGCGCCACCGCGCGGCCAAGACCTGAGCTCGCCCCGGTGATGGCCACGACGCGCCCGGCGAGCTCCGCCGGGGCGGGAATATGATTGCGGGGCTCAAACACCTGCGCTTGGGTTCCTCAGTCCGCGAGTGCCAGGCCGCGCCCGGCGTCTGCGCGACGTGCGGCGCGCCACGCACGCCAGCCGTCGAGCGGCGCGTGATGGTCGCGCGCGAAGAGTGCGCGCGGCAAGAGCGCCTGCGCCCGGCGCGAGTGGCTCGCGGTGACCGCCGCCCATACGAGCAGGCCGCGCAGCGCCGCCTGCGCCGCCCCGCCGAGCGCAGTGACGCTTGCAGCGAGCGCAGCGCGCAGCTCGCGGTGCTGCTCGCGCAGCAGCGCCGCGAGGTTGGTGCTCCAGGGCGCTCGTGCGAGCTCCTCGGGCGCCGCGCCGGCGCGTGCGAGCTCGTCGAGCGGCAGGCGCAACCGGCCGAGCCGTGCGTCGGGCCCGAGCGCCAGCAGCAACTCCATGGCGCGCAGATTGCGGCCGAACGTGCGCAGCGACTCCGCGGGAGCGACCAGTCCGCCCAGGCGCCCGAGCGGCTCGATCATGGCTGCGCTCCAGCGCTCGCAATAAGCCTCGAGCTCGCGGCGGGTCTCGAAGGTCGCGCCGGCAAGGTCCCACGCAGCCGTATCCACGAGGCCCTTGAGGTCCGCAAACGCTGTGTGACCGAGCGGCTCGCAGGCGGCGATGAGCTCGCGCGTGAGGGGATGCGCCGCCGCACCCGCGGCGCAGCGCATGCACTCCTCGCGCCACCACGCGAGCCGCGCGTGCGCGACCTGGTGATCGAGCCCGGGGCGCAGGCTCGTGCCTATCTCGCGCTCGATGGCAAGGAGCGCGGCGAGCGCCGCGCGCTGCGCGGCGCGGGAGTAGAGCCAGGCGAGTTCGCGCGCGACCGGCGTGTCAGGCCTGGCGGGCATTCCCGCTGCCGGTCGTGCTCTCCGCGGGGTTGCGCGCGGTGGGCGCGGCCGTGGAAGACGCGCCGCCACTCGCCGGGGCCGGAGGCGCCGCGGGCAGCTCCGTGGCACCGGGTGCACCGGTGCTGCGTACCAGCTGTCCGATCGGCTCGAGCGAGGCGAGCGGTGCATCCGCGGTCACGCCGAGATCGCCGAAGCGCCGTGCCTGCGGCAGCACCTGCCGCTCGAGCGAGCCGAAGGCCGCGTTGTACGCCTCCACCGCACTCGCGAGGCGTTGTCCCATGCGGCCCAGGTGCCCGTTGAACGTGCTGAGGCGCCGGTAGAGATCCTGTCCGAGGTCGCGAATCTGCGCGGCGTTCTGCGTCACCGCCGACTGGCGCCAGCCGTAGGCGACTGCCTTGAGCAGCGCCACGAGCGTCGAGGGCGTGGCGATGATCACGCTCTGCGCCAGCGCGCTCTCGAGCAGCTCCGGGCGCTCGCCGAGGGCTGCCGAGAGGAACTGGTCGCCGGGCAGGAACAGCACGGCGAACTCCGGGCTGCGCTCGAACTGCATCCAGTAGCCCTTCGCGGCCAGCTCACGCACGCGCATCTCGACCTGCTGAGCATGACGCCTGAGCGCCTCTGTGCGCTCCTCCTCCGTTGCGGCATCGAGCGCCGCCAGATACGCCTCGAGCGGTGTCTTGGCGTCGACGACGAGATCGCGTGCGTCGGGCAGGTGCACGACCAGGTCCGGCCGCAGCGTGCCTTCCTCGCCGACGACCTGCAGCTGCTCGGTGAAATCGCAGTGCTCGGAGAGTCCGGCGAGCTCCACCAGACGGCGCAGCGTCAGCTCGCCCCAGCGGCCCCGAACCTCCGGACGGCGCAGCGCGGTCACGAGATTGTGCGTTTCGCGCTGCAACTGTGCCTGGCTCCCCGCGAGCGTCTCGATCTGCAGGCGCAGCCCGGCGAACGCCTCGCGCCGCTCGCGCTCGAGGGCCTGCACCTGCGCCTCGCTGCGCTCGAGCGCCTGGCGCAGCGGTTCGACGAGCTGCGCGATAGCGAGCTCGCGCTCCTTGAGCTGCCCCGCACCGACGGCCTGTTCACGTCCCAGGGCTTCACGCGCGAGCCTCAGGAAGAGCTCGCTGTTGGTGCGCAGCGTCTCGCCGGCGAGTGAGTCGAACGCGGCGCGCAGGCGCGTCTCGGACTGCGCGAGCAGATTCATGCGGTCGGCGTCCTGCAGCGCCAACGCCTCGAGGCGCGCTTGTGCCCGGGCGAGCTCGACGCGCAGCGTCTCAACCCGACGCACCGCCCGCAGATGGGTGAGCAGCGCACCGAGCAGCACCCCGGTGACGAGCGAAGCCAGCGCGCTGATGCCGAGCAGTGTCGTGCTCACCGCACGAGGTGCGCCAGGTAGTTCACGGCGACGTCGCGGCTGAGCGCGACGCGACCGCTGAAGGGATTGAAGTCGATGCCCGCGAGCTCGCGCAGCGTCAGTCCCGCGGCGCGCCCCCAGCGCGCCAGCTCTGCGGGCCGGATCAGCCGCTCGTACTCGTGCGTGCCGCGCGGGATGAGCCCGAAAAGGTACTCCGCCCCGACGATCGCGAGCAGGAACGATCGGAGATTACGGTTGAGCGTCGAGACGAACGCGGCGCCACCCGGGCGCAGCAGTCGCGCCAGCGTTGCAATCACGGCGGCGGGCTCCGGCACGTGCTCGAGCATCTCCATGCAGGTGACGACGTCGAAGCGCTGTGGCATCGCCCGCGCGAGCTCCTCGGTGCCGGCCACGCGGTAGTCGATGCGCAGGCCGCTCTCGGCCGCGTGCAGCCGCGCGACCTCGATCATCCCCGGTGCGAGGTCGATGGCCGTGACCGCGGCGCCTTCACGCGCGAGCGCCTCGGCGAGCAGGCCCCCGCCGCAGCCGACGTCGAGGACGCTCCCGCCGGCGAGCGTTGCGCGCTCGGCCACGAAGCGTGTGCGCACCGGGTTGAGCAGGTGCAGCGGGCGAAACTCACCGTGCGGATCCCAGAAATGTGCCGCGATGGCATCGAACTTCGCGAGCTCGGCGCCGTCGGCGTTCTGCGCGCGGTGGGCCTCGCGCGGTGCACCTGCGCCGCCCGGCTGCGCCGCGGGGCTCACGCGGCCGCCTCGAGCGCAAGACGCCGTGCCCAGACCTCCGGCAGCCCAGCGAGCTCGGTCTCGTCGAAGAGTATGACGCGTCCGGCGCTCACCGCGGCGCGTCCCGACGTCCACACATCACTCACCTGAGTGCGCGTGGCGGCGAACACCACCGCATCGGCAACCGCCTCGGCGCGCGCGCAGCCGAGGCTCGAGACATCGAGGCAGGTGAGGTCGGCGGCCTTGCCCGGCTCGATCGAGCCGATCTGCGCGCCAAGCCCGAGGACGGTTGCACCGCCGAGGGTCGCGAGGCGCAGCGTCTCGCGAGCGCCGAGGCCGCCGAGCAGTGCCGCGGTGCGCATCTCCGCGAGCAGGTCGAAGGCGCCGGCGGCGGCGGGGCTGTCGGTGCCGAGAGCGCTGCGATCGTCGGCGAGCAGCGGCAACCGGCCAGGCCGCGCACCGAGTCGCAGTTCTGCCTGTGGACAGCCGATCAGCGCGGCACCGTGGCGCTCGAGCAGCTTGACGTCCGCGGCATCGCAGTCGAGCGCACCGATCGCCGCGAAGCCGGGTCGAAGCAGTCCGAGGCTTGCGAGCCTCTCGAGCGCGGGGCGCACCACCGCGCGGTGCTCGCGCGGCCCGCCATCCTCGACGCCACCGGATCTCGGCGTGTCCCCATCCGCATATCCCGCGCGCGGCGCCCGGCGCTCGCCGAGATCGAGCGCGATGCGCGCATCGAGCTCATCGGCCACGCGGCGCAGTCGCGTCAGGGTGGCATCGCTCAGCGCCGATCCGGGCAGCGGCGCGAAGTACAGCCCGATGCGCGGATGCGCGCGGTACTCGTCCCACAGGGCCTCGGCCTGCGCGAGGTGTGCGGTGGCATCCTCGCCGCAGCCGCTCGGCGCCTCGCTCACCGGCAGCGCGATCAGCGCGCGCACCTGCGCCGCGGCCGCGGTGCGCGCGGCTTCCGCGGGCAGAGGACTCAGGTCCGCAAAGCAGGTGATGCCGGCGCGCAGCATCTCGGCCATTGCGAGCCGCGTGCCATCGCGCACGAAGTCCGCGCCGCCCGCACGCCGCTCGAGCCCAACCCAGTCGCGGAGCGAGCGCGCCGCTGGTCCGCGGAGCGGCAGGCCCCGCAGCAGCGCATCCGAGGCGCGCGTATGGGCGTTCACAAATCCGGGCAGCAGCGCGTGCTGCGCGCGCACGATGCGCTCGCGCATCGCAAAGCGCTGGCGCAGCTCCACCGCAGGTCCCACGGCGAGGATGCGTCCGCCACCGACCGCGACCGCCTGGGCCTCGAGCACCGTGCCCGAGGGCGACACCGGCAGCAGCCAGCGGGGCTCGATCAGCAGGTCGGCGGGCTCGCGGTCGGACATCGGCTCCAGGGCGCAAAAAATCCTGCGCGCAGTATATCGATGCCTTGCCCGACGCGCTTGCTGCGCGCGAGTAGAATGCCTCGCGTGCGCTGCAGCCGCCGCTCGCGGCGCGCGTGCGTGCAAGCGCGGAATTCTCCGGCACGCCGGCGGATTCCCCGCGATACCCCTCAAGGAGCACAGCCATGCCCAAGTACCTCGTCGAGACGACCTACACGGCGGAAGGCATCCGCGGTCTGCTGAAGGACAAAGCTTCCGCTCGCAGGCAGGCCGTCGAGAAGCTGCTGCAAAGTGTCGACGGCAAGCTCGAGGCGTTCTATTACGCCATGGGTGATCGTGACGTCGTCACCATCGTCGATCTGCCCGACGCAGCCGCCGCTGCGGCGATCTCGTTCACCGGGTCGGCGACCGGGCTCTTCAGAGTCACGACCACCCCGCTCCTCACCGTCGAGGAGGTCGATCGCGCGCTGGCGAAGAAGCTCTCCTTCCGCGCCCCGGGCCAGTAGCGAAACACCGTAAGCCGTCGCCTCCCGGCCCTCGCGGGCGCGGCACTCCAGGGCGAGCGCGGGCCGCAGATCCTTCGGCCGCCACCGCTTTGGTGGTGAAGGTCGCGGCGGTGGTTCGTGCTAGAATTTCGCCTTTGCGCTGCCGCCTGCAAGGGCCTTCCCGTTGTTCATTCTTCCGTGATCTGCGCTATTGATGGCTGAAATCGCCCGCGAAGTACTGTCGGTCAGTCTCGAAGGAGAGATGCGGCAGTCCTATCTCGACTACGCAATGAGTGTCATCGTCGGGCGTGCCCTGCCCGATGTGCGCGATGGACTCAAGCCCGTGCACCGCCGCGTGCTGTACGCGATGCGCGAGCTCGGCAACGACTGGAACAAGGCCTACAAGAAATCCGCCCGCGTCGTCGGCGACGTGATCGGCAAGTACCACCCGCACGGCGAGAGCGCGGTATACGACACCATCGTGCGCCTGGCACAGCCGTTTTCCATGCGCTACCTGCTGGTTGACGGGCAGGGCAACTTCGGCTCGGTGGACGGCGACCCGCCCGCGGCCATGCGCTACACCGAAGTACGCATGGCGCGCATCGCGCACGAGCTGCTCGCGGACATCGCCAAGGAAACCGTCGACTTCAGTCCCAACTACGACGAGTCCGAGACCGAGCCCTCGGTGCTGCCGACACGCATCCCCAACCTGCTGGTGAACGGTCAGACCGGCATCGCGGTCGGCATGGCGACCAACATCCCGCCGCACAACCTCACCGAAACCATCAACGCCTGCGTGGCGCTGCTCGATGAGCCGGCGCTACCGCTCGCGGCGCTCATGCAGCACATGCCGGGGCCCGACTTCCCGACCGGCGGCATCATCAACGGCGCCCAGGAGATTGCCACTGCGTATCGCACCGGGCGCGGACGGCTGTCGGTGCGCGCGCGCGTCGCGATTGAGGACATCGGTCGCGGCGACCGCCAGGCGATCGTCGTGACCGAGCTTCCCTACCAGGTGAACAAGGCGCGTCTCATCGAGCGCATCGCCGAGCTGGTACGCGACAAGCTCATCGACGGCATCGCCGCGGACGGTCTGCGCGATGAGTCCGACAAGGACGGCATGCGCATCGTCATCGAGCTCAAGCGCGGCGAAGTGAGCGAGATCGTGCTCAACAACCTCTACGCCCAGACACCGATGGAGACGGTGTTCGGCATCAACATGGTGGCGCTGCAGGACGGCCAGCCGAAGCTGATGTCGCTGAAGGAGATGCTCGAGGCCTTCATCCGCCATCGGCGCGAGGTGGTCACACGGCGCAGCATTTACGATCTCGCCAAGGCGCGCGAGCGTGCCCACATTCTCGAGGGCCTGGCGGTGGCGCTTGCCAACATCGACACGGTGATCGCCCTCATCAAGGCGGCCGCCTCGCCGGCCGAGGCGCGCAGCGCGCTGCTCGCGCGCTCCTGGCCTCCCGGGCTCGTGACCGAGCTACTCGAGCGCGCCGGCACAATCTCCACCCGGCCGCAGGGGCTGAGCGCCGAGGTCGGGCTGCACGTCGGCGGCTACCGTCTCTCGGAAGCGCAAGCGCAGGCGATCCTCGACATGCGTCTGCACCGCCTCACCGCCCTCGAGCAGGATAAGATCATCGCCGAGTACCGCGAGCTCCTCGGTAGCATCGCCGAACTTTCCGACATTCTGGCGCGTCCCGAGCGGCTGACCCAGGTAGTGCGTGCCGAGCTCATCGAGGTGCGCGAGAACTACGGGGATGCGCGTCGCACGGAGATCAACCGCGATCATCTCGATCTGACCACCGAGGACCTGATTGAGCCGCAGGACGTGGTGGTGACGCTGTCACATACCGGCTATGCCAAGGCGCAGCCGCTCACCGAGTACCAGACGCAGCGCCGCGGCGGCCGCGGCAAGACCGCCACCGCGGTGAAGGACGAGGATTTCGTCGAGAAGCTGTTCGTCGCGCACACCCACGACACCGTGCTGTGCTTCTCCAACCGCGGCAAGGTGTACTGGCTCAAGGTGTACGAGCTGCCGCAGGCCGGGCGCGGCTCGCGCGGCAAGCCGATGGTGAACCTGCTGCCGCTCGAGGAAGGCGAGAAGATCAACGCGCTGCT
Source organism: Steroidobacteraceae bacterium (assembly GCA_035621995.1). Taxonomy (GTDB): domain Bacteria; phylum Pseudomonadota; class Gammaproteobacteria; order Steroidobacterales; family Steroidobacteraceae; genus 13-2-20CM-66-19. Next base: position 43,943 of record DASPWF010000076.1, read on the forward strand.
GCCGGTGAAGCATTACGACGAGCAGCACTTCGTCTTCATGGCGACCCGCGCCGGCACCGTGAAGAAGACCCCGCTCACGGCATTCTCGCGGCCGCGGACCAGCGGCATCATCGCCGTCGATCTCGCCGACAACGATCAGCTGGTCGGGGTGGCACTCACCGATGGGGAGCGCGAGATCATGTTGGTGACGAGCGGTGGCAAGGCCATCCGTTTCCACGAGAGCGAGGTGCGCCCCATGGGGCGCGAGGCCGCCGGCGTGCGTGGCATTCGCCTCGGGGCCGGCCAGGACCTGATCGCACTCATCGTCGTCGGCGAGGGGCACGTGCTCACCGCGTCCGCGGCCGGCTACGGCAAGCTCACGCCGCTCGCCGACTTCCCGGCACACGGCCGTGGCGGCCAGGGCGTGATAGCGCTGCAGACCTCCGATCGCAACGGCTTCACGGTGGCGGCGCTGCAGGTGCTGCCGGGTCAGGAGATCATGCTGATCAGCTCGACCGGCACGCTGGTGCGCACCACGGTGGACGAGATCTCCGTGCAGGGCCGTAACACGCAGGGGGTGCGTCTCATCCGCCTCGATGAGGGGCAGCGGCTGGTCGGCATCGAGCGTATCGAGAGTCTCGACGGCAATGACGAGGGAGCGCTCGCGGAAGCGGGCCCCGGGGCGGGCGCGGCGCCACCGGCGAGCGACGCTTAGGTGCGAAAGTTCCTACCGCGCCGCGGGCGCTGCAGCTAAGATCCAGCGTTCCCTGATAGTGTGAAACGTCCCGGAAGGGTGCTCGTGCGCGTCTTCAATTTCGCTGCGGGGCCGGCCACGCTGCCCGTGGAAGTCCTCCAACAAGCCCGCGATGAGCTCATCGACTGGCAGGGCTCGGGCTGCTCGGTGATGGAGGTGAGTCACCGGGGCAAGGCCTTCACGGCGGTCGCGGAGGAGGCCGAGGAGCTGCTGCGCGAGCTGCTCGCCGTGCCCGCCGCGTACCGCGTGCTCTTCCTGCAAGGCGGGGCGCGCGCGCAGTTCGCGGCCGTGCCCATGAATCTCGCGCGCCCGGACGCCGTCGTCGACTACGTGAACACCGGCCTGTGGTCGAAGCAGGCGATCGCCGAGGCGCAGCGCTTCGTCGCACGCGTGAACATCGCTGCCGACGAGGCGCACTCGCACTACAACACCGTGCCTGCTGCCGCTGCGCTCGAGCTGACTCGCAACGCGGCCTACGTGCACTACACGCCGAACGAGACCGTTGGCGGGGTGGAGTTCCCGTACGTGCCCGCAACTGGCGGCGTGCCGCTGGTTGCGGACATGTCCTCGACCATTCTCTCGCGGCCGCTCGACGTGAGGCAGTTTGGCTTGATCTACGCCGGGGCGCAGAAGAACCTGGGACCTGCGGGACTGACGCTCGTCATCGTGCGCGCCGACCTCACCGGCCGGGCGCGCCCGGGGACACCGGTCGTGTGGGACTACGGCGCCGTGGCCGCCGAGCACTCGATGCTCAATACGCCGCCCACCTTCGCTTGGTACATGGCCGGGCTGGTGCTGCGCTGGCTCAAGGCGCAGGGTGGACTCGCCGCCATGGCCGAGCGCAACCGCGCCAAGGCGCAGCTGCTGTACGACGCCATCGATGCCTCCGGCTTCTACGCCAACCCCGTCGCGGTTCAGTGCCGCTCGTGGATGAACGTTCCCTTCACGCTGGCCCAGGCGCAGCTCGATGAGCGTTTCCTCAGCGAGGCACGCGCAGCCGGTCTCGCCAATCTCGCCGGCCACCGCTCGGTCGGCGGAATGCGCGCCAGCCTCTACAACGCCATGCCGCTCGCGGGCGTCGAGGCGCTGGTGGCATTCATGAGGGATTTCGAGCGCCGCTGTGGCTGACGCGTCGATGCCTTACCGCATTCTCACGCTCAACAGCATCAGCCCGCGCGGCCTCGCGCGGCTGCCGCGCGAGCGCTACGAGGTGGGCGCGGACATCGAGTGCCCCGAAGCGATTCTGCTGCGCTCGGCCGACATGCATGGCCTGCCGCTGCCCGCATCGCTCGCGGCGGTCGGCCGTGCCGGCACGGGCGTCAACAACATCCCGGTCGCGCAGCTCTCCGCGCGCGGCATCCCGGTGTTCAATGCCCCCGGGGCCAACGCCAATGCGGTGAAGGAGCTGGTGCTGGCGGGGCTGTTGCTCGCCGCGCGCAACATCGGCCCCGCGTGGCTGTTCGCCCGCGCGCTCGGCGGCGACGATGAGGCCATCGAGGCAGCCGTGGAGGCGGGCAAGCAGTCGTTCGTCGGTTTCGAGCTCCCCGGTCGCACGCTCGGCGTCATCGGGCTCGGCGCGATCGGCGTCGAGGTGGCCAACTCGGCGCTGGCACTCGGCATGAAGGTGCTCGGTTACGATCCGCAGATCACCGTGCGGCGCGCCTGGCAGCTGTCGGCGAGCGTCGAGCAGGCGCTGTCGCTCGAGGACCTGTTCGCGCGCGCTGACGCCGTCAGTGTGCACGTGCCGCTCAACGAGGAGACGCGCAAGCTCGTCAACGCCGCGCGGCTGGCGCTCATGCAGCCGCAGGGCACCGTTCTCAATTTCGCGCGTGCCGCCATCGTCGACGAGACCGCGGTGGTGGCGGCGCTCGATGCCGCGCGGCTGCACGCCTACGTGTGCGACTTCCCGCGCTGCACCCTCAAGGATCACCCGAAGGTGATCACGCTGCCGCATCTTGGCGCCTCGACCGGTGAGGCGGAGGAGAACTGCGCGATCATGGTGGTCGAGCAGGTACGCGATTTTCTCGAGAATGGCAACATCAGGAACAGCGTCAACTACCCGGAAGCGGTGCTGCCGCGGGTGCCGAACACGACGCGTCTCGGCGTCGCCAACCGCAACGTACCCAACATGGTGGGGCAGATCTCCACCTGTCTGGCGGCGGCCGGCATCAACATCGCCGACCTCTTGAACAAGTCCCACGGCGAGTACGCCTATACGCTCATCGACGCCGATGGCGAGCTCGGCGCCGAGCTGCTGACACGCATCCGCGCCATCGACGGCGTGCTGTCGGCGCGCATCGTCTGAGAACCCTCTTCGAGGCCGACCCGCATGGCGAGAAAAGAGCGTCCTCCACCCTCCCGCACCGCGGGCATTGCCCGCCGCCGCCCGCCGCGGCCGCACCCCGCCGCCTCCGCGATCGATCTCGAGGCGGTCCGCACCCGCATCGATGCGGTCGATGAGCAGATCCACACGCTCATCAGTGAGCGTGCGCGCCTCGCGCAGCAGGTCGGGATCTCCAAGGGCAAGGACGGACACACGGTGGATTTCTACCGCCCGGAGCGCGAGGCACAGGTGCTGCGCATGGCGCGCGCGCGTAACCGCGGGCCGCTGCGCGATGCGGAGGTGCTGCGCCTCTTCCGCGAGATCATGTCGGCGTGTCTTGCGCAGCAGGAGCCGCTCAAGGTCGCCTTCCTCGGGCCCGAAGGCACTTTCACGCAGACCGCGGTGCTCAATCACTTCGGGCACTCGGTGCGCGCGTTGCCGCTCGTCTCGATCGACGAGGTGTTTCACGAAGTGGAGGCCGCGAGCGCCGATTTCGGCGTCGTACCGATCGAGAACTCGACCGAGGGCACGGTCAATCACACGCTCGATCGCTTTCTCACCTCGCCGCTCAAGATCTGTGGCGAGGTCGAGCTGCGCGTGCGCCACCATCTGCTCGGGACCATGAGCGCACTGACGCACGTCGAGCGCGTCTGCTCGCACCCGCAAGCGCTCGCCCAGTGCCGGCAGTGGCTGGAGGAGCACCTGCCGGGCGTCGAGCAGGTGCCGGTCTCGAGTAACGCCGAGGGCGCACGCCGCGCCCGCGACGAGCGCGGCAGCGCCGCGATCGCCGGGGAGACCGCCGCGGAGATTTACGGGCTGAAGGTGCTCGCCGCGGAAATCGAGGATCACGCCGACAACACCACCCGCTTCCTCATCCTCGGCCGCAAGCTCTTCGCGCCGAGCGGCGAGGATCGCACGACGCTCCTGGTGTCGGTCGGGCACACCGACGCTCCCGGAGCGCTCTACCGGCTGCTCGAGCCGCTCGCGCGCCACCGGGTGAGCCTGACGCGCATCGAATCTCGGCCGTCGCGCCGGCGCAAGTGGGACTACGTGTTCTTCATGGATCTCGAGGGACACGCCGAGGAGCCACGCGTGGCACGCGCGCTCGCCGCGCTGCGCAGGCGTGCGTCGCTGTTCCGCGTGCTCGGATCGTATCCGCGGGCCGTGCAGTGAGCGGCGCGCCCGGCAGCGCCTGGCGCATCGCTCCGGGAGGCGTGATCTCCGGCACGCTCACCGTGCCCGGGGACAAATCGATCTCGCACCGCGCGCTCATGCTGGGAGCGCTCGCGCAAGGCGACACGCACATCAGCGGCTTCCTGGCCGGCGAGGACTGCCTCGCCACGGCGCGCGCGCTCGAGGCCCTTGGGGTGCGGCTCGAGCGGCCGGCGGAGACCGAGGTGCTGGTGCACGGCGTCGGCAGCGCCGGGCTCACCGCCCCGGCGGCAGCGCTCGACATGGGGAATGCGGGCACCGCCATGCGCCTGATGATGGGCGTGCTTGCACCGCAGAAGTTCGACTCGACGCTGATCGGCGATGCATCGCTCATGCGCCGGCCGATGGAGCGCGTCGCGCTGCCGCTGCAGATGATGGGCGCGCGCATCCACACGCACGCGGGGCGACCGCCGGTGGAGATTCGGGGCACGCCGCAGCTGCGTGCCATTCACTACAGCCTGCCGGTAGCGAGCGCCCAGGTTAAATCCGCCGTACTGCTCGCCGGGTTGGCCGCCGCCGGGCGCACGCGCCTCACCGAGCCGCTCCCCTCGCGCGATCACACCGAGCGCATGCTGCGCGCCTTCGGCGTGACGCTCACGCAGAGCGGGCGCACCATTGCGCTCGAGGGCGGACAGATCCTGCGCGCCACTGCCGTGGCCGTGCCGGCGGACTTTTCCTCCGCCGCCTTCCTCATCGTGGCCGGCTGCCTCGCGGCCGAGCGCGCGCTCCGCCTCACTAACGTCGGCGTCAATCCGACGCGCACCGGGCTCATCACGCTGCTGCGCCGCATGGGTGCGGATATCCGCGTGCAGCCGCGCGCCGCCGCCGACGATCCCGCCGCCGAGCCCGTGGCGGATATCGAGGTGCACCGCAGCGCGCTACGCGGCATCACCGTGCCGGAAGCGCTCGTGCCGCTCTCTATCGATGAGCTGCCGGTGTTCTTCGTCGCTGCGGCCTGCGCGAGCGGCGAGACCCTGGTACGCGGGGCGCTCGAGCTGCGCGTCAAGGAGAGCGACCGGCTGGCCACGATGGCGGCCGGTCTCGCCGCCCTCGGCGTCGAGCACCAGCTGTTGCCGGACGGTCTGTGGATCCGGGGCAGCGGCACGATCGGCGGCGGCCGAGTGGACAGTGGCGGGGACCATCGCGTCGCCATGGCTTTCGCAGTGGCCGCCCTGCGGGCCCGCGCCGCGATCGAGATCGCCGATGTGGCCAACGTCGCCACCAGCTTTCCGCGGTTCGAGCGCACCGCGCGTGCGGCGGGCCTCGCGCTCGAGGTGCTCTGAACGGCAATGCGCCGCCGCCACGGCGCGCGGCCCGGTTCCGTGCCAACATGGCGCGTGGCCCCTCCATCCTGTCCCATCGTCACCATCGACGGCCCGAGCGGCTCGGGCAAGGGCACCATCAGTCGTGCGGTCGCCCAGCGCGTCGGCTGGCATCTCCTCGACAGCGGCGCGCTCTACCGCCTGGTGGCACTCGCCGGCATCGCGGCCGGCGCGGCCGAGGACGATGAGCGCAGCCACGGCGAACTTGCCCGGCATATGGACGTGAAGTTCGCCGTCGCCGCCGACGGCAGCGAGCGCATCTGCCTCGACGGGCGCGACGTCACAGCCGAGGTGCGCTCCGAGCTCGCCGGTCAGGGCGCTTCCCGGGTCGCCGCCTGGCGCGGGGTGCGCACGGCGTTGCTGGCGCGGCAGCGGGCCTTTGCCACTCCCCCGGGGCTCGTCGCCGACGGGCGGGACATGGGGACCGTCGTGTTCCCGGACGCTCAACTTAAGATATTCCTGACCGCGACCCCCGAAGAAAGGGCGCTAAGGCGCTATAAGCAGTTGAAAGACAAGGGGTCCGATGTTAGCCTTCCCGCCCTTTCGCGCGAGATAGCCGAGCGGGATTTAAGGGATCAGACCCGCGAGGTCGCCCCGCTGAAGGCCGCGCCCGATGCCTGTGTGATTGACTCGACCAGCCTTGCGGTCGAGGCGGTCGTCGGGCGGGTGCTGGAACTGATGACCGCCCGGCGTTTGTGGCCCTGAGGGGCGCTCGTCGCGATACGCACGGAGGGAATGTTTGAGGCAGGCACGCGCAGGATGCGGGTGCCCGTTGTAATTTCCTGGACCCGAAGGACGAGGGCCCAGTACAGGCACGCCGGTGAGGCGTGCGAAGTGAAGGTATGACAGAAAGTTTCGCTCAGCTATTCGAGCAGAGTCTCGCCAATCAGCGCATCCGCCCGGGCATGATACTCACCGGGCTCGTGGTCGACGTCACGAACGACGTCGTCATCGTCAACGTAGGCCTCAAGTCCGAGGCCGTCATCCCCCTCGAGCAGTTCAAGAACGAGCGTGGCGAGGTGGAGGTCAAAGTCGGCGACCAGGTGGAAGTGGCCCTCGATTCGGTCGAGGACGGCACGGGCGAGACGCGCCTGTCGCGCGAGAAGGCCAAGCGCGCACGGACCTGGACGCGTCTCGAGGAGGCGTTCAACAAATCGGAGATCGTCACCGGCGTCATCACCGGGCGCGTCAAGGGCGGCTTCACGGTCGAGATCGAGAACGTGCGCGCCTTCCTGCCCGGATCGCTGGTCGACGTCCGTCCGGTGCGCGACACCTCGTATCTCGAAGGCAAGCCGCTCGAGTTCAAGGTCATCAAGCTCGATCAGAAACGTAATAACGTCGTGGTCTCGCGCCGCGCGGTGGTCGAGCAGGAGTTCTCTGCCGAGCGTTCCGCTCTCATGGACAACCTGCAGGAAGGCGCGGTGGTGCGCGGCACCGTCAAGAACCTCACCGACTACGGCGCGTTCGTCGACCTCGGCGGCATCGATGGCCTATTACACATCACCGACATGGCGTGGAAGCGTGTCAAGCACCCCTCGGAAGTGGTCAAGGTGGGCGATGAGGTCGAGGTGCGCATCCTCAAGTTCGACCGCGAGCGCTCGCGCGTCAGCCTCGGCCTCAAGCAGCTCGGCGCCGACCCCTGGCAAAACATCGCGCGGCGCTACCCGCCCGGCACACGGGTGTTCGGCAAGGTCACCAACATTGCCGACTACGGCGCGTTCGTCGAGATCGAGGACGGCGTCGAGGGACTGGTGCACGTCTCCGAGATGGACTGGACCAACAAGAACGTCAATCCGGCCAAAGTGGTGCACACCGGACAGGAAGTCGAGGTCATGGTGCTCGACGTCGACGAGGAGCGGCGCCGTATCTCGCTCGGACTCAAGCAGTGTCAGGCCAACCCGTGGAAGGAGTTCGCCGAGAACTACAACCGCGGCGACAAGGTGGGCGGCCAGATCAAGTCCATCACCGATTTCGGCATCTTCATCGGGCTGCCGGGCAACATCGACGGGCTGGTGCACCTCTCCGATATCTCCTGGGACCAGCCGGGGGAGGAGGCGGTGCGCAACTACCAGAAGGGGCAGCAGCTCGAGGCGATGGTGCTGTCGATCGACCCCGAGCGCGAGCGTATCTCGCTCGGCATCAAGCAGCTCGCCAAGGACCCGTTCTCCGCCTACATCGCCGACAACCCCAAGGGCACGATCGTCAGGGGCGTGGTGAAGGAAGTCGATGCGCGCGGCGCCGTCATCGACCTCGGTAACGGCATCGAAGGGCAGCTGCGCGCGTCCGAGCTCGGCCGTGATCGCGTGGAAGATGCGCGTGCGGTGCTCAAGGTGGGCGAGGAGATCGAAGCCAAGTTCACCGGCGTCGACCGCAAGTCGCGCACCATCTCGCTGTCAATCAAGGCCAAGGAGGCCCACGAGGAAGCCGAGGCGGTGCAGAGCTACCGCTCGGAGACCACGACCTCCGGCACCAGCCTCGGAGATCTGCTGAAGGAGCACATCGGGTCCGGAGAGAGCCGCTGAGGCAATGACGAAGTCGGAACTCATCGAGATCATCACCGCCAAGCAGAAGCATCTGCCGGCGAAGGATGTGGAGCTGGCGTTGAAGCAGATTCTCGAGATCATGAGCGATGCGCTCTCTCAGGGAGAGCGCATCGAGATCCGGGGATTCGGCAGCTTCTCGCTCCACTTCCGCCCGCCGCGTCAGGGGAGAAACCCCAAGACCGGCGAGGCCGTGGCGCTCTCGGGCAAGCACGTTCCGCACTTCAAGCCCGGCAAGGACCTGCGCGAGCGGGTCAACGACGGCGCCGACCGGCCGATCCGCGACTGAAACCGCTGACACCGCCCCGCCGTCGCACCCCGACGGCGGG
>DASPWF010000077.1:0-16269 GCA_035621995.1 Steroidobacteraceae bacterium
GCCGGTTACTCCGCTCGCGGCTTCATACGCGCCATTTACCGGTTCGACTTTGCTGGTGGGAAGGCGGACCTGGACAAGGCCATAGCGCTCAGCCCACACGACGCAGATGTTCTGCACCGATCTGCTGTCGTGCTCGCTATAAATGGCAATCTGCCCGCTGCTATTGCTAGAGAGAAGGAAGCCTTCGAGCGGGATCCGCTGGCGGCGGAGATCGCTATGCGCCTTGGGTTCTTCTACGCTGCGAACCAGCAGTTGCCACAGGCTCGGCTGCTGTACGAGAAGGCGCTTGCGATCGCACCTAACTCAATTCGTGCACTCAATAACCTGGGGAATCTGGAGCTGTTCGAAAACCGGCCAGAACAGGCACTCGCCGTCTTTCGCCAAAGCGGATCGGAAGGTTTCAAATTGGCAGGTCAGGCCAAGGCCGAATACTCTCTGGGACACGTCGAGGCGGCACAGGGACTTCTCAAGCAGGTGATTGCTGGGAACGATCCCTATCAGACCGCCCAAGTGTATGCCTGGCGCGGCGAGAACGATCATGCGTTGGACTGGGCTGAGCGCGCCTACGTGGAGCGAGACCCTGGCCTGACCTGGATCGAAATTGACCCCTTTTTCCGTAGCCTTCACGACGACGCCCGTTACAAGGCGCTGCTGCGCAAGATGAGCCTGCCGGAGTGACGCGCCGGCCAAGGCGGCGATGCGTCAGACGGATTACGAACGTCCGCTGTCGAGATGCAGGGTGGCAGCGTCGAAGGACGGCTCGTGGCCGACAGTGTCCACTCGCCACTTTTTCCACGATGACTGCTTTCCGCAGTCGGCCGGCTTTGGGTCCCATACCTCCCGGGAGGAAAATTCCATTGCGTCACGCGTGCGCCTGATTGCCTTTTCCCGCGATCGCGCCATTTTTAAAGTCCCTGCCTGGGCAGTTAATTGTCAGCTGCAATTAAACGGTGGGCACCCCTCGCGAGACGGCGTCGATCCCAGGCGTTGATGACCAAAGTCATGTCGGGCATCGCACAGGCAATACGATTTACCCACGGAGGCTCAGCAAAACGCTGGCTCAAACAACCCAACCCTTTAGGAGTATTGCAATGATTAAGATCGAAGACATGACCGTTTCGAAGGAACTTGACGTTAGCGAGATGAGCACCGTGCGCGGCGGTCTTTTACAGACTAGGCTCACCAACGATAACTACTGCACCGATGTCGGGGCCACCCTGCAAAGCGCTGCCGCAGAGGGAGGCATCGGCGCCATGATCGTAGCAGCGGCAGAAATCGGGTCGGGGCAGACCCCGCCGGTTTGCCCGGCCTGAAAAAAAAGGGAGCACAGGCTAGGACAAAGTTTGAGGCGCAGCAGCCTGCGTGACGCGCCTCCGACTTCAGAGCGTTTACTCACTTACTTACCTCAGGAGATATCGAAATGAGCAACCTGACTATCAAAGACCTGCCCCACAACGAAGAGATGAATTCCGACGACATGGCCGCGATTGATGGCGGCATTTCTTTCCCCTCTATATTGCACGGCGGCCCGATTAAACTGATCCCTCCGCCGCAGCCCGTAACAAGATTTGATGTCGGAGGCCAAGGCCTCAGCGGCGGCACCCTCAGTCATAGCGATGGTGAACAGGACTGACCGCTTCGCCGCCCTTTACTCACTTACTTACCTTAGGAGAATCGAAATGAGCAAACTGACTATCGTTGATCTGCATCAGGAAGAGGAGCTTTCGTCGTCTAACATGGGCAAAGTTGCTGGCGGCGCGGTCGTGTGCATATCCGAGCCGGCGACGGGCGGGAGTTGGTGCGAGACCTTTGATCAGTACTTCAAAGAGGCCGCCTTGCAGGGTGGTCCGGGCGGGGTGATAGCCGCTGCTGCAGCTTTGAAGGTCTGAACGAGAGTCGAGGCGCAGCAGCCTACGTGCTGCGCCTTCGACTTCATCTGCGTCCCTCGGGAGTAATCCCCGCCTCATCATGTAGGCAGCCATTGCTGCAAACGGACTTAGCACCGAGGTAGTGGATCTCGATCGGGCAGGGGGAATCATTGCGATATGTCCTCAATCTGCCCCGTGCATCCCGCGCGGCTATACGATCCACGGGATGAACGCCATGGCGAAAGTCCCGGTAACCTCACGGGAGCATTTGGCTCTACACGAAGCGGCTCACGCTGAGGCAGCACTCGCCTGCGGGGCGCGAGTGATCGCACTGACGCTGCGGCAGACATCTGTGCAGGCCGCGACACCGGATCAACTCCGACGGATTCGGGCGGCAGGATTCGCAGTGGAATATCACCTGTGGCGTTCGGGTCGCTTTGTTCGGCCCGACAACGGACAGCCGCTGAGCGAGGGGGAATTCCGCCACTGCGCCCTTGCCTGTGCGAAGGCGGAAGGATGCGGAGGCATTCGAGCGGGCGCAGCGGGACAAGCTCTCGAAAGGGACCTACATCGCCAGGGCAGCCCGTTTGACGGTGAAGGAGTTGGCGGAGGCATTCCTCAAGGAGTGCAAGCTCCGCAACCGTCGGACCTCAACCCTGCTCAACTACCAGTCCATCCTCAACGGCTACATCCTCCCGAAGTTCGGGCACCGTGGGGCCGAGACGATCCGCAAAGAGGATGTGAAGAAGTGGCTGGCGGAACTGCTCGAAGGCGGCAAATCGGCGGAGCTTGTGAACCGCATCATCCGAGTGTTCCGCACGGTGCTGTTCCACGGTGTCACCGAGTGCGAAGTCATCGAGCGGAATGTGCTGCAGCGCTTCCGCCCGTTCCCCAAGTCAGGGCAGCGGCTGAGCCGCGACGCCTTCACGGAGGATGAGGTGACCGCCCTACTCGCAGCCGCTGATCCGCATGAGCGGGCTCTCATCGGCCTGCTAGTGTTCACTGGGATGCGACCCGGAGAGGCGTTTGCCCTGCGGTGGGAGGATGTGGACCTCACCGCGGGGACAGCCCTGATCACACGCACCTGGGATTGGCGGGGCAAGCGGTTCACGCAGCCGAAGACTGCGGCAGGGAATCGGACCATAGCCCTGAGCGGCTACCTTGTGCAGACCCTGGAGCAGCATCGCAAGCTCTCGCAGGCCGGGGAGTTGGTGTTCGCTACGAGGAATGGCGGCCCACTGAACCCGGCGAATGTGCGGTCACGGATGTGGCTGCCGCTCATTCAGCGGGCCGGTGTTCGGAAGCTCGACATGTACAGCCTGCGGTCCACGCGCGCCACGTTGGGTAGGGTCGCTGGCGAGAGCGCACACAACATGAGCCGGCTGCTGGGGCACTCGCGAAGCACTCTCATCGATCAGGTGTACGCGAGAAGCCTGCCGTCAGGGATGGCGAGTGCTGTGGAACGAGTGACGAGCCGCGTTCTCGGAGAGCAGCCGAAATTGCGAGTGATCGAAGGCGGTTCTCGCCGGGACATTGCAACTTCATTGCTAGATGTGCCCACCGCTGCAACGGCGGAGAAGGCAACCGGTTGATTATGTTGGTTCGAGAGAGCGCCCCCGGCCGGAGTTGAACCGACGACCTACCGCTTAGGAGGCGGTCGCTCTATCCACTGAGCTACGGGGGCGCGGCGAGGGACAAGTCTACCGGCACCCCAGTCCAGCCGCGAGGTACGCGCATCTCCATATGCAGCCGCAAATCGCACGATATGATGCCAGCTCTGCGGTCGCGGCCATTCTCGATTCCAAGGGGGATTTGATATGCCATATGCGCACGCATCTCAGTACCTTATGGTCACCACGCTGGCACTCCTTGCAAGCTGCGGCTCGTACGCGCAACAGCCAGCGGCATCCGCGCAGGCGCCTGCCCCGGCACACGCAGCGTCCGCACAACCCGCTGCGCCCGCAGCTGCTCCGTCCGGCTCGCTGTCGTCGAGTCTTGGGCTCTATGCTTTTCCCGCAAAGAATCAGACCGCGCAGCAGCAGGCGAACGATGAGACGTATTGCTTCGGGTGGGCAAAGACACAGACCAACATCGATCCGATGAACATCAAGCCGCAGGCGCCGGATCAGCAGACCGCCGCTGCCCAGGCGGACTCCGCCACGCAGGGAGCGCGCGCGGGCGGTGCTGCCCGTGGTGCCGCAGGAGGTGCCGTCATCGGGGCGATCGCCGGCGATGCCGGTACGGGAGCAGCGGCGGGAGCCGCGGCGGGGGCGATGGCGGGTGGTGCCGCGCGCCGTCAGGCCAGACGGGATGCGCAGGCACAGGCGCAGCAGCAGGCTGATGCGTCCGTCGCCCAACAGAAGGCTACGTACAACAAGGCGTTCTCGGCCTGCATGGAAGGCAAGGGCTATACGATCAAGTAGCCGCCGGTTTGATCGGAGAGGCCTAGCCGCGGCGCGGCGGCAGTGTGGTTGTTGCCACTACCGGCGCGGGCAGGCGTAGTATCTGCTCATAATAAAGGTGCAGGCGCACGTCCGCGAATGCGGGTGAGGAGGCGTCCATGACCGCGTCCGTGAGTGTCGGTAATCCCGGTGCCGTCCACGCAGAAGTTCGCCACGTGCCGGCCCTTCAGGCGCTCGAGTGGCTCAATCGCGGATGGGACGACGTGGTGAAAATCGGCTCGTCCGGTCTCGCTCACGGCGCGCTCATCGCCATTCTTGGCGCGGTGCTGCTCATGCTCGGTAGCACACACATGTACCTGACCGCCGCGGCGGTCACCGGATACCTGCTCGTCGGTCCTGTCATGACCACCGGACTGTGCGAGCTCGCGCGGCGACGCGAGGCGCGTGAGTCGTTGAGCTTCGATGACTCGCTGCAGGCGATTTCCCGCAATCCCGAAGCTCTCATGCACTTCGGCGGTGTGCTCGCGCTGATTGCGATTCTGTGGTTCGTGCTGTCCGCGATGCTGCTCGAGTCGGTGTTGAGCGCGCCGGTTCCGAGTCTCGCCGTGGCGCTCTGGGGCGGATCGAGCCTCCTTACCCCCTCGCAACTACTCGGCTACATCGCGGCCGGCGGCGTACTCGCCGCGGTCGTGTTTGCCGTATCCGTGGTGTCCGTACCGCTCATCATCGACCGGCATGCCAGCGCCCCGGACGCGATCCGCGCGAGCCTGCGCGCGACGTTCGCCAACCTGCCGGTTATGTTCGTGTGGGCACTGCTCATCGTCGGGCTGACCGCGATCGGGTTTCTCACCCTGCTCGTCGGGATGGTGGTAGTCGCACCCCTGCTTGGCTATGCGACGTGGCACGCCTACCGCGATCTCATCGCCTAGCTGGGTCGCGCCACGCGTACCCGCGGCGATCGCTAAAAAACGGGGGAAGGGCCGTCCCTGGCCATCCTTATTCCCTCTACCTAGAGGCTAGGCGCGAGATCGACCGCCAGCTATGCAATTTGCGCCATGACCGAATGCGTTTGCGAAGTACGCTGTTCCTCGCCGGAACAGCTTAAGCGCTGCCGTGGCCGTAGGCCCTCAGGCGTCTCTCACCGCCCTCGCGCGCCTCGTTGCGTTCCCTTGCTCAGTGTCTCGGAGGGGCTTTCGCCAAACGTCCGCCGATAGTCCCTGGCGAACCGTCCGAGCTCCCAAAACCCATACCGCAAGGCTGTATCCGTGACGGTTGTCGCGGCCGGATCACTCTCCCGCAGCTCGGCCCTCACCGCCGCGAGTCTCTTCAGCGCCAGATAGCGAGCCGGGCCCATGCCCAGTACCTCGGTGAACGCTCGTTGCAACGTGCGCCGCGACACGCGCAGTGCCCGGCACAGGTCGGCGAGTTGAATCATTTCGGGGGATTGCCCATCCACCCAATCCTCGACGCTCCGCACGATCGCCGCGCCCGATAGTGTGTGCCGCTCTTCGCGGCGGCTTTCATCGAACATGAACCCCCAGAGAAAGGGTTCGATGAGTTCCACCTGCAGTTGGCGCAGCGCCGGCTCGGTAAGCAGGCGGTCCGATCTCAACACCTCCATCACGAGCGTCTGGAGGGAGCGGGCAATCAATCCCCTGATCGGCGGCGACGCGCAAAACCAGCGGCGCTTCTCCCAGAATCCTGCGCTCTCCCGCCACGCGTCCTCTCCGGCTTGATTCAGAAGCAACTCGGGGCGCATCGACACGAACGCATAGCGTATGGACCCGCTGACCCGGTGATCGACGTCGTCACCGCGCACCAGCACGTAGACGTCGCCCGGAAACACCTCCCTGCCCGAGCGAAAGCTGAAGTGCCTTGACTCGGAATCGAGCTTCACGCCGAGCGCGATGCGTTCCGCAGTGACGCTTCCCCGCGTGCGGATATCAGCCGACCATTGTCCGGCAGTGAGCAGCACGTCGCCCGCGGCCGCGTGCACGATGCTTCCTCTGGGAACACGAGAGCCGAGCGGCACGCTCCTCGTGTCCGCACCGTCGAGGGCTCGTCGAAGATCCTCGAAACTCTCGACGCGCAGCGTTGCCAGTTGGAGCTGGCTCATAGCGGGCTCTTGTGTAAGTTGCTGATTCACACTGTGCCGCGTTCTGGTGCGCTGCAATCCGACCCTGGAAAGACCCCGCGTCCAAAACACGTCTTATGCGTGAGTCGGACCCCGTCGGCGTATTTTACCGCCTCCAGATGACATCGGCCTTCCGCGCGCACCGAAATAGCTCTGTGGTTGCGAAACATGGTCCTGCGCGACGGACGGTCGTCAGTCGGTGACAGGCGGTCTTCCATCCGGCGCCGCCGTGTGCGTCCTCCCTCCGCCAGGCGAGTCGCTCCGGATCCGCCTCTTTTTCCGCGTTGTCCAACAGGCACAGGTGCCTTGTTGGTCGAACTCATGCGTTCGCCTAACACTACGCTTCAAAGCGCCAGAGCGGTCGGATGTCGACCTGACTTGCTTTCACGACCAACTCGGAGTGTTCGAAAAGGACACATCACCAGACAGACCCTTCACGCAGGCCTTCCGGATCGACACAACCAGCATGCCGACGGAGATCACCGGCAGACTACGGCCAAACGACCTGTGAGTGCTGGCACTTGCAGTGACCGCGGACGTTGCTGCACTTACCGAGCACTCACGGCGAAGCGTCGGTAAGGCAGCATGTACAGAACGAACCCGGAATTTCTGGTGGAGCGGAAGGGGATCGAACCCTCGACCTTCGCATTGCGAACGCGACGCTCTCCCAGCTGAGCTACCGCCCCACGGATGGCCACCCCGCGAAATCCCGCTAGTTATGAGCCACGAGCAGCCCATCAAGGTGCGTTTCGCGGGGACCCGGCCGCGGCGCGCGATTCTAGCATCGCGATCAGGCCGGTCAAACCAAGTTTAACCCTCGGTGCGCGATGCAGCTATCATCTTGCGTATCGGGATGAGCGGCTCGGCAGGAGCGGAGACGGAAATATGTTGGCCATGGGGGCGCGGGCGCCGGAATTCACGCTGCCCGACCAGGATGAACAGAACGTCTCGCTCAGTACGCTACTGCGCCACGGCCCGTTGATCCTGTACTTCTACCCTGCGGACTTCACCCCCGGCTGCACCCGGGAAGCCTGCTCCTTTCGCGACCTGCATACGGACATCCGGGAGTCCGGGCTGACCGTGGCGGGCGTGAGTCCCCAAAAACCTGAAACACACCGTGCCTTTCGCGAGAAGTATCAGCTGCCCTTCACGCTGCTCTCCGACGTCGACAAGTCCGTGGTGCGCATGTACGACGCGCGGGGACCGCTCGGCTTCGGGGTGCGCCGTGCGACGTATCTCATTGACCAGGCGCGCTACATCCGCGCCGCCGTGCTCGCTGACTTTCGCATCGCCCAACACGAGCTGTTCGTCCGTCGCGCCGTGGCACTCAGCGCCGGTGGGCGGCGTGAGCGAGTCACCTGAGCTCTGTCGGCCGCGATGGTCGGCTGCGCTCAGTACCTGAAGCGCACGAGGTGGGCGCGACCGAAGGTCGGGATACTCACTACCCACACGAGATCCGGGTCATCCTGCGCCCCGGCCGGCAGTTGCGTCCCGGCAAGCTCCTGAACGATCTGCGCCAACGACGAGCCGCTCGCGATCATGAGCACCGTGCCGCCGCTGTGCTCGCGCACCGCGCGATCGGCCGCGGCGCGCGCATCGGCGGGTCTGAAGACCACGGGGGCGCGGTGCAGCCGCTCGAGCAGCGGCGCCCCGGTCTGCAGGGCGCGCCGATCGTCGCTGACGTACACGGCATCCACGCGCCCCACCCCGCCGGTCTCACCGAACATGTGCGCCAGGCGCCGGGCGCGCTCCTCACCCTCGGGAGTTACCGGCGGATCGGCGATCGTACCGGGCTCCTTCTCCAGGGGCTGCACCAGAAACACTACCGTCGCTGTCGCGCTGCGATACACGCCGAAGGACAGTACCCCGATCGCGAGCGCGACGAGGAGGATCACCCACAACGGCGCAAGAAACGGGCGGCGGTGGCGCGTAATCGCCGGCGGCTCCATGGCACAATAATAGCGTCGTACAGCCGCCACCGGGGGCAACCGGCAGTGCGCCGTCGTTGCCGTACCCCTCCGGCCGCGCTTTTTTCCCCCGGTGTCGGTAATCTGCGCAGCAACCGCGGTACCTGAAGCGGGGGCGCAATGCCATCCGGCGGACAGACGACGGTCATACAACGCATTCTCGAGCGCCGCACACAACGCTCGCGCGCGACTCGCGAAGAGACGACCGCCACCATCGCCGTAATGCTGCGCGTCATCGCGCCGCCGAAGGCGCTGCTCGTCTTTCACGATCCGGTGGTGCGCGCGCAATTCGAGCGGCGTATCAGTGCCGACATGTTCGACGTCGAGTCGGCAACCGACGAGCATGATGGGCTGCACCGCCATGCGAACGAGCACCCGGCCGTGGTGCTGACGGATTCGCTGGATATCGTGCGCAAGCTGCGCCTACCCGATGCCGATAAGGGGCCATTCATCCTCTACGTGGCCGAGCTCGACGATGCCGCTGAGCGCGAGGCGGGACTGCTTGCCGGCGCCGATGAGTGCGTGGGTCGGCGCGTCTCGGAGCGCGAGCTCGACGCACGCCTCGCCAGCGCGCGGCGCATCGCCGAGCTCGAGGCAGTCCTGCGCGTCACGCTGGCCGAGAACCGCAAGCTGTCGGCCACCGATGACCTGACGCGTGTCGCCAGCCGACGCTTCTTCGGCAAGCACTTCCCGCGCGAGATGGAGCGCGCCGCACGTTACGGACGCCCGCTGTCACTGATTCTGTGTGATATCGATCTGTTCAAGAGCATCAACGATTCGCTCGGTCACGCGGGCGGCGATCAGATTCTGCGCCAGTTCGCCGCGCGATTGCGGCGGGGCCTGCGGCGCGGGATCGACTGGGTGGCGCGCATCGGCGGCGAAGAGTTCGCCGTCGTGCTACCCGAGACCGGTTATGAGCAGGGACTCGCCGTGGCGCGCAAGCTGCGCGCCGCGATCGCACAGCCGCCCTTCTCCGTCGAAGGCAAAAGCATTGCCGTGACTGCGAGCTTCGGCCTATGCGGGCTCGAGCGTGTGCCCGCCGGCGAGCGACATCTGGCGCAGCGGCTGTTGAAGATTGCCGACGCGGCGCTCTATCGCAGCAAGCACTCGGGCCGCAATCGCGTCACGGCCACGATGTTCGGCGGCGGCGGCAGCTGAGGCGCACGCACCCAGCACTCACGGTGCTCATCGCCGCCGCGCGGGAGCGTGGCGAAAACGCGCTCACGCTGACGCAAGCCATTGCCCAGGCTTGGCGTTTGCGGACCTCGGCGCCCTCTGTCCACATACTTATGCACAAATTCTGTGGATAAGTGCGTGGGCTGGAAACCCACTACCGCTTGTGTGAGACTGCTCGTCTTTCGCTCGCGAGCCCAGAGATGAAGAAAGCAGGCAGCGAATCGAGCACCCCCGTAGCACCCTTTGAGCGGGTGCGACTGCAGGCGGAGGTTGCCAGACAGCGTGTGCGCATCGCCAAGGAAGAGCTGAAACGCGCGCGCAAGCGGCTGAAAGAAGCCAAGCGCGAGGCCAAGCGTGCGCGCAAGCACGCCGCGGCGATGCGCAAGGCGTGGAAGCGCGCACGCCGCGCGCAAAAGAACCGCACGGTGGAGGCACCCGCCGCCGCCGCAGCGGCCGCTCCGCAGCGCAAGCCTGCCAGGCGCAGTGTGGCCCGGGCCAGGCGCCGCCTGATCCGTGCTCTGCGCCGCAAGCCGGCCGCAGCAGTAACCAAGCGTGCCCGCGTGGTCAGGGTACGCAGGGCACGACGGGTCGCGGCCGCGCGTGCCCGAGCGCGCTCGCCGGCGCCGATGAGGGCCGCGCGAACCGCGCCCCCGCCGACTCGCATTGCGCGACCGATGCGTGCACGGCCCGCCCCGTCAACACCGCCGCGGCGGCGCGCAGCGCCCAGCCGCACGATTCCGGCGACGCCAGTGCCAACGAGCGCAGAAGCTGTGTCGGCCGCCACGCCTGCGCCGACCGAGAGCACGCCGGCAGCCGACTCGGGCGCGACAGCACCCGTCCGGGCCGCCTGAAACTTCGCAAGACCCGGAGCTTGCTGGGATTTGATGCATGTACGATGAATCGTCACAGGAAGGTGGGCGGCGCCTGCAGCCGGCGCTTGCTGCGCGGCGCGCGCCTTCGGCTCCCTCCAGCTCGCGCATGTTCGCGAGCTATCTCGCGGACGTCGAGCAGCTGCTCGATGAGCAGCGTTACGACGCCGCATTGCGCGAGGCGCTCGACCTGCCGCGGATCGCCGTTGCACTCGCCGACCCGCAGCTGCGCTCGTCCGGCGATCGGGTCAGGACCTGGTGTGAGGAGTGGCTTCGCCCGCCGGGGGCGGAGCGCGACGCCCACGGGCTCGAATTTGAGCGGCTCGGGCGCACGCTCATCGAGCGCATCGGGCAGCTTGAGGGTATAGAAGGTGTACCGATGAAGGCGCTGCGGCAACTCCAGCTGCGCCGCCATGCGCGCACCCCGACGCGAGGTTTCAGAGCCCCACGCAGTCGTGATCTTTCTGCGCGGGAGACTGAGACCGTAGAGACCTGCAGCGCGCTCCTCGAGGCCGCACGCCGCTGGTATGCACGGCACGCCTGCCATGACCCCATTGTGCAGGCGAATCTCGCGCGGCTGGCTGTGCTGCGCTAGCCACTGCTCTTGTTGACTCGAGCCGCGGCTTCCACCACGGGGGATAGCCCACGCATGCGCTGCAAGCGGCGTTTACTGAACGTGCATTCAACGCGGTAAATGTTCGCCTATCGAATTGTAATTGCATGGGAATCGCGCAAGCGTTTTGACTTCTTGCGTCCCGGCCGCGCTTTGGGGGAATATAGCGACGTCAGGGGAACATAACGATTGAGTGCGCGTTCAATGCCGCAGGCAAGCGTTCACCGTTTGGCTTCTGTGGAACGCAGCGTTCGCCCACCGCTGCGCGTTGGCGTGCTACTCGCACATCACTTCACGCTCTCCGCATTTGCCGTGTTCGTCGATCATCTGCGCCTCGCCGCGGATGAAGGAGATCGCAGCCGGCCGTTGCACGTACAGTGGTCCATCATGGCCGCACGTCCGGAGGTGGTGCCGGCGAGCTGTGGTGTGATGCTGCAGCCGACCAGTCCGCTCCTGCCACCGGACTCCCTCGACTATGTCGTCGTGATCGGTGGCATCCTGCACGCGGGACCTCAGGTCGACGAAGCGACCATGCGCTATCTGCGCGAGGTCGGTGCGACCAGCGTGCCGCTCATCGGCATCTGCACCGGGAGCTTCGTGCTCTGCCGCGCCGGGCTGATGAAAGGTCGCCGATCGTGCGTGAGCTGGTACCACTACCAGGATTTCCTCGAAGCCTTCCCGAACCAGGAAGTGATCGGCGACCGCCTGTTTCTGGTCGACGGTCCACGCATCACCTGCGCGGGCGGCGCGGGCGCTGCCGCACTCGCGACCTATCTCATCGAGCAGCACCTTGGACGCGCAGTCGCGCAAAAGGCCAGCCAGGTCCTGCTCTTCGACCGCCCGCGTTCAGGCAGCGACGCCCAGCCGCATCCGCCGCTCTCCGAGACCGTGGCCGAGCCGCGCGTGCGCCGGGCATTGCTGCTGATGGAGCAGAATCTCGCCCGCCCGATCGCAGTGGCCGCCGTGGCGGCTGAGCTCGGATTGTCGGCACGCCAGCTCGAGCGGCTCTGTCGCCAGCACGTCGGCATGGGGCCGGCCTCGCTCTATCGGCGGCTGCGGATGCGTTATGCGAACTGGTTGATCGAGAACACCGACCGTTCGGTCACCGACATCGCCAACGAGGCGGGCTTCGCCGACTGCGCGCACTTCTCACGCCAGTTCAAGGATGCCTATGGCCTCTCACCCTCGACGCGACGCCTCCAGCCGCAGCGCGCCGCCAACGGCGACGTCGCGAGGGCACGGGTCTTTGACTAAAAAGCCGGTCCGCAGCCGGCGTTGCCTCCCCGCAACGTCTCACAGCTTGCCCTTCTTACATGCGCTCCTCGCGAGAGGCGCGTATGTAACAAACCATGACGCGTCCATTCAATCGCACCTCTCGGAGCGTCGGATCTAATCGATTGGCCTCTCACCTCGATGCAGGGGGTCGTCGTGCATAGAAAGTCAAAAATCTCGTATGCGGTAGCGGCCATCCTCGGCGCAGCATCCTTGAGAGCAGTCGCGGCAGATCAGGCGACCGGCGCGACCGAGGCGCCGAGCTCCGACGCCCTCGTCGAGGTGACCGTGACGGCGGAGCGACGTGCCGAGAGGATGCAGGACGTCCCGATCGCGATGCAGGCGCTGACTGGCGAAGCGATCCAGCAGCTCAACATCTCGACGTTGGACGACTACATCAAGTACCTGCCGAACGTTACGACCGCGAGCAACGGCCCGGGGCAAAACGAGGTCTTCATGCGCGGGCTGAGCGCCGGCTCGCAGGCAAGCCAGGGCAGCGGCTCGACGGGCTTGTGGCCCAACGTCGCGATCTACCTCGACAACCAGTCCGGTCAGCTGCCGAATCGCAACCTCGATATCTATGCCGTCGACCTGAACCGCATCGAGGTCCTGGAGGGACCGCAGGGAACCCTGTTCGGTGCCGGCGCCGAGGCCGGAGTGATCCGCTACATCACGAACGAGCCGAAGCTCAACGTCACCGAGGGCAACGTCAAGGCCGGCTACGGGGTGACCGCCGGCGGCGACCCGAACAGCCAACTCTCGGCGGTGCTGAACCTGCCACTGATCACCGATCACATGGCCGTGCGTGCGGTGATCTACACCGATCGCCGTGGCGGCTACATCGACAACGTGCCGGCGACCTTCACGCGCAAGAACACCGACATCGGCATCGGTTTTGCGTATCTCCCGGCCGTCAACGGCCAGTGCCCTGACGGGCTGCCGAACAACGGCTCCTGCGTCCCGCCCGGGAGTCCCGTCATCAACAACTATCATCTTGCAGCAAACAACATCAATCCAGTGACGTACCAGGGAATCCGTGCCGAACTGCTCTACAAGTTCAACGACGACTGGGACCTCCTGATCACGCAGTCCTACCAGGACATGAACTCGCAGGGCGTGTTCTACCAACAGCCCTTCGCGTCCGATGGGGCAGCGCTGCAGCCGCTCCAGGTCACGCTGTTCAACAACACCTACAACAAGGACAAGTTCGAGTCGACTGCCTGGACGGTGAATGGCAGGATCGGCAGCATCAAGGCCGTCTACACCGGCGGCTACCTGGTGCGCAACGTCGATCAGGTGGGCGACTACACGAACTACGCGCGCGGCGTGTATGCCGACTACTACCAGTGCTACGGTCCGGGAACCGCGTCAAACCCACTGAAACCGACCTGCTTCTCGCCGAGTTCGCTGTGGCATTCGGTCGAGCGCAACGAGCACTTTCAGAACGAGCTGCGCTTTACGACGCCGGACGAGTGGCGCTTGCGCGGGATCGTCGGCGCGTTCTGGGAGGACAACAAGCTCTACGACCAGACCGCCTGGGAGTACAAGACCATCCCGCCGTGCACCTCGAGCGGCACGCCGGGCATCGACCCGGGCAACACGGGCTGTCTGTCGAACGTCGGCACCATCCCCGGCACGACCGTGCAGAATCCCGGTGTCCAGGGCGACAACGTCTCCTTCTACCAGGACCAGGTGCGCGACGTTAAACAGCTGGCCTTCTTCGCCTCGATGGACTTCGACCTGATTCCAAAGACGCTGACGGCGACGGTGGGCACGCGCTACTTCCGCTTCGACAACTACATGGCTGGCAGTGTCTTGTCCAGTTTCGGCTGCTTCCAGGGAGGCTTGAACGGTGAACTTGTCACGGGCGCGCCCAATGGGTGCTACGTGGCCAACTATCCCAATCCCTACTCCGCGCCCTCGTTTGGTTCCACCTATTACAGCTACAACCTCAACTACGACAATCTGTCGAACACCGAGAGCGGCTTCAGGAGCCGCGCCAATCTGACCTGGCACATCGTGCCCGACGTCATGGTGTACTACACCTTCTCGCAGGGCTTTCGTCCGGGCGGGTTCAACCAAAACGGCGGCGCGCCGCATGCCTACATTTCGCTCACGCCCGGCAGCGGGGCGCCGCCCAACGCGGCGCAGTACATCATCCCCTCGTCGTACCAGTCGGACGATCTGACCAACAACGAGCTCGGCTGGAAGACCGAGTTCTTCAATCATCGCCTGCAGTGGAACGGCGCTATCTACCAGGAGAACTGGGATAACGTGCAGATCGAGTTCTTCAATCCCGGTGTGGTTGGTAACCTTTTCTACGACACCAACGGGCAGAACTTCCGCATCAGGGGCATCGAAAACTCGTTGGCGGCTCGCGTCACGGATGGGTTCACCATCACGGGTTCGATCGCCTGGAACCAGAGCGAGCAGACGAATTCGCCGTCGCTGCTCGTCACCAATCCCGCAGCCCCCGGCTACGGCACGGCGATCACGCACGCCTGCAACCTGTTCCTCGCCGTCTGCTCGCAGGTCGTGAATCCGTTCGGCGCGGTCGGCTCCCCGAGCGCCGACGCGCCGCCGATGCAGTTTGGCGTGCACGCCCGCTACGAGTGGCGCATTGCCGGTTACGTCCCTTACATTCAGGCAGGGGCTTTCCACACCGACCACTTCTACACGCAGGCAGGCTCGAATCCCACCTACCATCTCGGCGGGACGGTGAGCACCTCGAGAGGACGCTTCGAGGTCCCGGCTTACTCGACCTACGACGCCGCAATCGGAGTCTCCAAGGATGCGTGGTATTTCGCCCTTACCTGCGAGAACTTGAGCAATTCAAACGCGAGCACATTCATCAGCTCACAGCAGTTCATCACCGCAGAGACGCCGCTGCGTCCGCGGGTCATCATGGGTAGCTTCGGCTGGAGTTTCTGAGCTCAGCGCTGCGCGCTCTGCCATGCAGGCGCGCAGTAGTACGGCGCACTCGCGCGCGGCAGTAGCGCGACGCCGCGAATGTGATCCGCCACCTTTTCCGCCAGCATGATGGTTGGTGCGTTGAGATTGCCGGTGGTGATCGAGGGCATGATGGAGGAATCGACCACGCGCAGCGCCTCGACGCCGATGACGTGCGCCTGGGCGTCGACCACCGCGAGCGGATCCTCCGGGCGGCCCATGCGGCACGTGCAGCTGGGGTGGAAGGCGCTCTCGGCCTTGGCGCGGATGAAGGCGTCGATCTGCTCGTCCGTCTGCACGTCCTCGCCTGGCTGGATCTCGCCGCCGCGATAGCGATCGAAGGCCGGCTGGGCAAAGATCTCGCGCGTCAGGCGCACGCAGGCACGCATCTCAAGCCAGTCCTGCGGCTGCGACATGTAGTTGAAGAGAATGCGCGGCGCGTCAGCAGGCTGCGCGGACCGCAGTCGTACCCATCCCTGGCTGCGCGAGCGCATCGGGCCGACGTGCGCCTGGAACCCGTGCTCGCGCGCGAGCGCCGAGCCATCGTAATTCACCGCCAGCGGCAGGAAATGAAACTGGATGTCCGGATAGCGCACGCCGGCGCGGCTGCGGATGAAGCCGCCGGTCTCGAAGTGATTGCTGGTGCCGAGCCCGGAGCGCATGAGAAGCCAGCGTGCGCCGATCAGCGCCCGACGCCACGCCGAGATCTCCCCGTAGAGCGTCACCGGCTCGCGGCTGCGCAGCTTGAAATAGAACTCGAGGTGGTCCTGGAGATTCTCGCCGACGCCCGCGAGCGGCTGCACCACGCGAATGCCGAAGGCGGCGAGCTCGGCCGGGGGCCCGATGCCCGAGAGTTTCAGCAGCTGCGGTGAGTTGATGGGGCCGGCGCTCAGGATCACTTCGCGCCGCACCCGCACCTCGTGCGTATCACCGCCGCGCCGATAGCGTACCCCGACCGCGCGACGCCCCTCGCACAGCACGGTCGTGACGAGCGCATGGGTGCGCACCGCGAGATTCGC
>DASPWF010000078.1:0-15873 GCA_035621995.1 Steroidobacteraceae bacterium
GGGCATCGTGGGACTCGCAGCTTGGGTAGACTCTTAGAGCAAGGCTAGAGCGCGCGGTTCGCTTTTAGCAAGTCGGCTTCGCGCAGCCAAGTCTTACTTCTCACGGCATGCGACCCCTGGCGGCACTTCTGGCGATTCTCGCAGGTTCGGCGGTCGCCCTGGCAACGGGGCTGCTGATGACCTGGATCGTGATCCTGTTCCTGCCCGCCGACGAGGCACGCTTTGCCCCCGAGCACGCGGCGCTCATTCGGGCGATCCTGGTTTTCTCGGCGTTTGCCGTGGTGAGCTGCGGCAGCTTCTACGCGCAGCAGCGGGAGCGCCGCTGGCGGCTCGCCGCACACGGCGCCACGCTCATTATGTTCGCTGTGGCGGTCTGGATGTACTGGCCGAAGTGATCGGAACGGCCGCTGGGCGACCGGCGGGGGCCCTGCGGCAGCGCGGCGCACCCGCCGTCAGCCACGCCGCGCGGAGGGGATGGCGCGTATCAGGCGGATCGTGAGCCGCAGCAGGAGCAGCAGCACGGCGGGTCCGAGGGCGACGACCCAGAACACCGCCGAGCCGTGCGCGAGGCCGAGCATGTAGTCACCGAGCAGCGCGAAGGGGCCCGCGTGCAGGTTCTGCCCGTGGGTGTAGGGCCCGAGCACGCGGTTGCCGGCAAACCAGATCAGGAGCGGCATCCCGAGCAGACCGCAAAGGAGCGCCACGCCATAGATGAGGAGCTCGCGCCGCAGCCGCGGCGGCAGCGCGCGGTAGCTGTCGGCGAGCGCGCGCACGGGCGCCGCCTGGGGCCGGGTCGGGGTCGTCGTAGCCATGGGCGCGGGCATAATAGCGTTCCCATGGAGAAAATCAGAGCCGCCGTCATCGGCGTGGGCTATCTGGGTCGCTTTCACGCGCAGAAGTACGCGCAGGCCGGGGACTGCGAGCTGCTCGCGGTCGTCGATGCGCGCGAGGAGACCCGCGCGGCGGTCGGCGCCGAGCTGCACACGCCGGCACTCGCCGATCATCGCAGCCTCCTCGGTGCCGTCGACGCGGTGAGCGTGGTGACGCCGACGCCCGCGCACTTTGCGATCGCGCGCGACTTTCTCGAGGCCGGTGCGCACGTGCTGGTCGAGAAGCCGATCACCGAGACCCCCGCGCAGGCGCGCGAGCTGGTTGCCGTCGCCGCGCGCGCGCAGCGCATCCTGCAGGTCGGGCACCTCGAGCGCTTCAACGCCGCGATCCTTGCCGCCGAGCCGTACCTCAAATCGCCGAACTTCGTCGAGTGCCACCGCATGGCGCCCTACCGCGAGCGTGGCACCGACGTGAACGTCGTGCTCGACCTCATGATTCACGACATCGACATCGTGCAAACCATCGTCGGTGCACCGATCACGAGCATCGACGCCGTGGGCACCCCGGTCTTCTCCGATGAGATCGACATCGCCAACGCTCGCATCCGCTTCGCCAATGGCTGCGTCGCCAACGCGACCGCCTCGCGCGTCAGCATGAAGACCGAGCGCAAGCTGCGCATCTTCGAGGACGACGCCTACCTGTCGCTCGATCTGCAGCAGAAGATCCTCACCGTGATCCGCAAGCGCGCGAGCGCCGATGCGCCCGGGCCGCTGCCGGTCACCATCGAGGAGCAGAGCCTCGAGCCAGGGGACGCGCTCAGGGCGGAGATCGACTCCTTTCTCCACTGCATTCGCGAGGGCAGGCCGCCCATCGTACCGGGCGAGGCGGGTCTCACCGCGCTCGAGACCGCCATGCGCATCACCGAGCAGGTGCACCACTCGCTGGCCGAGCGGGCTGCGCGCACGGGCCGCTCGGCGTAGCGCCTGCGCACGGGTCCCGGTGCACGGGAGTCGAGTAGAATCGGCCTCTGGCAGGCACGGCAGGTGATCGATGTCGAAGGAGCCTGAGCATTTCCGCAGCGCCCCACGCCCGGTGACGGTCGCGGCCATCCAGATGTCGTGCGACTGGGACACTGATGGCAACATCGTCCGCGCCGAGCGGCTGGTGCGCGCCGCGGCCACGCGCGGCGCGCAGATCATCCTGCTCCCCGAGCTCTTCGAGACACCGTACTTCTGCATCGAGCAGGATGCGCGCCACCTTGCTCTGGCGCGACCTCTGGCCGGCAACCGGGCGCTGAGGCACTTTGGCCCCTTGGCGCGCGAGCTCGGGGTGGTGCTGCCGATCAGCTTCTTCGAGCACGCGGGCCCGGTCTATTTCAACTCCATCGCGATCGTCGACGCCGATGGCACGACGCTCGGTGTCTACCGCAAGTCGCACATTCCCAATGGACCCGGGTACCAGGAGAAGAACTACTTCACGCCCGGCGATACGGGCTTTCGCGTGTGGGATACGCGCTTTGCGCGCATCGGCGTCGGCATCTGCTGGGACCAGTGGTTTCCCGAGACTGCGCGCGTCATGGCGCTCATGGGGGCGGAGCTCTTCTTCTTCCCCACCGCGATCGGCAGCGAGCCGCCGCCGGCGCTGCCGGTGAACTCGCGCGAGCACTGGCAACGCACGCAGCAGGGGCATGCCGCGGCCAACCTGACTCCGCTCGTGGCCGCCAATCGCTATGGGCTCGAGCGCTCGCTGCAGAACCCAGAGGGGCTGCATATCCGCTTCTACGGCTCATCGTTCATCGCCGACGCGACGGGCGCGAAAGTCGCCGAAGCTGCGGAGGAGGGCGATGCGGCGCTCGTCCACACCTTCGACCTGACCGCCGTCGCACAGCTGCGCGACAACTGGTTCGTGTTCCGCGACCGTCGTCCGGACCTCTACGGGCCGCTCACCACGCTTGAGGGGCGGCGCGAGGGCTGAAGCGGTGTAGTGCGGGGCGCGGCGGTCAGTCGAGGCCGCGCAGCAGCGCGAGCAACTCCTCGGCCCTGCGCCGTATCTGCGCCTCGTCCTGCGGCTGCGGCCGTCGCTCGCGCCGGCGCAGGCGCGGCGGCGTCGCAGTCGGCTGCGCCTTGCGCACGACGAACTGCCCCGCGCCGTCGGCTTCGAATTCCACGCCGTCGCCCGGGGCGAGCTCGAGCGCTACGCGGACCTTCTTGGGAATGGTGACCTGTCCCTTGACCGTTATTCTTGTTGCCATGCGGGAGTCCATACGAGATGCGATTCCCTGTATCCCACGTCAGTGTAGTCCCCTAACGCCCGCGCGGACATAGGGATGACGCGGACCTCTGCCGATGCGCGAGCGAAGAAAGCGGCGGAATCCCGGCCCGTCGGCACCGGGAACCGCCGGAGGTGGTGGAGGCGGGGGGAATCGAACCCCCGTCCGTAAGTCCTAGACTTCAGGATCTACGTACGTAGCTCACTCTTTGGTTCTCGCGCGGCGCTACCCGAGGAGCAGGGAAGACGCAACGCCAGCGGGCAGTGACTCTTAACGTACCGGCCTGTCGCACGCCGGCACGCGATCCTGTGAGCGCGTCCCCTGAACCAGTCGCACAGGCACGAGCTGGTCAGAGGTCAGCTGCGATTAGGCAGCCAGAGCGTAGTTGTCGTCGTTGGCAACTATGATTTGCAGCAGTATTTACGAGGACACTGCACCTCGGCACGCCCCTGAAGGTTCGCAACCCACGTCGAAACCGGTCGCCCCCTTCGGACTTCACGACCGCAGCATACCTCAAGCAGCCGACACCCTCAGCCGAAAGCCGTGGCGCGCTCGTGCGCCGCCCAGGGCGTCACCGCCACGCTTACGGTCCATGGCGTCAGGCGGCTTGTGGGGTGGCGCGGGTTAAGTCAAATGCGCAAGATGGCGACCCATGGGCAGGGAAGCACCCCCGGGAAGCGGAGCGCTCGGGACACTTTTCGCGGTTCTCACACTTCCTGGCCTCGCGCTCGCCGACGAGGACAGCTGGGCGGCCCGGGCGCAGGCGGGCTACACCAAGACCGGAGGCACCACCGACACGAGCAGCGCCAACGCGCTCTTTCACATCGCCTACGTCTTGGGCGACTGGAAACTGCTCTTCGGGCTCGATGGGCTCTACGGTGCCACCAGGGGCGAGACCACCGCGCAAGCCTGGAGCACGTACCTTCAGGGTCAGTACAACATCAACCCGCGCCTCTACTGGTACAGCGCTCTGCGCTACGAGGACAACCGCTTCAGCGGCTTCGCCTACCAGGAGACGGCCTCCACCGGACTCGGCTACCAGTTCATCAAAACCGACGCCACCAAGCTCACCGGTCAGCTCGGCGGCGGCGTGCGCCGCCTGCAGCCGGAGGAGATCACCCTGGACGCGATCGGCGGCATCATCAGCACGATGAAGCTGCCGAGCGAGACCGATGCCGTGCTCGATGCGTCGCTCACGTACGAGCACTCCTTCAACGCCGCCACCAAGCTCTTGGCGGGCGTCAACGTCGAAGCCGGCCAGCAGAACACCATGACGAACGCCAACATCACCTTGCAGGTGAAGATGACCAACACGCTGGCGCTGTCGGCAGGTTACCAGGTGACACACAACAGCGAGCCGCCCGCCGGTGTCGGCACGACCTCGACTCTGACCACGCTCAACCTCGTCTACGAGCACAAGAACCCGAAGCTCGCACCCGAGTAACGGCAGAGCGCGCGTGGCACTCGCGCCGGCCGCGCGGTCGGCGTGGCGCGCGCTGCGCGTGCCTCAGCCGCGGCGCAGCAGCCGCGCCTTGTCGCGCTGCCAGTCGCGCTCCTTCTCCACCGCGCGCTTGTCGTGTTGTTTCTTGCCCTTGGCGAGGCCCAGCTGCAGTTTGGCACGGCCGTTCTTCCAGTACAGCTCGAGCGGCACGAGCGTGTAGCCGCGCCGCTCGACCGCGCCGATCAGGCCCTTTAGCTCGCTGTGATGCAGCAGGACCTTGCGGGTACGCACCGGGTCGGGCGTGACGTGCGTCGACACCGAGGGCAGCGGCGAGAGGTGCGCGCCGATGAGGAATGCCTCGCCACCACGCAGGTAGACATAGGCTTCCTTGAGCTGCGCCCGCCCGGCGCGCATGGCCTTCACCTCCCAGCCCTGGAGCACGAGGCCGGCCTCATAACGCTCCTCGATGAAGTAGTCGAAGCGCGCCTTGCGGTTCTCGGCAATCAGGCGCGGGGATTCGGCAGTCGCTTTGGTCATGGGCGAGGCCTAATGGGACAATGTCACGATGCGAGAGGTCAAGCGCTCGGCGCTCGTCAACAAGCCGCCGGCAGAAGTCTTCGCGCTCATCAACGACATCGAGAGCTATCCGGAGTTCCTGCCCTGGTGCACCCACGCACGGGTGCTGGCGCGCTCGCCCGCGGAGATCGTCGCCACGCTGGGCGTGCGCCAGGGGGCACTGCGGGGCGAGTTCACCACGCGCAACAGCCTCGATCCCGCACGCCGCATCGGCATGCAGCTCGTGAGCGGCCCGTTCCGTACGCTCACGGGCGAGTGGCTGCTGACGCCCCTCGAGGGCGGCTGTCGCGTCGAGCTCACCATGCGCTTTGCTTTCAGCAATCCGCTCACCGCGATGCTATTCGAGCCGAAGTTCGCCGACACCATCGGGTCGCTGCTGGGGGCGTTCGTCGAACGCGCGCGGTCGCGGTCATGAGCGCGCCGCCGGACGGCGCAGGCCGCGGCAAGCGCTGCCGCGTCGCCTACGCGACGCGCGAGC
The DNA here is from genome assembly GCA_035621995.1 of Steroidobacteraceae bacterium. Taxonomy (GTDB): domain Bacteria; phylum Pseudomonadota; class Gammaproteobacteria; order Steroidobacterales; family Steroidobacteraceae; genus 13-2-20CM-66-19. Next base: position 5,596 of record DASPWF010000078.1, read on the forward strand.
GACAATATCTGTGGAACGTGGAGCTGTCGCGGTCGGCGAGCATCGCCGACGCGCTGCGCGCGGCACGCGAGATGGCTCGCGATGAGGCCATCCCATGGGATTCCGCGGCGGTGGGCATCTTCGGCGAGCCCCGCTCGCGCAGCGACCCTTGCGCGGACGGCGATCGCATCGAGCTGTACCGGCCGCTGCGGTGCGATCCGCGCGAGCGCCGCCGCGAGCGCGTGCAGCGCGCGCGGCGCGGCGGCAAGGGCCGCGCCGGCTAGATCTTCGGGAACTTCTCGATCGGCGCGCCCTGGTCGGGAGCCTGCGGCGGGGCTTCGGGCACGTTCTCGCGCACGAAATGCTCCACCTTGTCTTCCTTGAAGAACACCACCAAGTGGCGCTGCCGCGGCTTGTTGTGCGCGTGCTGGTAATAGAAGAGATAGTCCCAGCGGTCCTTGTCGAACACGTCCGGCAACATCGGCGTGCCGAGCAGGTAGCGCACCTGGGCGCGCGTCATGCCAACCTCGAGCTTGTCGACGCTCTTGCCGGTGAGGAAGTTACCCTGCTGAATGTCCATGCGATAGACGCAGCCGGCCAGCGCCGGCCCGAGCAGCAATGCGACGAGCGCGGCCCACAGTAGGCGCACGCGGGTGCGATGGGGGATAATCATCCTGGCAATCATACCTGATCGCGGCCCGCGCGCTGCCCGGCAAGGCGATGCGGTCCGCCGGGAGAGCCCGCGTGGAAGGCAAGGACCTGCGCAAGGCCGGTTTGAAGGTGACGCTGCCACGCCTGAAGATCCTCGAGATCCTCGAGGGCAGCACCACGCGCCACCTGTCGGCTGAGGACATCTACCGAACGCTGCTCGAGTCGAACGAAGACATCGGGCTTGCGACCGTGTATCGCGTGCTTACTCAGTTCGAGGCCGCCGGTCTCGTCACGCGCCATCATTTCGAGGACGGCATGGCCGTCTTCGAGCTCAACCAGGGCACACACCACGATCACATCGTGTGCCTCGACTGCGGGCGCGTCGAGGAGTTCGTCGACTCAGGGATCGAGGAGCGCCAAACCGCGGTCGCCAGCAAGCTCGGCTTCACGATCCGCGATCATTCGCTGATTCTCTACGGTCGCTGCCGCCGCGAGAACTGCCCCTACCGCAAGCGCACTTCGGGCTAGGCGTTCGGCCGCGCCGGGGCAGTGTAGTCGCGCGTTCGGCCGCGCCGGCGCAGCGCGTAGTCGCGCCTCCGGGCCGCGCCGGCACGACTAGCGTGCGGCCGGCGGCCGCGGCAGCCGCACGGTGTCGCCGCCTTCCTCGGTGGCACCGGCCGCATCGGCGGCGTCGCGCGCGCGTGAGCGCCGTGTCAGCTTCTCGGGGCTCTTGCCCGGGGATTTCTCCGGCGGCTTGGCAGGGGGCTTGCCGGCGGCGGCCAGCATGTCGCGGGCGTGCTCGCGCGCCTTGGCCGTCACTTCGATTCCGCCGAGCATGCGCGCGAGCTCCTCGACGCGGTCCTCCGAGGTGAGAGCGGTCAGCGTGGTGCGCGTCGTGCGCCCGTCGGTGAGCTTCGCGACGCGCAATTGATGATGCGCCTGCGACGCCACCTGCGGCAGGTGCGTGACGCACAGCACCTGACCGCGCTCGCCGAGCGCACGCAGCTCGCGCCCGACGATCTCCGCCACGGCGCCGCCGATGCCGGCGTCGACCTCATCGAACACCATGCAGCGCGTCTCATCCGTCGCGCACGACACCTGCACGGCGAGCGACAGCCGCGCGAGCTCCCCGCCGGAGGCGACCTTCGCGAGTGCTCGCGGTGGCTGGCCGGGATTTGCGGTGACGCGAAACTCGATCTGGTCGATGCCATGCTGGGCCGGATCGGCGTTGCCGTCCTGGGTGACGTCCGCCTCGAAGCGGCCGCCGGCCATGCCGAGGGTCTGCATGCGCGCGCTGATGTCGCGGGCGAAGGCGCGCGCCGCGGCGACCCGCTTGGTGGAGAGCTCGCGGGCCTGCAAGCGATAGGACTCGAGCGCGGCGGCGAGGTCCTTGCGCACGGTGGCGAGATCGCTGTCGGCGCGCTCGAGCGCCGCCAGCTCATCGCCGAGCCGTCCAATGAGGGTCGGCAGCTCGGCGGGCGCCACGCGGTGCTTGCGCGCGAGCTCTTCCATCGCGGCGAGGCGCCGCTCGACCTGCTCCTGGCGCGCGGCGTCGACATCGAGGGATTCGCCATAGTGCTCGAGCTCGCGTGCGCCTTCGCGCACGTGGATCGCAGCCTCCTCCAGCATCGGCAGCACCGCGCCGAGCCGCGCGTCGAGTGCCGCGAGCGCGCGCAGCGAGGTGAGCGCGCGGCTCACCGCGGCGTGGGCGCTCGCGCCCTCGTTTTCGTACAGCTCGCCGAGCGCGGCGCGGATGCCTGCGGCCAGGCGCCCGCGGTTGGCGAGCCGGGCGTGTTCCTCGGCGAGCGCCTCGCTCTCTCCCGGCTTCACTTGCAACGCGTGCAACTCCTGTGCCTGGTAGCGCAGCAGCTCGAGCCGGGCGTCGCGGTCGCGCGCCTTGCTGTCGAGCTCGAGCGTGCGGTTGAGCAGCTCGAGCCATACCCGATGGGCGATGCCGACCTGGTCGACGGCGCCGGTGAGCGCGGCATAGCCGTCGAGGAGCTCGCGCTGAGCGGCACTGCGGGTGAGGGACTGGAATTCGTGCTGGCCGTGGATGTCGACCAGAATGTTGCCTGCCTCGCGCAGCAGCTGCACCGGCACCGACTGCCCGTTGAGATAGGCGCGCGAGCGGCCGTCGCTCGTCACCACGCGGCGCACGGTGAGCTCGGCGGCGCTGCCGATCGATTGCTCCTCGAGCCACTGCTTGAGCTCGCGTGGCGCGCGGCTCAGGTCGAAGGTGGCCGAGACCTCGGCGCGCTCGGCGCCGTGGCGCACGACTTCCGCGCCGGCACGGCCGCCGGCGATGAGCTGCAGCGCCTCTACCAGGATCGATTTGCCCGCGCCGGTCTCGCCCGTGAGTACGGTGAGTCCCGCGTGTAGCTCGAGCTCCACTGCGTCGATGATGGCGAAGTCGCGGATCTGCAGGTGCGTCAGCATGGGTCAGCGCTCGAAGCTGCCGCGGCCCCAATGGAGCTTCGAGCGCAGCAGCTTGTAGTAGTCGTGTCCGGGGGGATGCAGGAGCTTGGCGTGCTCGCGCGCGGTGGTGACGGTGAGGCGCTCTCCCGCAGCCAGCGCGCCGAGCACCACGCCGTCGCAGGTGACGTGCGCCTGGGTGTCGGGCCGCTCGAGCAGCGTGATCTCGACGACCGAGTCCGCCGCGACGACGATCGGGCGGTCGGACAGCGTGTGCGCGCAGATGGGCACGATGACGAGTGCCGGCAGGTGCGGCTCGATGATCGGGCCCCCACACGAGAGCGCGTAGGCGGTTGACCCCGTGGGGCTCGCGACGATGATACCGTCGCCGTCGTGTGCGTTGACGAAGCTGCCGTCGATACGGGTCTCGAAGTCGAGCGTGCGGCCGGTGTCGTGCTTCTGCATGACCAGATCGTTGAGTGCGAACGCCTGCGCCACCTCGGCGCCGCAGCGGTGCAGATGCGCGGTGAGCAGCGGCCGCTCGTCTTCTTCGAGCTCCCCGGCGAGCGCCGCATCCACCGAGGGCAGCATGTCCTGCGGCATCACGTCGGTGAGGAACCCGAGCCGCCCGCGATTCACACCGAGCAAGGGCACCCCGTGACGTGCCACCAGACGCGCCGCGTAAAGCAGCGTGCCGTCTCCGCCGATCGCGATGACGAGGTCGGCGCGCTCGCCGATCTCGCGCTCCGGCACCCGGACGATGCCGCTCCCGGTCGCGCCGAGCTCGGTGTCCTCGCCCACCAGCACCTCGACGCCGCGCCTCGCCAGGTGCGGCAGCAGTGCGCCGACGCTCTCCGCAATGCGCGGATCCGCGAATCGGCCGACTAACGCGCAGGTGCGTACCGGAAAGGCCATGCCTCAGAGCCCTTGACTTAAAGCGGCTCTTTGTAACATGCGCACCGCGCCTGCAGCCAATGGCGCAGATCACATCTTCGGGCAACAGGCGGCCACGCCCACCCGGCGGGTCACCGCTTGCTTGACGCGATAGCAGTGCGCCGCTAGCTTTCCGGCCGCGACTGTGCATGATTGGCGCTACCGCGCACTCATTCAGGCTCTATGGCGCACGAAGCTCGGGAAGAGGCCCTCGGCGAGCGGGCTCAACACCTGCTGCGGATTCTCATCGAGAGCTACATCCGGGACGGCCAACCGGTGGGCTCGCGGGCACTGTCGCGGGAGTCGGGCCTGCAGCTCTCCTCGGCAACCATCCGTAACGTCATGGCCGATCTCGAGGAGCTCGGCTTCGTCGCCTCGCCGCACACCTCCGCCGGACGCGTACCGACCGACAAGGGCTATCGCTTCTTCGTCGACACGCTGCTGCAGCTGCGACCGCTCGATGAGGCGGCGAGCGCCGAGATGCGCCGCCAGGTCGAGGCGAGCCGCGACAGCTCGACCGACCTCATCAGCACGGTGTCGCAGTTGCTGTCGTCCGCGACGCAGCTGGCGAGCGTCGTCACCGTGCCGCGCACGCGGCAGGCGGCGATTACCCAGATCGAGTTCGTGGGACTTTCCGAGAACCGGGTGCTCGTGGTGCTGGTCTTCGACGAGCGCGAAGTGCAGAACCGTATCATCCAGCTCGAACGCCACTTCACCCCCGAGGAGCTCAAGCGCGCCGCGAACTATCTCAACGAGCAGTTCCGCGGCAGATCGCTGCGCGAGGCACGTCAGGAGATCCTGCGCCAGCTGTCCGAGGCGCGCGCCCACATGAACCAGATCATGGTGGATGCGATCGCGATGGCGCAGCAGGTGTTCGACAGCGGCGGCGAGGGCACGCTCGAGTACGTCATCAAGGGCGAGACCAACCTCATGGGGGTCGCCGAGCTCACGAGCGTCGAGAAGCTGCGGCGGCTCTTCGAAGCCTTCAACGAGAAGCGCGACTTCCTGCACCTCCTCGATAACAGTCTCAAGGCCGAAGGCGTGCAGATCTTCATCGGCCACGAATCCGGCTTCCGCATCCTCGATGACTGCAGCGTGGTCACCGCGCCCTACGGCGACGGCGACTCGGTGGTCGGGGTGCTCGGGGTCATCGGGCCCACCCGCATGGCCTACGAGCGGGTCATACCGATCGTCGACGTGACGGCTAAACTGCTCGGCGCCGCCTTGAATTCACGGCGCTGACCCCCACCCCGGGGGCAGGCCTGCCGGTGCGGCGGGACCTGAGCCATTGCCGCTCTTCGGAGGTTTATCGGGATGAGTGCGAACGAGTCTTCACGGGGCAACCCTGGCGGTGCCGCGGCAGAGGCCACCACGGTGCGGCCCGAGACGGCCGGTCAGCTGGTGGAGCTCGAGCGCCTGCAGCAGGCGCTCGCCGACTCCGAGGAGCGCGCCAAGACCCACTGGGAGCAGTACCTGCGCGCGGCGGCCGAGCTCGACAACGTGCGCAAGCGCGCCCAGCGGGATATCGAGGCGGCCAACCGCTACGGCCTCGAGAAATTTGCCGCCGAGTTGCTGCCGGTGAGGGACAGCCTGGAGCAGGCGGTGCAGAGCGGGCCCCGGGCCGACGCCCGCAGCCTCCGGGAGGGCCAGGAGGCGACGTTGCAGCTGCTCACGAGGGCGCTCGAGAAGTTCGGCGTCTCCGTGATCGACCCTCAGGGCGAGCCCTTCGACCCGGCGCGGCACGAGGCCATGATGACCCAGGAGTCGGCCACCGCCGAGCCCAATTCGGTGCTGCAGGTCGTGCAGCCTGGCTACGAGCTCAACGGGCGGCTGCTGCGCCCGGCGCGGGTGATCGTGGCGCGGGCGCCGGGCTGATGGGCTTGAAAGCCCACCTCGCCACCCCTAAGAAGTAGCGCTGGACCATATCCCTTTGGAATGAGAACCACTCGCGGAGTGAACCCATGGCTAAGGTAATCGGCATCGATCTCGGCACGACCAACTCCTGCGTCGCCATTATGGAGGGCGGCAAGCCCCGTGTGATCGAGAACAGCGAGGGCGACCGTACCACCCCCTCGATCGTCGCCTTTACCAAGGACGGGGAGGTGCTCGTCGGCCAGCCCGCCAAGCGCCAGGCGGTGACCAATCCGCAGAACACGCTCTTTGCCATCAAGCGTCTCATCGGCCGCAAGTTCGAGGACGAGGTCGTGCAGCGGGACATCAAGATGGTCCCCTACAAGATCATCCGCGCCGAGAACGGCGACGCGTGGGTCGAGGTGCAGGGCAAGAAGATGGCCCCGCCGGAGATCTCCGCGCGGGTGCTGCAGAAGATGAAGAAGACCGCCGAAGACTACCTCGGCGAGACCGTCAAGGAGGCCGTGATCACGGTCCCCGCCTACTTCAACGATTCCCAGCGTCAGGCGACCAAGGATGCCGGACGCATCGCGGGGCTCGAGGTGAAGCGCATCATCAACGAGCCGACCGCGGCGGCGCTCGCTTACGGGCTCGACAAACAGGGCGGCGACCGCAAGATCGCCGTCTACGACCTCGGCGGCGGCACCTTCGACATCTCCATTATCGAAATCGCCGAGGTGGACAAGGAGCATCAGTTCGAGGTGCTCTCGACCAACGGCGACACGTTCCTCGGTGGCGAGGACTTCGACCTGCGCATCATCAACTTCCTCGCCGAGCAGTTCCTCAAGGAATCCGGCGTCGACGTGCGCAAGGACCCGCTCGCCATGCAGCGCCTCAAGGAGGCCGCCGAGAAGGCGAAGATCGAGCTGTCCTCGACCCAGCAGACCGACATCAATCTGCCCTATATCACTGCGGACGCTTCCGGGCCGAAGCACCTGAACATCAAGCTGACGCGCGCCAAGCTCGAGTCGCTGGTGGAGGACCTGGTGCAGAAGACCGTGGCGCCCTGCAAGACCGCGCTCAAGGACGCCGGCGTCAGCGTCGGCGATATCGCCGAAGTCATCCTCGTGGGCGGGCAGACGCGCATGCCGCTCGTGCAGAAGTACGTGAAGGACCTCTTCGGCAAGGAGCCGCGCAAGGACGTCAACCCCGACGAGGCGGTCGCGGTTGGCGCCGCGATCCAGGCGGGGGTGCTCGCCGGTGAGGTCAAGGACGTGCTGCTGCTCGATGTGACGCCGCTGTCGCTCGGCATCGAGACGCTTGGCGGGATCATGACCAAGCTCATCGAGAAGAACACGACCATCCCGACCAAGGCGTCGCAGACGTTCTCGACGGCCGACGACAATCAGACGGCGGTCACGATCCACGTGCTGCAGGGCGAGCGCGATCGCGCCGCGGACAACAAGTCCCTCGGCAAGTTCGACCTCGCCGACATCCCGCCCGCGCCGCGCGGCATGCCGCAGATTGAGGTGTCGTTCGACATCGACGCCAACGGCATTCTCAACGTGTCGGCGAAGGACAAGGCCACCGGTCGCGAGCAGAAGATCGTCATCAAGGCCTCGAGCGGGCTCACGGAGGACGAGATCAAGCGCATGGTGCGCGACGCCGAGGCGCATGCGGCGGAGGACAAGCGCTTCCGCGAGCTGGTAGAGACGCGCAACAAGGCCGACGCACTGATCCATGCGGTGGAGAAGTCGCTCGGCAGCCTCGGCGACAAGGTCGACGCCGGCGAGCGCGCGCGCGTCGAGAGTGCGGTATCGGATCTGCGTACGGCGCTCAAGGGCGATGACCGCGGGGTGATCGAGAAGAAGACCGAGGCTCTCGCTCAGGCCTCCTCGAGCATCGCGCAGCGCGCCTATGCCGCCGAGCAGGGCGGCGCCGCGGGCGGTGCGGAGAATGCCGGTCCATCGGGTGCTCAGGCTGGACCCTCCGGCCAGGGCGGTGCTGCTGGACGCGACGACGTCGTGGATGCGGAGTTCGAAGAGGTGAAGGACAAAGGACGCAAGGCTTCCTAAGCGTTCCATGGCGAAGCGCGACTACTACAAGGTACTGGACGTACCGAAGACCGCGACTGAGGCTGAGATCAAGAAGGCTTATCGACGCCTCGCCATGAAGTACCACCCCGATCGCAACCCGAACGATCGGGAAGCCGAGGATGCCTTCAAGGAGGCAAAGGAGGCCTGCGAGGTGCTCACCGACCCGCACAAGCGGGCCGCCTACGACCAGTACGGCCATGCCGGGGTCGAGGCGAGCGCCCGCGGGGCGGGCGGGCCGCGCGGTGGCTTCGGCGCCGATACCTTCAGCGACATCTTCGGGGACGTCTTCGGCGACATCTTCGGCGGGGCCCGTCGTGGGCGCTCGCAGGTCTTCCGCGGGGCGGATCTGCGCTACGAGCTCGAGCTCGAGCTTTCGCAGGCCGTGTTCGGCCATCAGGCCGAGATCGACGTCGTACGGCTCGCAGAGTGCGAGGTGTGCCACGGCAGCGGCGCTGCCAAGGGCAGCGCGCCCGTGACCTGCGACACCTGCGGGGGCGCCGGTCAGGTGCGCGTCTCCCAGGGGTTCTTCCAGCTGCAGCAGACTTGCCCGCGCTGCCGCGGCGCGGGCACCCTCGTGCGCAACCCCTGTGACACCTGCCACGGCCAGGGGCGCGTGCGGCGCACGCGCAGACTCGCCGTGAAAGTCCCCGCCGGCGTCGATTCGGGCGACCGCGTACGGCTTACGGGCGAGGGCGAGGCGGGTCGCAACGGCGGTCCACCGGGCGACCTCTACGTCGAGATTCACGTCCGCGACCATCCGATCTTCGAGCGCGACGGCGAGCACCTCTCCTGCGAGGTGCCGGTGAGCTTTGCGACGGCGGCGCTCGGCGGCAGCATCAACGTGCCAACGCTCGAGGGCGACGTCACGCTCAAGATTCCCACCGAGACCCAGTCCGGCCGCGTCTTTCGTCTGCGAGACAAGGGCGTAAAACCGGTGCGCGGCGGCGCCCGCGGCGATCTGTTCTGCCGCGTGGTGGTGGAAACGCCGGTGCATCTGTCGACGGAGCAGCGCGAGCTCATTCGCCGGCTGGACGAATCACTCAAGGCCAACGCCGATCGGCACGCCCCGCGCTCGACGAGCTTCCTCGAGGGCGTGAAGCGCTTCTTCAGCGGCGACACGGGGAAGGCGTAAGCGGCGTGCCGGCCGACACGCGCCAGCCGCCGCTGTGTCGCGCCGTGTTGGTTGGCGTGAGCGGCCGCATGGGGCAGGCGCTGCTGCGCGCGGCGCCGGGCTTCCCCGGGTTGATCGTCACGGGCGCGATCGCCTCCGCCGGTAGTCTCGCCCTGGGGCGCGACGCCGGCGAGATCGCCAACCTCGGCCCGGCCAATCTCCCCGTGACGAGCGACCTGCCGCGCGCGCTCGCTGCAGCCGATGTCGTCATCGACTTCTCGAGCGCCACCGCGACCACCGGCACACTCGCGGCCTGTCACGCGGCGCGTAAGCCCCTCCTGATCGGCACCACCGGATTCGCCGCTACGCTCGAGGCACAGCTTGAGGCTGCGGCACACGAGATCCCGCTCCTCGTGGCCGCGAACACGAGCCTCGGTGCGGCGCTCCTCATGGCGCTCACCCGTATTGCGGCAAAGTCGCTCCCGGTGAGCTTCGACATCGATATCTTCGAGCTCCACCACCGCCTCAAGCAGGACGCCCCGTCCGGAACCGCGCTCGCACTCGGCCGCGTCGCCGCACAGGCCCGCGGCGTGCCGCCGCCGACCGCGCAAGACGCCCTCGCGGGGCGCGCTGGCCCCCGCGGGGAGGACGAGATCGGCTTTGCCGCGCTGCGCGCCGGAGACACGGTCGGCGAGCACACCGTGTTCTTCAGCGGGCATGGGGAAACGCTCGCGCTGACCCACCGCGCGAGCGATCGTGCGATCTTCGCGCGCGGGGCGCTGGCGGCGGCTCTCTGGCTCCGCTTCCAGCCGCCGGGGCGCTACGACATGGAGGATTTTCTGCGACTGAAAACAGTAACTTAGCGGGATCTTTGCGAATGTGTGTGAACTTGTGCCCGGCCCCGCGCCGGGGGGAATTTGGCGTGGACACATCGCCCGCAAAGCCCGTAAAATTTCTGCCTAATCCGTGTACGGGTTAGTCCATGCAAGGCGGGAGGATGTTCGATGAGAACTCCTCCCGCTTTGTGTATGTGCGTGAGGGAGAGCTGATTACGTGAGCGTACCTGCGGTGCTCGCGCTGGCCGACGGAACGATCTTCCGCGGACAGTCGATCGGAGCCAAGGGCAACACCACAGGCGAGGTCGTTTTCAACACTGCGCTCAGCGGTTATCAGGAGATCCTCACCGATCCGTCCTACGCCCGCCAGATCGTCACGCTGACCTGCCCACACATCGGTAACACCGGC
>DASPWF010000079.1:0-15834 GCA_035621995.1 Steroidobacteraceae bacterium
CTCGGCTTCAGCGTGCCTACAACGGGGGCAATGTGAGTGCGCCAAGCCGAGGACACCGCACGGCGGGTGTTCTCGGACTTGGCGGAGAGGTGGTCGCGCTCGTAGGTCGTCCATAGCTGCGCCATCGACTCCGCGTCCGCCATTCGCTCGCGCGTAGCCATGGGGTCGACGCCGTCGTGGCGCAGGCCGTGTAGCAGGTCCTCTGCCCGAGCGCGGGCGCTGTCCAGGCTCTTGAAGTCGCCGACGCGGCCAAGCGACATGAGCCGCTGACGCCCGCTCGCGCGATAGAGGATCACGTACTGTTTGCCGCCCTCGGGAGTCACCCGCACGCCAAAGCCGCGAGTTCTTGCGTCCCAAAGGACTTGCCGCGAAGGGCCGCCGGGCCGGTAGGTCGCCGCCTCGATGGCAGCCTTGGTAAGGTTCTTGGTAGCCATTGCCGCACCTCTCTCGTGTGGTGGTGGTCAGGGGCCGGCGGGTGTTAGCGCATCCGTCGGCTCCGCTTTCATGTCATCAGCGGGCGCATTATAAAACAGACGAACAGCGCCTGTCATGTCATCATTCATGTCCTCAAAATGTCATCAGAATGGCGGGAAACCACGGGTGGGCACAGGAAATGTGCTACCGCAGCAATCGACTATTTCTCATCAACTTAGGAAAATCCGTGAACTGGCGGGAAGGGGTCCGCAGGATTTCCAAGGCAGACGAACAGGATCCGCACGGATCCTATCTTACGCTATAGCCGCGCCCTTCGAGGCAGGCGCGCATGGCGCGCTTGTAGTCCGCCCCCTTAGCGACCGTCTGGTCCGGCGACACGCCACCACCGGCCTGCGTGGGATCGAATCCGGTCTGCGACGAGGCCCACGTGTGACACTCGTACTTGTCGTTCGCCTCCTGTTCGGGCGACTGGCCATTCTGCGGGTAGACGAACAAGTCCTCACCCTCCGGCGGCGGGCCGCTGGGGGATGGCGGCGGCGCACCGGGATAAGACGGCCCCTGCGGGCCCTGGATGGCCGCGCCCGGATCGCCCGGCGGGTCGACGACCTCGTAGCCCTGATCGGCGCGGTACACGTAGTAAGTGTCGTTGGAGTAGTAGTACGGAAGTCCCGCGAACCACACCGTCGTATAGAACGGCGGCAGCACCGGCACGAACACTCCGACCGGCGCCCCGACGACCACGAAGCTCGGCCCGTGAGGTGCGTACCAGACACCGCCCGAATAATAAACAGGCGCGCCCGCGTGCATAACGATGTACGGCTTGCCCGGGACGCTGGTGACGACCACGCCGTGGGACGCGTAGTAGTGATTGTGGCTGTAGCGCACGTCGTAGTGCTGCGCATGCGGCGGCGGCGCGCCGCCATGGCCGTGCTCCTGCGCCCGTGCGCCGCTCGTGAGCGTCACTGCCAGAAGCAGCGCCGGCGCGAGCAGCAGGGGTCTGGCCGCGCGAAGTGAGTTGCGCATCTTCAGCAACTCACTTGACGCTATAGCCGCGCGCGTCGAGGCACGCACTCAGCGCGCGCCGATAGTTGCCTGCCTTCTGCTGGATCTGCGCGAGCGCGCGCTGATCGGTCACGGTGTAGGTCTGTGTCTGGCGGGCACTCGCCTCCGCGGCGGTGCCGATCGCTCCACCAACAACCGCACCCGCGAGTGCGCCGCCCGGCGCGCGCCACGGGCCGGCGATTGCCGCACCCAGAATCGCTCCGGTCACGACACCGGCCGCGGTGCCTGATCCTGGCGGCGGTCCGCTGACGACGTGCACCTGCTGCTGCGGCGGCACTCCCGGTGCGCTCGGATCGAAACCGGTCTGCTGCGTCGCCCAGATGCTGCACTCGTAATGATCACGATCCTGCTGCTGCGGCGGTTGGCCGTGCAGCGGGTACGCGTAGACGGTGGTGTTGACCTGCGGCGGGGGCGGGGCATAAGCCGGCGGTGGCGGCGGTGGCGGCGGCCGCGAAGTTGGCGGCGGCGTCGTTGCACACGCGGACAGCAGTCCGGCAACCGCGAGCACCGTCAGCGTAAGCACACTGCGCACGCTCGTTTGGCTTGCGTTCATCATCGCGACAGCTCCAGGCTCAAAGCGCATGGTACTTGCATAACGCCGACTGTGGGGCCGTGGTTGACCGATTGGAGACCCTTGAAATTTGACGCCTTTATGGCTGACAAGTTCCGCGCCGGGCAGTTGGCGCAGCCACCGAAGCAACGCACCGACACGCCGACTGTGAGCAATTGTACCGCGCCGCCGGGCGCCCCGACGAGGAGTGTAGCCGTTCAGGGGACAGCCCGAGACAGCCGCGTGGCAACACGCTCAAGATCTGCGAGCGTGTTCACATCCGGTCCCGGTGGCTCGCTCGCATCCGCCACACAAACGCGCAAGCCATGCTCGAGCGCACGCAGCTGTTCGAGGTGCTCGCGCTGCTCGAGGGCGCCGCGTGGCAACTGCGTGAGACGCGCGAGCGCTGCCGCGCGGTAGGCATACATCCCAATGTGTCGTCGCGCCCCCGCGTACTCGTGTTGACTACCCGGCCCGGCGGCAGTGCCGTCGCGATTCCAGGGAATGGGCGCGCGGCTGAAATAGAGCGCCCAGCCGCGCGCATCGGTCACCACCTTGACGGCGTTCGGATCGAGCAGCTCCGCGAGCGACTCGACGGCTGTCGCCAGCGTGGCGATGTCCGCCTGCGGCTGCGCCGCGAGAAGTGCTGCCAGCTGGCGGATGAGCGCGGGCGGAATCAGCGGCTCGTCCCCCTGCACGTTGACGACGATGTCCTCTCCCGCCCAGCCGCGGCGGCGCGCGACCTCGGCGATGCGGTCGGTGCCGGAGGCGTGCTGGGTGTCGGTCATCACCACCTCGGCGCCGAACGCCTGCGCTGCCCGCGCGATGCGTTCATCGTCGGTGGCGACCAGCACCTCGAGCGCGCCGGCAGCGCGGGCGCGCTCGTACACCCACTGCACCATCGGCTTGCCGGCGAGCGGCACGAGCGCCTTCCCCGGGAGTCGGGTCGAGGCGTACCGGGAAGGAATGACCACGCGGAACACGGCTCGAGATCTCGCCAGTGCGCGCTGCGCTTGAGCGCCTCAGCGATCGAGCAGCGGATCGTCGGCGGTGAGCTGGCGCGCCTCTTCCTCGAGCATTACCGGCACGGCGTCGCGGATCGGATAGGCCAGGCGGTCCATGCGGCACACCAGAACCTGCGCTTCGCGGCGAAACTGCAGGGTTCCCTTGCAGACTGGGCAGGCGAGTATCTCGAGCAGACGCGCATCCATCACAGTTGACCTCCCGCTTGGGGCAGACCGCCGCCCACCTTCGTCAGCACGCGTCCGAGCAGCTCCTGTGCATCGGCCGCGGCGAAGTGTGCGTCGACCGGCACGTACCACAGCCGCGCAGCGGCGAACGCGGTGCATTTTACGGCATCTTTCTCGGTCATGAGGACCGGCAGTCCGTCGGCGAACTCAAGCTCCGCTGCCGCGAAAGGATGATGATCCGGGAAGGCGTGCTCGATGACACCGATCCCGTGCGCGCGCAGTGTGGCGAAAAAACGCGCGGGATTGCCGATGCCGGCGACCGCGTGCACACGCTCACCGCGCCAGGCCGCGAGCGGGCGCGGTGCCGCGCCCGCATCCACCCTGAGCGCCTCCTCGCCGAGGAGGCGCATCGCGAGGAGCCGCGCTCCGGGCAGCGCCCGTGCGAGTGAGGCGTGCTCGGCACTGCCATTCACCACCAGGGCATCGGCATGCGCAAGGCGCGCAAGCGGCTCGCGCAGCGGGCCGGCCGGGAGCAGGCGGCCGTTGCCGAAGCCGCGCGCGCCGTCGATCACCACGATCTCGCAGTCACGGGCGAGACGCAGGTGCTGCAGCCCGTCGTCGGCGAGGATGATGTCCACGCGCGCGGCGAGCGCGCGTGCAGCCGCCACGCGATCGGCGCCTACCAGCGTCGGGCAGGCGCTGCGACGCGCGAGTATCAGCGCCTCATCACCGACCTCGCGCCACTGCGCGCCCGCGTCCACTGCGCGTGGGTTACGCGACTCATGTCCGCCATAGCCGCGCGCGACGATGCCAACCCGCAGCCCGCGCGCGGTGAGCTCGCGCGACAGCCAGATGGTGAGCGGCGTCTTGCCCGTGCCGCCCACCGTGAGGTTGCCGACCACCACGAGCGGCTTGCCGGCGCTTGCGCTGCGCAGCCAGCCCGCCGCGTAGGCGCGGCCGCGCGCGGCGATGAGACCGTGGTACAGCCAGCCGAGCGGCTGCAGGAGCGAGGCGCGCGGCGGCTCGCGGTACCAGAGCTCCGTCAGCTGCTGCTGCACGCGAAGGCCGGTGCCTCAGTCGGAGAACTGCAGCCGGTGCAGCTGCGCGTACAGCCCACCGTGGGCGAGCAGCTGCGCGTGCGTGCCACACTCGACGACCGTGCCGGCGTCGAGAACGATGATGCGGTCGGCCTGCTCGACGGTCGACAGGCGGTGGGCGATCACCAGAGTGGTGCGGTTGCGGACCAGCTGCGCGAGTGCGGCCTGGATGTGACGCTCGGCCTCGGTGTCGAGCGCAGAGGTCGCCTCGTCGAGGATCAGTATCGGCGCGTCCTTGAGCAGCGCGCGGGCGATGGCAATGCGCTGGCGCTGTCCGCCCGACAGCAACATGCCGCGATCGCCCACCAGCGCATCGAGCCCGGCCGGCTGGCTGCGCACGAACTCGAGGATGTGGGCCGCCTCCGCCGCGCGCTCGATGTCGGCGTCTGGCACGTCACGCCCGAAGGCGATGTTGTTGCGGATGGTATCGTCGAACAGCACCACGTCCTGACTGACGACCGCGATCTGTTCGCGCAGGTTGTGCAGCTCGTAGTCGCGCACGTCGCGACCATCGATGCGCACGCTGCCGGCCGCCACGTCGTAGAAGCGCGGCAGCAGGTTCACCAGCGTCGACTTGCCGCTGCCGGAGCGGCCGACGATCGCCAGATGCTCGCCGGCGGCGACCTCGAGCGACACCTCCGACAGCGCCGCTACCCGCCGGCTCGTCGCACCGGCGGCGACCGTCGCAGCGCCCGGATAGGCGAACGAGACGCGCTCGAACTCGACCGCGCCGCGGGCGCGGGCGGTGCGGAAGGTGCCACCCTGCGGCTCGGACGGCTCATCGAGCAGCTCGAACAGGCTCTGTCCGGCGGCGATGCCCTGCTGCAGGGGACCTGCGACCCCGACCAGCTCGCGCAATGGCTGCGCAATGCTCACCAGCGCCGTGATGAACCCGGCGAGCGCGGCCATGCTCATGCGGCCGTTGATCGCGTCCGTGATGGCGATCAGCAGTACGATCGCGCAGCCGATGGCCGTTACCTCCTGCACGACCGGATTGGAGATGCCACGCGTCAGGATCAGCTTCATGTTGGAACGGCGGTTGTGCTCGTTGACCGCATCGAACTGTCGCCCAAAATGCGCTTGGGCGTTGTAGACCTTGATGAGCCGCGGCGCCTCGAAGCTCTCTTTGGCAACGCGCGTCACATCGCCCATGGAATCCTGGATACGGCGGCTGTAGCGGCGGAACTTGTGGTTGATGATCGATACCAGCCAGCCGACCAGCGGACCCATGATCAGGGCGATCAGGGTCAGGCGCACATTGGTCCACAGCAGCCAGCCGATCGAGCCGATGATGGTGAGCGTCGTGCGCACCACCGTGTTGACCGAGTCAGTGGTCGCCTGGCCGATCTGCTCGCTGTTGTAGGTGAGGCGCGAGAGCAGCGCCGCGGAGGAGTGTCGGTCGAAGTAGCCGACCGGCAGCATCAGGATGTGGCGGAACACCTCGTGCCGCAGCTGGTTGACGATCTGCCGGCCGACGGCGCCCATGAAAAACGTCTGGGTGAAGTCGCCGATGCCACGCAGCGTGAAGATGCCGACGAGCGCCAGCGGCACCCACACGATGGTGCGTGGATCCTGCTTGATGAGCGTGCCGCCGACGAAGCTCTGGGCGAAGGGTGCCAGACTCACCATCGTCGCCGAGAACAAGACTCCGCCGAGCATGCCGAGAATGAAGCGGCCGCGATGCGGCGCCAGGTAGCCGAGCAGCCGGCGGTATGCGGTGAGCGCGCTGCCCCCGAGGGGCCGCGTGCTCCCCGTCCCGGTGCGCGCTCGGCTGATGTCGTTCAAGGCTTGCTCGCCGGCTCTTCCTTGACCGTAGCGATATTAACCTCGGTGAAGCCGAGGCGCCCGAGCACGTCCATGGCGGTGATGACGGACTGGTGCGTGGCACGCGCATCGGCGCGCAGCGTGATGCGCATCGAGCGATTGCTGCCGGCTTCCTTCAGCAACGCCGCCCGCAGCGTCTCCGGGCTGGAATTGATGAGCTCACGCTGGTTCACCAGGTAGCCGCCCTGTTGCGTAACGCTCACGACCAGCGGCTCACCGCTCACCTTCTCCACCGGCACGGCGCTCGCCTGCGGCAGGTGCACGCGTAAACGCCCCTCGTCGGTGAATTTGCTCGAGAGGATGAAGAACACCACCAGCAGCAGCACCACGTCGATGAGCGAGACTACGTTGATCTCTGGCTCCTCGTGGCGGCGCGGCTTGAGGTTCACCTGGCAGCCTCGGACCGTACCGGCTCAAAAGGCACCGCTGCAGGCGCCGGGCGCGCACGCTGCTGCGCCGCTTCCAGCGCATCCGCCATGCGGATCGCCTGCTTCTCCATCTCCACCACGATCCCGTCGACCCGTCCCCTCAGGTAGCGGTAGAAAATGAGCGCGGGAATGGCGACGCACAAGCCAGCGACCGTACAGATCAGCGCCTCGGCAATGCCGCCGGAGAGTGCGCGCGGATCGCCCATGCCGCCCGCCTGAATGGCGTTGAAGGCGCGGATGATGCCGGTCACCGTGCCGAGCAACCCGAGGAGCGGGGAGATGCCGGCGATGGTGCCGAGCGTGTTTATGAAGCGCTCGAGCTCGTGCACTACGTGCCGGCCGGTGTCTTCGAGACGTTCCATGACGATCTCGCGCGGCCGGTGGCGGTTGGCGAGCCCGATCGCGAGCAGCCGTCCGAGGGGCGAGTTCTGCTCGAGCGCGGCGATCACCTTGTCGTTGACCTGGTTAGCCTCGATCAGTTGCCAGACTCGCTGCGGGAGCTCGCGCGGCAGCACCCGCTTGTCCTGCAGCGTCCAGAGCCGCTCCAGAATGATGGCTGCCGCGATGATTGAGCACAGAATGATAGGCCACATCAACGGGCCGCCGGCCCGCACTATTTCCCACATCCGAAGGCTTTCCTCGCAAGCACTTAGGAGCGCAACGGCGGCATCATACCGGAGGGGCGCTCGCGCTCAAGGTAACTGCGTCCCAGGATGGGTGGCGCGTCCCGCCGGCCTGCGGGGCTTCTGGTAGAGTCCCCAAGCCTCATGCCGCGCCGCCTGCTGGAAAAGATCGTGCCCGCCCCGCGCACCCTGCAGGACCGCTGGGTCGTGCGGCTCTTCGGTGCGCGGATCGCGGACCCGCAGCTGTGGACGCTCCACCGCCGCGCGGTGACCTACGGATTCGGCGCGGGGCTCGCCATCTGCTTCGTGCCGCTGCCGGTGCACCTGCTGCTCGCGGTGAGCGCGGCACTCATCTGGCGGCTCAACATCCCGGTGACCTACGGCACCACCTGGATCCTCACCAACCCCTTCACCGCGGTGCCGGTGTACTACATGGCGTACCGCGTGGGCGCGGCGATCCTGCACACGCCCCGCCAGCACTTCCGCTTCGTCGCCGACTGGCGCTGGTTCCGCCACGGGTTGCTGCCCGTGTGGCAGCCGTTCGTCGTCGGCTGCATCACCTGTGCCGTGGTGCTCGGCGTCCTCGGCTGGCTCGCGTTCGAGGCGGTCTGGCGCTGGCATGTGCGCAGCCGCTACCGCACGCGCCACGCCGCGCAGTCAGCTTAGGGCTCGTGCCGGCCGCCGCTAAGCGGCTCATGACGCTCGGTGAGCATGCCGCGATCGAGCTCGTAGACCCGCTCCATGCGACTCGCGAGCTTCAGGTCGTGCGTCACCACCACGAGACTCGTGCGGCGCTCGCGATTGAGTTCGAGCATCAGCGCGAAGACGCTGGCGGCGTTGGCGCCGTCGAGATTGCCGGTCGGCTCATCCGCCAGCACGATGCGCGGCTGCGTGACCAGCGCGCGCGCGACCGCGGCACGCTGGCGCTCGCCGCCCGAGAGCTGGTGCGGCCGGTGCTCGAGCCGCTCGCCGAGGCCGACACGCGAGAGCAGTTCGGTCGCCGCAGCGCGCGCCGCCGCCACCGGGGTGCGCCGCACCAGCAGCGGCATGGCGACATTCTCGAGTGCGCTGAACTCCGGCAGCAGGTGGTGAAACTGGTAGACGAAGCCGAGCGCCCGGTTACGCAGCGCGCCGCGCTCGTTCTCGGTGAGCGCATGAATGTTGCGTCCGTCGATGAGCACTTCCCCGGCGCTCGGGCGGTCGAGCCCGCCGAGAATCTGCAGCAGCGTCGTCTTGCCCGAGCCCGAGGCACCGACGATCGCCGCACGCTCGCCCGCCGCGACCGTGAGCGCGACGCCCTCGAGCACCTGCAGCAGCACCGGTCCCTGGCGGAAGCTCTTGCGCACCTCGCGCGCCTCGAGAACGTTGTCACTCATGCCGCAGAGCCTCCGCCGGAGCCGTGCGCGCGGCGCGCCACGCCGGGTAGATGGTTGCCAGCACGCACAGCACCAGCGCCACGCCGCACACCTTGAGCACGTCGTTTCCCTCCACGTAGGCCGGCAGATCGCTCATGTAGTAGACGCGGGCATCGAGGAACTGCGTGCCGAGGAGCTTCTCGAGCGCACGCACCAGCGCCTCGAGGTTATCGGCGAGCAGCTTACCGAGCAGCGCACCGGCGAGCGTGCCAGCGAGGCCGATCAGCACCCCCTGGACTGCAAAAGTGAGCAGCACGTTGCGCGGTGCGGCCCCGAGGGTGCGCAGGATGGCGATGTCGGTCTGCTTCTCCTTCACAATCATGACGAGCGTCGCGACGATGTTGAAAGCGGCAACCGCCACCAGCATCAGCAGGATCACGAACAGCATCGACTTGGTGATCTCGATGGAGCGGAAGAAGTTGGCGTGGTCCTGTGTCCAGTCGGTCACGTAGAAGCCGGGGCCACCGAGCGAGCGCGCCAGGCGACGCACCAGCGCGGGGGCGCGTAGCGGATCGTCGAACGCGAGGCGCAGCCCGGTGACGCCGCTGCCGGTGCGGAACAGCCGTGCCGCATCGTCGAGATCGACGAGCGCCAGCCCACGGTCGAACTCGTACATTCCGGACTTGAAGAGACCCGCGACCGTGAAGCGGCGCATGCGCGGCACGACACCGGTCGGCGTCGCCGTGCCCTCGGGGGCGATCAGCACCACGCTGTCGCCCACGCCCACACCGAGCTCGTGCGCCAGCGCGCTGCCAAGGATGATGGCGTAACTGCCGGGCTTGAGGTCATCGAGGCTGCCGGCGATCACCCGCTGCGCGAGCCCGGTGGCTCGGCGCTCCTCCTGCGGCAGCACGCCGCGGACGCTCGCGCCCACCATGTGTGGCCCGGCGGCGAACATCGCTTCGCTCGCGATATACGGTACCACCGCCTGCACACCGGGCTGTTGGCGCAGCTGCGCCTGGAGGGCGCGCCAGTCGCTCATGGGGCCGGAGAGGCCCATGATAGTGGCGTGGGAGGTGACGGCGAGAATGCGGTTGCGCAGCTCGCGCTCGAAACCGTTCATCACCGACAGCACTACGATCAGCGTCGCCACCCCGAGCATCAGCCCGCAGGCCGACATCAGCGCGACGAACGACACGAATCCGCGCCGGTGCGTCGAGCGCAGATAGCGCGTGCCGATCAGCCATTCGTAGGCGCTCATCGGCTACTCGTACCGCAGTGCCTCGGCGGGCGCGGTGCGTGCGGCGCGGATCGCCGGGTAGACGGTGGCGAGCGCCGTCAGCGACAGCGCCGCCAGCGCGATGGTGAGAACGTTGCGCCAGTGCACCTCCGAGGGAATCGCCGTGATGTAGTAGACGTCCGCGTCCATGATCTGGAAGCGGAAGGTGCGCTCGAGGAACGGCACGATGGTGTCGACATTGAGCGCGAGGGTCAGCCCGAGCACCACCCCAAGCGTGACTCCGAGCCAGCCGATCACCAACCCCTGGGTGATGAAAATGCCCATCACGCGGCGCGGCGCGGCGCCGAAGGTGCGCATGATGGCGATGTCGGTGCGCTTGTCGGTGACCACCATCACCAGCATGGCGACGATGTTGAAGGCCGCCACCGCCACGATCAGCAGTAGGATGAGCGACATCATGGTCTTCTCAATGCGGATGGCGCGAAAGTAATTGGCGTTATCCTGCGTCCAGTCGCTCACCTCGAAACCCTGCGGTAGCCGCGCGCGCAAGCTGGCAGCGACTGCGGGAGCTGCGAGCACCTCATGCAGGCGCAGCTGCAGCCCCTCGCTCGCCGCGCCCGCGGGACTGAGTGCGAGCACGTCGGCGAGATTGGCGAACATGAGCGTCGCGTCGTGATCCTGCAGGCCCACCTCGAACACGCCCGCGACGGTGAGCTCGCGCAGCTTCGGCTCGGGAGTGCCGGCGGCGTTCACCGTCGGCACGAGCACCGTGAGCGGATCGCCGGGAGCGAGGCCGAGCCGCTCGGCGATCACCTCGCCGACGATGATCTTCCCCGAGCTGGGGGTGAGATCCGCGAGCCGGCCCTGGGTGATGGCATGCGGCAGCTCGCCGAGCGCCGCACCGGCGGCCGGGTCGATCCCGCGCAGCAGCACCGGCAGCATCTCCGGCTCGCGCACCGCGAGCGCCTGCAGCTCCGCGTAGCGCGCGACGTCTGCGACCCCGGGCGTGTCGCGCGCAACGCGCGCGGCGCCTTGCCAGTCGAGCGC
Organism: Steroidobacteraceae bacterium; assembly: GCA_035621995.1. Classification (GTDB taxonomy): domain Bacteria; phylum Pseudomonadota; class Gammaproteobacteria; order Steroidobacterales; family Steroidobacteraceae; genus 13-2-20CM-66-19. Next base: position 10,852 of record DASPWF010000079.1, read on the forward strand.
CACCGCGGAGGCCGTGCCGCCGCCGGCGGCCGGCGTGGCGTTGACGCGCACCTGGGCGTTCAGCGACAGCAGCCGGTCGCGCAGCTCAGCCTCGAAGCCGTTCATCACCGACAGGATGACGATGAGGGCAGCGACCCCCACGCAGACTCCGACCAGCGATGCCCAGGTGATGAAGGAAACGAAGAACTTGGTCGAGCGGGCGCGCACGTAGCGCAGACCCACGTATACCGACAGCGGTTGAAACATCGTCGCGATTTAACCACAGTCGGGGCCGTAATCAGACCTGCGTCACATTTCCGGGTGCGGGCGGCGGGTGCGGGAGCTTTGACAGATTGCGCGGGTGTTATAGTTGAATGAGGATTTTGAGGGGTGTCGCATGCAGACTCGTCTACTCATCGCACTGCTGTGCGGGTGCGCGCTCAGCGGCGCTGCGGTTGCCGAGACCATCGCGGTCAACGACCAGGTACAGGTGCGCGAGTCGCACACCAACGTGCCGAGGCGTGGCCAGACCATGGCCGACGTCGAGAAGCAGTTCGGTGCACCGGTGAGCCGCCACCCGAGCGTCGGTGGTGCTTCGGCGCAGCAGCCGCCGATCACGCGCTGGGACTACAACGGCTTCGCGGTCATCTTCGAGCGCGACCGCGTGGTCGACTCGGTCGTCACGAGCGGCTGAGTCCACGCCTCACCCAGTCTTCGCAGCGACCCGCAGGCTTTCGCAGCGCAATGCCCGCGGCGGTCAGTCTCGTCCTGCTTCTCGTGTGGCTCGCGCTCGCCTATCGCTCCTATCAGCGCGGCGATCTACTGCTCGCCGGGGTCTTTCTGGCGGTCGGCGTGGTGATCACCGTCTATCGGCTGCGCGGCTCGAAGCCGTCCGCTAACACCACGAACCGCCCCTGATACCCGCAAGTCCGCTCGCGACGCGTGCGGCAACTCAGCGGCCACCGCCGCAGGTTCGGACTTTTGGGGTTGCGGCTGCCATCGATACTTCATGAAATTGTGATAGTCTCGCGCGTAAGAGAATAATTTCCTTGGGGATCTACTCGTGGCCGACGAGCCTTTACGGGCACACATCGAGGCCCTGGTGCGCGCGGGAACGGTGCGCAGGAAGAGCGCCGCCGCGCAGCTCGAAGCCGAAATCCGCCGACGAGAAGAGGTGCTGCGGCAGACGTTTCGGCGTTACGTCTCCCCGCGAGTGGCCGACAAGATTCTCGCGGATGGGCAGCTGCGCGACACGCTGCTCGCGCCGGCGCAGGCCCGTGCCCACGTGGTGGTGCTCTTTGCGGACCTGCGCGGCTTTACCAGCCTGTCCGAGCAGCTCGAGCCGGACGAGGTGGTGCCGCTGCTGAATGAGTACTTCTCGCTGCTCACCGACATCACCTTCCGTTACGAGGGGACCGTATTTCACATGGCCGGTGACTGCCTGATGCTCGCTTTCGGCGTGCCGCTCGAGCAGCCCGACAGCGCGCAGCGGGCCGTGCGCGCCGCCCGCGAGATGCTCGCCGGCTTTGCCGAGCTCTCGCGCGCCTGGAAGAGGCGCTACCAGATCGAAGCCGGCCTGGGCATCGGCATCAACGAGGGCGACGTCGTGGCCGGCAACATCGGCTCCGCCTCGTACATGAGCTACACGATCATCGGCGACACCGTGAACGTCGCCGCGCGGCTCTGCCAGCGCGCGCGCGCCGGGGAGATGCTGTTCTCGAGCGCGCTGAAGCGATCGCTCGATGCCCACGGGCTGGACATCGGCGCCACGGCGCTGCCACCGCTGCAGCTGCGCGGGCGCTCTCATCCCATCGACATCTACTGTGTGCCGCTCGGAACGCGGCTGCAGGTGAGCACCGGTCCCGTGGCCGCCTGAGCCGCGGGAGTGCCGGTGCACGGGCACCTTCGGTAAGCTCCGGCGTTTCGCCGCGAGCCACCCGAGCCGATGTCCGCACTCCTTCACCCCCCGACCCCGAGCGCGGAGCAGCCGCACCTGCGCTGGCATCAGCTCTACGGCGGCGCCGCGGCGCTCGCGCTCGCCGAGGCTGCACGCACCGATCGCCGCCTCTACGTGCTCATCGCAGACGGCGCGCGCGAGCTCGAGCGGCTCAGCGCCGAGCTGCGCTTCTTCGCGTCCGGCGCGCTGCCGCTGCTGCGACTGCCGGACTGGGAGGTGTTGCCCTACGACCTCTTCTCCCCGCACCCCGACATCACCTCCGAGCGGCTAAAGACGCTCTTCGAGCTCCCGGGCGTGCGCCACGGCTGTCTGATCGTGGCGGCCGACACCCTGATGCAGCGCCTGCCGCCGCGGTCGTACGTGCAGGGGCGGGCCTTCGAGCTGCGTGCCGGGGATGCGCTCGCGCTCGAGCCCTTTCGCCAGCGCCTCGCCGAAGCCGGCTATGCGAATGTCAGCCAGGTGGTGAGCCCCGGGGAATTTGCCGTGCGAGGCTCGCTCCTCGACGTTTTTCCCATGGGCGCGGCGGCGCCGCTGCGCATCGACCTGTTCGACGATGAGATCGAGGCCATCCGTCGCTTCGATCCCGAGACGCAGCGCTCGCTCGACACGCTCAGCGAGGTACGGCTGCTGCCAGCGCGTGAAATTCCGCTCGATCCTCAGGCAGTGAAGGACTTCCGCCGCCGCTTCCGCACCCGCTTCGAAGGCGACCCGATGCGCACCAGCATCTACCGCGGCGTTAGCGAGGGCCTGGCGCCCTCGGGCGTGGAGTTCTACCTGCCGCTGTTCTTCGATTCGACCGCGACGCTCTTCGACTACCTGCCCGCCGAGGCGGTGATCGTCCACGAGGCGGCGCTCGGGCGAACGCTGCTCAAAGCCTGGCAGGACATCGGCGCACGCTACGAGGACCGCCGTCACGACCTCGAGCGGCCGCTGCTGCGGCCGGGGGAGCTGTTCCTCGAGCCGGCGGAGCTCGAGGCGCGCCTGGCGCGCTTCCCCACCGTGATGCTCGATCCCTTCAAGGCGGAGACCGAGCTCGCGGGTGAGTCGCCCGCGCTGCGCAACTTCCCCACCACCGCCCCGCGCGAGCTGCGCATCGACGTGCGCGCCGAGCGGCCGTTCGCACCGCTCGATGCATTTCTGCGCGCCTTCGAGGGACGGGTGCTGCTCGCCGCGGACTCCGCCGGGCGGCGCGAGGTGCTGAGCGAGATGCTGCGTGCCCATGCGCATGAGGTGCGCCTGGTGGAGAGCTGGGACGCTTTTGCCGCGGGCGATATGCGGCTCGCTCTCACGGTCGCGCCGGACCTCGAGGGCCTCACGCTCACCGCCCCGCCGATCGCTGTGATCGCCGAGGCCCAGCTGTTCGGCCCTCGCGCCCGCGCGGAGCGGGCCCGGGCGCGGCGCGCTGCCGACCCCGAAGCGATCCTGCGCGACCTGCAGGATCTCAACCCAGGGGCGCCGGTGGTGCACGAGGAGTACGGCGTCGGTCGCTACATCGGGCTCATGCCGATGGAGGTCGGCGGACAGCCCGGTGAGTTCCTCGTCCTCGAGTACCAGGACGGCGACCGCATCTACGTTCCGGTGCACGCGCTCCACCTCGTGAGCCGCTACACCGGGGCCGCCCCCGAGAGTGCTCCTCTGCACAAGCTCGGCACCGATCAGTGGGCCCGCGCCCGGCGGCGCGCCGCCGAGCAGATCCGCGACGTAGCGGCCGAGCTCCTTGACCTGTACGCGCGCCGTAAAGCCCAGCGCGGGTTGGCGCTGACCGTCAACGAGGCCGACTACCAGGCCTTCGCCAGCGCCTTCCCGTTCGATGAGACTGAGGACCAGGCGCAGTCGATCCGCCAGGTGCTCGCCGACCTGGGGAGCGAGCGGCCGATGGACCGCATCGTTTGCGGCGACGTCGGCTTCGGCAAGACCGAGGTGGCGATGCGCGCGGCGTTCGTCGCCGCGCATGCCGGGCGGCAGGTCGCGGTGCTTGCCCCGACGACGCTGCTGGTGCAGCAGCACCTCACCAACTTCCGCGATCGCTTCGCCGACTGGCCGGTGCGCGTCGAGGCGCTATCGCGCTTCGGCAGCTCGAAGGAGACGCAGGCGGTACTCGCCGGGCTCGAGCAGGGCACGGTGGACGTGGTCATCGCCACGCATCGCCTGCTGCATTCGCACGCCCGCTTCAAGGACCTCGGGCTCCTCATCATCGACGAGGAGCACCGCTTCGGGGTGCGCGACAAGCAGCGCCTGCAGGCGCTGCGCGCCAACGTGCACGTGCTCACGCTCACCGCCACCCCGATCCCGCGCACCCTCAACATGGCGCTCGGCGGGCTGCGCGACCTCTCGCTCATCACCACCGCGCCGGCCGAACGGCTGGCCATCAAGACCTTCCTCATCGAGTGGCATGCACCGACGCTGCGCGAGGCGGCGCTGCGCGAGCTGCGCCGCGGCGGGCAGATCTACTTCGTGCACAATGAGGTGCGCACCATCGGCAAGATCGCCGCCGAGGTGCAGTCGCTGGTGCCCGAAGCGAGCGTGCGCATCGGCCACGGGCAGATGCGCGAGCGCGAGCTCGAGCAGCTGATGGTGGATTTCTATCACCGCCGCTTCAGCGTGCTGGTATGCACGACCATCATCGAAAGCGGCATCGACGTGCCGACCGCCAACACCATCATCATCAACCGTGCCGATCACATGGGGCTCGCGCAGCTGCACCAGCTGCGCGGTCGTGTCGGGCGCTCCCATCACCGCGCCTACGCGTACCTGATCGCGCCGCCGCGCCAGGCACTGCCGCGCGACGCCGCCAAGCGGCTCGAGGCCATCGAATCGATGGAGGAGCTGGGCGCGGGCTTCGTGCTCGCGACGCATGACCTCGAGATCCGCGGCGCCGGCGAGCTGCTCGGCGAGCAGCAGAGCGGACAGATGACCGAAGTCGGGCTGTCGCTGTACCTCGACATGCTCGAGCACGCGGTGCGCTCGCTCAAATCCGGCCGTGAGCCGGCACTCGATCAGCCACTCGCCGCCGCCACCGAGGTGGAGCTGCGGCTGCCGGCCTTCCT
>DASPWF010000080.1:0-14911 GCA_035621995.1 Steroidobacteraceae bacterium
CGGGATGATGCTGTTCGAGTAGGCCTCGGCCTCGAGAATGTAGCGCTCCTTGTCGGCCTGCGCCTTGTTGGCGTCGCGCTGCGAGGGGATCACCGCCTCGGGCACCTGCACGTCCTCGAGGTTGACCGTCGTCACCACGATTCCGGAGCTGTAGTAATCGAGCACCCGCTGGATCAGCTCCTTGGTGCGGCGGGTGATGTCGGGGCGCGTGGAGCCGACCAGGAGCTCATCCAGCGTGCTGCGACCCACGATCTCGCGGATCGCGCTTTCCGCCACCTCGCTCAAGGTGGCCTCGGGCTCACGCACCTTGAAGAGCTTCTTCACGGGATCGGCGAACTGGTACTGCACGGCGAAGTGCAGGTCGACGAGGTTCACATCCGAGGTGAGCACGCGCGACTTGAAGTCGCTCGAGTTGACGCTCGCGACGTTCACGACATTGACACTCTCGACCGGCCAGGGAAAGCGGAAGTGCAGCCCCGGCGTCGTCACCTCGACCAGCTTGCCGAAGCGCTGCACCACGCCCCGCTCGGGCTGCTTCACCTGGTAGACGCCGGTCCACAGCCACACCAGCACCCCCGCCACCACCGCAATCAGCAGCAGCGAGCCGCTGTCGCTGCCGCGCCCGCCGGGGCGCAGGAGCGATTCGAGCTTGCGTTGCCAGCTCTTCAGGCGCTCGTCGAGATCGGGACCGCCCTGTCCGGGGCGGCGTCCCCATTGGTTGTTTCCACCGCTTGGTTGATTCCAGGCCATAGGGGGATGTGTGGGCTTCTGTCAGCGCAGCTTGGACGCGCTCGCGGCGGCGATCGATTGTAGGTAGCCGTTCCCGGGGGCACAAGGCGCCTCGCCGCCGTGCACCTCGAGGATCTGCACCCCTGCGGTACGGGCGAGCTCGAGAAGCTGCGGATCGGACAGCTCGACGGCGAGCTCGATCGATCCATCCACACCTGAGCTTTCCCCGCGCACCGCCTGCGCGGCATAGAGCCGTGAGCGCAGCGCGCCGGCGCTCGCCGGCACCTTGACGAGCGCGCGCCGCGCAAAGCGCGAGAGCCGCTCGGCGATCACGCCGGTCAGGAGCTCGAGCCCCACCCGTCGCTCCGCGCTGATCCACACGGCCTTCGCCCGGCCATCGGCATCGCGCTCGACGCGCGGCGGGATGCCGAGCCGATCGATCTTGTTATAGACCAGGATCTGGGGGATGTGGCTGGCTCCGATCTCTTCCAGCACCGCATTGACCGCGTCCGTCTGCTCCTCGCGCCGCGGGTTGCTGGCATCGACCACGTGAAGGAGCAGCGTCGCGGCGCGCGCCTCGGTGAGCGTCGACTGGAACGCGGCGACCAGCTCATGCGGCAGCTCGCGGATGAAACCCACCGTATCCGCGACGACCACCGCGGTACCGCCGGGCAGGAAAATGCGGCGCACGGTCGGATCGAGCGTCGCGAAGAGCTGATCCGCAACGTAGGCGTCGGTGCCAGTGAGTGCGCCAAAGAGCGTCGACTTGCCGGCGTTGGTGTAGCCGACCAGTGCGAGTGAGGGGACCGGGATCTCTGCGCGTGTCTGCCGGCCGGTCTCGCGCTGTTGCTTGATGCGCGCGAGGCGGCGCGTCAACACGCGCACCCGCTGCGCGATGATGCGCCGGTCGGTCTCGAGCTGCGTCTCGCCCGGACCGCGCAAGCCGATACCGCCCTTCTGCCGCTCGAGGTGCGTCCAGCCGCGCACCAGGCGGCTGCCGATGTGCTTGAGCTGCGCCAGCTCGACTTCGAGCTTGCCCTCGAAGCTGCGGGCGCGCTGGGCGAAGATGTCGAGGATCAAGCCGTTGCGATCGAGCACGCGCCGCTCGATCAGCTTCTCGAGATTGCGCTCCTGACTCGGCGAGAGCGCGTGATCGACGAGGATCACGTCGGCCTCATTCTCGCGAGCGACCGTGGCGAGCTCCGCCGCCTTGCCGCTGCCCAAGAAGTAGCGCGGATCGGGACGCTCGCGGCGGCCGGTGACGGTCGCAACCACCACAGCGCCCGCAGAAACGGCGAGCTGCGTGAACTCCTGCAGGTCCTCCGGATCGACCGGTGCGCCTAGTCCTAAGCGCACCAGTACCGCGCGCTCACCGGTGCGTGGGCGCTCGAACACTCAGACTTCCCGTGGCAGGGGGCATTATTCGGCAGGCGTCTCCGGGGCGCTCCCGCCCTCTTCGGTGGCGAGGCGCACGTTGCGCGCCGGCACGACCGTGGATATCGCGTGCTTGTAGACCATCTGGCTCACGCTGTTTTTCAGCAGTACCACGAACTGGTCAAAGGAATCGATCTGACCCTGCAGCTTGATGCCGTTCACCAGATAAATAGAGACCGGCACCCGCTCTTTGCGCAAGGCGTTCAAAAACGGGTCTTGGAGGGATTGGCCTTTGGCCATCGGGTTCTCCTTGTTTTTGCAGCTTCGAGTTGTTCAAAACAAATGGACCGCCGCGCAACTTCCCTGTTCCGCGATCCAGCAAGCTTAAGCCCCGCCAAAGGCGAGGAACCGACGTTCACGATCTTAACACCAAGGCTCCTTCAAAGCCCAAAGCGGCGCTTCTTCAGAGCCCAAAGCGCCCCAACTTATGACACATGTCTCGATTCAACGACAGCTCGGCGTCGTTTGGATCGAGCCACTCGCCGAGCGGCTCGCCACGCATCCAGGTGAGCTGGCGCTTCGCGAGCTGGCGCGTTGCCGCAATGGCACGCTGCACTGCCTCATCGAGGCCGCACTGCCCCTCGAGGTGTGCCCAGAGCTGCCGATAGCCAACGGAGCGCATCGCGGGGTGCCGGGCGGTGAGATCGCCGCGGGCCTTGAGGCCCGCGACTTCATCCAGAAACCCGGCCGCCATCATGCGCTCGAAGCGCCGGGTGAGCCGCTCGTGGAGCACGGAGCGCTCCCGCGGCGCGAGCACCCAGTAGCTGACCGGCCAGTCGGCGAGCGGACTTCGCGTGTCGCGCTGCAGCTCGGAGATCGGCCGGCCCGCGCTCAGGCAGACCTCGAGTGCGCGCTGAATGCGCTGACGGTCGCTCGGTGCGATCCGGGCGGCGGCCGCCGGGTCGAGCGTCGCGAGCTCGGCGTGAAGTGCCGGCCACCCCTCGGCCGCGGCTCGCGCGTCGAGCCGCGCGCGCAGCTCGGGCGAGGCCTGCGGCAGCACCGCAAGACCGCGCCGCAGCGCACGAAGGTAGAGCATGGTCCCCCCGACCAGAAGCGGCACGCGACGGCGCGCGTGGACCTCACGGATGGTGCGCAACGCATCCGCCACAAAGCGCCCCGCGGAATAGCTTTCGCTCGGATCGCAGATGTCGATCAGGTGGTGCGGGATGCGTGCGCGCAACTCGCGCGAGGGCTTGTCGGTACCGATGTCGAGCCCGCGGTAGACGAGGGCCGAGTCCACGCTCAGGATCTCGAGCGGCGCACGCTGTGCAAGGCGCACCGCCTGGTCGGTCTTGCCCGAGCCGGTGGGGCCGGTGAGGACGAAGACGGGGAGCCTTTCAGCGGCGGCAGCCGGCGCTGGCGGCGCCCTGCCGGCGCCATCTCCCGGCACTCCGATCAGTGTGCCGACGCCCGCCCCCGGCGCTCCGATCAGTGCGCGCTGCATCAGCGGCCCCGGAGGAAAAGCTGATCGAGCTGCTTGAGCGTCAACCGCGTCCAGGTCGGCCGCCCGTGATTGCACTGGCTCGCGCGCTCCGTGGCCTCCATCTGCCGCAGCAGCGCGTTCATCTCGGGTAGCGTCAGGCGGCGGTTGGCGTGAATGGCGCTGCGACATGCCAGCGTCCCCAGGAGCCGATCGGTGGCACCCTCGAGGTGGTGCGTACCGGCATCGAGCGTCAGGTCGTGCACGAGCGCATTCACGATGCGCGGGATCTCTGCCGTGCCGAGGAAGGCCGGCACGCGGCGCAGCACGAGCTCATTCGCCGACAGCGCGTCGATCTCAAAGCCCGCCTGCTCCCACTCCTCGCGCTGCTCGAGGAGCGCTGCGACCTCGTGGGGCTTGAGGGAAATGACGAGCGGCTCGAGGAGGTGCTGCGAGGGAGCGCTGCCGCCGACACGCTCGGATTTCAGCCGCTCGTAGAGCACGCGCTCGTGTCCGGCGTGCATGTCGACGAGCACGAGCCCGCTCTTGCTCTGCGCGAGGATGTAGACGCCGTGCAGCTGGCCGAGCGCGGTGCCGAGTGGATAGTCATCACTCAACGCCTCGGCTGCGAAGGCTCCCATCGGCGGCGCTCCCTCAGAGATCGCGGCGGCAATCGCCCAGGGGTCGCGCGAGGGCTCGTAGAGCGGAAGTGCCGCCGCTCGCGGCCATTCCGCAGCGGAACGGCCAGCGCCCGGCCCCATCACCATCGCAGGCGTTGCGCCCGCCGCGGTGGCATCCGGTCGGGTCTCGGCGAGTGCGCGCTCGATGGCGCGGAACACGAAGTCATGCGTCGCCCGGCTGTCACGGAAGCGGACCTCGAGCTTACCCGGGTGCGCGTTGACATCGACGAGCTTCGGATCGAGCGTCAGGTAGAGCACGTAGGCTGCGTGACGGCCGTGGTAGAGCACGTCGCGGTATGCGAGTCGCACCGCATTCATGAGGAGGCGATCGCGGACGCTTCGCCCGTTCACAAACCAGAACTGCTGATCGGGTTGCGCGCGTGAGCGGGTCGGCAGTCCGACCCACCCGGAGAGCAGCACCGGACCTGCTGCCTGGCGGATCGGCAGTGCGCTTGCCGCGAAATCCCGGCCCAGCACGGTTGCGAGGCGGGTCAGCTCCGCATCGAGCCCGGTGACGGCCGGTGCATCGAGGAGCACACGCGTCCCGTGACGGAGCCTGAAGCTCACATCGAAGCGCGAGAGCGCCAGCCGCTCGACGAGACGCGCGATGTGCCCGAGCTCGGTCGCATCGCTCTTTACGAACTTGCGCCGCGCCGGCACGTTGAAGAAGAGATCGCGAACCTCGACGGTGGTGCCGGGCGGATGAGCCGCGGGACGCACCGCGGTCGGCGCACCGCCCTCGACGCCGATCTCGGCGCCCTGCCCGGCGCCCGTGGCTCGCGAGATGAGCCGCAGCCGCGCCACCGAGCCCATCGAGGGTAGCGCCTCACCGCGGAAGCCGAGCGTCGTTACCGCCTCGAGGTCATCGAGCGAGGCAATCTTGCTGGTTGCGTGCCGCGCAAGCGCGAGCGGCAGCTCGCTCGGCTCGATGCCGCGGCCATCGTCGCGCACGCGCACCAAGCCCACACCGCCGCGCTCGATGTCGATCTCGATGTGCGTGGCGCCCGCGTCGAGGCTGTTCTCGATCAGCTCCTTGACGAGAGACGCCGGGCGCTCGATCACCTCGCCGGCCGCAATCTGGTCGACGAGCTCCCCTGGCAGCACGCGAATGGGCATGGAGGTTGAGTTTACAGGTGAGCGGCGGGCGCATCAGCGCCCATGCCGCACCCGTCAGGGCGTCGCAGCGGTGGATGAGTCCGCGGCGCTGGCGAGCGTGCGTCGCTCCTGCTTGAAGCGCGTGCCGTCCGGGGGGTTCTGCAGGAAGTAGCTGCGAACGCCGCTCGCGATCGCTTCGGCGAGATGCTCCTGCTGCTCGGGGCTGCGCAGGCGGCGCTCCTCGGTGGGGTTCGAGATGTAGGCCGTCTCCACCAGCATGGAGGGCATGTCCGGGGACTTCAGCACCACGAACCCGGCCTGCTGCACCTCGCGCCGGCGGATCTCGCCGACGCTCGAGAGCGACATCACCACGCGCTCGGCCGCCGTGGCACTCACGCCGATGATCGCGCTCTGCGCGGCATCGAGGAGCACCGGTCGCAGCTCGCCCTTGTCCTCGAGCACACCGCCCATGAGGTCTGCCGCGTTCTCGCGCTCGGCGAGCACCCGGGCGGCCTCGCTCGATGCCCCGTGCGCGGAGAGCACGTACACCGAGGCGCCCGAGACGCTGCGGTCGGCGATGGAGTCGGCATGCACCGAGACAAACATGTCGGCGTGGCAGGCGTGCGCGCGGCGGATGCGCTCGCGCAGCTCGAGAAACACGTCACGATCGCGCGTCAGCACGGCGCGCATGCCGCCCTCGGCATCGATGCGCTCGGCGAGTGCGCGCGCGATCGCAAGCGTCACGTCCTTCTCGCGTGTGCCGCCGTGCCCGATGGCGCCCGGGTCATCGCCCCCGTGCCCGGCATCGACCGCGATGACGACGTCGCGATCGCCCTCGCCCACGGCGTGCGCGGCGCGCACCGCCTTCGGCGCGTTATCGACGACCGTCGCGGTCATCGGCTGACCGAGGTTCACGATGAGCCGCCGGCCGGGTGCGCCCGCGCCCCAGGTGCTGTGTGCCGGGAGCGCGCTTTTGAGCTCGACGACGATGCGCAGCGTCCCGTGCGGCTGCGTTCCGAGGCGCACCTCGCTCACCACGCCGGATCCCGCGGGCACGTGCACGAGGCTTGAGCGCGCGGTGTGCGGCAGATCGATGACCAACCGATCGGGGCGATCGAGGGTGAAGAGCTTCTGCGTGGTGCCGTCAGAGAGATCGAGCGTCACTTGCGCTGAATCGGGGCTCGCCGAGAGCGTAATCCCGCGCAGCTCGGTTGCGGACGCAACGGAGAATCCCCCCACCGCGACCGCAAGGGCAGCGAATCCCCTAAATAAACCCTTTGTAATCATTAAGTTCGCAGCGCTACCTGCGACCTAATCTACGGCGTTAGCCGGTGCTTTTCAACCCAGGCCTCGCGGTGCGGCCCGGCGGCTTCTCGCCGGTGAGCTGCGCGAGCCAGGCCTTGCCGAGATTCGAGTACGCGCGCACCACGATCTCGTGACCGGACGGCCCCACCGCGAAGGCCACGATCAGGTCCGCAAGTGGGAGACGGCCGGCACCTTTCTCGGGCCATTCGACGAGCCACAGGCACCCCTCGCGCGCCCACTCGCGAAGACCGAGCGACTCGAGCTCGGCGGGATCGCGGAGCCGGTAGAGATCGACGTGCGCCACGGTGAGGGCGCCTGCGGCGTAGAGTTCGACGAGGGTGAAGGTGGGACTGCGGACCGGCTCGGTGACGCCCAGGGCGCGGATGAAGCCGCGGGCGAAGGTGGTCTTCCCGGCGCCGAGCTCACCGGTGAGGTAGATCACCGCAAAAGAGTTGTCGTCGGCGGGGCGGGCGCAGGCGAGCTCCCAGCCGAAGTCCTCGGTGTCGTGTGCCGTGTTGGTGTGCGTGTGCATGGCGTTTCGTTGGAGTTTGACACGCTTTTAGAGATTGACGGCGTGATGCAGCTCGCGCACCAGGTCGCTCGCGAGCACCCCGCGCTCGCCGCCGCGGGCAGCAGCGTCTCCCGCCAGGGCGTGCACCAGCACGCCGGTACGCGCCGCGGCCCAGGGATCGTGACACTGGGCGAGGATTCCGGCGATCGCGCCCGTCAGTACATCCCCGGTCCCGGCGGTCGCCATCCCGGGGTTGCCTCTTTCGCAGAGGCCCGGGATGCGGCCCCGCGCGCCGACCAGCGTTCCTGCACCCTTGAGCACTATCGTGCCGTGGTAGCGCTCGAGCAGCCGACCGAGTGCGCCGAGGCGATCCCGCTGGATATCCGCGGCGCTGACGTCGAGCAACCGCCCGGCTTCCCCCGGGTGCGGCGTCAGGATCCAGTCCTCCCGTGCCGCACTCCCCCCTTCGGCGAGGAGATTGAGCGCGTCGGCATCGACCACCAGCGCCTTGGCGATCGCGAGCACGGTCTTGAGCGCGGAACGCGCCCAGGGCGAGCGGCCGAGCCCAGGCCCGACCGCCACCACATCCGCTCGCTCGATGGGCTCGGCAAGCGCCGCCGCCTCGCTCAGGCCGATGCAGATCAGCTCGGGCCTTCCGGCGGCAATCGCCGCGACGTTCTCCGGTGCGACCGCGACCGTGACGAGGCCCGCACCGACACGCAGGCTCGCCTCACCGGCGAGGCGCGCCGCGCCCGGCATGCCGCTGCCGCTGCCGACGATGAGCACGCGGCCAAAGTCGCCCTTGTTGGCCGCACGCGCGCGGCGGGGCAGTGCGGAGTGAATCTCGGGCTCGATGATCCGCGTCAGGCGCGGCGTGAGGCCACGGGGTGCGACCGCCGCGAGCTCGAGATCATCGAAAAACACCGTGCCCGCGTACTCAGGCCCGTCGCCGACGAAAAGCCCGGTCTTCAACCCGACGAAGGTCACCGTCGCCTCCGCGCGGATGGCCTCCCCCACCACCGTGCCGGCGTCGGCATCGAGCCCGGACGGAATGTCGAGCGCGAACACCGGAAGTCCGGAAGCGTTGATGGCGCGGATGACGGGCACGAGCTCTGGCCGAACGCTCCCGGAGCGGCCGGTACCGAGGATCGCATCCACGATCACCTCGCCCGCGGCGAGCTGCTCCGGCGCGAACTCCCGCACGACGCCCTCGCTGGCGCGCAGGTCCTCGTACGCCTGCCGCGCATCGCCTTTCATTTCCTTGGGTGGTGCAGCGGCGAGTGCGGTGACGGTGAGGCCCGCCGCCTGCGCGAAGCGCGCGAGCACATAACCGTCGCCGCCGTTGTTGCCGCTGCCGCAGACGATCACGATGCGGTGCGCCATGGGCCAGCGGCTGCGCAGGTAGCGCAGCGCCGCCTCGCCCGCGCGCTTCATGAGGACGTATCCCGGGATCTGCAGCTCACCGATGGCGTACGCATCGAGTGCGCGTACCTGCGCGGTGGAGTACAGAGCAATGGGTAACGCCATTACCTCATTATACTGACCGCCGTGATAACAACATGACCAACCGCGACAACACCGCCAACTGCCGGGACGAGATCGATCTCGGCGCGGTAAAGCGGGAGTTGGTCGCGCGTGCCCGCGAGCTCGGCTTCAACGCACTCGGCGTCGCGCATGTCGACATTCCCGAAGACGGGCGCCACCTCGAGGAATGGCTCGAGCACGGCTTCCACGGCGAGATGGGCTACATGAAGCGTCACGGCCTCATGCGCAGCCGCCCGCAAGCGCTCGCTCCCGGCACGGTTCGCGTGGTGAGTGCGCGCATGGATTACTGGCCGGATGCGGCGCGCGATGCCGACGCGGTGCTCTCCGACGGCACGCTCGGCTACGTGTCGCGCTATGCGCTCGGCCGCGACTACCACAAGGTCCTGCGCCAGGCGCTCGCAACGCTCGCCCGCGAGCTCGAAACGCGCATCGGACCGTTCGGCTACCGCGTCTGCGTCGACACGGCGCCCGTGCTCGAGAAGGCGCTGGCGCGTGATGCCGGCCTCGGCTGGATCGGCAAGCACACCAACCTCATCGCGCGCGAGGCGGGGTCGTATTTCTTCCTCGGCGAGATCCTCACCGACCTGCCGCTTCCGGTCGATGAGCCTGCGAGCGCACACTGCGGAAGCTGCACCGCCTGCATCCCTGCCTGCCCCACGGGCGCGATCATTGCGCCCTATCGCCTCGACGCCCGGCGCTGCATCTCCTACCTCACTATCGAGCACCCGAGCGCGATCCCTGAGGAGCTGCGCGCGGCCATCGGCAACCGCATCTACGGCTGCGATGACTGCCAGTTGGTATGTCCCTGGAACAAGTTTGCGCGTGCGGCGGCGCACGCGGACTTCAAGGTCCGCCACGAGCTCGATGCCGCCTCACTCGTCGATCTTTTTCGCTGGACGGAGGGAGAGTTCGACGAGCGCATGCGCGGCTCGGCGATCTACCGCATCGGCTATGTGCGCTGGTCGCGCAACATCGCGGTGGCACTCGGCAACGCGCCCCATTCTGCGGAAGCCCTCCGCGCGCTCGAGGCGCGCGAGCAGGATCCCTCGCCGCTGGTGCGCGAGCACGTCGCGTGGGCGCTCGAGCGGCAGCGCAGCGCCTGAAGCGCTGCCCCCGAAGCCGTCAGCCGCGCAGCACCTCGTCGAGATGCGCGAGCACCTGCGGCCAGGCCTCGCGATGGCGCTGGCAGAGCGCCTCGTCAGGGAAGCCCGCGTGGGTCAGCTTCAAGTGCGTGCCGGTGCCGTGACCTCGAAGCTCGACCGTCACCACCGTCTCCTCGCCCCGCGTGCCGACACCCGTGACCCAGGTGAGCTCGACGAGCGCATCGCGCTCGAGGCGCAGGAACCGCCCGTAGTGCGCATGGCGCGCAGCCTGGAAGTGGGTCTCGAAGAAATAAGGCACGTTGATTTCCGGCCGCATGATGAGCGTGCCGGGCGCGGCAAACCAGCGGTCGAAGTCCTCCGTCCACGCGCGGTAGAGCGCCGCGGGTGATGCGGTCATGGTGCGCTCGACCCTCACGGTGAAGGGATGGGCGCCGAGGTCCGGGCGGATGACATTCACGGCCGACGCTCTCCTTTCAAGGACGCGTGACCTGCACGTTGTCGATGAGCCGTGCCTTGCTCATGCGGGCCGCGGTGAGCACGACGACCTCGCGCGTGAGCGGCGTCGGCGTGGCGAGGTCGGCCGCTGCCCGCACGGCGAAGTAATCCGGGCGAAATCCCGCACGCTCGAGCGACGTGAACCCCTCGCGCTCGATGCTCGCGAAATCAGCATCCCCGGCCCGCAGCCGCTTCGCCGACGCCTGCAATGTCCGGTAGATCTGCGGCGCGAGCTCGCGCTCCGCGGCAGTCAGGTATTGGTTGCGTGAGCTCATGGCGAGCCCGTCCGTATCGCGTACCGTGGGCGCGCCGATGATCGTGACCGGCATGCAGAGCTCCGCCACCATGCGGCGAATCACGGCGAGCTGCTGGAAATCCTTCTCACCGAAGACTGCGACGTCGGGTTCGACGATGTGAAAGAGCTTCGCCACGACCGTGCTCACGCCCTCGAAATGCCCCGGGCGAAACTCCCCCTCGAGGATGCGCGAAAGTCCCGGCACCTCGACCCGCGTCGCGCGCTCGGCGCCATTGGGATAGACCTCGGTGACGTCCGGCGTGAACATGAGACTGCAACCCGCCTCCGCGAGCATCCGCTCATCCTCGCGCGGGGTACGCGGGTAGTGCGCGAAGTCCTCGTTCGGGCCGAACTGCATCGGGTTGACGAAGATGCTCGCGACGAAACGCTCGCCGTGGCGGCGGGCCGCCTCGATGAGGCTCACGTGACCTAAGTGGAGGTTCCCCATGGTGGGCACGAAGGCGACGCGCAATCCCGCAAGGCGCCAGCCCCGCACCCGCTCACGGACGGCGGCGATCGTGGTGACGGTGTCCACGCGTCCCTGCCGTGCACCTCAGAAGCAGTGCTCAGGCGCGGGGTACTCGCGCTCTTTGACGCCGCGTACATAGCGCCTGAGCGCATCCAGATTGCCTTCGGCGCCATCCATGAAGTTGCGCACGAAGCGTGGCTTGCGCCCGCTCGTCACGTCGAGCATGTCGTAGAGGACCAGGATCTGCCCGTCGACGTCGGGGCCTGCACCGATGCCGATGACGGGCACGCTGAGCTCCGCGGTGATGGCCTTGCCGAGCTGCGAAGGCACGCACTCGAGCAGCACGATGTCGGCACCGGCGGACTCGAGGCGCTTCGCCTCATCGAGAAGCCGCGCCGCGGCTTCCCGCTCGCGGCCCTGGACGCGAAAGCCGCCGGTCTTGTGCACCGACTGGGGCTTGAGGCCCAAATGCGCGCACACGGCGATGTCGTGACCCGCGAGAAACTCGACGATGTCGGTCTGCCGCCCGCCGCTCTCGAGCTTCACCATCTGCGCACCGCCTTCCTGCATGAGGCGCGTGGCGTTGGCGAGCGCGATCTCCTTGGTGGGGTAGCTCATGAACGGCATGTCCCCCATGAGGAAGGGCCGTTGGAGCCCGCGCGCCACCGCGGCGCAGTGGTACACCATGTGATCCACGGTCACCGGGACCGTGGTGTCGTGCCCCTGGATCACCATCCCTAAGGTGTCGCCGACCAGCACGACGTCCACATCCGCCGCATCGAGCAGCTGCGCGAAGCTCGCGTCGTAGGCGGTGAGGCAGGCGATCTTCTCGCCGTCCGCCTTCATGCGCGCAAGCGTCGCGAGCGTCACCGGAGGGCGCCCGGCATCCTGCTGCAGGTGCTTATACATCGGCATGTTAGCGAGTGTAACTAGATCGTGCGGTTGCGCAACGGGTTGAAATAAAGCCTCCCGCGGCTCATGCGGCGGATGGCCGTCAGGAGTTCCTCGTAGTCGCGCTGGTTGGCAATGGGGTCGATGGAGGCGGCGTTGACGATGAGGAGCGGGGCCGACTCGAACTCGTGGAAGAAGCGCGCGTAAGCCTGGTTGAGGCGCTCCAGGTACTGGCGGTCGATGTGCTGCTCGTAGTCGACGCCCCGGCGGGCAATGCGCTCGAGCAGCACGTCCACCGGCGCCTGGAGGTACACCACGAGGTCCGGTTTCGGCGAGGTGATGTCGAGCCGCGAGTAAAGCTGCTCGTAGAGCGCGTACTCGGCGTCATCGAGCGTCACGCGCGCGAACAGGCGGTCCTTCTCCATGAGGTAATCTGCCACCCGCACCGAGGTGAAGAGGTCCGCCTGCTGGAGCGCGGCGAGCTGCTGCGCACGCTGCAGGAGGAAGTAGAGCTGCGTCGGCAGCGCGCCTGCGCGCGGGTTGCGGTAGAAGCGCTCGAGGAAGGGGTTCTGCGCCGCCTCCTCGAAGATCCCCTGCGCCGAGAGGCTGGTGCACAGGCGCCGCGCGAGACTCGTCTTGCCGACGCCGATCGGCCCTTCCACCGCGATGAACTTGTGAGGCGTATCGCTCGCCATGTGTCTTAAAGCGGGGTGAGACCTTCGGGCGTGACCCCGGCGGCGAGGGCGGCGACGCGGCCGAGCCCGGGCAGCTCGAGATCGGGGGCAATCTCCGAAAGAGGATACAGAACGAAGTTGCGCTCCACTATCCCGGGGTGAGGCAGCGTGAGGCGCGCGTCGGCGCGTCGTACCTGCGCATACACGAGGATGTCGAGATCGATCACCCGCGGCCCCCAGCGCTCGTGCTGCGAGGGGCGCCCCATGGCGACTTGGATGGCGAGTAACTCGTCGAGCAGCTCGAGCGGCTCGAGCCGAGTCAGGATGCCGGCAACCGCGTTGACGAAATCGGGCTGCGGTACGGGTCCGAAGGGGCGCGAGGCGTAGAGTTGCGAGGTCAGCACCAAGCGGGTGCGCGGCAGCTGCGCCAGGCGGCCAAACGCCGCGAGGACCTGAGCGCGCGGTCCCTCGAGATTGCTGCCCACGCCGATGTAGGCGGGCTGCCAGACCTCCATGGGCGAGACTTCAGCCCGCGCGCGCAGATCTCGGGCGACGGCGGCGGCGACGGCGCCCTCCCCGGGGCGCGGGCGGGGCGTCCGTGGCGAGGGCGTCCGCCATCCGGCCGCGCTCCTCGACCGACACTTCCTGAAGGCGCGTCCACCACTGGGCGATGCCCTCCGGTGCGAGCCCGAACTCGGCGCGCAGCAGCAGGAGGTCGTACGCGGCACGGAAGCGCGGGTGCTCAAGCAGGCGCAGCGCACGGCGCCCACGGGGGTGCTCGAGGCGCGGCTGCAGTGCAAACATCTCACGCACGCCGAGCGAGAAGCGCTTGGGGATGGCGATGCGTGACTGGGCCTCGCGAACAGCGCGGTCGCAGGCCTCGAGGATCGTCGCGAGCTCGTGCCAGCGCTCGGGCGGCTGCGCCTCGATGAGGGCCGCGATCGGCCCATATAAAAGGAGCGCAAAGAGAAACGTGGGCGTCACGGGCTTGTCCGCGAGCACCCGGGCATCGGTATTGCGCAGGCCCTGCATGAGGAGTTTCTCGACGAGACTCCCCGGGTGGCTCCCGAAGTAGTCATCGACCGAGGGCAGGAGGGTTGCGAGGAGGCCGCGGCGGCGCAGCACCTCGAAGCTACTTGCTCCGTGTCCAGTGAGAAAGAGCTTCAGCGTCTCATCGAAGAGCCGCGCCGGCGGCACGGCGTGCAGCAGCCCGCGGAGCGTCGCGATCGGCTGCGCGGTCGCAGGCTCGATCTGAAAGCCGAGCTTCGCCTCGAAGCGCGCTGCGCGCAGCATCCGCACCGGATCCTCGCGAAAGCGCGTCTCCGGGTCGCCGATCAGGCGCAGCGTCCGTGCGGCGATATCCTGCGCGCCGTTCACGTAGTCCCAGAGCGAGAAGTCCGCCACGTTGTAGTAGAGCGCGTTCGCGGTGAAATCGCGCCGCCAGACATCCTCGTCGATCGTGCCGTAGATGTTGTCGCGCAGGATCCTTCCCGAGGCATCGAAGCGCCGCTCGTCGGTGGCATCGAGATCCGGATCGTCATCGGCGCGGTTGCCATGGGCGGCAGACGCCGGGCTCGTGGCGGGAGGCGATAAGGCTTCGAGCGGCACCTCCTCGGGCTCCGGCCCTTCGTCGAGCTCGGCCACCTCACCGTCCTCGAGATCCGCCTCGGGGAGTGGCTCATCGCCCTGCGAGGGCGCGGTTGCGGCACGGAAGGTCGCCACCTCGATGATCTCGCGACCGAAAAACACGTGGGCCAGGCGAAAGCGTCGCCCCACCAGGCGACAGTTGCGAAAGAGCCGCTTCACCTCCTCGGGCAGCGCATCGGTTGCGACATCGAAGTCCTTGGGCTCGATGCCGATCAAGAGGTCGCGTACGCAGCCCCCGACGAGAAACGCCATGAAGCCCGCGTCACGGAGCCGGTACAGGACGCGCAGCGCGTTGGCTGAGATGTGGGAGCGGGAGATCGAGTGGTCGGATCGCGGGATGATCCGGGGCGCGGCGGCAGGCGTCGTCGGCGACGCGACGGGTGAGTTCAATTCCTTGGCTTTCGCTTGAGCAAACGGGACGGCTCTCTATAATACCGCGCTCTTGCCCAGGACCCCGGGGCCGCGCTCCCTTCGTCTAGAGGCCCAGGACATAGCCCTCTCAAGGCTGTAACACGGGTTCGAATCCCGTAGGGAGCGCCACATAATCAATCACTTACGAGAGTCAGCAACAGCAGAATTGCTTCGTCGGACGGTTTTCGGACGGTTCCTCCATAGTCA
>DASPWF010000081.1:0-13762 GCA_035621995.1 Steroidobacteraceae bacterium
CCTCGCTGCGGACATGCTGCCCTTCGCCTATCAGGTGAAGTCGACCGCGGTGCACTCGCTCGGCGCGATCGAGGGTGTGCGCCGCGGCAGTTTCTCCCCGGACATGACCCCGCCTCCCGAGACCTTCGCGGCGCTCAAGGCGCGGATAGCGGACACGCTCACCGCGCTCGGCCGAATCGAGCCGGCGGAAGTCGACGCTTTCGTGGGACGCGACATGCGCTTCGTCTTCGGCGAGCGGCAGCTCGATTTCACGGCCGAAGACTTCCTGCTGTCCTTCTCGCAGCCGAACTTCTACTTTCATGCGACGACCACCTACGACATCTTGCGATGGAAAGGGGTGCGCATCGGAAAGCGGGACTTTGCGGGCCGGCTGCGCCTGAGGAAGTAAGATCTCCCGCATTGCTCGGCTGCCGCCGCGCGCCGCAGTCCGCGGGTGCCTCGTTGCCCTGGTGGCGCTCGCCGCAGCAGCGGTCACCAGCGCGCGGCCGCTCTGCCACGGCGATGCCACAGCGTCGCAGGCGCGACTGCGCGCCGCGCTCACAGGCGAACGCTTCGTCGCTTACGAGCCCACCTCGCTCAAGGCGGTGAACGGCCAGATTACGGCGGCGGACCCGGCCAGCATCCGCGCCGACCTCACGGTGCTGCGGGAAAAGTTCGACGCCCTCATCACGTATGACGCGGTGCACGGCGCCCAGGCGATCCCCGCGATCGCCGCGACGCTGAAGTTCCGCTCCCTGATCATCGGCGTGTGGAATCCAGCCGATGACGCAGAGCTCGACGCGGCGATCGAAGCCGCGCATCGCTTCCCGCACCTAGTGGCGGCGCTGGCGCTCGGCAACGAGATGCTGTTCAGCCATCGCAGCGATCCGCGGGCACTCGCCGCGCTCATCGCCCGCGCACGGCAGCGTCTGCCGGACACGGCGCTTTCCACTACCGAGCCCTTTCACATCTACTATGAGGCGGACAGCGCGCCGCTTCTTGCCCAGCTCGATTTCCTGCTCGTCAACGTGCACCCGATATTCCAGCCGTGGTTTCGCGAGGCCAACGACACGACGGCCGCGCAGTTCGTCGTGAACGTGCTCGGGCGGCTCGAGCCGCTGGCCTGCGGTCCGATCCTGGTGAAGGAAACCGGCGTGCCGAGCGCCCCGGCGCACGAGGGCTACTCGGAGGCGCGCCAGGCGTCTTTCTACCGCGAGCTGCGCCGGGTGCTACCGCCTTCAGACACGCGCGCCTTCGCCTACTTCGCCGCCTTCGATGCGCCGTGGCGGGCC
The DNA here is from genome assembly GCA_035621995.1 of Steroidobacteraceae bacterium. Classification (GTDB taxonomy): domain Bacteria; phylum Pseudomonadota; class Gammaproteobacteria; order Steroidobacterales; family Steroidobacteraceae; genus 13-2-20CM-66-19. The sequence continues at coordinate 1,272 of DASPWF010000081.1, forward strand.
GTCGATGCCTCGCCGGTCCCGGGCGTGCATCCCGAGGAGTCTCACTGGGGCTTGTACGATGCCGAGCGCCACCCGAAGCAGGCAGCACGTGAGCTGCAGCCGCTGTCAGGGAACCCTTAAGCGCCCGGGGCGAATCCGCGCCGTGCCGGCGCAGCCCGCTCACTTGATGGCAAGCTCCACCTTCACTTTGTCCCCGCTCGCCTCCTTGGGTGGCGCGTTGACGAGAAAGACACGCGCGGGTTCGATCTGACCGTCGGACAGCAGGGCGTTCTGGATGGCGTGCGCGCGCTTCTTGCCGAGGTCTTCCAGGTCGCTGTCGGACACCTGGGTATGCTCGATGAGCGCAGCGTTGAGATCGGCAATCGCCGCATCGTAGGGGGGCGTTTCCTTGCGTTTGGCCTGCTGCACGGCCACGGCGCTCGCCGGCAACGCCGCATCCTTGCCGAGCTGCGCTTGATACTGCTCGACGAGCAGTTTGAAGTGCTTCTCGGGATCGGCGAGCGCAGTCTCGCCCGCAGTGTCGGGGTGTTTCCTGCCCTCGCGTGTGCCGGCCTCGCGCGCGAGCAGCTCGGTGCGCAGTTGCGCGGCTGCCATCTGCGGCCGATCGACCGCAGCCGAATAGGCGATCGGGACGTCGAGCTTCAGCTGCGGTCGCTCCTTCAAAGCCTTGGCGATCGAAGCCAGCTGATCGTTGGTGGGCTGCGAGAGCTGCGCGCTGCCGGCATCGAACTCGATCAGGTTCACGTGCTCGCCGCCGCCGAAGAGATGCCCGAGCAGCGCAAACGGCGCGGTGGCCACCTTGGTGATCAGGTTGACGAACATCTTCCACACGATCGGCCCGATGCGAAACTTCGGATCATCGAGCGAGCCGCTCATCGGCAAATCGAGATCGATGACGCCGTTGCGGTCCTTGAGCAGGGCGACCGCAATCTTGAGTGGCAGGTGCACTGCATCGGGGCTCTCCACGCGATCGCCGAGCTCGAGCTGATCGACCACGAAGTGTTGCTTGGCGTCGAGCTTGCGCTGATCGATCTTGTAGGTGACGTCGACGGACAGCTTGCCCTTGTCGATCTTGTAGCCGACGAAGTGCGTCGAGTACGGATTCACGATCGTGAGGTCGACATCCTTGAAGCTCATGGTGACGTCCGTGTAGAGCGCCGCCGACAGCAGGTTGATCTCGCCGCCGATGTGCACCGGTGCGTACCGGTCGATCTTGCCGTTGAGATCCACCTTGGCACGGGTCTGCGGCTCGGAGGACAGCCCGGTGACGGTACCGCCGAGCGCCTGGATGCCGACCGTGAAGCTCGGCTTGATCCACAGGTCCGCGTAGTGAACCGCGCCGTTAACGAAGCGTACCGTTCCGATCGACATCGGGAAGGACGTGGCGGGGCCGCTCGGTGCAGCCGCGGTCTGGTGGGACGTCCCGCGCGTGCGGGATGACCGCGACTTCTTGTCCTTGTCGGTCACAGCCGCGCTCTGCGTACCGGCCGGAGCTGCGCCGGGCGCCGCAGCCGCCGGGCTCTCGGCGGGCGATGTCGCAACAGCCACGGTGTCGCCGGTCGAGGTTGCAGGGGTCGCTTCGCCCGCCGGCGTCGCCGCGGTGGGCTGCGCGTCGGACGGGGCCGCGCTCTTCTTCATGCTCGCCCCAGGCGGCTTGAGTACCTCGGAGATGTTCACCGTGCGATCGGGCTCGATGATCATGCGCACGTAGGGCTCGGTCGCCGTCACGGCGCCGATGCGCAGGTCCTTGGGCTTTGAGCGGTAGCGGATGTCCGCGACGCGCAGCTCCGTCCACTTGATGAAGTCGAGCTTCAGCGCGTTGTCCACGGTGCGCAGGTCGCGGATCTGGGCATCGCCCTTCACCGCGAAGGTGCCGTCCGGGTGCTGCTCGAAGTCGAGCTTGCTGCTGAGCGCGCCCTTCAACAGGGTCATCGAGGTGTAGTGCGTCAGATATGGTTGCAGCGCGGTGAGTCCCAGCGTCGCCGCCTCGACATGCGCGCTTACGGCCTTGGTCTGCGGCGTGACTCTCGCGTGCGCGTCGAGCTTGCCGGATTCATTGACGTGCGCGTCGACCTTGATGTCCAGCACGTCATCGGGCGAGGTATTGAATCCGGCGACGTGAATGTTGAGCGGACTCAGCAGCAGCGCCGCGGCGGGCTTGACCTCGCGATCTTCCGCGGACACTTTGAAGCCTTCCACCGCAATGTCAGGTACCGCCACGGTCCAGGCGCCGGAGGGCGCGCCGGGGCTGCCTCCCGTGACCGGCGTAGCGGCGGGCACAGTTGCCGCCAGCGGCGGTGGCGCGGCGTTCTTGTTGAGCGTCGCGTCGTGCGCGGACGCGATCGCCCGCGAGGCGGGCGGATCGACCGCAGGCGGATCCGCGGTCGGTGCGCTGCCAGGAGATGGAGCAGGAGTGGCGTTCGGCGTGGAGCCGGAGGATGGTACGGAAGCGGGCGGGGTTGCGGTTGGCGCCGGGGCGGACGATGCCGCGCCGGGTGATGCCGCGCCAGGTGATGCGGCGCCAGGTGATGCGGCGCCAGGTGATGCCGCCAGTTCGAGGAGATTGAGCTGACCCTGCTCGTTCAGCCAGGCCTTGATGTCGCCCCCTGCGAGCGTGACTTTCGCAACGTTCACCGCGCGTCGCGTGAGGTCGACACTGGTGCCATCCACCGCGATGCGCGCCACGTCGATGTAATCCTCAGCACTGCCCTTGGGCTTGAGCCCGAGGCCGCTCACGGCGACAGTGCTCACGTTCACCTTCAGGCCAAGCCCCCCCGCACTGCGCAGCTCGTAGTCACCGCGGATGCCGATGACACCCGCACCGATCTCGAACGGCACGCTGTCGCGCACGTAGTTCCACACGGTGCGCGCCTTCAGATCGGCGATCTCGAATGTTCCGCGCGAGCCGAGCGGCGCCAGCTGCAACGTGCCGCCCCAGGTAAGCCGCTCGCCCTCGGGCGAGGCCGCGTTCAGTGCATAGCTGTCAGCGCTGCCTGCGCGCGTGCTGAAATCACGCAGCTCGAACGAGATCGGCTTGAACTCCGCGCGGAATGGCGTCGGCCGCGTGCGGTCCTCGAACACACAGGTTCCGGAGGCGATGGTCAGCCGCTGGATAAAGAGCCGCAGCGGTGCGGATTTCTCCGCAGGCTTGGCAGGCGCGGGCGCAGGCGGAAAACCCTTGCCGAGATCCGCAAGGTTCAGTGCGCCGTCGCGTCGCAGGACCGCGCGCACGTACGGCTGGTCGAGCAGAATCTCGCGGAAGCTCGGCCCGAGTCGCCAGATGCTGCGCCACTGCAACACCACGTGCAGCCGCCCGAACCCGAGCATCGTCTGTCCGTCGGTATCGGGCAGCCCCGCACGCGTCACGTCGATCGTCAGCGTGAAAGGATTGAAGTGGATTTCGCCGAGACTCAGGGTGCGGCCGTAGTGCGTGCGCACGAACTGCTGCGCTTCCTTGCGGGCGAAGTACGGCACTGCCAGGAAACCCGCCGCCGCATACGCGCCGATGATTGCTACGACGACGGCCAGCGCGATGATGTGGCGTCGATATCGGCCCATGAGCCCAGCCCGCGTGTTGTTCTGCGGGTATCCTAGAGCATCGCCGCCCCGGCCACCACGCGGTGGCCGGGGTACGCGAGGGCCGTGTTGCCGTGCCGCTCAAGGTGAGCGGCGCATCTGCTCAGTCGTCGTGATGTCCGTGATCGTGCTCGCCGTGATCGTCGTCGTGATGACCATGATCATGGTGATCGGGCCGGTAGCCGGGCTCGTATTCGGCGGATTTCACGAAGTAGACGGGGCGGTCGCACGCGTGGTACTGGTGACGGTACTTGTGCCAATTCTTCGCATGGCCCGGTGGCACGTGCAGGTAGATGGGCTCGACGGGTGGTGCTCCCACCACGACCGGGGCCGGGGTGACGATCGTCGGTTGCGCATAAACCAAAGGCGGTGGCGGACGATTGCCGAGCACGACCTGGCCGTAAACCCCTGGAAGCACTTCACCGGTGATGGTCGCGTTGACGCTGACGCTCTGCGCGTGCGTTGCCGACAACGCCGCGGCGCTCGCCAATGCCGACCACACCACCAACCGTATCGCTTTCATAGACACTCCTGACGGTGCACGCGCAGCGCCCACACCGCGGTGTGCGCCGAAGCGCGTAGTGAACGACACGCGTGCCCGCGCGAACAAGCGGCGAACTGTGATGCGCCTCGCAATCTAGAGCGGCGTGATCAGGCTGGCATCGTTCCGTTGTCGCGGATTGTTGACACTGCGGCTGACCCGCCAGGCAACCATCTGCTCATCGGGATAGGGAGCAAGCGCCGCGCGCGCCTCGGGCAGCGTGCCGCCGAGCCAGCTCGCGTGGTCATCCTCCGCGAGGATCGCCGGCATGCGCTGCTTAGCGTTGTGCACCTCGGCGAGGAGACGATTCGCCGGCACCGTGATGAGCGTGCACGAGAGCACATAGGAGCCGTCGGGACGTCGCGAGCGATCCCACAGCCCGGCCACGCCGAACACCTCGCGATCTGCGAGCCGGACGAAGAAAGGATCGCGCGAGCCGTCGGCGTTGACGTGCGGCTCGTAGAAGCCGCCCATGACGAGAATGCAGCGCTGCCGACGACTCCATGCATCGCGGTAGCTCGGCGCGCTCTCGATGCGCTCGACGGTAGCGTTGATGGTCGATGCCTTGAGCGGCACGCCGTAAGCCCAGTAGGGAATCAGGCCCCAGCGCATCTGCGCGGCTTCGCGCTCGCCGGCACTCATGACGACCACCGGAACCTGCTCGGTCGGGAGCACGCGGTAGCTCGGTAGATACTCCCAGCGGCCGCGCTGAATGCCCATGGCCCGTTCGGCCTTGGCAGCCTGTGCCAGGATGTACTTGCCGCACACGTACTTGGACGATGAACAGTGTGCGCGGCACTCTAGCACTGTGTGGACGAATGTGAGGCGTCCTGTCCACACTCGGGCCATGCTCCCGTGGAATTCGATCGAGCGGCTGCGCGATCATTTCGGCGACTACGTTATCGTCGTCACCTGCCGGGGCTGTCGGCACTCACGGGAGATGACCCCGGCTTTTCTCGCGCGCCACTGCCGCAGCGGCTGGGATGAGCCGCTCGCCAACATCATCGCGAGACTGCGGTGTCGCTGCGGCAAGAAGCTCGTCGACGTGCAGATCGGATTCAACCACAAGCCCCGTGGCTGGGTGAAGAATCCCTCCTGAACCGCTCATGAGGCGTTGCCGGCACACCCCGTGACCGCGCGCGCGGCGGCCGCTTCAGCGGGCAGCGCCCGTCGTGCGCGTCACGCTGGCGGCGGCGTCCGGACCCCAGAAATCATGCTGAATGATCTCGTAGAGTGCCGCGGTGAAGCGCTCGCCCTCGGCGCGTGTCGTGTGCGACCACTCGGGCAGGTAGTAGCCCTGTAGCTGAGGATAATCCTCGAAGTGGATCCCCGGCGCTTTTGTAGCTGCGAGCAACATATCCCAGCTGCGCTTGCGCGGGTACTCGCGATTCTCGTAGGCAAGATATGGGCCGTCGCTCGGCATGCGCACGAACAGCACCTTCACGCCGCGCGTTCGCAGCCGCGCGACCGCACGCGCCATGCGCTCGATCTGCTCTTTTTCGATCCGGCGTGCTTCCTCGGGCGGCGGGTCATCGTCCAAAGGCTGGAAACCCTCGGCCCAGATGCGACGCACGAGCTCCAAGTAGCGCGGATCCTCGCTCACCTTGCGCCAGAGGTGCGTGTTGCGATCGGTCTCAGTCTCGGCGAGCTTGCGCACACGAGTGGGCCAATCCCGGCCGGGACGCTCAGGCCACGGCTGTCGTGCGAGTACGGTCTGCAGCGCGTAGTCGGGGTCGTCGAAAGCGAAGAACGGCTCGATAAGGTGCATCGACAGCCACTGACCGATGCGTTGCGAAGGCGACTCTTTCTTGGCGTAGCGCGCGGCTCCGGCGCGAGCCTCGTAGCCGGAGAAGAACAGGTCGGGCTCCACCGCGATGACGAGACGGCCGGTGAAATTCGGGTCGGCAGCAAGATCCTCCACGGCCACCAGCGGTGAGGTGCCCTCGAAGGACAGCTGGATCGGGCGCCGGCCATCGAGGCGCTCCCACACCGGCAGCTGGACGTCGAAGTATAGACGCGAGCCGCCGGCCAGCACCGTCGCATCGCCCTCCCCGGCATCGATGCGGCGGCGTTGAATAGCCCAGAGCCCAAACGTGTTGCTGATGCTCGGCCTGACTCCGAAATCTCGCCAGTACCACTCCCAGCCGCCGACCAGAAGCGCAAGGAGCACCGCCACACCGAGCAGTATTCTGACCCACGGCTGCTCCGGCACCGGCCGTACCGGTACCGGTTGCGCCACCCCCGGCCGATCCGCGGCGGTCTGCCGCGCGTAGCGATCCGCACCGCGCCCGGGCTCGGCGCCGGCAGGAGTGCCATCGCGATAGGGTCCCGCGGCTGCGGCAGGCGCGACGTCAGAACTGGAAATAGATGAAGGCACTGCCGGCCCCCTGGACGATGATTATCGCGAATGCCATCAGCGCCCATACGGCGCACACCGCGACCGGCGGCGCGCGTGCTACTACGGACTCGAGCGTGCGGGCGCGCATCAGCCAGTGCGTCAGCACCATCGCGCCGACGATTGCGGCCACCGAGATCAGGCTGAAGGTCGGCAGGATCGGCTTGGCAGCCGCGTTCTGGCCGAACATGCCGCGCAGCACCAGCCACGCCTTGCCGAAGGTCTTGGCGCGGAAGAACACCCAGGTGACGTTCACCAGCGTATAGGTGAGGAGTCCAAGCAGCACGAACACCAGCGGGCCCGGGCGGTAGTTGGCGAACCGTGCACGTAGCGCCCGCTCCACCGACAGGTAAACCCCGTGCAGCCCGCCCCAGACGACGAACGTCCAGTTCGCACCGTGCCAGAGGCCGCCAAGCAGCATGGTACCCATGAGCGCGAGGTAGGTACGACGCGCGCCGTGGCGGTTGCCGCCGAGCGGGATGTAGAGGTAGTCGCGCAGCCAGGACGACAGCGTGATGTGCCAGCGGCGCCAGAAGTCGGAGAATCCCACCGCGGCGTACGGGAAACGAAAGTTGTCCGGCATAGCAAATCCCAGGCACAGCGCCGCGCCGATGGCGGTGGTGGAATAGCCGGCGAAGTCGCAGAAGATCTGCCCGCTGAAGGCGAGCGTCCCCGCCCACGCATCGAGCGTGCCGGGGATCCTGTCGCTGTCGTACACGCGTTCGGCGGCGTTGGCGAGAAAACTGTCGGCGAGCACCACCTTGTTGAACAGCCCGAGCGTCATCAGTGCCAGGCCGAAGCGCAGCTGCTGGGCGCTGGCACGGCGCGGCTGTGCGAACTGCGGCACCAGCTCCGTCGGGCGCATGATGGGACCAGCCACCAGATGGGGGAAAAAGGTCACGAACAGCGCGTAGTCGAGCAGGTTCTGCGCCGGCAACGCGCGCCGCAGGTACACATCGAGCGTGTACGCCATGGTGGCGAACGTATAGAAGGAGATGCCGACCGGAAGAACGATGTCGTAATGCGCGGGCTGGTAAGCAATCCCCAGCGCCGCCATCAGGGCGCTGAAGTTATCGAGCAGGAACTGACCGTACTTGAAGTAGCCGAGCATGCCGAGGTTGGCGACCACCGACAGCAGCATCCAGGCGTGGCGGGCGGTGGGACGCTGCGCCTTCACCAGGCCCTGCGCGGCATACCAGTCCACCACGGTCGACACCCACAGCAGGATGACGAATGGTGGGTTCCACGCCGCATAGAACAGGTAACTCGCGATAAGCAGATTGATCTTCTTCGTCGTCCAGGGCAGCGGCAACGAGTGCAACCCGAGCACGCATGCAAAGAACACGACGAACGTGAGCGAGTTGAAAACCATGCGGGCGTGCCGTCGGCATCGCGGCCGACTGGCGATGTCTCCCCCGACAAAGGGCGTTGCAACGGCTTTTGTGCATCATGAGACGGAGCGCCATCGCAGGCAATAGCGCTCAGCGCTTGCGGCGCGTGCGGCCACCGTCGCCGCTGCGCGCGAGGGCTGCGCAGGTGAGTCGCGCGTGCCGCGGCCGCGGCACTCGTCCGCCCCCACCGGTGAGGCGACTCAGGAGGCTCCGGAAGCGGAGCCCGACTGCATCGCCGCCTGCGCGCGTCGTTTCATCTCTTCCGGCGACACGTCCTCGACGTGCGTAGCCACCGTCCACACATGTCCGAACGGATCCTCGAGCGTCCCCGAGCGATCCCCGTAGAACTGGTTCGCCACCGGGCGCTGCGGCTTGGCGCCGGCCTTGACGGCGCGCTCGAACACACTGTCGACATCCTCGAGATATAGCAGGATGCTGACGCTCGATCCCCCGAGCGAGCGCGGCCCCCGGTAGCCCATGGCGGGATGCTCATCGGCGAGCATGATCACCGAGTCGCCGATCTTGATCTCGGCGTGGCCTACCCTGCCCTGCGGGTCGGCCATGCGCAGCATCTCGGTCGCACCGAAAGCGCGCTGGTAGAACTCGATCGCGTCCGCTGCGCCTTTGACGATGAGGTAGGGCGTTGCCGTGCGGTATCCATCCGGTATCGCTTTCGCGGTCATGGCCGTCTCCTTCGGTAGGCTATCGAGCTTACTCCCGCACCGAGGGCAAGTTCACGCCCGACGCGCGCCCCGCACGGCTTTCGAGCGATACGCCGCCGCGCGGCTGCTTAGCGTTGCGCGCCGCGTCCTCGCCGAGCCGCACCGCGGCCATGAGCGTGGCGCAAGGCCGCGTACTCGCGTGGCGACCGTGGTTGTGCGACGCGTGCTCGGGTTGCGGCGCAGGCCGCGCTCGACGATGCGGACAAATTTTCCGCGAGTCTGGCGTGCGCGGCCCTCATGTAACGTGGGCTTGAGGAGCGGGAAAGTCTAGACTGCATTCGCCGATCAGCCGACGGCAACGGAGCTCGTGGTGATCAGGATCCACAATTTCGCACGCGGGGTGCGTGGTCAGCGCGTGATGTGGCAATGCGAGGAGATGGGTCTGCCCTACCAGGTCGAGCGGGTCGGCTACCCGACCCCCGACAGCTATCGCGAGCTCAATCCGCTCGGCACCGTACCGTTCCTGCAGGACGATGGCGGCGTCGCCATGAACGAATCCGTCGCGATGATGTTCTATCTCGCGCAGCGCTACGGGCCAACGCCGCTGCTTGCGGGATACGAGGGCGCAGAGCTGGCACGGCTGCTGCAGTTGACCGAGTTCGGCGAGGCGACCCTCGGCGCCGGCCTCAATCCGTTGCTGATGGCACGTTTTGCCGCACCCGCGCCCGAGAAGCACGGCTGGCTAGTCCTCGCTCTCGAGGGTCGTGTGGCAGAGGCCGTTCGCTTCGTTTCAACCATGCTCGGCGAGAGAACGTTCCTCATGGGCGATCGGCCCGCCCTGGCCGACCTCTCGGTCGGCCCCATGCTTGGCATATGGCAGGGGGTTCTGCATCAGGAGCTGGCCGGAAATCTGTCCGCCTACCTCGAACGCATCCGCTCGCGCCCGGCCTACGAGCGGGCGCGGCTGCGCTGTGAAGGCACGGTGTCAGGATCGACCTGAAGTGTTCATCGGACCGTAACCATGCCGTCAAAGCCGAGTCGCTAGAATGTCGATGCTGACCCACTCGCACTTCAAACCCTGATCGGTTCGGTCGGAGCGCCGGACAGCGGCAAGTGGGCGGGCCCCGGCAGGAAAGCCGGGGCCCGCACAACTCACACCCCTCTGACAGACGCCCCCTTCCCCGCCCGGGCCGCACGCGGAGGACCCGCGGCGATGCCGTGTTGGTTGCGACACCATGCCCGCGCCGACTCGATACCGGGCCGCCGGTCATCGGTGCTACGCTAGGCATCGGATCGAAGCGAGGGCTGCCCGTGCTAAGTGCCTTTCGGATGCTCACCCCGACACAACGCCGCGCCTACTTCGCTGCGCTCGGCGGTTGGTCGCTCGATGCGTTCGACTTCTTCATCTTCGTCTTCTGCCTGCGGGCCATCAGCGGCGAATTCCACACCGACGTCAAGGCGGCGGCCGAGGGAATCTTCCTCACGCTCGCGGCACGCCCCTTCGGCGCGCTGGTGTTCGGCACTCTGGCGGAGAAATACGGACGGCGCCCGATCCTGATGCTGAACGTCCTGAGCTATTCGGCGGTGCAACTCGTAACCGCCTTCGCGCCGAACCTCGCGACGCTACTGGCGCTGCGCGCGCTGTTTGGTTTTGCCATGGGGGGCGAGTGGGGGGTCGGTGCCGCGCTCGCGCTGGAGACGCTCCCCTCGCGGGGACGCGGCTTCTTCTCCGGTCTGCTGCAGGAAGGTTACGTGATCGGCTACCTTCTGGCGTCGCTCTTGTTCTGGGTCGCGTTCGATCACGTCGGCTGGCGCGGCATGTTTATCATCAGCTCGGCGTCGGCGCTGCTGGTGCTGTACATCCGCTTCGGCGTGGAGGAATCGCCGGCCTGGGTCGCGGGTGTGGCGCCGCAGCGTGCTTCGGCCGCCGCCCTGTGGAACGCGGTGAAGGGCTACTTCCCGACGCTCTGCTACCTGGTGCTCCTCATGGCGTGTTTCAACGCCTTCTCGCACGGCTCGCAGGATCTCTATCCGACCTTCTTGCAGGCGCAGCACGGTTACTCTACGCAGGTCACCGGAAAACTCACCGCGGTAATGAACCTCGGTGCGCTCGCGGGCGGCATCTGCTTCGGCGCGCTCTCGGAGCGGCTCGGCCGCAAACGGGCAATCATCCTGGCGGCGGCGCTCGCCATTCCGATGATTCCGCTGTGGGCCCACTCGCAAACCATGGTCACACTCGCCCTCGGCGGCTTTCTCATGCAGTTCATGGTGCAGGGTGCCTGGGGCATCGTTCCGGCACATCTCAACGAGCTCTCGCCGCCGTCGGTGCGCGCCATTCTTCCGGGCTTCGCCTATCAGCTCGGCAACCTGGCGATGGCAGCGATGGCCCCCTTTCAGGCAGGGATCGCCGAAGCGCGCGGCGGCGACTACGCGTACGTCCTCTCGTGGACCATCGCCGTCGTCGCAGCCGCCCTCATCTTCGTCACCGCCCTCGGTCCCGAGGCACGGGCAGTCGAACTGAAGGTCACCGCGTAGGTCGCTGGCTGCGTCCGCCGCCCGCTCCGTCCGTCAATGTGACGCCGCGAACCATGACGCGTAGATTTTCTCGTACGTGCCGTCCGTGTACATGTCGAGCAGCGCCTGGTTGATCTGCTTGCGCAACGGGCTGCCCAGCACCACGGCGATGCCGTATTTCTGCGGGCGGAAAAGCGGACCGACGACCTCCACCAGCCCGTTGCCCTGCTTGGCCGCCCAGTACTGCAGCGTCGGCGCATCGAACACCACCGCCTGGACCTCCCCCTTGATGAGCATCCTTATCCCGTCTGGACCGTAGGTTACGGTGGTGAACGGCAAACCGCGTGCCGTCAGATAATCCCCCGCCACGGTTCCTGGGACGCTCGCAACGCTCTTGCCCGGGAGGTCGTCCGGGCCACGGATCGTCGACTGCATTCTCGCGATCGTCTGCGTGGAAGTGACGGTCGCCGTCAGCTGCGCAATCAGCACCACGCCGAACAGCCACACGAGCACCACCGCCACGCGCTTGGCCGCCGGCGCCTCGCGGTCGACGGAAAGCGTCGCGATGACCAGCAGCGTCCGCCACAGGCACTCGCCGAGCGCCCGCAGGTAGTTCTTCGGCAGTCCTTCGGGGCCGCGGCGCTCGATCAGGCACAGCACGTTGGCCAGTACGAAGATGATGACGATTCCCGCGAGCAGCAGATGCCCGATGGCAATCCACGGGATGGATCCCACCGTGCTGCCGAATCCGCCGGCACTTTGTGCCCGCACTGCGATCCGCAACCCGGAATCGAAATATGGCATCGAGAAATCGACCACCTTCTCGCGCTCGGGCGTCATCGCGATGGCCCCGACCGCCACGTCGGCATCGCGGCTCTCAACCGCGCCCAAGAGGCTGGCAGTATCAGTGACCGTGTGCCAGCTGGAATCGGCATGCAGACGTCGCGCTACTTCGTTCCAGACATCGACACTGAAGCCCTGGGGAGTGGCAGTGCGCGGCAGCACGAAGGGGGCAGTCGGCATCGTCACCACGCGCAAAGTCGGCGGCGGCTCCGTGGTTGCAGCGGTGGCGGAGCTCTCTGGCGCCGGGGCAAGGCCCACCGCCGGACCGCACCAGGCGAGGCCAAAGAGACAAAGGAGCGAAAGCAGTACTCCCGGAAACTGAGTTCGCCGGCGCGGGTACCGATAAATGTCTCCGCGGTTGCTCGTCGGCATCCATCACGCCTTCTTGTTGCAGCGGCTGGCCCGAAGACTAAGTCAGACGGACCTGGAGGTCCAAGCCGCTCCACCAGCACCCTGTGGGCAGTTAGTGGCGGTCGCACGAACGCCGGAGGTTTGGATCATACGACGCTGAGTGGAGCGTTATACTTTGAAGAGACGTTGGGTGTCGTGTGGAAGACGCTCGAGGCGAC
>DASPWF010000082.1:0-2137 GCA_035621995.1 Steroidobacteraceae bacterium
CGCCCCCGAGATGCTGAGCGGCGCCACCACCTTGATCGAGAAGGGCGCGAGCGACGCCGACAGCGTGCCGTCGGTCACGCTGATCACGATGTTCGTGTAGGTGCCGACCTGAGCGGTCGTCGGTGTGCCGGTCAGCGAGCCGTTGGCCGTGCTGAAGTTCGCCCAGGGCGGGGGATTCTGCACGCTGAAGGTGAGCGGCGCGCCGCTCGGCGAGGTCGCGCTTGGCGTGAAGCTGTACGGCGAGCCGGCGACCACGCCGGTCGCGGGGTGCCCGCCGATCGTGGGCGGACTCCCGGTCGAGCCCTGGCTCGAGACGGTGATGGTAAATGCCGCGAGCGCGGCGGACTGGATGCCGTCGCTCACGCTGATCATGATGTTGGGGAAGGTGCCGGCCTGCGTCGGGGTGCCCGACAGTTCGCCGGTGGTGGCGTCGAAGGTCGCCCAAGACGGTGCGTTCTGCACCGCAAAGGTGAGCGTGGTACCCGGCGGCGCGTTGGTCGTCGGCACGAAGTCGTAAGGGGAGCCGACCACGGCCGTGGTGGCCGGAGTGCCGGAGATCGTCAGTAGCGCCTCAACCGTAATTGCGAAGGCGGGCAGCGATGCCGTCGCCTGGCCGTTGCTGACACTGATGAGGACGTTGCCGTACGTCCCGACACTGTCGGCCGTGGGAGTGCCGGACAGAGTTCCGCTGGTGCTGTCGAAACTCGCCCACGACGGTAGGTTGGTAATCGAGAAGGTGAGCGCGTTACCCTGCGGGTCCGATGCGGTCGGTGTGAAGCTGTATGCCTGTCCGACGATGGCGCTCGTCGCGGGAGTACCGGAGATGACCGGCGTGTCGGTCGCCGTGGACGGCGAGCTGCCGCCGAGTCCCGCGACCCCCGCGGGGCTGGCGGAGCTCAGATTGGAAGGCGAACCCGAGACGCCGACCTGGCCGCACGCTGCGACCAACAGCGCGAGAACCACGAGCAGCGCCAGTCGCAAGGGATGATACGTCTCTGAGACCAAAACTCTCCCCTGCAAACCCGACGTTTGCAACGATGCAAGAGGCGGCGGACACCCTCAGAGATGACGGCAGCACGCGTGTGCGTATTACCGGTAACCCCGCTATCTCAGCCGGACCTATGGGCCTGAGACCGGAAGCTTTGCGCCCCCTCCTCGCGGAAGGTTTGCCCTTGCAGCCGCGCGAGTAGACCGTCTCACGCGCAAACGTGCAAGATGTCTCCGCTCACCGACAACGAACAAGTTGAATTCGAACATCGATGTCGCAGCGCACAAACGGAACATCCAACATCATCCAATGAGTCAACAGGGATCGAGTGAGCCAATGGCGGCGATGAAGCGCTTGGCTCGACCTACGACCGCGGCCGATGCGGCGGCGATTCTCGAGTTGTTCGAGGCCGCTGGGTTGCATCCCAACAGCGAGCCGCAGGCGCTCAACTGGAAGTACTGGCAGCCGCGCGCTGATTGGGCCGGGCCGCGTTCGTTCGTCCTCACCGACGAAGATGTGCCCGTTGCGCACGGCGCGATCATTCCCCACTGCTGCGCTTGGGCGGCGCAGCGCATCAGCATGATTCACGTGATCGACTGGGCGGCGCGACCCCGGGCCCTCGGCGCAGGCGTTGCGCTGATGAAGCACATCGGCCACCAGGCGCAGGCGTTGCTCGCCATCGGCGGCAGCGCGCAGACGCAGCAGATACTCCCGCTTATCGGCTTTCGCGACGCCGGCGTGGTGACCGGGTACGTTCGCACGCTGCATCCCACTCGCTTGCTGCGCAGTGGCCGGGTGCCTCCAGGGAAGCTGCTGCCGCGCTTTGCGCGCAGTGTACTGTGGACGCTCGGCGCGCGTTCCGCGGTCGGCAGCGAGTGGCAGGCGCATCGTGTCGATGCCGCGGATGTCGCCGCGGTCGCGCAGGTGTTGCCGGTGCCGGCCCGTGGCATGGCCGTCCTCGAGCGCAGCGGCGAACTGTTTCGCTATACACTCGCCTGTCCCATCGTTCCGATGGAGCTGCACGTCCTCGAAAGGGCAGGCCGCGCTCGCGGCTACTTCATGCTCGCCTCAGCACCCGGCCAGGTGCGCATCGTGGATTGCTGGATGGACTCGGACGAGCGCGCCGACTGGCGTGCACTGATTCTCAGC
>DASPWF010000083.1:0-98576 GCA_035621995.1 Steroidobacteraceae bacterium
GCGGCGTCAGGCCGCCTGATGCAACGTCTTCTTTTCCTCAAGGTCAAGCCACACCTGAAGTGCCGCGGCCAGCTGGTCCACTGGAAGTTCGCAGCCCGTGAGGGCCTGCGCACGTTCGAGGACGCGGTGGAGCTCGACAAAATTCCCGAGTAGGTTTGGCGTCTCCTCGGCTGTCGAGGACCTGACTTTCCACCCGCGCAGCATGCGAGAACCTTTGACACGCGCGGTCCAGATCTCCAAGCCGATGGCCACCAGTAGGTGTCCGACCGGATTGCCCTTCTCCTTGAGGTCGGTTGCGGTCCACATGCACAACTGCATCGCTTCGCTCATGTAGACCAGCAGGCTCTTGCCCTCTCCGCGACGTTCGATGATGCACTCGCACACCGCGGAGTCGTTACCCACATCGCTTCCCAGCGTCGCATTCATGGTTACCTCCTCAGCGTAGGGCACATTCTGGGTGAGCCACAAAACGCCGCGCGCCTAACAGGACACGCTGGCAGCAAGTTGCTGAGTATCGATAGGGCGGTCAATGGGACCTTGGGGTACCAGTCAGTCGAGCTAGTGCTTAAGGCCGGGCTCGAAGAACCGTGCCTCAGCTGGACTATCGTGGCCCACGAGATCGAAGCTTTGCATTGCGCGAGGGGTTCTCAGTCAGGTCATGGCACCAGGATGTGCAGACTGGGGCGGGAGCGGATGCGCTGCTACTTGCGTCCGGGGACCCATCTCCGCTGGCCTCCCAGCATTAATCGCTCCTGGCCTGCGCTGACTGCAGCGGCTCGGCGGGTAAGATTAACCACCAAGACACCAAGATAAGCCGGCGCTCCGGGGCGCTCGGCGTTCAGGTCGAACGATAAATTCTCGGGGTTACACCGCTTGTGACTGAGCCATCGCGCGCTGTGTTTCTGAGCTACGCCTCCGAGGATGCGCCGGCTGCGCAGCGTATCGCCGAAGCGCTTCGTTCCGCCGGCATTGAGGTCTGGTTGTAACACTTTGCGGCGAAGGGTTTCTCCGCACTCCCGATCCGGCATGTCTCGTGGTCGAAGAAGCCGGAGTCATAGTGCATAAAGCTCACCGGCCAGATCTTCTCTTCTTTGGTGCGCCGACTACGAAGGCGAGTTCATGCTCGCCGCTATTCGATGCCGCCACTTCTGCCAGAGACGTGGGTTAGGAGTTCGCACACCCCTTGGGCGTGAGATGCTACTTGGCATCGATCGCAATCGGGAAATCGGGCACGCCGTTCGGCGCGATGCTGACCGGTGACTGCCGGCCATCGGTCAGCTGCTTGACGCGCTCGGCGACGTAGTAGTCCAGTTCCTTGATGGTAATACGGCCGCTTTTCTGCAGGTCGGCCTTACCTTCGAGCCCCTCGACGACCGCCTTGGTGAAGGCGCCGTTGCCCCATGCCGGGTCCTCGAGTGAGGACTGCCGCCCGGTCGCCGCACTGAATACGACCACGCCGTTCTCGGCCGAGGCCAGGTCGTTGACGACGCCGCTGATGTCGTCGCCGAGACCGCGGCTCTTCGCCGTGCCGAGCGCGTTGCCGGAGTGGCAGGTATCGATGAAGAACACGGCCTTGCCGGGCAGGACTTTCAGCGCGTCGCGGATTTCCGACTGCGGTACACCGGTGCGCAGCAGCTTGTCGGGGTCTGCGTTGTGCGGCAGGAAGTAGTACTTGCCGGAGTTGTCGTTAAGCCCGTGCCCGGCGAGAAAGATCATGCCCACGTCGTGCTGGGTTACCTGGTGCTGCAGCCAGTCGAGTCCGTCGAGGACGTTGTCCTTGGTCGCGTCCGCGTCAGTCAGCAGCCGGATCTGCACGTCGGCGTAGAGCGCGCCCTTCTGCTTGCGAAGGACGTTCGCGAAATCGTTCGCGTCCTTCGAAGCGAGGCCGAGGTTGAAATTCGGATTCTGGTATTTCGATACACCGACCGCGAGCACATACAGCTTAGGCTTCAGGACCGCATCGGACGCGGGCGCGGCCGGACGCGACGAGGTCACGTGCAGGACGGCGGGTGTCGAAACGCCGTTGCGGCTCTCGGCAAACAGCTGGATCTCATTGTCCGCCGCCTGCAGCGGAATCTTGATCTCGCGCTCACCCTCGGCCGCCGTCACGACGAGGCCGCGACTGTCCGGCAGACTGACCGGCTGTCCATTAACGCGCGCGCGCAAGCTCGTCACGGGAGCGTCAGACGGCGAGCGCATGGCAAATCGCAGCGCGACGCTGTCGGCCGCGACCGACGCCCCATCCTGGGGTGCGAGGATCTCGACGACCGGTGGCAGCAGCTTTCGCACGCTGGTGACGGTCGCTTCGGACTTGCGACCGCTGTCCTCGTCCGCGAGCCGCACGGCCTCCGCCTCGGATGCGGTGCTGAGAGCGCGTGCGACCACATCCGGTCTATTGAACTTGGAACGCAGGCGCGAGGCGGGGAAGAAGTCCGCGCTCGCATTACGCCCGTGATTGAGGTGCCAGCCGATCAGGTCTTCCCCGCCGGGCGAGGCCTGGTAGTAGCCGGACGGTGTCCAGGCGACCCAGCGTTTACGGTCTGCGTGGGGGAAGAACGCCAGCTTCTCGTGGCCATCGCGGATGTCGTACCAGCGGATCGTGCCGTCGCCGAGCCCGGCCACGACCGTCTGGCCGTCGCCGCTCACGTCGACGCCCCAGGCTGTCACAGGCAGGGCAACCCGCCAGACCCTTTCGCCGGTGCGTTCGAACAGCGATACGGACCAGTCGGCGCCGAGCGCGAAGTGCTTGCCGTCCGGCGCGATGGCGAGGCTATGGGTCACCTCGTTCGGTTCCAGCGCCAGCGGCTTTCCGCCGAGCTTGGCGGATGGTTTGCGGAACCAGTCGGTGACCGGGAGATCCGGCGCCTCGGTCCGTGGCGCCGCGAGCGGATTCGCGGCGTCGTCTCCGAGGGTAAGCCCGTTGTCCGAGTCGAATCTGGCAAGCCCTTTGCCCGACGCCTCGAAGGCGAACTTGACGGTGCGGCCATCCCGCGATATGCCAAACGACTGGAAACTGTCGCGCAGGTCGGCGGTCGGCGAGGCGACCCACCGCGTCCGCTGACCCCTGGCATCGAGCACGCCCCAGCCCGGATCCGCGGATGCGTAAACAATGTCGCCCCGCGGCACGGCGATGAGATCCGTGATCGCATTGCTCGCAGCACCCGCATCAGTGGGCATACCGTGCCCGGCCGAAGGCCAGCGACGGATCGGACGCACGGCTTGCAGCCGGTAGTAACCCGCCGCGTATAGAGCCTGGCCATCGGTCGACCACGCCACATTGATGAATGCTCCGGTACCGTGCCCCGAGGCATCCGGCGAGTAGCGCGGCTCCAGCGTAGTCGCATCGAGGACGTGAACGGTGTGCTCCTCCTGGCAGCCGATGGCGATCAACTCGCCGCTTGGCGAGAAGCGCACCGCAAAAGGATGACTGCCGCCCGGCGGCTGCGACTTCTTCAACAGGTGCAGCCCCGCGCGGTCGAGGCGGTACAGCCGGATGTAGCCGTCGTCGCTGCTGGTGACCAGCCGCCCGTCGCGGCTGAAGTCGATGCTGTAGCTGCTGTCGCCGTAGGCGGCATCCTGCCCGACCAGTGCCCATGTGTCGCTTCGGTAGAGACGCAGTCCGCCGTCGCCGGCCAGGGTCGCCGCCAAGTGGTGCCCGTCGGGTGAGAACGCCAGCGCGAAGATCACGTCAGGCACGCCGTCGATGCGCTTCAGCATGCGACCGCTCGCGCGGTCGAATATCAGTATCGCCTGGCCTTCCAATGCCAGATCACCCTGTCCCTCGTTGAACTGTGTCCAGCCTCCGAGAGCGACGAGCGCGCCGTCGGGCGAAATGGCGACCGCGTACAGCTTGCCCTCTTCGTTGGGCCCGATCGGAGGACGGATGACTGTCTGGAGCCGTCCGGTCGCGAGATCCCAGACCCGGGCGGTCTTGTCGTGGGCCGCGGTGACGAGCCACCGCAACCGCGCGTCGGTCGCGATGTGGAAGATCATGGCCGTGTGCATCCCCGGATCGATCCTCAGGATGGGATCGGCCGGCGGTTCGGCGCCTCGCAGGCTTGCGGCCCAAAACAGGCAGACGACGCACAGAATTCGGCGCATCTGGGTTCTCCTCGGCGGATGCCCCCGGTCCGCCCGCCGGTTCCCCGCTTCGCGTTCGTTGTCGTGGGGGATCGATCACCGGCTTGCGATCATTGCGATGTTGCAGCGCGTCCGGCTGCGATGCGCATTCGCGGCGGGACGGCAACCCTCGAGTGATCGTGTTGTCGTTACCGCTAATTTACTCGAACCAGCGGACGCAATCGATGCGGCGGTGCTTCCCTTCGTCTGCGAGCTGGCTGGGGCATTACCCACGGTACCCGTACGCGGGATCCGCTTAGCAGGGCGCCCCTGCTCGACTCGGGCGATTCGGTACCGCCCTTCGGGGTGCCTGCCACTAGACATATCGTGCTCAAGCGACCATGCTTTGCGACAGTACGGTCTCAGATGCGATCCAAGCGACGCGCCTCTGAGACCGAGCTCGACGCCGATTAAGGGCAAACCCGTTCGAAAGGCGGGGACGCAAAGCTACCGGTCTAAGGGCGTGACCGCCTAAGACAGCGGGGTTGCCACTCCACCGCCAGGTGTGAGCGTGCAAGCTCGGCCGCCTTAGATTTCGCGCTCTCCCGGCCGCGGTTCGAACGTACGTCTCAGGGAGAGGCCTATGACATCACCATTAGAAAAGCCTGCCGGGCGGTTGAACAGCCAGCCGGAGCATCGCGTGCAGGCCGCTACCGGTCATTTCATGCTGACGCTGTGCCGATTGGCTGAACCCGTGGCCATTCGACCGCCGCAATCACCGCAGCTAAAGCGTTTCACCTTCTTTACGAGTCGTGAGTGTGCGGGCGACGGCAGTGAGAGTGTGTACCTCCACATGGGCTACTTCGAAACGCTGACGGATGCCGAGAGATGGGTAGAAGCCGTACAGGGCCGTTTTCCCGACGCGATCGCGACCATCGCACCGGCCGCGCTTTTACGACCACCGAATTCCGAGGTGTCGGTGCAGCCGGCCGGCTGCGGGCCCGGGGTTCCCCCGAGTAGGGACTTCGCGCCCGTCGAAGATAAATCGTTGACCGACACACAGGTCATGAAAATTCTGGAAACGCGCCGCGTTGGCGCTGTTCAGGGCGAGGTCGATGCGCGAAATGGCGAGCCGGTCGCGTTGCTCCGTCCCGAAGACACGAGTACTCGGCACGCCCTCAAGGAGGCTGTCGTTCAGGGTGCCCCGGTTTCCTTTGCCGTACAGCTGCAGTGGTCGTCGCAACCGATCGACCTGAGCCGCGTACCGGCGCTCGCTACGTTCAAGACATACAGGCTGTACGCTACAGAAAGTCGCCGGCAGGGGAGCTCCCGCCATTTTCTGCGGCTGGGGTTTTTCAGCGATCCGATTTCGGCGAAGCAAGTCGCCGCCCAGGTGCGCTCGAGCTTCGCATCCGCAGCCGTGGTGCCTGTTGCAGAGCAGGAAGTCGCGTGCGCACGCGAAGCGGCCATGGAGAGCTCCTCAATCCCATATCTCATGCAGCAACGAGCCGATCGGACACCCGATGCTGACGGCACGCTGGGAGCGCCTGCAGCAACGAAGACTCTGATCGATGTACGTCGCAGCGCCCGACGTCCCGAGACACTCAAAGAGACGTTGCAGCGGCTTGCCGAGAGGGAAATGTTGATTGAGCCGGACTCTCTCAGCGAAAGCGGCGTGCGCCACCTGAGAGTCGACGACGTGCGAAAGGAGGCGCGACACAGCCGGTCTTAAGGACGACACAGCCGTTCTCGAGAGGTCTCGATGTAAGCTACGCGTCATGCTGTGACGGAGTATCGGCGGTGGCCAAAGACATCGAGCAGGAGCTTGACGCCATCCTGGCCCACCGCAAGGCACGCGTGGCGCGGGCCCGAAGCCTGCCTGGCAGATGTGATTACGCCAGCCCGGCGGATGGCCCAGGCACTCAACGAGCGAGGTGTGGCGGCGAGAGTGGCGGCTGACGAGGGCGCTGCTCGGATCGATATCCCGGTCAGCCGAGCTGTTTAGATCTACTTGATCGGGTTCAGGGACTCAGCAGCCGTCGGCGCTGCGGCGTGAGGCAGCGCTTGATCGAGGCTTACGCCGCAATATGGGCAGAAATTGATTTTGTGACCGGACCCCCAGCTGAACGCCAGCGGCATCGCGATTGTCTGGCCGAGCCGCGCCTTGCACTTTGGGCACCTGACGATTCTTTGCAGGGCCAGGATAGCGCCGCCGAACAAGATCATTCCGCCGATAGGTAGGGCGGCCTCTGGTATCCCGTGCGGCAGGCTCCTGGCGAGCACCGCGCCCAGCGGAAACATGAGCCACCCGCAGGCTGCGACACCCGCACACCAGTAGACGCGGCGCTTGATGTAGTCGCGGATTGTCCTGTTCATCGCGCGCGATGCTACCGCGCGAGTTCTGCGGGTGTTATGCCGATGACTGCGCTCTGTGACGCGAGTATCACCACGCCTCAACCTGCTCCACGAGCACCACTTCGCATGAGCCCGGCCCACTATCGCTGCGCGTCATCGAGGTGTTGATGTACGCGCCATCATCCCGCATGGCGTTGACCAGGAACCCCGTCAAGTGAACAACCTGACCGACCCGCAGACGCGCGAGTTGACGTCGGACCCCCGCATCGGCCGGAATCACGTGTGTGTTAGCGCTGTGCTCGATTACCGCTTGTCGTGGAATCGGTAGGGCCTGCTTGGGTGCCCAGGTATAAAAGCGCGCCCCTTGCGTGATCTCGAAGGCGCGCAGCACCCGATTGTCCGACATGGGCCCCCAGCCGAGGGCAAGATCCTCGGGGATGAGATCCGAGAGCAGATCGAAGTGATAGTCCTCGCGACTGAGGATTCGTGCCGTGATGTCGTAGCGAGCCCGAGGTGTGAGTCGCCAGCGACCGAGCGTTGTAACCGGTTCCTCCCCCACATCCGTCTGCTTGGGGTCATCCGGAGCTACGGGTCCGTCCGGTGGATGAACGGCTCGCAGTTGCCAGTTGTCATACCCCTGCCACAGCCCGAGCGCCGCCAACGTGATGACAAGGACCGTGCGCAGGGACATGCGAGGTGTAGTCTACGGCTCGGGACGCGCCTGGTGACTCGGTCTTCAGTGATCGACGGGCTTTTGAATCCAGAATTGGTACATCCCCAAAAAAGTATCGGGGTTGTCGGCCTCGAAGCGCGCCCAGTTGCGCAAATTGGTTGCGGTCGGGTCATCGGTAAAGCGCGCGCGGTACTGATGCAGCGCACACGGATCCAGCTCGAAGCCGACGAAGTTGAGCCCCGAGTCAGAAAGAAACGCCTCGATCTGCTCGAGTGTTACCCGATGCTCTTGTACGTGAAAGACCAGGTCGCGACATTCACTGGTCGAATAGAAATCCGGAATCTTGGTTAGTGACTGCACCTCAAGCCCCGCTTCCCCTGAAGCCAGAGCGCGCCGGAAGCGACGAATGTCATCCGTGGTGCTTGCATAACCGCGAGCCGCGATGAACTCGCGCGCCTTGACCACCTGCCGGCGCGCGACCTGGCTGTAAAAGCCCAAATGCATGAAGCCCCCGGGCCGCAATCGGGATAGCAACGTTCGCCACCCGAGGAAGGGGTCAGACAGATGATGCAGAACGCCACCGGATCCGATGACGTCAAACGTGCGCGTGATGTCGCCGAGTTTCAGAATGTCGGCCTGTGCATACTCGATGTTTGTGATACCCAACTCCTGCGTCTTGCGTAAGGCATAGCAGATGCTGCTCAAGCTGAGGTCTATCGCCAGTACCCGAGCACCGTGGAATCTCTGGGCAGTAGTAATGGAGTGACATCCGGTGCCGCAGCCGGCGATGAGCACCTCCGGCTGGCTGTCGTCGTGCATTGGGGTAAAGCGCGCGAGCGGTAAGGTCTGCCGCAGCTCGTCGTTAAAGCGCCGCAGCGCGCGTTGCTGCGGCAGTTTCACCCAGCGCGGATAAGGGTTCTGTTCATACTGTTCGCGTACCTTCTCCGAGACCCCGTGCGTGATCGACGTCAGGCATTTGACGCTGGCACGCAGCGCCTGTTCTTCGAGCGGCTCGCGAAGCTGTTGGCGCAGCACGTCGTCGACGGGACCCTGCTGATTCGCGGCCAGGAGCCGACCCGCTTCAGGCAGCGTGTACAACGGGAAATATGCGGCTACGGCGAGCAGCAGCAATGGCGGTATTGCCGCCTGGTCGTCCAACAGCGCTAGCAGCTGCGTGCGACCAGCGACCGCTGCGGCTCGTTCGCTCTCATCACAATCAAAAATGTACTCGTTGATGAAGCATTGCCGGGTGAGTGCCGCATAGAAGGGCAGCGCCGCGCTGTCGGCAGCGTCCGGCGGTTGCCGGTTCGTGGCGGCCTCAAGCAGAGCGCGGCGTGCGGCCGTCAGGAAGCGCTCGAACTCAATGCTGCTGCTCACGGGCGCCGCATCCAGCATCGCATGCAGCAACGGGTCGGCTGCGAGCGTGGCGAGCACCTCGGCAGTGAACAACTCTGTCTTCGGCACACGTATGGGCCAGCGTTCGTTGACGAGGCGAACGCAGCGCGCAATCCCTGGCTCGAGCATGATCAAGCTGAGTGCGGGCCGACAAAGCTCGTACGGCATTCCCCAGGGTTCGCTGATCGCGACCGCAAGCGCCGTGCGGATCAAAGAGTCGGCGGCGAGAAATCTCGTGCGTGCGATACAACGGGCGAAGGCCGCTTTCATGGTCCACGTCGGCATGCGCTCGAGGTTGCCCGTGATCAGTTGCACTGCCTCGGGAGACCTGTTGCGTAGCACGAGAAGCATCGCCAGGTCGTACAGGGTAGCCTCAGATTCGGGCGCAATAGCCAACGCACGACGAAGACTCGCCTCTGCCGCATCGAGATGCATGAGCCCGATCAGCACCTTGCCCAGGGTGGAGTGTGCTTCGGCGTAGTCGGGTTGCAGCTCGATTGCCGTGCGCAGGCTGTCCACGGCCCGCTCATTGCGTCCCGAAGCCGCGGCGAGTACACCGAGATTGAAATGGACTTGGGCGTAGCCTGGATTGATGACCAACGCGCGCTCGTAGCTCGCCATTGCTTCGGAACCGCGCCCCAACCTGTCGAGTACGTTACCCATCGCGACGAATGCATCGGCAAAGTCAGGCTTGACATCGATGGCAACCTGGTAGTCGTGCAAGGCGCGCTGGTATTCGCCGACGCGACAGTTGAGGTTTCCCAGATTGAAGTGGGCGGCCGCGTAGTGCGGATCGCACGCTAGCGCGAGTTGGTAAGCGCTGCGCGCCGCGTCGATCTGGGCAGCCGCCAACAGAACGTTGCCGCGGTTTAGGTGTGCTCTCGCACAGCGCGGGTCCGCCGCGACGGCAGAATCGTAACGCGCCATCGCCTCAGCGGTCCGTCCCTGCTCCTCGAGCGCATTGCCCTCATCAATGAGTGCGCGGACGGAGTTTCTCGAGTCAGCTGCGAGGTTGCTTTCAAGCGCTGCGCCCGTTGCTTTCATGCGAGCCCTCTCGCCATCGCTCATCTTTGCTCCTGATGAATTGTCTCGCAGAAAGCAGGCTCACCCCGTGTTCGTGTTCGCAAGAATCGCAGGGCTCGCTGCGCATGGCGATCGTTGCTGCGGATACGCCTCGCAAAGCCCGGCGTGCCGTGCGGCGGCGGGCTTCGATCGCGCTTGGGGTCGGCGAGCGCCGCAAGTAACTGATTACCAACGCCTCCAATACCGGAAGCGCCTGACAGCGGTTGGCGGCGACCCCTCAATCCGCCCCAGCTTGACCTACTTCGCGTGCGACCGCATCGGCAACCTCGGTTACCAGGCTTTGCAGGCCTTCGGGGTTGCTCGTGCGGCTGGTGCCGGCCCACAGGAGCTTATCCTTCGTCAGCGAGTAGATCAGAGTCTCGATTGTCACCACGGTATCGGTCTGCACTGATCCGGTGGAATAGCTGATCGCCATGCCATACGACGAGTAGTACGACCCGAATGTGGTGTACGCACTGCCGGAGAAGCCACCCGGGTCAACGATGACCCGCTGCTCGTGGCCAACCATGCGCATGACCACGACCCCCTGGACGCCGGCGGCTTTGAAACGGGAGAGGGCGTAATCGACGTTCGGATGCTCCAGGCCTATCAGCGTGTATGCAGCGACGCCGTTCGCACCGCGGATCGTCAGTTCGTGAGCCAGGTAGACCTCCGCAGAGCGCCGCTGTCTCGCATCGCTGGAGATAACCAACGCCGCAATGGTCTTGCCTGCCGGGTCGATCCGGTGCGCGTCCGGCGCCTTCCAGGTCGAGGTGAACGTTGTGCTTCCACATGCGCCCAGGGCCAGGGCAGCAACGCAAATCAGCGCGCACGATTTTAGTGACAAGCGTGTATCTCCCAGCCACACGTATCGGGCATGATCCCTCAGAGATGCCTGCGCAGGAAGTTACCGGCGCTCACGAGTGCTTGCCGGCCCGCCTCGAGACGCGCGTTCCACACCGGCCACGCGTGGATCATGTGCGGCCAGATCTCGAGTGTCACGTTGACATCTGCTGCGCCCGCCGCGGCGGCAAGTCGTAGCGCATCATCGAGCAGCGTCTCGGCGGAGCCGACCTGGATCAGCAAAGGCGGCAGTCCGCCGAGCCTGGCGAAGAGCGGCGAGACACGCGGGTCATTTGGGTCTGCCGCGTTGCCGAGGTAGGCGTCGGCAAGCTCACCCAGGTAGCCCCGGTGAATCAGGGGGTCGACGGCGTCCTTCGTGCCGAGCGTTACACCGGACATCGTGAGGTCGGTCCACGGAGACACGACCCACAGGCACGCGGGCAGCTGCTCCTTCAGCTCGCGCAGCCGCAGCGCGAGTGCCAGCGACAGTCCGCCGCCTGCGCTGTCGCCGCCGACGGCAATACGCTCCGCCGCGAGGCCCTCACGTCGCAGAAAGCGCCACGCTTTCAGTGCGTCCTCGAACGCTGCTGGAAAAGGGTGCTCGGGCGCCAGGCGATAGCCGACGGCGAGCGTACGCGCACCGCTGGCTCGACCCGCCTCGGTCACCATCCGCCGATGACTGAGGATCGAACCCGAACAGTAGCCGCCGCCATGGAAGAACATGAGCACACGGGAGCTGTCACTGCCGGGGGCAGTGGAGTATTCGCCGGGGATCCCGTCGATGTCGACAGGGGTGAGTAGCACATCGGGCGCTACCGGCCACACTGAGCCCACGTCATCGAGCCGCTGGCGGCGTTCTGCCCAACCCACGGGTCGTGGTTTCGAACCGAGCAGCGCACGAATGGCGCCGATGTCACTCTGCTCCATCGGACACTCCATGAAAACCCATACATCCCATCGGAATCATGGCTACACACGCCAGTGGCGTTGCTCTTCTGCCGGCAGATCGTAGCCGGCCAGAAAGGCGGCGAGCCGCTGCTCCTCGGCCGCGGCGTCAACGTTTGCGTTGACGAGATGGCGGGGCGGCAGCAGCGCGACGCCCCGGCGTCGCAGCAAAGCTGCGAGGTGGCGCCAGTGCAGCCCGTCGCCCGGCTCTCCGCGCACTCCGATGGCCACCACGGCGTAGCCGTGATGCGCATACTCCGCGACCTGGTCGGCGATCACCGCGAGCAGCAGGCGATGGCCACCCGGTGGCGGCAGCTGCAGCACCCCGTAACCGCTGGTCTCCAACACGCGCAGCGCATCCGGCAGCGCTGCGTCGATGCGGTTCGGCGAATTGATCAGTGTGTCGGGTACCAGCGCAACGCGCCAGCCGCGCGCGTCGCCGCTCACGGCGCCGCCGACTCATCGTCACGCGAGCCTGCACCGATCTCGCGACCGTCCAGGAACGCCTCCAGGTCGCGGCGCGAGCCGGCCTCATCGAAGCGGCCCATGTCGAATGCCCAGCCCGTCGCCGGCACCGGCGGCAAGCCACGGCGCGCCAGCTCAGCCTCCAGCTCCTCGATCCAGATGCCGCGCCGCGGCACCACTTCCCAGTCATCTTCGGGCCGGTTGGGCCGGCCGCCCCAATCGGGCCGGCTGGAAGTGAAGCGCACGCCGGTGGAAGGGCTGCCGTCGAGCCCGATCAGGATCACCTCATCGCCACGGCGTACGTACCGCTCGATGAGCGGCGCAATCGCCTGCGCCAGGCGGCGGCAGTGAGCTCGGTAGGCCGGGGTGTCGTACTGCTCATAGACCGCCCACCAACGCCGCACTCCGGCGAAGGCCAGCTCGGGACAGGGCAGCTGCTGCAGCAGGTATCCGCGGCTGCGCAGCGCCTCGACTACGGGAGTCACCTGGCCTGGGTAATGGGCGCCCTGGCAGACCTTGGCGTTCTGGTTCAGGAGGCAGTTGGCGAGCAGCGCCACCTTGCGCCGCGCATCAGGCGGGGCGCCAGGCTCGTTTCCGTCCTCGACACGCTGACCCGTCGCCACCTCAGCCGCCCGCCAGCGGGCCGCACAGCGCACGCTGGAATCTCTTCGAATGTCCCGCGAACTAAAATGCCACACTGGCGAGACGGAATCACCATGGCTCGAAGATGGACTTGGGAATCGACGACCACCGCGCGCTCGTAACGGGTGCCTCCCGGGGCTTGGGCAGGGCGATCGCCCTCGCCCTGGCGGCCGAAGGCGTGAGGGTTGTGGCCGTCGCGCGCAACCGCGAGCGCCTGAATGAGCTCGCGGCCTCGCACCCGCCCGGGCGTGGATCCATCGACGCACGGGTCTGTGATTTGAGCGATGCCGCCGCAATCGAGAGCCTCGCGGACCTTCTGGGCCAGGTTGATATCCTGGTCGTCAACACCGGCGGGCCGCCTCCAGGGCCGATCGCCGACGTCGCCGACGCCACCTGGCGGAGTCAGTTCGAGGCGATGTTCCTCAGTGCCGTTCGCCTGACGCGCCTCGCCCTGCCGGGCATGCGCACCCGGCGTTTTGGCCGGATCATGGCCGTCGTTTCCTCGGGCGTGGTTCAGCCGATCGCGCAGCTCGGCATCTCGAATACGCTGCGCCTCGCGGTAGTCGGTTGGGCCAAGACGCTGGCGGCCGAGGTCGCGAGCGAGGGCATCACCGTGAACTGCATAGCCCCGGGACGCATCGCGACCGACCGCGTCGCGGAGCTCGATCGGGCTCGGGCGGCACGGGAGGGAATTGCGATCGAGGAGGTGCAGGGGCACTCGCGCGCGACCATCCCGGTGGGCCGTTACGGCGAGCCTGGGGAATTCGCCGCGGTGGTGACCTTCCTCGCGAGCGCGCGCTCTTCCTACATGACGGGCAGCGTCATTCGCGTCGACGGCGGCATGATCCGCAGCCTGTGAGGTTGGCGAGGCACCTCAGCTCGTCGCGTGGTGCGCCCGCCAGTGTTCCGCGATGGCGGCGCGAGTGCACAGCCAGACGCGTTCGTGGCGCTGGATGTGCTCGAGCAGCCGTGCCAGTGCAGCGATGCGGCTCGGACGGCCGATGATCCGACCGTGCAGGCCGATGCTCATCATGCGCGGTCGTCCTTCGACTCCCATGCGGTAAAGCCAGTCAAACGCATCGCGGCAATGGATGAAGAACTCCTCACCGGTGCTGAAATCGCCGCCGCGCTGCAGGCGGCTGTCATTGGTGTCGAAGCTGTAGGGAACAATGAGGTGTCGTTGTCCCGAGACCTCCGTCCAGTAGGGAAGATCGTCGTTATAGGCATCGCTGTCATAGAGGAAGCCGCCAACCTCCACGACCAGACGCCGCGTGTTCGGACTCGGGCGCCCGGTGTACCAGCCGAGCGGCCGGCGGCCGATCAGCCGAGTGAGGGTCTCGATGTTGCGCAGCATGTGCGCGCGCTCCACTTCCTCGGGAACCAACTGATAGTCGATCCAGCGCTGCCCGTGACAGGCGACCTCGAAGCCGCTCCCTGCTATCTCGGCGGCCACCTCGGGGTTGCGTTCCAGGGCCATTCCGACCGCGAATACCGTGGCCGGCGCGCCCACGCGCTGCAGCACTCGCATGATCTCCCAGAAGCCCACGCGGCTGCCGT
This sequence comes from Steroidobacteraceae bacterium, assembly GCA_035621995.1. GTDB lineage: Bacteria > Pseudomonadota > Gammaproteobacteria > Steroidobacterales > Steroidobacteraceae > 13-2-20CM-66-19. The sequence goes on from DASPWF010000083.1 coordinate 13,997, forward strand.
ACTCGAACAGCGATTCGACATTCAGGTTGCGTGCGCCCGGCAAGGGATCGACGGCACCCAGATCGGTGAGCACCGACTCCGAGTGCGCGTCTCCATGCAGCACACAGGCCTCCGCGCCCTCCTCGTAGTTGAGCACCAGCGAGACCGCGATGCGCGCTTCACCGGGCCAGCGCGGGTCGGGCGGGCGAGACCCATAGCCGATGAGATCGCGAGGGTAGTGTTGGTTCGCAGTCATCTCGGTTCCCGTTGCCGGCTCGACTCGCGCTCGGCCGCGATCCAGTCCATGTAGGCGTGGAATGCCGCGCGCATCGGCCGCGGCTTCCAGCCGGTCTCGCTGTAAATGCGCGAAACATCGTACGCACCCCACATGCCGTCCCTGAGTGTCGGGTCCTGCACGATATCGGCGTGCTCCGCAGTGACGACTTCGGCGCCGAAGTCGGGCACTCTCTCAGTGGCCCACGCGACCATGTCGCGGATGCTCGCGGTAACACCGCAGGCGATGTTGTAGGCGCTGTAGCGCAAGCGCGGCGCATGCAGCACAGACACTATGGCACGCGCAACGTCCTCAACGTGAATGTAGTCGCCGACGGCATCGAGCGTGTTGACGCGCACTCGCTTGACGCCCTCGAGAGCCATATGGGCGATTCGGTTGGGCACATGACGGAAATTCCGGCTGGCGGTCACACGGTCCATGGGCCCGTAGACCGAAGAGGGGCGCACCGATGCAGTAGACAGGCCAAAGAGATCGCCGTAGCGCTCCGTGATCAGCTCGGAGGCGAGCTTGGAGATGCCGTAGAGCCGACGCGGCATCACATAGCCGTCCTCTGGCAGAGGCTCACCGGGACGGTCCGGCCCGTGATGTTTGTACACGGCACCCGAGCTGACGTAGATGAACCGCTTGAGGTTAGCCAGCGTGCGTGCCCACTCGAGCACGGCCACGGTACCCAGCAGATTGACATCGATGATGCGTGCCGGATTTTCCGCTTCGGGCTCGCGCTGCGCCGCGGCTACGGTGCCGCGTGATATAGGCGTTATGGTCGCGCCGTGGACGATATGCGTGACGCCGTGCCGGGCGAGCGCCGGCCGCCAGCTCGCAGGTTGCGTTACATCGGCGACCACGACGGCAAGCCGCTCCCTGACCTGGGCGAAGTAGCGCTCGGCGGCGGCATCGAGGGGTGAAGCGTCGAGCACCACCAGGCGCGCATCCGCATCGCTCTCCAGCCAGTGACGACCGAGCACGCTCATGACGAAACCGCCCGCACCCGTCACCAGCAATGTCATGGCATGCTCCTGCAGACGGCGGGTCACCGCGAAAACTGCATCACCAGCTGCAGCAGCGCGCGCGCGCCAACCGCGAAATCATCCAGCGACATGGCTTCATCGGCGTTGTGGCTGCCGTTCTCGTTGCGCACAAAGATCATGGCGCTCGGAATTCCGACCTGCGCGAAGACGGCGGCATCGTGGCCGGCGCCGCTCGCCATCTCGAAGGGACGGTCGAGCAGGCTCAGCAGCTGCGATCGCAGGCGCGCGTCCATCACCGCAGGCGGAGAATCGCTGGTCGCGCCAAGATCGATGTGCACGCGGTAGGCCGGACCGATGCGCCCGGCCGCAGCGCGCGCCTCGGCCGCGACCTCGTCCATGGTCGCTGCCGACAGGCCGCGGATATCCAGCACGAAGCGTGTCTCACCAGCGATCTTGCTCGGCCCGTGCATGGCCGGGTCGGTGCACAGCTCACCCGAGGTGAGCACCAGATCATCTCCCGCCGCTTCGTGTCGCAACCAGACGCTCTCCATGTAGTGCAGAAGGGCGACCGTCGCGGCAACGGCATCGCGGCGATAGCTGCGGGAGACAGCTCCCGAGTGGGCGTACTCGCCCGTGCAGCGCGCATGGCGAAACCGCCTGCATCCGCGGATACCGCTCACCACGGCCGCGGGCAATCCACGAGCAACCAGCGTCGGGCCCTGCTCGATGTGCAGCTCGAGGTATGCCCGTATCCGCCCCGGATCGAGGAGCCGTCGCCGTTCGCGGATCGGCTCGGGGTCGAAACCCTGCTGTTGCAGGGTCGCCTCGAGACTTTGGCCGTTGTCGGAGCGCGCTACCGAAAGGCAGGCGGGATCGAGGAGCCCGAAAGCGCCGCCGCTTCCCAGGTAGGCGACGTCGAACCAGCAGGATTCCTCCGCGCGTATCGCCATCCCCGCGAGATCGCAATCCAGCACGACCCCCGCACGGCGCAGCGCCGACAGCACGGCAAGGCCCGCCACCACTCCGGCTGCGCCGTCGTAGTTGCCGCCCTGCGGCACGCTGTCGAGGTGCGAGCCCATGATGATGCGCGGCGCGCTGCGCTCCCGTCCCGGGAGCGTGACGAAGAGGTTGCCGATCGGGTCGATCGAGATCTCGAGCCCGAGTGTGCTTGCGGCGGCGCGGACAATGTCGTGTGCGGCCTGCTCTCCGGCGCCGTAGCTGTCGCGCACGATGCCGCGGCCGCGGCGCGTCGCGCGGCTCAACGCTTCGAACAGTGAGGCGGCCAGATCGAGATCGGGTTGGAGGGCGGTGGCGGACACGGAATAATCGCCGGGAGCGGGTGCTTGAGTCTCTGTGTCTCTATAATTCGAGCCTGGCGGCGCAGGCGTGGAAGCGAATGCAAATGTCGAGTCTACTCGGGGGAAAGATTGCTGTCGTCACCGGAGCGAGCTCGGGCATCGGTCGCGCGATCGCCATCAGCTTCGCCAGCGAGGGAGCGAGTGTCGTCGTCGCGGACGTCACCGAGGAACCCAAAGAAGGTGGCGAGCCGACGCTCGCGATCATCGCCCGCGCCGGCGGCACGGCGTCGTTTCACAAGACCGACGTCGGGCGCTGGAGCGATGTCGACTCCCTGATCGGCACCACGGTCGGGCGTCACGGTCGGCTCGACGTCATGGTCAACGACGCGGCGACCTATTCCGGCACCGCGTTGCTGCAGACCGAACCTGCGCAATGGGAGGAGGTCATGCGCGTCAACCTGACGGGCATGTTCTACGGCTGCAAGCGTGCTATCCAGCAGATGGTTACCCAGGAGCCGCGCGAAGAGGTCCGGGGTCGGGTGATCAACCTGGGCTCGCAGCAGGGGATCGTGACCTCACCCGGCGATTTGCCCTACGGCGTCAGTAAAGCGGGAGCGATCTATATCACGCGACAGATCGCCGTCGATTACGCAAAGCATCTCATCGTGTGCAACTGCATATCGCCCGGCAAGATCGTCACGGGTGCGGGCGGGCTGGCGAAGGACCCGGCGCGGTTGGAGCATCAGCGGCAACGCACGCCCTGGCCGCGCTTCGGCCGTCCGCAGGATGTCGCCAACGCCGCCGTGTTCCTCGCGAGCGACCGGGCGAGTTTTATCACGGGCTCGAATCTCGTCATCGACGGCGGTTGGCTCGCCGGCTGAGCGCCGTGGGGCGATCCGCGGCAGCGCCCCGCGGGTCAGCGGTTCGCGATCGCGTAGACCTTGCCGTGGTAAGGCGACTTATCCAGCTGATCGAGCGCCATGACGTACACGGTCTTTTCATCGGGGCTCAACGCCAGATTCGGGACTCCCGGTGAAGGCAGCTTCAGGGTGCGCAGCAGCTGTCCCTGCGCGTCGACTACGAAGATGGTGCCCGCGAGCGGGGCGTGCACATCACGCGGATTCTGGCCGATATAGAGGTGCCCCTGCGAATCCATCTTCACCCCATCCGGATAGATGTGCCCGACGTGTTTCGTCAGCTCATCGAGATCGAGAAACACCCGGCGCTCCGACAGTGACCCGTCGGCTCCGATCTTGAACTGGATCAGCCGGTGGTCCTCGGTCTCGATCGCATACAGGATCTTGCCGTCGTTCGAAACCACGATTCCGTTCGCGCTGTGAACGTCGGCGGCCTTCTGGCTGATGGTTCCGTCGGCGGCGAGGTAGAAGATCTTGCCATCGATCACCGGACCGGGCGCCGTGCCCGAGCAGGTGAAATAGATACCCCCGCGCCGGTCGGGCGCAAAGTCGTTGGGGCCGACGAACCGATTGCCGTCCTTGTCGTGCGTGTAGGCGGGAAGATCCTTGCCGTCGGCCGAGATCCGGCCGATCGTCCCGCTGTCATAGCAGGTCGTCAGGAACTCCCCCTTGGCCGTGGGAATGACCGCAGACGGGCCGCAACCCGGCTTGGACCAGAACTGCGTGTTTTTCGCGCCGTCCCACGTGGTCACGGAATTGCGATCGTATTCGACGTAATAGAGCTTGCCGTGATACCAGATGGGTCCCTCGGCAAAGTGCGCATCGTCGTTCAGTACCTTGACGTCGTCCGCGTACGAGGCAGTGCTCGCCATCGAGGCAGCGCTCGCTATGAGGAGGACGCTCAGCAGGTGGTTTCTCAAGGTATCTCCTTTCATCCCGCCATCAGCTGCGCGGCCCTCACGCGCTGCAGAAGCTGACGGCGCGCTTCATGTCTGGTGCCACCGTTCGGGCGGCCACGAAAAAATGCCAGGTTGCCCAGAACCCCGTGGGGGCGAGCACCAGCAGCGCCAAGCGGAGCGAGGCGGCATCGGCTCCGTGCGCCCCGCCAAACCAGTCGCTGAGCAACCCGACGCCCTGTACGGCAACGATCAGATTGAAGACGTTTCCCACCAGGACCGACCACGCGGTGAAGGTCGAGCGCATGTGGCTCGGCGCCAGATTCAGCACCAGGGCCATGCACGGGCCGATGAAGAAGTAGATGGCCGGGACGTAGGCCCAGAGCATGGCGCGCGCCAGCCACAACGAGTGCGTCCAGTAGGCGACTATGGAGAGGACGGTGGCGCAACCGATGACCCAGCCGAGCGTCCACAGCACCCGACGCGGATCGAACATGAAGGGCCGCGACATGAACCACGCGGCGACGATCGTTGCCAGGATCCCTCCGACCAGATGGATGTGACCCATGATCGCGCCCGCCTGGGCGACGTTCAGCCCATAGCTGCGCAGCAGAAAGGTCGGGGTAAACCAGGCGAGACCCCAGCCCCACAGCGAACACACACCGCTCGCCATGATGACGTGATACGCGGCCCGCTGACGCCACAAAAACGCGAGCGACTCGAGGAACGAGGCCCCGCCGACCGCGGCAATGGCGTCGAGGCGTCCGCGCCTCGGTTCGCCGATCGTGAGGAAAACGAGCGTGCCGAGCAGCACTCCGGGCACGCCGAGCGCAAAGAACGCCGCGCGCCAGCCGTGGGCTTGCGCGACGGCGCCAGCCAGGTCCGCGCCGAGCCAGGCGCCGATCGGTGCACCGAGAGCGAATACGCTCAGCGCCATCGGACGGCGCTCGGCAGGAAAGCAGTCCGACACGATCGAAGTCGAGGGCGGTGTCGCGCCCGCCTCGCCGACGCCCACGCCGATGCGACTCACCAGGAATTGCCAGTAGGACTGGGACAAGCCACACAGCAGCGTGAAGCCCGACCATATGACGAGAGACGCTGCCACGATGTTGCGGCGATTGGAGCGGTCCGCCAGCCAGGCGATGGGAATTCCGCACACCACGTAGAACAGCGCGAGGGGGACACCGGTGAGGAAAGCAGCGCCTGCGTCGGTGAGCTTCAGTTCGAGTCGGATCGGTTCAAATACCGTGGTAACGACATAGCGGGCGCCGATGTTGAGCGCGTATACCGCGCACATCACGGTGAGTACGTACCAACGCTGTAGCAGCGGCGCGGCCACCGATCGGGCCGTCGCGATCGCGTTGCTGCTCAAACTGCCCGCCCTCGTCTACGCACCTTGCCGGAGTGCGGCACGATTGACCGAAAATATTTGAGTGTGCTAATGCTGAGCAACAAAGTATGCGTTGCCGCACTTTGCGACGCAACGCGCGCGGGGGAGATGCTCAATGACATTTCTGCATGGCTCGATGATATTTCTGACTGGCTAGAACTCCCGACTGCGAGCAACTTCCTCGTACCATGAGCGGCCCGGCAACGCAGGGGGCGGGCGGCAGCAGGGGAGACTCCATGAATCATAAGATCGCGCGTGCCGTTGCGGCTATTCTCGCGAGCCACGCTGGCCTGGCGGCGGCTGCCGACCAGGCAACGGCGCCCGAAAGCGGCGCATCTGCGGCCGCAATCCAGGAGGTCGTGGTCACCGCGCAGCGGCGCGTCGAAAACGTGCAGGACGTGCCGATCGCCATTCAGGCGTTCAGCGGCGAGGCGCTGCAGGAACTGAATGTCACGAACTTCGACGATCTGATCAAGCATTTACCCAACGTGACTGCGCCGTCCGCGGGACCGGGCCAGTCCCAGATCTTCATGCGGGGCTTAAGCGCCGGCAGCTTGCCGAATCAGTCGGGTGGCTCGATCAGCGGTTTTCCGAATGTGGCCATCTACCTCGACGATCAGTCGGGTCAGCTCCCGGGCCGCAACCTCGATGTCTACGCGGCCGATCTGGAGCGCATCGAAGTCCTCGAGGGACCGCAGGGGACACTGTTCGGTGCGGGAGCTCAGGCCGGCGTCATTCGCTACATCACCAACAAGCCGAAGCTCGACGTCACCGAGGGAAATGCCACCGGAGGTTATGGTGTGACTGCGGGCGGCGACCCGAACAGCAGCGGCACGGCGGTTCTCAATCTGCCGCTGATCGCCAACACCCTGGCGGTGCGCGCCGTGATCTACACCGACCGGCATGGCGGCTACATCAACAACGTGGCAGCCACCTTCACGCGCAAAGACACCGACCTTGGCATCTACTATGCGCAGGATCCGGTGGGCTGCGGGAGAAACAGCAACCCCCCGGGACAGCCCTGCCAGGTGCCGCCCGGCAGCCCTGCCATCAACAATGCGGGATTGGTGCGCAACGCGATCAACCCGGCGACCTACCAGGGACTGCGCGTCTCGGCTCTGTGGAAAATCAATGACGCGTGGAGCGCGCTCATCGCCCAGTCCTACCAGGATCTCGATGCCGAGGGCGTCTTCTACCAGATGCCGTACAGCTCCGACGGCCAGCCGCTTCCCCCGCAGTCGGTCACGCTGTTCAACCCCTCCTACAACAAGGACAGGTTCGAGAACACCGCCTGGACGGTCAACGGCCAGCTCGGAGCGTTTCATTTGGTGTATGCCGGCTCCTACCTCGTGCGCAACGTCGAAACCGTGCAGGACTACACCAACTACGCGCGCGGCCTGTATGCAGACTACTACCAATGCCATGGTCCCAACCCCGCACAAGGGCTGAGTTCGACGTGTTTCTCGCCCAGCACTACCTGGAACGAGACACTGCGCAACACGCATCACAGTGAGGAACTTCGACTCAGCACCCCCGATGAGTGGCGGCTGCGCGGCATCGTCGGCGCTTTCTGGGAAGACCAGCGCCTCTACGACCAGCTGAACTGGCTGTACAAGACCATGCCCCCGTGCACGGCGGAAGTAACCGTCGGGTGTCTGACTGACATCGGGCCGCTGCCGGGCTCGACTTTGAACAACCCGGCCCCCATACGCGGGGACAACGTGGCTTTCTTCAACGACGTCCAGCGTGGCTACGAGCAGACGGCGTTTTTCGCCTCTCTGGACTTCGATATCGTCCCCAAAATACTCACCATCACGGCCGGAACGCGCTATTACCATTTCGACAACGATGAGACAGGCGCCGTCGTCGGCAGCTTCACCTGCTACGAAAAGGGTCTGCCGCCGTGCACGTCGTATGCGACCAACATCGACGCCGAGAACCTGCACACCACGTACACGGGCTTCAAGAGCCGCGCAAACCTCACGTGGCACATCCAACCGGACGTGCTCGCCTACTACACGTGGTCGCAGGGCTTCCGTCCCGGCGCTTTCAACCGCAACGCCGCCTGCTACATTCCGGACGCCCAGGGAATAAACCAGTATTGCTCACCACTTGCTTTTGAGTCCGACAATCTGACCAACAACGAGATCGGCTGGAAGACGCAATTCTTCGACCGCCGCCTGCAGTGGAACGGCGCGGTTTACCAGGAAGATTGGAGCAACGTGCAGGTCTCATTCTTCGATCCAGGCGTGTTGGGCAATGTAGGGTTCAACACCAATGGACCGGACTACCGGATCCGCGGCCTGGAGACCTCGTTCATCGCGCTGCTCACCCGGGGCCTCACCGCCGAGGCGGCGGCGGCCTGGAACAGCAGCACGCAGACCAATTCGCCTTACTTGATCGCGAACAATTCCGACCTGCTTTCGAATCCCGCCAGCGCCGGCCAATACGGAAAACCGATCCTGAGCGTCACGAATCCCTATGGCCCTCCGGGAAGTCCGAGCGCCAATTGCCCGCCGTTTCAGTTCAATGCGCGCCTGCGCTATCAGTGGGCGATGTATTCCTACAACGCGTTCGTGCAGGCGGGCGCGACCCATACCGCGCATTCCTTCACGCAATCCGGCAGCAATCCGCCGCTCTCGACGGGCGGCAGCATCAGTACCAATTACCTCAGATTCGAGAATCCCGCGTACACGGAGTACGATGCATCGCTCGGAGTTTCGAAGGACGCCTGGTGGGCGGAGCTCTACGCGCAGAACCTCACCAACGTGATCACGAGCACGTTCACGTCGACGGCGCAGTTTGCCTTGCAGGAGAACATCACGAGACCGCGCGTGGTGGGACTCAACGTCGGCTTCAAATTCTGATCGGACCCAAGTCGGCGAGCACCGTGACGCTCAGCCGAGAGCGGACCTGTTGCTGACGTCGGTGCAGTCGGCCGCGGCGCAAAGACGACTCGCGTGAGCAGCGCGACAGCTTGAGGCGCGGCAGCTCGAGGTCAAAGCCATGACATGCGGTGAGGCCGTGATGAAGCTGCTCTCGGCCTACGGGGTGGACACGGTGTTCGGCATGGCCGGGACCATGACCCTCGAGCTGTATCGCGGCATCGCCCGCACCGGGATGCGACACGTGCAGTGTCGCCATGAGCAGGGCGCGAGTCTCATGGCTGACGGCTACGCACGCGCGACCGGCAAGCCCGGCGTGTGCACGATCATTGGCGGCCCGGGCGTCACCAACGCGGCGACCGGGATCGCGCAGGCTTACTGCGATTCGCAACCGATGCTAGTGCTATCCGGAGCCTCTGCCACGCTCACGCACGGGAAAGGCTGGGGGGCGATTCACGAGCTGAATGACCAGGCTGCGGTAACTGCCGGAATTACCGCATTCAGCGCCATGGTCCGCGACCCCGCGGAGCTACCCGAATTGATCGCTCGTGCGCATGCGGTGTTTCGCGCCAGCCGGCCTCGCCCGGTGCACCTGTCGCTGCCACGGGACGTCCTGCCACTTCCCGTTGAGGCCGATTGGGAGACCCGGCGTGCTCCCACCTTGCCGATGCCCGATCCGGCAGCCATCGAGGAGGCCGCGGACCGCCTCGCGCAGGCCAGGCGCCCTCTGATTTTCGTCGGCGGCGGGGCGGTCGGGACAGGCGAGTCGCTCGCCGCCATCGCCGAGCGCCTCGGGGCTCCGGTTCTTTGCACCAATGCCGGCAAGGGGATACTGCCGTCATCCCACGCTCTGTCCCTGGGTTGCTCGATCCTGCAGGAGGCGAGCCAGCGGTCACTCACCCAGGCCGACGTCGTGCTGCTCGTTGGCTCGGAAGTCGCGGGGGGCGACCACTTCCTGCCGCGGCTTGAGGTTTCGGGGGACATCATTCGGATCGACATCGATCCCAGGGAACTCACGTCGATGTACCGCCCGGCGGTGCCCATCCAGGCCGACGCGCGCGCCGCGATGCTCGCCCTGTCGTCCGCCCTCGCCAGGCGCAAGCCGACGGCGCAAAGGTCACGAGGCGAGGACTGGGTGCGGGACATACTCGCGCACAACACCGCGAAGATGACCGAGGTCGAAAAGCTGCACGCGCGCGTGTGGAAGACACTGCGTTCAGCTCTCGCTGCGGACGCAATCGTGATGGGTGATGCCACGCAGATTGTGTACACGGGCTCATTTGCGATGCCGATGGAAGTGGAGCGTTGCTGGTACTACTCGGGTAATTATTGTGCCCTGGGTTGCGCGTTGCCGATGGCTATTGGTGCCAAGATCGGCGCGCCGCATCGGCCGGTGATCGCCGTCGCCGGCGACGGCGGGATCATGTTCACGGTCGCGGAGCTGGCCACGGCGGCCGAGGAGCGCCTCGCGCTCCCGGTTATCGTGTGGAACAACGATGCCCTGAAGGCGATCGTCGACGGGATGGACGAGCGGCAGATTCCGCGCATCGGTGTCGAGCCGAGGAGTCCGGACTTCGTGCGCCTGGCGCAGAGCCTCGGCTGTCATGCCAGCCGCGCCACGAGCGCCGACCACCTGGCGCAAGCCGTGTTGCAAGCTCTCGCCGCGGATCGTCCGACGCTCATCGAAGTCCGGCAGGACAGTACCTGGCTGAGGGCCTAGCCGACGGCCGCAAACCGCAGGCCGGAGCTTCACGTTATAGCCGCAAGACTGTCGTGCTCAGCCCGGATGCAGCGCGCGGTGACGTCGCAGCGGATTCTGATCGTTGATCTCATCGCGCGGCCGGTAGGGCGCCTCGAGGTAGGCCCGCTCCGCGGCATCGAGACAGAGCCCAAGCGCCGCGACGGCGACATCGAGGTGCGCCGGCTTCGCAGCGCCCACGATTGGAACGTTGTGGTTGGAGTTGCCCGCGACCCATGCCAGCGCGACGTGTGCCGCGCTCACGCCGCGCCGCGCGGCCATCTCGCGCACGCGGCGTGCGATCTCGCGATCGATGTCGTCGCCGTAGTACTCCTGATAGACGTCGTGGGCCGTGCGGGCGGTCGCGGCGGCGCGCGCGAGGAAGCCGCGTGCCAGGGGACTGAAGGTCGTGACCGCGATGCCCTGGTCCCGGCAGTAGGGGAACATCTCCCGCTCCTCCTCGCGGTAGAGGAGGTTGTACTGGCATTGCATGTTGACAAACGGCGTCCAGCCGTTCGTCGCCGCCACGTGGTTCATCTTGACGAACTGCCACGCGTACATGGTGGACGCGCCGAGGTAGCGCACCTTGCCGGCACGCACCGTGTCGTGCAGCGCCTCCATGGTTTCCTCGACCGGCGTGCTCGCATCGAAGGCATGGATCACGTACAGGTCGACGTAGTCCGTACCCAACCTCGCCAGGGACCGATCGATCGAAGTCGCGATGTGCTTGCGCGACAGGCCGCGATCATTCGGGTCGTCGCTCATCGGGTAGAAGACTTTGGTCGCGAGCACCAGCCGCTCGCGTGCGCTCATCCTGAGCAGGTTGTGGCCGACCACCTCTTCGTTACGGCCGCTGGAATACCAGTCGGCCATGTCGAAGAAGGTTATACCGAGGTCGAGAGCCCGCTGCAGGATGGGAATCGAGTCGTTCTCGTCGAGCACCCACCCCTTCCAGGCAGAGCTGCCCATCGACATCGTGCCGAGGCAAAGCTGCGACACCTTGAGGCCGGTCTGCCCGAACCGGATGTACTCCATGCCAAACCCACTCCGAAGTGCGCCTTCATTCTGTCGTCTGAGCGCTCACCGAGTCCACCGGCAGACAGCCGCGCGGATGAGCGGCAACGCCGCTGCTGGTCGGTGCCTTGATGTGGCAGCCACCCGGGGCAACTCGGGCGGGACCCGCGAGCCGGCCGAGGCCGACCGCTGTCGCAACCGATGCCTGCTCCATTGCGTGCGACATGCACGGAAAGCGCGGCGGCCGCGTGATGCCGCTCACGGTTTGCGGGCCAAACTGACCCGCAGAATGCCGGCCGGGCAGAGAATCCGCGGCTACGGTATCCAATCATGAGCATGGCTCAACTCGTCATCGGGGCCGCCCTCGGCTTTATCATCGCGGAAGGCGTGCTGTACGGTATCCGGCACCTCATCCTCTGGCTGCGACGCGATGAGACACGCCGGCGGCTGCGCACGCTCACCGCCTCGCGGGAGTCGGCGTTCATTGCCGGCTTCACCCGTTACGGCGCCTTGGTGGGAGCGAGCGCCGCTATCATTACGCTCGGCGCCTGGGCGGTCGGCGACTATCTGGCCGCTAAGTCCGCGCGCAGTGCAGCCATGGTCAACGCCTTCGACCCCGCGACCCCCGTAGCGGCACCCCCGCTGCAGCACTCTGCCGACGATGCTGCAGAAGTCGAGCCCGCAGCCGACGTGGATTCAGCGCGGGCGACACCGCCGGCCGGCGCCGATCCGTACGCCGACCCCGACTTCAAGGTCCAGCACCGCACGCACCGCTCCGGCACCGCGGTGAGTCTCAAGGAGACGCTGCTGGAACGCTCGGAGGCCAAGGCCCGCGCCGAGCTGCTGCGCGAAACCAAGCAACACCTGCGTCGCTCGCAGTACGACTGCGAGGCGGCTGATCGAGCCGCCCGCTACCTCAAGGCCGGTCTCGACGTATGGGGCTTCGCCGCGTGGCAGTTCAAGTACTTCCCCGCCGACGGCTACAAAGGTGCGACGCTCCCGGAGTGCAAGGACATCAAGGACGTCCTCGACCCTTCATCGGTGGATCTGCAGTCCACCGTCGCACAGGCGGGTCACCCCTGACCGCTCGTTAGTCGGACGCTGGCGCGCCCGTTCGACAGGGCTGGAGCGCCGCGAGCGCCGACGCCGAATCCTGGGTCGCGAAAGTAAATTCGAGCCGCGTGTTGTCGGTACGCATGCCGACCGGGCCACTGGTCGCAGCCGCGACCTCCCCGACACTTCCCCGCCAGACGACTTTCCCGTCGACCTGTACCCGCAGCTCGTCGCCGTGGATCTGGGCCTGCAACTGGTGTGCCGCTCCCGCCTCGAGCGCCGGAAGCGCGACGCTCGCCCGCGGTTTGAGGTTGCGGTATCCGCGGTTCCCGCATTGCGCGCTCGATTCCTGGCCGGGGTTGGCCTTGACCGACACCACGAGACTCGACTCCGGGGTGATGCGCCACATGACGTAGATGAGGTTGCAGGCATTCGCAGCGCGCAGCTTGATGCCGAACTGGCGCCGGCTCGCACCAGAGCCGAGAGCTGACTCGACGGCGGTGGGCCCGAGATAGCTGAAGGTGAGCCGCGCAACGTCGGCGGCTGTGCGGTTGACGTAGGCACGCATCTTCGGGACCCTGACGAGCAGAGCCCGGTCGTGCTCTTCGACGGCGCCCTCCGTGACACAGAACTCAGTCCGCGATACCGGGGCCAGTTGGTCCGGTGGCGACTGACCGTGCGCCGCCGGCCCGACTAACAAGAACGCCGCGCAGCTCTGGCACCATGATCGCATGTGCGCCGATGATAATGCGTGCCTCGGGGTGGATCGACCTGCCGGCACCTCTGTGAAACCCGGCGACTCGGCGCAGATTAAAGCGGCGTGAGCCTCGGGCGAGCTGAAACTGCGATCCAGTCGCTCCCGATCGTCGCTCCACTTCGCGACCATGCGAGGCACAGGAGGACCCTCATGAGCGAACACCTTGCGGCGCGAATGCTTACGGTATTGAGCGCATTGCTGCTCGTCGTGTGCAGCGCCGACGCACGCGCAGGCGCTGCGGGCAACGTGCGTACCGCGAAGCGAGTGTTTCTCGAGAATATGGCCGCAGGACATGTCGATGCGCAGCACGAGATCTATGGTCCGAATTTCGTAGCGCACGGCGCTTCCGCCGACTACAGCCTCGAGCAGGACACCGCGGCCACCGCGTCCTGGCGCGAGGCCATGCCGGATCTCAAGGTAACGGTGGAGCGCACCGTGGCGGATCGGGATCTCGTGGCGGTGCACTGGCGGGTTGTTGGAACCAACACTGTGGCCGCCGGCGGGATGCCCGGCAAAGGTGACCGGATCGGCATCGAAGGGATGACCTTCTTCCGCTTCTCCGGCGGGCGCATCGTGGAGGAGTGGAGCGTCATCGACGTAGCGACGCTGCGCAAGCAGCTGAGCTAGCAGCGCGCCTACTATGATCAGATCGGCTGGTCGATCGCCCTGGCGAGGGGCGTGAAGAGCCTCGGGCCCGCCGCGCTCATGTGCCAGCAATCCTCGAGGCGGATGCCGAATTCTCCGGGAATGTAGAGCCCGGGCTCGTCCGAGAAACACATGCCGGCCTGCAGCGCCGTCGTGTCATTGCGCACCAGGTAGGGCGGCTCGTGCACGTCCATGCCGATGCCATGGCCGGTGCGATGCGACAGGCCGGGGAGCCCATAGTCCCTGCTCCAGCCCTTGCCCTCGTAGAAGGCGCGCACGGCGCGGTCGATGCCGCCGACCGCGGCGCCGAGCCTGGCGGTCTCGAGGGCGATCTCCTGGCCGCGCTTGACCGTCTTCCACACTTCGCGCTGTCTGGGTGAGGCGTCGCCGAACACCCAGCTGCGCGAGATGTCAGACTGGTAGCCGTGCACGCTGCAGCCCGTATCGATGAGGATCACGGAGCCCGGATGCACCTCCTGGGGCTTGAGCGACCCGTGCGGGTAGGCGCTGGCCTCGTTGAGGAGCACCAGCGAGAACTCGTGCTCGCCGCCTAACTGCCCAGTCGCGGCGACCATCAGGGCGAGAATGTCGGCGCCACGCATGCCGGCTTCGATATGTCCGTGCACGTGCCGCAGGGCGGCGAGAGTGACGTCGTTGGCGGCCTGCATGAGCGCGAGCTCCGTCGCGGACTTGATCATGCGGCAACCGCGCACCAGGTCCTCTGCGGGCACGACGTCGGGGCGCGGGGTCGCGGCGCGTGCGACCTGCTCGACGATGAAGTACCGCGTCGTCGCCTCCACGGCGAGCGGCCCCGCCGCCCGCGACCGGTGAGGCAGGGCCCCCGCGATGAGCTCAAAAGGGCTCTCGTCCTCCTTCCAGGGACGCAGATCGGCCGCCACCCGTAACGTCTCGCGGATCGAGGGCTCCTCGAAGTACGGCGTTACGACCACCACCTGACCTGCAGCAGGGATCAGCGCGGCGGTGGTGCGCTCGGACCTGTGCCAGCGGATACCGGTGAAGTATTCCAGCGTGGATCCGGACTCGACCAGGAGCGCTGCGATCCGGCGCTGCTGCATCAGACCCTGCACCTTCGCCAGGCGCGCGCCGTGCTCCTCCCCGCTGATCGGCTGGGCGCCACCGGTCAGTGAGCGCAGCCCCTCGTGCGCCGGCGTGTCCTTGGTCGCCGGCGCCTGCGCCCCCACGGCGATGGCTGCGCCGGCTGTGGTCATGCCGAGGAAAGCCCGTCTGGATGTCGTCATGGGTTACCCGCACGCCCTGATGCCGGCGAGGACCATACCATTCGTCGCTCCCCGGTGCCCCCTGGCCCCGAGCGCGGGCACCTCTGTACGCCTCGCCCCCGATCTGTGACGTCCGTCACTCCCTGCTTCCCGGCCTGCGCCGTTGCCGCGGATTTTGAGAGGCCAGGACACGAAGAGGCCGATGTTTCGATTTAGCTTAATTCTGTGCATATCCGCTCCAAAGTCATCGCGTTGATCGGCGCGATCTTCCTGATCCTCGGGCTCACGCAGGTCCTGGTCGAGAAGCTCGTGATCATGCCGAGTTTCGCCGAGCTCGAGCGCGCCGACGCGGCGACCGCCATGCGCCGCATCAACTACTCGCTCGAGCGCGCGTTGGGCGAGGTCGCGACGTCCGCCACCGACTGGGGCAACTGGGCGGACACGTACCGCTTCGTACAAGATCACAACCCCGCGTTCATCACGGCCAATATCAGCGACCTGGCGCTGCGCCAGCTGAACATCAACGCGCTGGTGATCGTCGACGAGGACGGCGAGGTCGTTCAGGCGAGAGACCTCGATCTGCAGAGCGACCGGCCGTTGGGGCTGAACCTGACCGCATCCCCGGCGCTGCCGTCCGACTTTCCGTGGCGGGCGAATCTGCGTCGCGTCACGAGCGCGCGGGGCCTGCTCAACAGCAACCGCGGGACTCTGTTGCTGGCAGAGGCGCCGATACTCGATGGCAATGGCCACGGCCCGCCCCGCGGCATGGTGATCTTTGGCCGGCTCATGACCCCTGCGGTCGTGGAGAGTATCGGGTCACAGGCGCAGGCGAGTCTCGCGCTGCTCGCGCCGGTCCCGGGCGCACCCTCCGAGGGGCTCCTCGAGACCGATAGCAGCACCGGCGTCTACCGCACGTTCAACGACCTTTATGGCTGGCCGGTGATGCGTCTGCAGGTCGACGTGCCGCGGCGGATCACCGCGCAGGGCCGCATGGCGGTCGCCTACGCCTCGAGCGGCCTGCTGGCCGCGGCCGTGATCGTCCTCGTGCTCCTGGTCGTGGTACTGAACCGTGCGATCCTGAGGCCATTGGCGCTCGTGACCAGCCACGCAGTGGCCCTCGGCGAGGACAGGGACCTCACCAACCGGCTCGATCTCAAGCGCAAGGACGAATTCGGCGTGCTGGCGCGCGAGTTCGATCGCATGGTGGAGCGCGTGGCCGAATCGCGCACCCGGCTCGTCGACCAGTCCTACGAGGCGGGATTCGCCGAGCTCGCGAGGGGCGTGCTGCACAACCTCGGCAACGCGATGACACCGATTGCCGTGCGTCTCGCGACGCTCTACGACCGGCTACGCACCGCTCCCGCCGAGGACGCCGAGCAGGCGGTCGCGGAACTGCAGGACGGCGCGCCGGACTCGCAGCGCCGCGCGGACCTCGAAGAGTTCCTGCGCCTTGGCAGCCGCGAAATGGCCGCCACGGTGCGTGCGGCGCGCGAGGACGTCGCCGTGATCACCCGTCAGACCACCGTCATCCAGACCGCACTCGCCGAGCAGATGCGCGCGACGCGCAATGAGCACGTCATCGAGCCGGTACGCCTCACGGAGCTCCTGGCACAGTCGCTCGAGATCGTGCCGGACGTGTGCCGCCAGCGCCTCACCATCGACAGCGACGAGACACTGCGGCGGCTCGGCGTGGTCCGCGTCGCCCGCACCGTGCTGCGCCTCATCCTGCAGAACCTCATCATCAACGCGGCGGATGCGATCCGCGACGCGGGCAAGGACAAGGGGACGTTGCGCGTGAGCGCCGAGATCGTGCGCGACGCGGAGCGGCAACAGCTGCACCTGCAGTGCCGGGACGACGGTGTCGGCATCCCCGCCCAGAATCTCGAGCGAGTTTTCGAGATGGGTTTCTCCACGAAATCGCCGGAAACCAACCACGGGATCGGTCTGCACTGGTGCGCCAACGCCATCGGCGCGCTCGGCGGGCGGATCTGGGCCGCCAGCGACGGCCCGGGGCGCGGTGCCTCGCTGCACCTGCTGGTGCCGCTCGCCGCCCGTGAAACCGCTCCGATCGCCGGAGCTGCCTGAGGTCCTGCCATGGCTGAACGCACCCCAACACCGATTCGCATACTCGTGGTCGATGACGAGCCCGAGATTCGCGAGGCTTACCGGCAGGTGCTGTGCGACAGCGAGGTAAATCTCGAGATGACCGGCTTCCATGAGCTGCGCAGCCGGCTGTTCCGCAAGAATCCCGCCGAGGCGCTGCGGCGCGCGGCGGCGCGCGCGGCGACCAGCTTCGAGCCGGTGTTCTGCGATCAGGCGACGCAGGCGGTTGCCGCCGTGAAGGAGAGCCTGGCGCGCAACGAGCCCTTCGCCGTGGTGTTCCTCGACGTGCGTATGCCGCCCGGCCCCGACGGCGTGTGGGCGGCGACCCAGATCCGCGAGCTCGACCCGGCGATCGAGATCGTCATCTGCACGGCCTACTCCGATGCCGACCCCGGGGAGATCGGCGGCTTTGTGCCCCCCGAGGACAAGCTCTCCTACCTGCAAAAGCCGTTTCATCCGCACGAGGTGCGGCAGATGAGTATTGCGCTCGGCAGCAAGTGGCGTGCCGAGCGGCGCATCGTGCGGCTGGCATATTTCGACACGCTTACCGGGCTCCCCAATCGTGAGCAGTCGCACAACCGCCTGGTGGGCGCGTTGCAGGCGGCCAAAGAGAAGAGCGGCAACCTGGCGGTGCTCTACCTCGACCTCGATAACTTCAAGCGCGTCAACGACACGCTCGGTCACGCCGTGGGTGATGAGCTGCTCTGCGTGGTCGCCGACCGGCTGCGCGGCTCGCTGCGCTACGGCAGCGACTCGGTCGCCGGCTCCAACAGCACGCGGGTCGGCGACATCGCGCGTCTCGGTGGTGATGAGTTCATGGTGCTGCTGCCCAACTTGCGCACTACCGTCGATGCCGGCGCAGTGGCCGAGCGGCTCATTCTGGCGCTGCGCGAGCCGATGCAGCTCGCGTCGAACTCGCTGGTCGTCACCCCGAGCGTGGGAATCGCGATCTATCCTCAGGACGGCACCGATGCCGAGACGCTGCTGCGCAACGCAGATCTTGCCATGTACTTCGCCAAGCGCCGCAGCCCCGGCACCTTCGCCTACTTTGACGTCTCCATGAACGCCACCGCGCTGCACCGCTTCACCATCGAGGAGCAGCTGCGCGGCGCGCTCGAGCGCAACGAGTTCTCGCTGCAGTACCAGCCGCAGTTCGACGTACGCACCGGTTCGGTCTCGGGCGTCGAGGCGCTGCTGCGCTGGACGAACACCGAGCTCGGCGCGGTGAGCCCGGTCGAGTTCATACCGGTCGCCGAGGAAACCGGCCTGATCCTCGCTATCGGCAAGTGGGCGCTGCGCACTGCATGTCAGCAGGCCCAGGCGTGGCGCACCGAAGGTCTGCCGGTGCAGCGCATGGCAGTCAACGTCTCCGGGCGTCAGTTCGCCCTCGCCGAATATCCGAATGAAGTCGCCGAGATCCTCAAGGAGACGGGTCTGCCACCGGCGGTGCTCGAGCTCGAGATCACCGAGTCGGTGGTCATGGCCGATGAGGCGTGGGCGGAAAAGGCCATCAATCAGCTCAAGGCGCTCGGTATCTCGCTGGCCATCGATGACTTCGGCACCGGCTACTCGAGCTTCGGCCGCCTGCGCCACTTCGCCGTAGATCGGCTGAAGATCGACCGCTCGTTCGTCACCAGCATCACCGAGGGAAGTGATGATCGGGCGATCGCGGCCGCGATCATCGCCATGTCGCGCTCGCTGCGCATCAACGTGACCGCCGAAGGGGTCGAGAACTTCCCGCAGCTCACCTTTCTGCAGGAGCAGGACTGCCAGGACGCGCAGGGGTTTCTCCTCAGCCGCCCGCTGCAGGCAGATGCCGCACGCGAGTTGCTGCGGCGGGTGAACGAGATGGGCGATGCCTCGCGCACCCAGCGCCTGAGAGTGATCACCGGCTAGTCGGACCGTCCGCACGCAGCGCAACCGCTGCGCGTACACCCGGCGCGCCGGAGTGCCCGGTGGGCGATTGCGCGTAGAATTGCGCCTTCACGACTCCCGCCCGGCCTCGGGCTGATGGAATCGGAAGGTATGCAGACCGCGCTCGCCGATTTCATCAGCGCAACACCGCAGGGCCGCGAGGCCGATGCGATTCTGCGCAGCTGCGTGCATTGCGGCTTCTGTCTTCCTGCCTGCCCCACTTATCAGCTGCTCGGCGACGAGCTCGACAGCCCGCGCGGGCGCATCTATCTCATGAAGCAGCTGCTCGAGGGCGCGCCGGTGACGGCGAGCACGCAGCTGCATCTCGACCGCTGCCTCACCTGCCGCGCCTGCGAGAGTGCCTGCCCTTCCGGCGTGCAGTACGGCACGCTCCTCGACCTCGGGCGCGTGCTGACCGAGGAGCGCGTGCAGCGTGCGCCCGCGGCGCGTCTCAAGCGCTACCTGCTGCGCAAGCTCGTGCCGCACCGCGAGCGCGTGCGGGCGCTCCTCGCCACTGCCCGAGCCGTACGTCCCCTGCTGCCGCGCGCGCTCCGGGCGCGTGTTCCCGCAGCGGGTGCGCCGCTGCCGGCGTTGCGCGGCCCGAAGCCCGTCTGGCCCCCGCTGCGTCATGCGCGGCGTGTGGTACTCCTCGAGGGCTGCGTACAGCCGGCCATGGCCCCGGACATCAACCCGGCAGCCGCGCAGGTCCTCGATCGAATCGGCATCTCGGCGATCACTGCGCCGGACGCCGGCTGTTGCGGAGCGCTCAACCACCACCTCGCGGCCCACGCCGAGGCTCTCCGTGAGGTGCGCCGCAACGTCGACGCCCTTTGGCCGCACGTCGAGGCGGGAGCGGAGGCAGTGGTGGTGACCGCGAGCGCCTGTGCCGCCATGGTGTGCGATTACGGACGGCTGCTCGGAGACGATCCCGCTTACGCCGCCCGTGCCGCCCGCATCAGCGCGCTCGCGCGTGATATCAGCCAGCTGCTCGCTGCGCAAAGCGGAGCGGTCGGCGATGTGCTCGCTGCGTGTCGGCGCGCGGCGCGCGAGGCAGCGCCGCTGCGCGTGGCGTTTCAGGCGCCCTGTACGCTGCAGCATGCGCTGCGCGTGAAGGGCGTGGTCGAGCCGCTGCTCAGCGCGGCCGGATTTGCGCTGACCGCCGTCACGGACGGACACCGCTGCTGTGGCTCGGCCGGGACCTATTCGATCCTGCAGCCGCAGCTCGCGGGCGAACTGCTGCGCGCCAAGGTGGCGGCGCTCGAGAGTGGCGAGCCACAGGTCATTGCCACGGCCAACATCGGCTGCCTGGCGCATATCCGCAGCGCCACGCCCTTGCCGGTGCGTCACTGGATAGAGCTGCTCGCGGCGAGATTCGCCGGTGGCTGACCAGTGGGGCGAGCGCATGCCGCGCTCGGTGAGCCTGCTGCAGACCATCGCCGTTTCGGTGGGGATCACGATAGGCAGCGGTATCTTCCGCGTGCCGGCTGCGGTCGCCGCGCAGCTGCAGGCGCCCGGGGCGATGCTGCTGTGCTGGGTGTTGGGCGGCGTCATCGCGCTCTGCGGTGCCCTTACCATCGCCGAGCTCGCCGCGGCCCTGCCGCGCTCGGGTGGCATTTTTGCCTACCTCCTCGAGGGCTACGGCCCGCTGCCCGCGTTCCTCTTTGGCTGGACCGAGCTCATTGTCATTCGCGCCGCGGCGCTCGGGGCGATTGCCACCATCTTCGCCGAGTATCTCGGCTACTTTGTGCCGCTCTCCGGCGCCCAGGTCCGCCAGACCGCCGCGCTCGCCATCCTTATCGTCGGCACCATCAACTACGTGGGCGTGCAGCGTGCGGCGAAGGTGCTGAGCGCCTCGACCGCGGTGAAGTACGGCGTGCTGCTGGCGCTCGGCCTGCTCGCGTTCACCGCGACGGGCGCGCGTGCCGCGCCTCTCACGCCCGCCTGGTCAGCGTCCGTACGGCCCTGGGTGTTGGCGAGCGCACTGATTCCGGTCATGTGGACCTACGACGGCTGGGCGGATGCCACGGCCGTTGCGGGCGAGATCCGCGACCCACAGCGCAACCTGCCGCTCGCGCTCATCGCCGGGGCCGTGTGCGTGATGCTGGTCTACCTGGTGGTCAACGTGGGGTTCCTGTACGCGCTCGCCCCGGCGCAGATGGCGCAGTCGAAGCTCATCGCCGCGACCGTCGCGCAGCGCATTCCCCTGCTCGGCGGCGCGGGCGGTGCGCTGGTGGCCGCGGCCGTGGTGGTGTCGACCTTCAGCAGCCTGCACGCCTCGATGCTGACCGGGTCGCGGATCTTCTTTGCGATGGCCGACCGGGGTTTGTTCTTTCGTGCAGCGGCGCACGTTTCGGCGCGCTTCAACACCCCGTCAGTCGCCATCGGCCTCGCGAGCGTGCTCGGCGTGATCTACGTTCTGCAAAACGATTTCGCGCAGCTCGCCGATAAGTTCATCCTCGGCATCTGGCCTTTCTATGCGGCCGCCGTCGCCGCGGTGTTCGTGCTGCGCCGGCGCTGCCCGGGTCTCGTGCGTCCGTACCACACCTTCGGCTATCCGCTGGTGCCCGCGGTGTTCCTGATCGCTTCCGCCTTCATGGTGCTCAATGCGCTGGTCACCGACTCGCGCAACACCGGTCTCACCTTCGTCATCATTCTCGCCGGCGTACCGGTGTTCTGGCTGCGCCGCCGCGCGACTCGCGGCAGTCCCGTGAGTCATGCATGAGTAATGCCGCGTGCCGGGCTTACGACCAACAGCCACCAGGCGAGGCCCCGCGCAAGTGGTGTCGTGAGGCTGTGCTAGGATGGGTGACGAGCGTTAGGTTGCGTCTGAGCAAATGCCTGAGCCCCTCAGAGTTCGTCGCTTGGGTGAAGCAGACGCGGACTCGATCGCCGAATTCATCCGGGCAGCCGCCTGGGACCGAGATGCCACCGCGGAAACTGCGCGCGAGATGCTGCGCAGTGCGGCCGCGGAGAATCCGTTCGCGCCCGGCGAGGCACCGCCGACGGTCGGCGTTTTCATGGGTACCCGTCTGGTCGGCTACGTCACGACCATTCCCACGCGTTTCTGGAACGGCCGCGAGTACGCCGCGGCCCACTGGCTCAAGGGTTGGTGGGTCCTCGAGGAGTACCGCAACAGCCCCATCGGCTTTCTGCTGCTGAAGGAAATGCTGAAGCAGGTCGGCCTCGTTGCCTCGATGCCGGCGGCGCTCCTGCCGCGACGACTGTCGGAGGCGCTCGGCATGCGCGACCTGGGTGCGGTGCGCGACTACGTCGCGCCGCTGCGGCCCGGACGGATCTTGCGCAAGCTCGACTTCGAGCGTCTCGAGCATCTCAAGGGTCTGCCGGTCGCGCTGTCGCTCGCCGTGAGGGTCGCGCGCATTCCCCCTTGCGCGTACGCGGCCGGCGCCCTGGTCACGCTCGGCCTCACGGCGCTGCGCCTCCCGCATGCGTTTGCGGGGCGCGGGCTCACCGCCAGGCTCGGCGAGCGACTGCCGGACGAGGCGGCGCTGGACAGCCTCTGGGCCCGCGCGCAGCGGACCCTGAGCTCCTCCGCCACGCGCTCGGGTGCGTATCTGCGCTGGCGCTACGAGCGCGGCGCGCACGGCCGCTACCGCTTCGCGACGGCGTGGCGCGGGGATGACCTCGTCGGCCTCGCCGTACTCGCGCCTCCGCAGCGACTCGATGATCTGCGGATCGCCGGACTTGCCATCGGCTCGGTCGTCGACCTGGTGCTCGATCCGGACTGTCCCGCCGCACTGTCACGCGTGCTCGCTGTCGCGCGGCGCTGGGGAAAGTCCGCGAACTACGACGTGTTACTCCTCACCGCATCGCGACGCGCCCTCAAGGGGCCGCTGCTGCGGGCGGGTTACATTCAGGCGCCGGGCAACATCCACCTCCTGGTACGCGATCCCGGCGCCGCGCATGGGCTCAGCCCCGATCTCGGCGCCTGGATGGTGACGCGTGGCGATGCCTGGGGCGACCATCTCTGAGCGGCAGCCCATGACCCGCCGGCCACCCGCCGCATTTCCCGGCGGCAAACAGTTCGCTTTCTCGATCTTCGATGACACCGACGTCTCGACGCTCGAGTACATCCGCCCGATTTACGAGCTGCTCGAGCGACTCGGGTTTCGCACCACGAAGACCGTCTGGTCGCTGCCTTACCTGGGGCCGAGTGACTACGAGGGATCGGACACGCTCGATGACCCCGAGTATGCTGACTTCGTGCGCCAGCTTCAGGAGCGCGGTTTCGAGATCGCCTTTCACGGCGCGCGCATGGAGTCGAGCGAGCGGGCACAGATCAGTGCAGCGCTCGAGGTCTACCGGCGCCATCTCGATCGCTATCCGACCGCCTACGCCGCACACGGCTTCAACCGCGACAACCTCTACTGGGGGGTCGATCGGTTCCGCTTCCGGCTCTGGCGCTGGGCATACGCCGCGCTCGGCGGCCGGCGCGAGCGGCCTGCGCAGGGTCAGCGCAGCGACTCGCCGTACTATTGGGCCGATCTCGCCGAGCGGCACCTGCGCTACGTGCGCAGCTTCACCTACGACGAGTTGAACCTGTGGAACGTTACGTCGGCACTGCCTTACCGGACCGCGGGCACCCCCGGCGTGCGCGGCTTTTTTCCCAGCGCCTACGCCGACAACGTCGAGGAGTTCATCGAGCTGATGACTCCGGCCCGGCAGGCGCGCCTCGAGCACGAACGGGGCGTGTGCATCGTCAGTACGCACTTCGGCAAGGGCTTCGTGCGCGACGGCCGTGTCCACCCCGCGGTTGCCGAGCTGTTGACGAGCCTGTCGCGGCGGTCCGGCTGGTTCCCGCCGGTATCGACACTGCTCGACTATCTCGCGGACGCGCAGGGCGGGGTCGTGCTGCTTCGGGGCTATCGGCTGTTTCTCCTGGAGGCACGCTGGTTCTGGCACAACCTGCGCAGGCGCGGCAAGCTGCGCGACTACGACAAGACCGAGTTGCCCTACTTGCGGCGCGCGCGCGAGCAGCGCGCCGCGCGCGGGCGCTGAGCACGGCCCGGTCGGCGGCGGTCGTCACGGCGCTTCGTATAAGATGGCGCGCCCCTCGTCCAAGGATCCCATGAGCGCGCGCAAGGCCGGCAACGCCGCCCTGACTTTCGTCTTCGTCGCCGTGCTGGTCGACTCGATCGGCTTCGGCATCATCCTGCCGGTCTTGCCGCGGCTGATCATGCAGCTCACCGGCGTAAGCGTCGATCGCGCGGCCGGCTACGGCGGCTGGCTCTCGTTCGTCTATGCGCTGATGCAGTTTTTCTGCGCGCCGGTGCTCGGCAACCTGAGCGACCGCTTCGGGCGCCGCCCGGTGTTGCTGTTCGCGCTGCTCGCCCTCGGCTGTGACTATCTCATCATGGGGTTCGCGCCGGTTATCGGCTGGCTGTTCGTCGGCCGGATGATCGCCGGCATCGCGGGCGCCTCCTTCACGCCGGCCTATGCCTACGTCGCGGACATCACTCCACCGGAGCGCCGTGCGCAGAGTTTCGGTCTCATGGGCGCGGCCTTCGGCGTAGGTTTCATCGTCGGGCCGGCGATCGGCGGCCTGTTGGGTGCGTTCGGACCGCGTGCCCCCTTCTTCAGCGCCGGTGTCATCGCGCTCGCCAACGCGACGCTCGGCTACTTCGCGCTCCCCGAGTCGCTGCCGCGCGCCGCGCGCCGCCCGTTTCACTGGTCACGCGCCAATCCGCTCGGTACGCTCGCGCAGATGCGCCGCCACCCGGCCGTGCTGCTCATGCTGGGCGCGCTGTTTCTCTGGCAGCTTGCGCACCAGGTGCTGCCGAGCACCTGGGCCTTCTACACCATCTTCAAGTTCCATTGGACCAGTGCCGAGGTCGGCTACTCGCTCGCGTTCGTCGGCGCGGTGATGGCGATTGCGCAGGGCGTCTTCACGCGGGTGCTCATTCCGTGGATGGGTGGCGAGCGACGCGCCGCGCTCGCCGGCATGGCGTGCGCGCTGCTCGCCTATCTCGGTTATGCATTCGCGAGTGCCGGCTGGGTGATGTATGTGGTCTCGCTCACGACCTTCCTGTTCGCGCTCACCTATCCGTCGATGAACGCGCTCGCCTCGCAGCAGATCCCCGCCGATGCGCAAGGCGAGCTGCAGGGCGCGGTTGCGAGCCTCTACAGCCTGAGTGCCATCCTCGGGCCGCCGCTCATGACGCAGGTGTTTGCTCATTTCACGAGCCCGTCAGCAACGCCGTATTTCCCGGGGGCCGCGTTCGTCACGGCTGCGCTCCTCACGGCCGGCTGCGCGCTGCTGTTCACCAGGGCATTGCGGCTCGCGCCGCAACGCGCCGCTGTCGCGGTGAGCGCCGCACCGGAGTCGTGAGTGTTCCCACCGCGTGGCGCCTGCGCGCTGGCCTTGCTGGCGCTGTCTCTTGCCCGAACGGCAGGTGGCGTGCCGGGGCGCGCTGAGCCGCCGCCGGTACGCCACGTGTTCGTGCTGCTGCTCGAGAACAAGTCCTATGGCGTGAGTTTCGCGCGCGCCTCGGCGGCGCCGTATCTTGCGCACACACTGCCTGCTCGCGGGGCGCTCCTTACTCACTACTACGCCATCGGCCACGCGAGCCTCGGTAACTACGTCGCGCTCGTCAGCGGCCAGGCGCCCAATGAGGACACCCAGCTCGACTGCCCGACGTTCGCGGATTTTCGCGCCAGCGCACCCGCGCTCGATGCGCACGGGCAACTGCCGGGCAGGGGCTGCGTGTATCCGCCGTCGGTGAAGTCGCTTGCCGACCAGCTCGAGGCCGCCGGGCTCACCTGGAAGGGCTACATGGAAGACATGGGCCGCAATCCCACCCGCGAGTCCGCGACCTGCGGGCACGTACCGCTCGGGCGGCCCGAGACCACGCAGGTGGCGGAGCCCTCCGATCAATACGCGGCGAAGCACGACCCGTTCGTCTATTTCCACGCGATCATCGACGATCCGGCGCGCTGCAATGCGCGCGTGGTTGATCTCGCGCGGTTGCCTGCGGACCTCAAGAGCGCGGCCAGCACGGCCAACTACACCTTCATCACACCGAACCTGTGCAACGACGGGCACGACGCCGAGTGCGTCGACGGCCGCCGCGGCGGTCTCACCGCCATCGATGTCTTTCTGAGAAAGTGGGTGCCGCTCATCGAAGACTCACCGGCCTTCCGCGCCGATGGGTTGCTGGTCATCACCTTCGACGAATCGGACGGCCTCGGCGCGAAGGGCTCGAGCGCCTGCTGCGGTGAGCGGCCGCTGCCGGGGGCGAAGTACCGGCCGGGGATCTCCGGCCCGGGCGGCGGGCGCGTCGGCGCCGTGGTGCTATCGCCCTTCGTCAAGCCGGGCACCGTCTCGGCGGTTCCTTACAACCACTATTCGCTGCTGCGCACGGTGGAAGCGCTCTTCGGACTCTCCTACCTCGGTTATGCGGCGGAACCCGGGCTGAAGATCTTCGGGCCGGACGTGTTCAGCGCCTTCGCGCCCCACTCGACCTCACCCTGAGCGCAATCGACCCAGGACCGTCCGTTGTTGGTGTCGCCGAGCGCGCTACTCCTCGCGCTCCTGCGCATGGCCGAGCGCGCCGGTGCCGCCGCCCACGGCGCTGCCCGCGGGCGTACGCCCGGGCTCATCGAGCTTGTCGCCCATCAGGCGGCGCACGGCGACATAGCACACCGGGATCATCAGCACGCCGAGCACCGCGGCGCTCAGCATTCCGCCGACCACACCAGTGCCGATGGCGTGGCGTGCATTGGCGCCCGCGCCGGTCGAGACCATCATCGGGAAGACGCCGAGGATGAAGGCGAAGGAGGTCATGAGGATCGGCCGGAAGCGCAGGCGCGCCGCCTCGAGAACGCCTTCGTGCAGGCTCTTGCCGTTCGCCTGCGCAGTAACCGCAAACTCCACGATGAGGATGGCGTTCTTCGCCGACAGACCGATGATGGTAATGAGGCCCACCTTGAAGAACACGTCATTCGGCAGGCCGCGCAGCAGCGCCGCCACACCCGTGCCGACGAGTCCCACCGGCACCGCCATCAGCACCGCCACCGGGACGCTCCAGCTCTCGTAAAGCGCGGCGAGGCACAGGTACACCACCAGGATCGAGAGTGCGAACAGCATCGGCGCCTGCGCGCCCGAGAGAATCTCCTGCAGTGACTGCCCCGCCCAGTCGTTGCCGATTCCGTGCGGCAGGTCCTGCGTGACGATGCGCTGCATCGCCTGCATGGCCTCCCCGGAGCTGCGCCCGGGGGCGTTGCCACCGGTGATCTCGACCGCCGGGTAGCCGTTGTAACGCGTGAGCGAGGGCGAGCCCACCACCCAGTCGGCATGCACGAAGTTCGCGAGCGGGATCATGGCGCCGCTGCTGCTCGCGAGGTAGAAATGCCCGAGCGCCTCGGGTGTCATGCGCCAGGGCGCATCCGCCTGCAGCAGCACCCGCAGCACCCGCCCCTCGTAGATGAAGTCATTGGCGTAGACCGGCGCCAGCATGAGCTGCAGCGCCGTGTACACGTCGCTCGCCGACAGCCCCATCGACTGGGCCTGGACGCGATCGACCGTGAGTTGCAGCTGCGGTGAGGGGGGCAGCAGGTTGGCACGAACCCCGGCGAGAGTCTCGTCGGCGGCCGCCTTGTGCAGCAGCGTGTCCTGGGCGACGGTGAGCGCGGCGCGCCCGAGGCCGCCGCGATCCTCGAGGAAGAAGTCGAAGCCGCCGAAGAACCCGAGGCCGCGCACCGTGGGCAGGTTGAGCACGTAGACCCGGGCGTCGTGGATTTCGTGTGCCAGCGTCGTGTTGGCCCAGCGGATGAAGTCCACCGCCTTGTCGGGACGCGCGTCCCACGGCTTGAGGTGTATGAAGGCGCGACCGGCATTCTCTCCGGTGCCGACGAAGTTCGAGCCGACGATGAGAAAGGCGGTGTCGACGTCGGGGCTGCGCATGAGGATGGAATTGACGTGTTGCATGACCTCGCGGGTGCGCGGCAGCGACGCCCCGGCGGGCAGCTGCACGTCGATCAGGGCGTAACCTTGGTCCTCATCGGGCACGAAGCTTCCCGGCAGCTTCATGAACAACAGCACTCCGACCGCCAGCATTGCTGCGAAGGCCGCCATCCAGCGCGGCACGTGGGCCACCGACTGGAACACACGCCGCACGTAGGCCGCGCGCGTGCCCTCGAAGGCGCGGTTGAACCAGTTGAAGACCACGTTGCCGTGCAGATGCTCGGGGCGCAGCAGCGAGGCACACAGTGCCGGCGTAAACGACAGCGCCAGCAGCGCCGAGAAACCCATCGACAGCGCGATGGTGAGCGCGAACTGGCGGTAGATCGCCCCGGTGGTCCCGGTCTGCAGCGCGCTCGGGATGAACACCGCCGCGAGTACCGAGGTGATGGCGACGATCGCACTGGTGATCTGTTGCATGGCCTTGCGCGTCGCCGCCTTCGCCTCGAGATGCTCCTCGCGCATGATGCGGTCGACCGCTTCCACGACCACGATGGCGTCGTCGACGACGATGCCGATGGCGAGCACCATGGCGAACAGCGACAGCTGATTGATGGAGAAGCCGACGGCGTAGATGCCGACCAGCGTGCCGAGCAGCGCGGACGGCACTACGAGCGTCGGGATGAGCGTCGCGCGCAGGTTCTGCAAGAACACCAGCATCACGAGAAACACGAGCACCACGGCCTCGATCAGCGTGACGATCACCTCGCGGATGGCGACCTTGATGAAGGTCGTGGAATCGAATGCCCAGAACCAGCTGACGCCGGCGGGGAAGCTCGACTGCATGTCCTTCATCTTCGCGGTTACCGCGCGTGCGACTTCCAGCGCATTGGCCTCGGGCGCGAGCTGGATGCCGAAAGCCGCTACCGGCGTGGTGCCGACGGTGGTCTCGAAGCCGTATTGCGCGGCTCCGAGTGAGACGCGTGCCACGTCCTTGAGGCGCACCGAGGCGCCGTTCGGCTCGGTGCGCAGCAGAATCTGCTCGAACTGCTCGGGTGAGGTGAAGCGTCCCTCCGCGGTCACCGTCGCGGTCGTCGCCTGGTTGGGCACCGCCGGCCAGGCACCGATCGAGCCGGAGGCGAACTGTGCGTTCTGCGCCTGTACCGCGGCGAGCACCGCCGAGGCCGAGAGGTTGTAGGCCTTGAGCCGATCCGCATCGAGCCAAATGCGCATCGCGTACTCCGAGCCGAACTGTACTGCGGCGCCCACTCCGGGGATTCGCTGTATCTGATCGAGCACGCGCGAGGCGACGATGTTGTTGAGTTGCTCGGCACTCGGACCCCCGGGTACAGAGCGCAGCGCGATGCCGCCCAAGAATCCGGCTGCCACCTTGGCGATGCGAATCCCCTGTTGATTGACCTCGGCAGGCAGTCGTGGCTGGGCCAGCGAGACGCGGTTCTGGGTCTGGACGGCAGCGATGTCGGCGTTGGTGCCGCTCTCGAAGGTGAGGGTGATGCTCGAGGAGCCGTCGGAGGCCGACGCCGAAGTGAAGTAGAGCAGGTTGTCGAGCCCGTTAAGCTGTTGCTCGATGACCTGCGTGACGGTCGTCTCCACCGTGGCCGCGCTGGCGCCCGGATAGGTGGCGCTTACCGCGACCTGCGGCGGAGCGATCGCCGGATAGGCTTCCGCGGGCAGCCGGGTGAGCGCAATGACGCCGCCGAGCATGATGAGGATCGCCAGCACCCAGGCGAACACTGGCCGGTCGATGAAGAACTGCGGCATGCCGCTTACCGCCCCTGAACGCTGGCGCTCGCCGTGGCACTCGCGCCCGTGCCACCCGCTGCCTGTCGCGGTCCCGGCGCTCCCTGGCCGAGCTCTTGCGGCACCTGGTACGGCACAACGGCGACCGTCGTGCCGGGGCGCGCGTTCTGCGTGCCGGAGGCGATCATGCGATCGCCGTCGGCGAGACCGGCAGTGACCACCCAGTCCGGACCGCTCAGCGTCTCGGTCACGACGCGCTTCTGGATGACCTTGTCGTCGGTGCCGGCGACCAGCACGTAAGGTCCGTTGGCATCGCGCTGCAAGGCCGCCTGTGGCACGAGAAACCCATGATTGACCGCACCCGAGATCAGCCGCACCGCGACGAACATTCCCGGCAACAGCTGATGCTCGGGGTTGGGAATGATGCCGCGCAGTGCCACCGCTCCGGTCGTCGGATCGACGCTGATGTCGGTGAAGTCGAGCGTGCCGGCGTGCGCGTACGGCGTGCCGTCAGGAAGCGTCAGCTGCACGCTCACCTGGTTCTCGCGCGCCACGGTTACGCTGCCACTGCGCTGCGCGCGGCGCAGCCGCTCAATGTCGATCGCCGGCTGATCGAAGTTCACGTAAATGGGATCGATCTGGTCGACCGTGGTGAGGAGCGTCGCGGTGCTCTGGCCGACCAGCGCCCCCTCGGTGACGCCCTGCTGGCCGGCGCGGCCTGCGATCGGCGCGGTGACGGTCGCGTAGCTCAGGTTGATGCGTGCCGAGCTCACGGCCGCTTTCGCCTGCTGCACGGCCGCAGCGGTCGAGCGCTCCGCGGCCTCGGCGTTATCGAGGTCAGAGCGCGAGACGAGGCCGCTCGTGATCAGGTCGCGCGTGCGCTGCGCAGTGACGTGCGCATTGATGGCGTTGGCCTGCGCCTGCGCCAGTGAGGCCTCGGCGCCGTCGAGCGCCGCGCGCAGCGGCGCCGGGTCGATCTGGAAGAGCGTTTGCCCGGCCTTGACGTCCGAGCCTTCCGTATACAGCCGCTTCAGCAGCACGCCGGCGACGCGCGCCCGCACGTCCGCGGAGCGTGTCGCCGAGAGTCGCCCCACGAGGTCGCGCGTGAGGGGCACGACCTGCGAGTGGGCCATGACCACGCCCACCTGCGGTGGGGCGGGCGGCGCCGGCGGCGCGTGTTTGCCGCAGCCGCCGAGCAGCAGGGCGAGGACGGCGACAGCGGCCGCCCCGCGCCACAGCATCGTTCGCGGGCACGATGTGACCGAGCCATGTCTGGCCAAGCGGGTCCTCTCAGTCGACAAATGCCTGCCGAGGCAGTAATATCACCGGCAGTAATATTTTCGACGGCTGAACTAGGATAGCAAGCCGCGCCGATGGACCGCAGATACGCGATCAGAGCCGAGGCGCGCCCGGCGCCGCAACCCTCGGAAGAGGTATTGAGCGTCGGTTATCTCATGGGCCGCGCGCGGGCGTCACTGCTGTCGCGGCTCGATGCAGAGCTCGAGCGTTTCGGGCTGACCGGCATGCAGTTCGCAGTGCTCAAACACCTGGCGGACGGCGCGGCGCGCACGGCCGCGGACCTGTGCCGCTTCATGCAGTACGACACCGGCGCCATGACGCGCATCGTCGATCGGCTCGAGCAGCGCGGGCTCTTGCGCCGCGAGCGCTGCCGCGACGATCGCCGCGTGGTGTTGCTGCGCGTGTCGCCGACCGGGCGCGCACAACTGCCGCGACTCATGGCCGTGGCCGCGCGGGTGCTCGAGGCGCACCTCGCCGGCTTCAGCCCCGCCGAAATTGCTGCGCTCAAGGACTACCTCGGACGGATGATCGCTAACGGACGGCTGCCGGGGGACAATCCGCCTTCCCCGGCAGGCGCTAACGCATGAGCACCCGCATCGCCCTGGTTGCACCGTCTCTGGCCGTGGTTCTGGCCGGCTGCATCGACCGCGGCGACTGGAAGCCGGCGCCGCAGCTCACGTCCCAGGGCCTCGCCGCGCAGCGCACGCTCACGGGCACGCAGGTCGAGCCCACGACGTGGCCTGCGGACAACTGGTGGCACGGCTACGGCGACCCGCAGCTCGATGCCCTCATCGAGCAGGCGCTCGCCGGCAGTCCTTCGCTCGAGATCGCGCAGGCGCGGCTGCGCGCCGCGCAGGGACAGGCGATTGCCGCGCGTGCCGCACGGCTGCCGACCGGAACGCTCGACGCTGCGGTGAGCCGCCAGCGATTTCCCGAGAACGGCCTGTACCCGCCGCCGTACGGCGGCAACTACTGGAATCAGGGTCAGGTGACGCTCGATTTCAGCTACGACCTCGACCTGTGGGGCCACTACCGCCAACTCGCCGCCGCCGCCCGCGCGGGCGTCGCGGCGGCACAGGCCGACCAGGCGGCGGCGCGGCTCGCGATTGCAGTCGCCGTCATGCGCGCCTACATCCAGCTCGACCTCTGGTATGCGCTGCTCGATGTCGCCAACGACCAGCTGAAGCAGCAGCAGTCGCTCCTCGACCTGACACGTGAGCGGGTCGCCGCGGGACTGGAAAACAGCGCGCGCGTCAAACAGTCCGAGGGGAACGTGGCGCTCACGCGTGCCGGCGTCGAGGCGGCGCAGGCCAACATCGACCTCGCCCGTGACCAGCTGGCGGACCTGGTCGGTGCCGGTCCCGATCGCGGCCTCGACCTCAACCGCCCGCACCTCGCCGCGCCGCTGAGCCTCACGCTGCCGACCGTGCTGCCGGCCGACCTGCTCGGGCGCCGCCCGGATATCGCCGCGGCGCGTGCCCGGGTCGAATCCGCTTCACGCGGCATCAAGGCCGCGGAGGCACAGTTTTACCCCGATGTGAACCTCACGGCGTTCGCCGGATTCCAGAGCCTTGGGCTGTCGAAGCTCTTTGACGCGCCGGACCGCGTCGATGGTGCCGGCGCCGCGCTCTCGTTGCCGATCTTCAATCGCGGGCAACTCACCGGCGCGCTCTACGGACAGCAGGCGCAATTCGATCAGTCGGTCGGTCAATACAACCAGACGCTGCTCGATGCCATTCGCCAGGTCGCCGACGTCATCGCCAACTGGCGCGCGCTCGAGAAGGAGACTGCCGAGCAGGTAACCGCACTCGATGCCGCGCAGCGCGCCTATGATCTCACCACCGAGCGCTATCGCGCCGGCCTCGACAACTACCTGAGCGTGTTGTCGAGCCAGAACCAGGTGCTGCTCGCCGAGGCACTGCGCGCGGAGCTGATTGCACGCCGCCTGTCGTTCAGCGCCGACCTGGTCATGGCACTCGGTGGTGGCTACCCTCCCGGGCCCTCAGGCTGAGCCGGGGCGAGCGAAAGGCAGGAAACCGCAGCCATGGACGCCCCCGTCGACACCGCGCCCGCGCCGGTCACGCGACAGCTGCAGCAGCGTCGCCGCGCCTGGCTGCTGATCCTCACGACAGCCCTCCTCGTCATCGCGCTCCTCGCGCTCGCCTGGTGGCTGCTGTACGCGCGCTACTACCAAAGCACCGACGATGCCTATGTAGCCGGCGACCTGGTCAACGTCATGGCCGAGGTGAGCGGCACGGTGGTTTCGATCGGCGCCGACGAGAACGATCGCGTGGAGGCCGGCCAGGAGCTCGTGCGACTCGATGCCACCGACGCGCGCATCGCGCTGCAGGATGCCGAGCAGCAGCTCGCGCGCACCGTGCGCCAGACGCGCACCGTGTTTGCCAACCGCGACGAGCTCACGGCGGTCGTCGGGCAGCGGCGCTCGGATTTGGCACGAGCACAGTCCGACTTCGACCGCCGCAAGAACCTCGCGGCGAGCGGTGCGGTGTCGGGAGAGGAACTCGCGCACGCACGTGACACGCTCACCGCGGCGCGCGATGCGCTCACCGCCGCGCAGAAGAGTCTGGCCGCGAGCACCGCGCTCGTCGGACAGACCGGCGTCGCCGACAACCCCGATGTGCAGGCGGCGGCAACCCAGGTGGAGCGGGCGTGGCTCGCCCTGGTACGCACCAGCGTGCGCGCCCCGGTGACCGGCTACGTCGCGCGCCGCAGTGTGCAGCTCGGCGAGCGCATCGCCCCCGGCGCGGCGCTGATGGCGATCGTGCCGCTGCGGCGGCTGTGGATCGAGGCGAACTTCAAGGAGGTGCAGCTGAATCGCATGCGCATCGGCCAGCCGGTCAAAGTCATGAGCGACCTGTACGGGCGGCATGTCGAGTACCACGGCCGGGTGGCCGGGCTTGGCATGGGCACCGGCGCGGCCTTCGCGCTGCTGCCGGCGCAGAATGCGACCGGCAACTGGATCAAGGTGGTGCAGCGCGTGCCGGTGCGGGTGGAGCTCGAGCCCAGCGAGCTCGCGGCGCACCCGTTGCGTGTCGGCTTGTCGACCACCGCCACCGTCGACGTGCGCGATACCTCGGGTGAGCAGCTGGCGCAGAAGCCGCGCGAGCAGCCGGTGCTCGCGACGCGCGTGTTCGACATCGATCGCAGCGAGATCCGCGCGCGCATCGCGGAGATTATCGCCGACAACACGCGCGAGGCCGTGGCGGCCGCGGCGCGCGCCGGCCGTTGAGGGAATCGCAGGCCAGCTTCGGCGATCTCAGGCGAGCTTCACGTAGCACAACGGCAGTGCCGTCGAGTACTTGAGCGTCTCGAGCACGAAGCTGGCACTGACGTCCTGGAACTCCACCGCCGAGATGAGACGCTTGTACACCACGTCGTAAGCGTCGATGTCGGGGACGACGATGCGGATCAGGTAGTCGACGTCACCGCTCATGCGGTGGATCTCGGTCACCTCGGGAATCTCGCGCACGGCACGCACGAACCTCTCGAACCACGCTTCGCTGTGATTACCGGTCTTGAGCGTCACGAACACCGTGGTGCCGACATTGAGCGCGTGCGCATCGAGCAGCGCCACGGTTCGGTGGATGATGCCCGCCTGCTGCAGCTTCTGGATGCGCCGCCAGCAGGGCGCCTTGGAGAGCCCGATGCGCTCGGCGACCTCCGCGGCCGTCAGCTCGCCGTTTTGTTGCAGCAGATCCAGGATTTTGGCATCGAGCTTATCCATGGAACCATGTTCCACGATTACGCCCAGTGACGCAACTTTGTTGCTTAACTTCCCGCCGCCAACCCGTTCTTCGCAACCGCGTACCCCACCGTCGTCGCTAGCATGTCGGCATGAACCTGAGCCGTGCCTTCACCGAGCACCCGGCCTCGGTCGGTGAGAGTTATGGCGAGCATCTCGCCCGGGCGTGCGGCTTCGGCCTGCGCATGGTGTGCGCCGGTATTGCCTGCCTGGTGCACGGCGTGCTGCCGTTTCTCTTCCAGCGGACCGGCAGCCGCGCGATCGCCGAACTGAACGACCGCATGGTCGTCAACCGGCGGCGTGCTCTGCCGCCGATCGCCAGCAACAAGCGGATCACCCTGTAGCCGTGCGGCTGCGGGAGGCGTCGCTCGCGCATCTGGCCGCGCTGCGCGAGGCGGCGCCGGGTGTCCTGATCGCCATTGCGCTCGCAGCGCTCGCCCGCGGCATGGCGCAGGAGCTGGCGCAGGGCGCCGGCGGCCTGCCGAAGTTTCCACTGAGTCCCGTGATGTGCGCGGTCGTGCTCGGCATGCTCTGGCGCAACACCATCGGGGTGCCCGCCTGGGCGAGCGGCGGGCTCAACTGGGCCATGCACCGCCTGTTGCGCATCGGCATTGCGCTGGTCGGACTGCGCCTGACGCTCGGTGGCGCCACGACGATTGCACTCACCGCGCTGCCCGTTGCGCTGTGCTGTCTCACGGTGGCGCTGTGCGCCGGGATCGGCGTGTCACGGCTGCTCGAGGTGCCGCGGCGGCTCGGGCTGCTGCTCGCGATCGGCACCGCGGTGTGCGGTTGCACGGCGGTAGTGGCGATGTCGCCGGTCATTCGCGCGCGTCACGCTGAGACGGCGTTCGCCGTGACCTGCGTGGTGCTGTTCGGCTGCATCGCCATGCTGTGCTATCCATACCTCGCGGGACACGTGCTGGGCGCCTCGCCGCTGCACGCCGGCATCTTTCTCGGTACCGCCATCCACGACACCTCGCAGGTGATCGGTGCCGCGCTCATCTACTCACAGCAGGCCGCGGCGCCCGCGGCGCTCGCCGCCGCGAGCGTCGCGA
This sequence comes from Steroidobacteraceae bacterium, assembly GCA_035621995.1. Taxonomy (GTDB): domain Bacteria; phylum Pseudomonadota; class Gammaproteobacteria; order Steroidobacterales; family Steroidobacteraceae; genus 13-2-20CM-66-19. The sequence continues at coordinate 49,882 of DASPWF010000083.1, forward strand.
AGCTGCTGCGCAATCTGTCGATTGCCGTGTTGATTCCCGCCGCCGCCTGGCTGACACAGCGTCACGCGAGGGCGGCGCATCAGCAGGCCGATGGGAGCTGCGCCACCGCATCCGTCGCCCGCCCGCCGCTGGTGCCGTTCTTCGTGCTGGGCTTCATCGCCTTCATCGCGATGCGCACCGCCGGGGATGCTGTGTTTCATGGCCCCGCAGCGCTATGGCAGGCACTCGTCAACACCGGTTACGCCGCCTCGGACCTGTTCCTCACCTGTGGCATGACTGCCGTCGGTCTGTCGGTCTCCTTCACCGACATGTGGCGCATCGGTTGGCGGCCGCTCGCGGCAGGACTTGCGGTCGCGACGCTCGTTGGCGGCTGCAGCCTGCTGCTCACCACCGCGCTGCTGCACTTGTTTGCCTGACGGCGCGCCGCCACGCGCCGGCCCGGGCACTCCCGGCGCACACTCGGGCCGCGCGGCCCGCTGCCGCACGCTACACTGCCCGAGCCAGCGGCGGCGCTGGCGTTGCGCGAGGGGAGCGTAATGGCGAGCAGATCGAAGGTTTCGCGTCGCGCGGCGGAGGACGCGGTCCGCACGCTGCTGCGCTGGGCGGGCGACGACCCGCAGCGCGAGGGGCTGCGGGACACACCGCAGCGCGTGCTCGAGGCGTACCGTGACTGGTTCTCGGGCTACGACATCGATCCGGCCGCCTACCTGCGGCGCACCTTCGAGGAGGTCGGCGGTTACGACGAGATGATCGTGTTGCGTGACATCTCGTTCGAGTCGCATTGCGAGCACCACATGGCGCCCATCATCGGACGGGTGCACATCGGCTACCTGCCGGCCGACAAGGTGGTCGGCATCAGCAAGCTGGCACGGGTGGTCGACGGTTACGCACGGCGTTTCCAGGTGCAGGAGAAGCTCACCGCGCAGATCGCCGACTGCGTGACCGAGGTACTGAAGCCGCGCGGCGTCGGCGTGGTGGTGGACGCGGTGCACCAGTGCATGACCACCCGCGGCGTGCACAAGCGCGGGGTGTCGATGATCACGAGCCGCATGACCGGCACGTTTCGCAGCGATGCCCGCACGCGCGGCGAATTCCTGAGCTTTATCGGTATCCCGGGGTCACAGGAAGTCTAGCTGCCGGGGCCACGGGCGCCGCGCCAGCTAAGCCGTCGCGACTGCGTCGGCGCGCGCGGCGCGCTTGCGCTCCTGCTCCTTCAGTATCCGCTTGCGAAGGCGAATCGACGCGGGTGTGACCTCGACCAGCTCGTCGTCGGCAATGAACTCGACCGCGTACTCGAGCGTCAGCTCGATGGGCGGCGTCAGCAGGATCGCATCGTCCTTGCCGGCGGCGCGGATGTTGGTGAGCTTCTTGGTCTTGATGGGGTTTACCACCAGATCGTTCGCGCGGCTGTGGATGCCGATGATCATCCCCTCGTAGAGCTTCTCGCCGGGACCGACGAACAGGCGGCCGCGCTCCTGCAGGTTGAAGAGCGCGTAGGCGACCGCCTCCCCGTTCTCGTTGCTCACCAGCACGCCGTTATGGCGGTCGGGGATCTCGCCACTCACCGGCGCGAAGCCGTCGAAGATGTGGCTCATGAGGCCCGTGCCGCGCGTGAGGGTGAGGAACTCGCCCTGAAAACCGATCAGGCCGCGCGCCGGCACACGGTACTCGAGTCGCACACGTCCCTGGCCGTCGGAACTCATGTCGGCGAGCTCCGCACGGCGGCCGCCGAGTGCCTCCATGACCGCGCCCTGATGTGCCTCCTCGACGTCCACGGTGAGCGCTTCGTACGGCTCGTGCAACTCGCCGTTTACACTCCTGGTGAGTACCTGCGGGCGCGACACCGCCAGCTCGTAGCCCTCGCGGCGCAGGTTCTCGATGAGGATCGTCAGATGCAGCTCGCCGCGGCCGCAGACCCGCAGCACGTCGGTCTCGTCGGTGTCCTCCACGCGCAGCGCCACGTTGCTCTGCAGCTCACGGTACAGCCGCTCGCGCAGCTGTCGGCTGGTGACGAAGCGGCCTTCGCGCCCGGCGAGCGGCGAGGTGTTCACCTGGAAGTTCATGGCGAGCGTCGGCTCGTCCACGGCGATCGGCGGTAGACCCTCAGGGTACTGCACGTCACAGACCGTGAGCCCGATGTTGACCGCCTCTATGCCGGTGACGGCGACGATGTCACCGGCGCTCGCTTCCTCGACCGGACGGCGCTCGAGACCCGTGAAGGCGAGCACCTGACCGATCTTCGCTACGCCGCGATCCTCGCTGCCGTAGCGCAGGGCCACGCTCTCACCGGGGTGCACGCTGCCGCGGCGAATGCGGCCGATGCCGATGCGCCCGACATAGGAGTTGTAGTCGAGCGTCGAGATCTGCAATTGCAGCGGCAGCCCGGCCTGCGCCGCCGGCGGCGGCACGTACGTGAGGATCGCCTCGAACAGCGCCGCCATGTCCGGACGGCGCTCGGTGTAGTCGGTGCTCGCCCAGCCCTGCAGCGCCGAGGCGTAGATCACCGGGAAATCCAGTTGCGCGTCACTCGCACCGAGCTTGTCGAACAGGTCGAAGGTCTGGTCGATCACCCACGCCGGCCGGCTGCCCGGCCGGTCGATCTTGTTGACCACCACGATGGCCTTAAGCCCTTGCGCGAGCGCCTTGCGCGTCACGAAGCGCGTCTGCGGCATGGGCCCCTCGACCGCATCGACCAGGAGCAGCACGCCGTCCACCATCGACAGCACGCGCTCGACCTCGCCGCCGAAATCGGCGTGTCCAGGCGTGTCGACGATGTTGATCCGCGTGCCGCCGTACTCGATGGCGCAGTTCTTGGCGAGGATGGTGATGCCACGCTCGCGCTCGATCTCGTTGGAGTCCATGATCCGCTCGCCGATGCGCTCGTGCGCGGCGAAGGTCCCGGATTGCTTGAGCAGGCAGTCGACCAGGGTGGTCTTGCCGTGGTCGACATGCGCGATGATGGCGATGTTGCGGATCGGGCGGTTCATGGTCAGCAGGGACGGTCGGCCGTGGCCCCCGTGTGGTGGCCAAAAAAAGGGTGCGCAGGGTAGCAGATTCGCCCGCTGCCCGTCTGCCGGCCGGCTCGCGGCAGAGATAGCGGGGGCCGCGGCTAACTGCCGCGGATGCCGATACGCAGCGCCGCCACGGCGATGCGCACCTCGATGAAGAAGGCGATGAACGCGGCGCTCAGGCACACCATGGCGCCGACGAACAGCAGCGCGATCACGAGACCGAGCTCCGAGCCGAAGAATGCGTTGGCGAACAGCGCGACCACCACCAGTGCCACCAGCAGCGCCGCGATGGTAGCCAGCGATATCGCTACGTTGATGTAGTGCGCGCGCCGCGCCAGTACCTGCAGGTCGGCGTGCAGGTGCGCTGCCTGTCCCGGATGACCCTCGAGCTGGCCCTCGAGGATGCGCGCGCGATCGACGATGCGCGACAGGCGGTTGGTGAGTACGCCAAGGGTTGCGGCGACTCCGGAGAGGAGGAAGACCGGGGCGAGCGAGGCCTGAACTAAATGCGGAATGTCCATGCATGCGACCCTGCGCGAACGCAGCGCTCTTTTATCACAACGGGTCGGATCGGGCAGGCACACCGGGCGTGCCGCTGCGCCTATTGCGGCGCCCGCGTGTGTTGCTGTACGATCGTTCAACAAGATAAATTCCCCGCGCTCGCCAGCCTGGAGTCCCATGAAGTCCGCCCTGTTGCATCGTATCGAAGCCGCTGCGCCTGCCGAAACCGAGGCGCTGAGCCTGCCCGCGTGGATCTACCACGACCGGGAGTTCTTCGAGCGCGAGCGGGAGAGGATCTTCCGCAACAGCTGGCAGCTGGTGTGTCACCTGAGCGACGTGCCGCGCGCGGGTGACTATCACACCTTCGAGTTCCTCGGCGAATCGGTGCTGGTGATACGCGCCGAGGATGGCGGCGTGCGCGCCTTCCACAACGTCTGCCGGCATCGCGCCGCGCGGCTGCTCGACGGACCGCACGGCCACTGCGGCCGGCGCATCACCTGTCCCTATCACGCCTGGAGCTATGCGCTCGACGGACGCCTGGTCGGCGTTCCCAACCGCGATGCCTTCCAGGGGCTCGACACGGCGCGCCACGGACTCGTGCGGCTCGAGCACGAGGTGTTTCTCGGTTTTGTGTTCGTGCGCTTTGCGCCGGGACTGCCGAGCGTGCGCGAGATGGCGGCCCCGTATCTGCACGAGCTCGCAGCCTACCGCCTGGAGGAGCTCGTCCCGCTCGGGCGCGTGACGCTGCGTCCGCGTGCCGTGAACTGGAAGAACGTCGCCGACAATTTCTCCGACGGCCTGCACATCAACGTGGCGCATGCCGGGCTGACGCGGCTCTTCGGCAAGGGCTACGGCATCGAGGCGCGCCCCTGGATCGACAAGATGTGGGGGACGCTGCGCGAGGTGCCCTCGAGCAACTGGTCGGAGCGGTTCTACCAGCACTTCCTGCCGCCGGTGCCGCATCTGCCGCCGGAGCGGCAGCGGCTATGGACCTACTTCAAGCTGTGGCCGAACGTCGCGCTCGACATCTACCCCGATCAGGTCGATTTCATGCAGTTCCTGCCGGTCTCACCCACCGAGACGCTAGTTCGCGAGATCGCCTACGTGTACCCGGATGCGCGCCGCGAGATGCGTGCCGCGCGCTACCTCAACTGGCGCATCAATCGGCGCGTGAGCCTGGAGGACAAGGCGCTCATCGAGCGGGTGCAGGCCGGCATGGCCTCGAGCAGCTACATCTGCGGACCCCTGAGCGAGGGCGAAGTCTGCCTGCGCAGCTTCGCCCGCCGCATGCGCAGCCTCATTCCCGAAAGCGCCTTGCCGCACCCGCCGGCGACGGGCTGGAGTCATGGCTGAGGGTCGAGGGAGCGATGAGCGCTGCGACGCCCTGATCGTCGGCGCGGGCCACAACGGCCTGGTGTGCGCGGCGTACCTGGCCCGCGCTGGCCTCAAGGTCACGGTGCTCGAGCGGCGCGCGGTGGTCGGCGGTGCGGCCGTCACCGAGGAGTTTCACCCCGGCTTTCGCAACTCCGTGGCCGCCTACACGGTATCCTTGCTCCATCCGGCGATCATTCGCGACCTCGATCTGCCCGCGCATGGACTGCGCATCGTCGAGCGGCGTTGCGCGAACTTTCTGCCGACTGCCGACGGGCGTTACCTGCTGACCGGCGAGGGACGCACGCAGGCGGAGGTGGCGCGCTTCTCGGCACGCGATGCGGCACGGTTGCCCGCGTACGGCGAGCGTCTCGAGGCCGTTGCCGACGTGCTGCGCGACCTCACCCTCACGACGCCACCGAACGTGCTCGAGGGCAGCTGGCGCGCGGCGCTCCCTGAGCTGCTGCGTGCGGCACGCGTCGGCGGGCGGCTGCGGCGGCTCGACATGAGGCTGCGGCGCGAGCTGCTCGCACTGTTCGCCATGTCAGCCGGTGATTACCTCGACAACTGGTTCGAGAGCGACCCGATCAAGGCGGTGTTCGGTTTCGACGGCATCGTCGGCAACTATGCGAGCCCCTATTCGCCGGGCTCGGCCTACGTGCTGCTGCATCACGTCTTCGGCGAAGTGAATGGCAAGCGCGGCGCCTGGGGTCACGCCATCGGCGGCATGGGCGCCATCAGCGGGGCGATGGCCGCGGCGGCGCGCGCCCGCGGCGTCGTGATCCGCGTCGCGACCGCGGTGCGCGAGGTGCTGGTGGAGGGCGAGCGCGCCGTGGGTGTGGTGACCGAGTCCGGCGAGACGCTGCGCGCGGCGGCCGTGATCTCCAACCTCAACCCGAAGCTTCTGTACCTCAACATGTTTACCCCCGGCACGCTGCCGGCCGAGGTCACCGAGCACATGCGGCACTGGCGCTGCGGCTCGGGTACCTTCCGCATGAACGTGGCCTTGAGCGAGCTGCCGGATTTCACCTGTCTGCCCGGGAGGACCCTCGGTGACCATCACACCGCCGGCATCATCATCGCCCCGACGCTCGCCTACATGGAACGGGCGTACTTCGATGCGCGCTCGCGCGGCTGGTCGCAGCAGCCGATCGTAGAGCTGGTGATCTCCTCGACGCTGGATGACACGTTGGCACCGCCCGGGCAACACGTGGCGAGTCTTTTCTGCCAGCACGTCGCGCCGGTGCTTCCCAATGGCGAGTCCTGGGATGCGCACCGCGAGACGGTGGCCGACCTCATGATCGACACCGTCAACGCACACGCCCCGAACTTCCGTGCCGCGGTGCTCGGCCGTCAGATCATGAGTCCGCTCGACCTCGAGCGGACGTTCGGCCTGATCGGCGGCGACATCTCTCACGGTAACCTGAGTCTCGATCAGCTATTCTCGGCGCGACCAATGCTCGGCTACGGCAACTACCGCGGACCGCTGCGCGGGCTCTACATGTGCGGCGCCGGCACCCATCCGGGCGGCGGCGTGAGCGGTGCCCCGGGGCATAACGCGGCACGCGAGATCCTCGCCGACTTTCGCCACGGGCGGCTGCGGCGCAGGGAATCGCGAGCGGGATCAGCGTCGACTGGCGGGCAGTGAGATGGCGCGCGCCGCCCGCAAGCCGCGCTTCGAGCGACAGCTCCCCGAGCAGCGCCGGCGGGGGCTGATCGACGCCACCATCGAGTGTCTCAAGCGCTACGGGCATGAGGGGCTTTCCATACGCACCATCAGCGCCCAGGCGGGTGTTTCCGTCGGTCTCATCAATCATCACTTTCCCAACAAGGACGAGCTGGTCGCCGCCGCCTACCGGCAGTTCAACGGTGAGCTGGTCGGCGGGATGCAGACGGCGGTAGCGCGCGCCGCCAATTCGCCGCAGGCGCGCATGCGTGCCTTCCTCGAAGCCTCGTTCTCGCCGCCGAACCTCGATGCCGATACGCTCGCGGTGTGGGTGGTGTTCTGGGGGCTCTACCGGCACTCGCGCCTGATCCAGCGCGTGCAGCGCGAGACCTACCAGGGCTACGTACGGCTGGTGCGAGGTCTGCTCGCAGAGCTGTTGCCGCGCCCGCCGCGCGCCGCGCACCCGGGGCGCGCCCGCCCGATGTCCGTGGAGCTGCGCCTGGCTGCCATCGGGCTTACCGCGCTGCTCGACGGCCTGTGGCTCGAGTGGTGCCTCGAGCCGGTGGCGTTCCGTCCTGCCGAGGCGATCGGGTTGTGCGAGGCGTGGATCGAGAGCCTGTGTCAGCGGGTGGGAACGACGGCCGCACTGTCGGCGGCGCCCGAGCAACTCGATTCAGCAGCGGCTCATCCACGGGCGGGAAGCACGGCAGGCAAGAGCCCGCTCGGCGAGGAGGAGGGCGAGCAGCGCAAGCTCAAGTGAGCCTAGTGCACCGCCGCCGCCCGGGGCCGCCGGTGTCGCCTGCGCCTCTGCCGACTGTGCCGAAGCGCCGCCGGCATCCACCCCGGCGACCGTGAAGTAGTAGGTCGTACCGTTGGTCAATCCCGTGACCGTGGCGTTGGTTCCGGAAATACCACTCTTGAGCGCTGCCGCGCCTTCAGCCCCGGGTGAGGTGCCCACGTAGACGTTGTAGGTCTTGGCACCGGTAGCGGCCGTCCAGGTGAGACTGACGGAGCCGTTGCCGGCGGAGGCGCTCAGGCCAGCAGGCGTCGCGGGCACGATCGTGACGTGCGCCTCGTTCGATTTCCCCGACATCCCGATCACGGACTCGGCGGCGACGGTGAAATAGTAAGTCTGGCCGTATTGCAGGCCGGGAATTGCGGCCGAGCTGCTGGTAGTCCCGGCCAGCACCGGCGTGGATCCCTCCTGCCCCGACTGAGTTCCCTGGTAGACATTGAAACTCGTGGCGTGAGGCTCCGCGGACCAGCTCAGATTGACCGTCTGTCCCGTGGCGCTCGCGACCAGTCCGCTCGGCGCCGGCAGGTAGATCGCGAGTACCAGATTCGCGGCGTTGATGCTGCCGAGACCGGTCGCCAGATTGAAGCCGCTGGCGGCCACGTAGTCCGGCGTGGAGTTGATCTGCATGATCCCATTCGCCCGGCCGGAAGGCGATATGCACGCGCTGGCCGGCAGGCTCCCCGCCGCGCTGTAGGCCGAGACCTGGCAGGGCATCGCATTGCTGCCCGCAGTCACGTCGTAGAAAATGCATCCGGCGCCGACGCCGCTGCCGAGGCTCGCGCTGCAGGCGGAGGCAGTGCCGTTCGGGGATTGCGGTGAGCCGTATTCCACGGCCGCCAGGCTGTAGAGCTTCGGGTTGATCAGCCCCTGACGCCCGTCGGGCGATGCTGCTGTGCTCATGCCCTGATCGAGGATGGCGATAATGGCCGCCACCGACGGGGCGGCGGCGGAAGTCCCCCTCACGGTGTCAACGTTCTGATAGTTGGCCGGAGTGCAGGGCGTGTTGTCGTAGGAACACATTACCCAGGAGTTGGCGATCATGGCCACGTCAGGGAGGGCGCGCGCGCCGAAATTCTGCACGCCGGCAACGCCCGTCTGCCAGGCCGGTTGCGCGTAACTACCCGTGCAGGCGCTGTTGGTAGTTGATGTGCAGCTACTCAACCCGCCGCCGCCACCGGCAACTTCGAGGAATGGATTTGGCTGACTAACACCAGCGAAAGTGAGCGTCGCGGTGTTGCAAAAAATGTCCGTGCTGGCGAAGCCGAGTACCTCGGCACCGATCGGATTGGCACAGGTGTCGTTCCAGACCATCTCAGGAATGTGCGCCTGCGCGTTGGCGAGCGTGCCGGCCGCGTTGCTGCTGGCCCAGTCCTGTGGCTGACTGGGATCGAAATCGGTGCCTCCCACTGCCAGTGCGTACGGTGTGGAGGCAATGCCGTTGACCGCGAAGCCGCTGGTCGACAACTGGCCCTGAGTGAAATCGGTCGCGCACGCCGCGACACCGGCATCGCCGGCGCTCACGGTGATGGTGATGCCCTGCGACGCAGCCTGCTGAAAGAGCATACTGATCGCTGAGTTCACCGAACCCAGGCTGCCCTCGCACGCACCGAAGGAGAGATTGAGGATGGCCGCCGAGTTCTGCTCAATGGCGTATTCGGCGGCCACGAGGGCGTTCTTGTCACGCACCAGCAGGATCGATGCTCCCTGCGCAAGGCCGCCGGCGATCTCGACGTCCAGATAGGCTTCGGACTCGTTCTGGTCGCTGGTCTGCCCCGGATCCTGTCCGCCGTCGGCGGCGGGGACCGGCGTCGATTGGAACTGTGGGGTTGCCAGGCCAAAACCTGTCCAGAAGGCTGACGCGGTGGACAGTGCGATGTCGCTCTGACCCGCGACGGCAATCGTTACCCCGCTGCCGTCATCCCCCGCCTGGTAAAGCGGCAGCAGGTTGTACATGACTGCGAAGTCGCCCGGGCCGACGTAGTTGCCCTGTGCGCCGTAGCCGACCTGCGGCTGCGCGTCCGGGCTCGCCGGCCGTGCAGGCCGTATTCTCAAACCGGACGTGGGGTAAAAGTCGTGGAGTCCGCGAATGCCCGCGATGAGGGCCGCCAACTCTGCGGGGACCTCGGGCGCGCTGACGTTTGCGAAATGCTCCACCCCGTTCACCTCGTAGAGATGAATCTCGGTGTGAAACGCGGCTTCCACCTGGGCCTTGGTGCCCTGGAAATGCAGCCGGGATCGACTCGGCGTCACGTGAGTCACCTTGAGGCCATTGGCTGCGAGCCATTGCGAGAGCGCAGCGATGGTCGCGTTACCGGCCCCGAAACGCGCGCCATACGCCGCCGGTGTCAGCCACTGGTGGTACTGCGGAGACTTCGGATCCTGCTGGGCAGCAAGCAGCTGCTCGAGCGCCCGTGTCTGGGCCGCGGTCTGGGCGAGGTCGAGCTCGAGGGCGCCGAGGTGCAGCGAGCCTGGGGCTTCCCCCCTGTCGAACCGTGGCTGCGCGAGCCCGTGCACGTGCCCGGGCAATGCCACGAGCTGCGCTGAGCCGCTCGGTCCCGCTTGCGCGGTGATCGCCAGCAGCCACGCCACGGCGGCGAAGGCGACCACCCACGAACGCGGCCGCCGCACGCCGCCGCCCGGCGGATTTTCCGTCGGCACCGTGCCCGTGCAGCTCGCCCTGGGTGAGATGGGGAACAAAGCGGCGGTTCTCGTGTTCGCCCCTCTGTGGCGCGAATTGACGACACCTTCATCAGCCCCGCTTTGTTTTCGCGGCGTGCCAATGCTACTGAGGCATACGCGCGAGCTGTGTGCGCTCAGTCTAGTTTTCGGCAAGACATGGCGCTCCCCTCCCGAGGTGCGGCTGGGGAAGTTGCAATCCTGGCTCCCGGCTTGTCCTGCCGCCGCTTGCATCGGCCGATGATTGCCCCCATGTTGGCTGTGTTTCCATGCGTGCGGAGGTGGGTGTTGGCGGCTCGGGGGCGGGCGCAGATCATCATCGTTGGCTGCGGCTTCGGTGGACTGTTCGCGGCCCGCGCCCTGAAGCAGGTACCCGCCGACGTGCTGGTCATCGACCGCAACAACTATCACCTGTTTCAGCCGCTGCTCTACCAGGTCGCCTCGGCAGCGCTCGCGCCGGCCGACATTGCCCAGCCGATCCGCACCATACTGCGCTACCAGAAGAATACCCGCGTGATGCTCGCGGACGTTGACGACGTCGATCTTGTGCAACGCTGCGTGCACGCCGCCGGGAGACAACTGCCCTACGATTACCTGGTGCTCTCACCCGGAGCGGTCGACAACTACTTCGGTCACGAGCAATGGCGGCAGTTCGCACCGGGCATGAAGGAGGTGGAGGAGGCGACCTACATCCGCTCGCGCCTGCTGCGCTCGTTCGAGAGCGCGGAGATCGAGCCCGACCCCGCCGAGCGCGCCGCACAGCTCACCTTCATCATCGTCGGCGCAGGTCCGACCGGCGTCGAGCTCGCAGGCGCCATCAAGGAACTGGCTGTCGACGTGATCCCGCGCGATTACCGCGTCGCCGATACTCGCCACGCGCGCGTCATTCTCATCGAAGCCGGCGAGCGCGTGCTGCCCGCCATGCACCCGGCGTCCTCGGCGCGCGCCCTGGCGCAGCTGCGCACGCTCGGCGTCGAGGTGCGGCTTGGCGCCCCGGTCACCGAGGTGCTTGCCGACGGGGTCATGGTGGCGGGTGAGCGGCTGCGCAGTTACAACGTCACCTGGACGGCGGGTGTGCGCGCCGCCGCCCTGAGCAGCACCCTCGGCGTGCCGCTCGGCCCCGGCGGCCGGGTGCGCGTGGAGCGTGATTGCTCCGTGCCCGGGCACCCGGAAGTGTTCGTGATCGGTGATGCCGCCTGGCTCGTCGACGGGGCGAGCGGCCGGGCCGTACCGGGCGTCTCCCAGGGTGCCTTGCAGATGGGCCGTTATGTCGCGCGCGTGATCGCGGCGGAGCTGCGCGGTGAGCGCAGTGCGCGCGCCACGCTCTTCCATTACCGTGACTGGGGCTCGGTCGCTACCGTCGGTAAGTCGCGCGCCGTGGTAGAGCTCGGCTGGCTGCGCTTCGGCGGACTGCTCGCCTGGCTCGCCTGGATGGTGCTGCACGTGACGGTGCTGATTGGCTTTCGCAACCGCCTCGCGGTGCTTGCCTCGTGGATCTACAGCTACGTCTTTTTCAGGCGTGGCTCGCGCCTCATCACCCGTTCCGCGCCGGCACCGGAGCAGCCTCCGTAGATGGCGACCCGCACCCATCCCCCACGTCGTGCCAGCCTGAGCGGTAGCGCCGACGCCGGCGAAGCCCTCACGCTGCGCGGTTTCTTCGGCGTATTCCGCTACAGCCGCCGCGCGCTCGAGCTGGTGTGGACCACCAACCGTCCGCTCACCGTCGCGCTCGCCGTGCTCACCGTGCTCGCCGGCGTATTGCCGGCGTCGGTGGCCTACATCGGCGCGCTGATCGTCGACGCGGTCGTGAGTGCCATGCGCGCCGGCGGCGTCGCGACGCGCGTGATGGAGCTGGTGGCACTCGAAGGGGTACTGGTCGCGGCGATCGCCGCTGCGCAGCGTGGGCTGTCGTTGTGCCAGTCGCTGCTGCGTGCACAGCTCGGACAGCGCGTCAACGTCATGATCCTCGAGAAGGCGCTGACACTCGAGCTGCAGCACTTCGAGGACTCCGAGTTCTACGACAAGCTGACGCGCGCACGGCGTGAAGCCTCCACGCGACCGCTCAGTCTCGTGACCCGCACCTTCGGACTGGTGCAGAACGGCATCTCGCTCGTGAGCTACGGCGTGCTGCTCGCGCACTTCTCGCCCTGGGCCGTGGCCGTGCTGCTGCTCGCCGGGCTGCCGGCGTTCGTGGCCGAGGCCAAGTTCTCCGGTGACGCTTTTCGCCTGTTCCGCTGGCGCTCGCCGGAAACGCGCATGCAGATCTATCTCGAGACCGTGATCGCGCGCGAGGATCACGCCAAGGAGGTCATGCTGTTCGGCCTCGGACCGCGGCTGCTCGAGCGCTACCGCGACATCTACCGCCGCCTCTATGCGGAGGATCGAGCGCTCACCGTGCGGCGCGATCTGTGGGGTTTTGCCCTGGGATCCATCGGCACCGCGGCACTCTACAGCGCTTACGCGTGGATCGCAGTGACCACCGTGCGCCGCCTGATTACGCTCGGGCAGATGACCATGTACGTGGCGCTGTTTCGCCAGGGGCAGGCGGCGGTATCGGCGATGCTGGCCGCGGTCGGTGGCATGTACGAGGACAACCTCTACCTGTCGACGCTTTACGAGTACCTCGAGGCTCACGTGCCGCGTCCGACCGGCGCGCTGCTGCGCGGCCCGTTGCCGGAGGACGGGGTGCGCTTCGAGGACGTGAGCTTCACCTACCCGGGCGCGGAAGAAGCTGCGCTCGAGCACATCACGCTGCACCTCAAGCCCGGGACCAGCCTGGCGCTCGTCGGGGAGAACGGCTCCGGCAAGACCACCCTGATCAAGCTGCTTACCCGGCTGTACGCGCCTACCTCAGGGCGGATCCTGCTCGACGGGCAGGACCTCGCCGAGTGGGATGAGGGCGCGCTGCGCGAGCGCATCGGCGTGATTTTCCAGGATTTCGTCCGCTATCAGATGCTGGTGGGCGAGAACGTCGGCGCGGGCGATGAGCGCTTCTTCGAGGACGAGCAACGCTGGCGCAACGCGGCGGCCAAGGGGCGCGCCAGCGAGTTCATCGACGCACTGCCCGCCGGCTACCACACCCAGCTTGGCAAGTGGTTCCGCGACGGGCGCGAGCTCTCCGGGGGCCAGTGGCAGAAGATCGCGTTGTCGCGGGCCTTCATGCGCACGCGCGCCGACATCCTGGTGCTCGATGAGCCGACCGCGGCCATGGATGCGCAGGCCGAGGCCGAGGTGTTCGAGCACTTCCGCCAGCTGGCGCGCGATCGCATCATCATCCTCATCTCGCATCGTTTCTCGACGGTGCGCATGGCGGATCAGATCGTCGTGCTCAACCGCGGACGCATCGTCGAGCGCGGCACCCACGAGCAGCTCATGGACCTCGACGGCCGCTACGCGCATCTCTTCGCGCTGCAGGCACGGGGCTATCGATGACGCTGTGCTGCTCACCTCACCAGCCGAGCACTCCGTGGGGGCCTCGGCGAACGGGCTATCGATGACGCCGTGGGCGAACGGGCTAGCGCTGATGGCGCCGCCCTCTTTCAGTGCGGCGGCGTTGCGGGGTTCTGTTGCGCGGCGGGAGCTGGCGGCGCGGCGCCACTCTGCTGCGCTTTGGCACGCAGGTCCGCGGTCATGCGCCGGTAGTCGATGCTGCGGATCTCATCGATGGGACACACCATGCGGCCGGTCGGCGCCGAATCGATCGTGACCGAATCGAGGTGCGCGCTCACCGTGCCGCCGGTAGTGGTGACGCCGATCGTGTTGATGACGAAGCGCAGGTCGCACGACGACCACACCTTGAGAAGATAGGCGTCACTCGGCGTGGTGAACACCACGAGCTGGTCACGGCTGAGTTGTTCCCAGCTGTAGAAGTGGCCGAGCCAGGTGAAGCGATCGATCGGCGGCCCGGCATAGGCGCGGTAGCGCGCCAGCGCCTGCTGTTGGGCGGTCGTCGCCGGCGCGGCGCCATTGGCAGTCGGTGGCGGACTGCTGGCACAGGCGCCGAACAGAGCGAGCAGCGCCGCCGCTGGCGCGAGTGCCCATAGTTCATGGCGCATGCGCAGCTCCTGACACGTGAGTGTCCGTCGTTAACGTCGAGCGCCTGGCGGCGTTGACAGTTCGCCGGCAGCGGCAACGCTCGCTGGGCCCGCGCTCAGCAGCGCCACCGGGAACTCGGCGAGCGCCTCTGCCACGGCTATGCCGCAGCCATCGCCCCGGCGCTGTGGCTCAAGCGGCATGCCGTTCAGAGCGTTGCGCAGTGGCTGCATCGCGCGCCCGTTGCCCGGCAGCTCGACGAACGTGTCCTGCCACACCTCGGCGCCGAGTGGCAGACGCGCCGGGTCATCGAGCAGCCGCCGGTACAGCCGCGGCGCGATGACGATGAGCGACTCGCGCGCGCAGCGCCGCGCGAACGCGCACACGTGCGGCGAGCGCTCGCCGTACACCCGCAACCGCCGATAGTCACCGTGGCTGAAGAGGTGCGGCTGTGCGCGGCGCAGCTGCAGTGTCTTCCAGGTGAGGAGCAGCTTGCCACGGCCGTCCTCGAGGCTCGCGGCCAGCTCGCGCAGCGACAGGCTTGCGCCGCTAGCGAGTTCCGCGAGCAGCGCACGGCGCTGCTCGTAGTCGACCGGACGGCGGTTGTCCGGATCGACGAGCGAGAAATCCCACAGCTCGTTGCCCTGATACACGTCCGGGACCCCGGGCGCAGTCAGCTTGCACAACGTCTGCGTCAGGCTGTTGAGCAGCCCGAAGCGCACCACGCGCCAGGCGAACTCGCCGAAGTCGGCGAGAAACAGGTTGTGGCCGCGTGTCTCGAGCGCGCTGCGCACGAACTGCAACAGGGCTTCCTCGTAGGCCGGGTCGGACTCGGTCCAGCTGGTGCGGACTTTGGCCTCGCGCACCGCCTTGATCATGTAGGCCTCGAGGCGCTCGCGGTAGGCCGCCTCGGCTGCGGCGCGGGCGTCGAGCGGCCAGCTGCCGAGCAGCGTCTGGTAGAAATGGTACTCGTCGTTGGCCGAGGGTGCCGGTTCGCCGTCGATCTCGCGCTTGCGGGTACGGTTGATGCGCATCCAGCGGCGCACTGCATCGCGCCACGGCGTGGTCATCTCGGAGAGCACGTCGAGCCGCGCGCGCACGTCTTCCGAACGCTTGGTGTCGTGGGTCGAGGTGGCGAGCATCTCGTGCGGCCAGTGTCGCACGCGGTACTCGGCGTCGGCATGGAAAGCTCGCACGCCGCCGCCATAGTTGCCCGGCTCGCTGCCGACGTCGTTGAGCGAGATGAGCCGATTGAAGCGGTAGAGAGCGGTATCCTCGATACCCTTGGCGGTGATCGGCGCGGTGATCTGCTGAAACTTCATGACGAAGGCCCGCATGGCGCGCCGCTGATCGTCGCTGCTCGTCGGCAGCTCGAGTAGCAGCGCGCTGCGCACGAAGTCGAACACCGATGCCTCGGTGGCCGCGCGCCGCCGCCGTGCAGCGGCGATGGCCCACTCGATATAGCGGCGGTCGCTCTCGGAGACCGTGTCGGCGATGTAGGTGCGGTACACCGGGAAGCAGGCAATGACCTCGGCGAGCGTTTGCCGCAGGGTGTTGAAGGTGAAATCACGCGTACTGCGGTCGGAGCGCGCGATGCGCGCGAGCTGATTGGTGGCGACGTTGAGCTCGGAGGCGAGCGAGCGGCGCAGCACCAGCTGCTGGCACTGGTAGGCGACGTCGCGCCACTCGAGCGTTTCTTCGGTGACGCCGCGGTAGACGCGGTCCATGCGCACCCGCGTGGCCGAATCGATCAGCATGCGGTTGACGACGTTGAGGAAGTGGTAGCCGGTCTCACCGTGCACCGGCCAGTCGGACGGCAGGTGCTCGAAGGACGCCGTGATCTTCTCGACGACCAGGTAGAGGGCGCGTGCCCAGGGCCGGTCGGTGACCGCGGCAATGCGCTGCTGCAGGCGCCGCACGTAGCCCGCGGGATCGTACAGTCCGTCGGCGTGGTCGATGCGCAGACCGTCGATCTTGCCCTCGGCGATCAGCTGCAGCACCAGGCGGTGCGTGACCTCGAAGACCGTCTCGTTGTCCACGCGCAGCGCTGCGAGGTCGTTGACGTCGAAGAAGCGTCGGTAGTTGATGTCATCGGCCGCAACGCGCCAGTAAGCGAGATGGTAGGCCTGTAGCTCGAGCAACTCATGCAGCGCATCGAAGCTCGCGGGCTCGCCCGCCGTACCCGCGAAGCTGCGCACGGCCGCCTCGAGCGCCGCCGCCACGGCGGCGTTACCGGCCGCGAGTACCGCCAGGCGGCGCTTGTGCAGCTCCTTGGCGCGGCTGCGCTCGCTCACCTGCTCGGGCGTTGCCGCCCGCCGGTCCGGCAGCGCCGCCAGTGCCCGGCGGATGTTCTCGAGCTCGGTGCTGGCGACCAGTGCCGGGACGCGGTCGAGGATGCGCGGATAGGTGCGCGGATCGAGCGGCAGGCGATGCGACCGGTAGAACACGGCGAAGGAGCCCGAGCGGGGCTCAAAGCGCAGCTGCAGCTCGCCGCGCTCGAGCACCGTGCCGTACGGGTCCGACAGCACCGGCACCAGCACTTTGTGTGCGCGGTCGGGACTGGAGGGATCCCAATCGATGTCGAAGAACCCGGCGTAGTAGGACGCTTCGCCGTTTTCCAGCACGTCCATCCACCACTCGTTGTCGGCGCCGAGGATGCCGACGTGGTTGGGTACGATGTCGACGATGTGCCCCATGTCGTGCGCCCGCAGCGTCGTGACGAACTCCTCGAAGTCGGCGCGGTCGCCGATCTCGGGGTTGAAGGCATTGTGGTCGACCACGTCGTAGCCGTGCGCGCTGCCGGTGCGGGCGCGGAAATACGGTGAGCAGTAGACGTGGCTGACGCCGAGCGCAGCGAGGTAGGGAACGATGGCGATGGCATGACGGAAGGTGAAGCCCGCGTTGAGCTGCAGGCGGTAGGTGGCGCGCGGGATCGCGGGGCCCTCACCGGGGGCCGGTGGCCGACCGCCGCGCCGCCGCGCGCTGCGCCCCTCAGTGCCGCTCACGTACCCGCTCCAGCAGCCACAGGATGCTCCACGCCGGCAGCTCCTTGCGCGCGAGCGTCGCGCGGATGCCGGGATGCGTGGCGAAGATCACGCGCCCCGCCACACCGCACGGCAGCGGCGCGGGGAGCGAGCTGAGATTGGCGATCAGGTGCAGCGTCTTGCCGCGGGCAGGCCAGTCGACGGTGAACGCGCCGTCGCCACCCGAGCGGCTGCAGCGTCCGGCCTGGAGCTGCGGGATCAGCGGCACGATGTCGCGCCGTCGGATCGCGAGCAAGCGCCGGTGATCGAGCAGCGCGCGCGCGTGGCGGCCTTCGCTCGAGCGGCGCCAGTCGAGTCGCGCCGCTGCGAAGGTTGCCGGGTCGCCCGGGTCGCGGCCACCGGGGAATTCGCCGTTGCGGTGCTCGCGCACCGTGGCCAGGAGCTGCGGCTCGAAATCGCAGAACCACGGGAACGGCTCGGTGGCCGCCCATTCCTCACCCATGAAGAGCAACGGCGGCTGCGGCGCGAGCAGCAGCACTGCAGCCGCTGCGCGCAATGCCGCCGGCTCGTGCACGAGCTCCGCGAGACGCTCGCCTCGGGCGCGATTGCCGATCTGATCGTGGTTCTGCAGGAAGTTCACGAAGGCGCTCGGCGGCAGGTGCGCGCTGCTCTCGCCGCGGGCCGCGCCGGCATGGCGCGACACCTCACCCTGGTAGGCGAAACCCTGCGCCAGCGCGCGACACAAGAGCGCATGCGGCTTCTCGGCGAAGTCCATGTAGTAGCCGTGGGTCTCGCCGCTGAGCATGACGTGCAGGCTGTGGTGCGCGTCGTCATTCCACTGCGCGTCGCAGGTCGTCGGCGCACCCTCAGGACCGAGAAAGCGTACGGCGTTGTCGAAATTCTCGAGCGTCAGATAGAGCGTGCGCGCGCGGCCCGGGCCGGCGCGCACGACTCGTGCGATCTCGTTGACGATGTGCGGCTCGCTGGTGTCGTGAACGGCGTGGATCGCGTCCAGGCGCAGTCCGTCGAAATGGAACTCCTCGAGCCAGTAGAGGGCATTGTGGAGGAAGAAATCGCGCACCGTACGGCTGTCGGGCCCGTCGAAGTTGATCGCTGCGCCCCACGGTGTGTTATGGCGCGCGCTGAAGAACTGCGGCGCGTAGCAGTTGAGGTAGTTGCCCTCGGGACCGAAATGGTTGTAGACGACATCGAGCAACACGGCGAGGCCGTGACGATGCGCCGCGCTCACCAGCGCCTTCAGTTCCTCGGGCCTGCCGTACGCCGCGTGCGGCGCGTAGGGCAGCACCCCGTCGTAGCCCCAGCCGCGCGTGCCGGGGAAAGCCGCTACCGGCATGAGCTCGATGGCGGTGACGCCAAGGCGCACCAGATGCTCGAGACGCGGTGTCACCGCGGCGAAGTTGCCGGGCGCATCGAAGGTGCCGACATGCAGCTCGTAGATCACGGCGGTGTGCCAGGGCGGGGCACGCCAGGCGGTATCGTCCCAGGCGAATGCGGCCGGATCGATCACCTCGCTCGGACCGTGCACGCCGTGCGGATTGCTGCGCGCGGCGGGGTCGGCTACCTCCGCGCCGTCATCGATGCGAAAGCGATAGAGGCTGCCGGGACGCGCCGCCGCCGTCTCGAGTGCGAACCAGCCGCCCGTGAGCGCCGCCATCTTCAGCGCGCGCGCGGCGCCGTGATCGTACAGCAGCAGCTCCACGCGCCGTGCCGCGGGTGCCCACAGCCGAAAGCGCACCTCGCCGGTCGCCGTCAGCTCGGCTCCGAACGGCATGGAGTGCCGCCGTCGCACCGTCGGCTCCATGGCGCTGCGCTCATCCATAAGGCTGCAAACTCCCGCGTGGGGTTCGCTGCAGCGCCTCAGACCGCTTCGGCGGCGAGACGGCGCAACGGCACCCCGGCCCACTCGGGCCGGCCGAGCAGCTCTTGCTGCAGGTCGGCGGAGGCTGCCTCGAGCTCGAACAGCCGCAGCAGCGGGCGAACCTCGGCGAGGGAGGCGTACAGGCCGCACGAGCGTGCAATCTCGTCGTAAGTCGAGATGAACATGTGGCGGGTCTGCTGCTCCCACGCATCGAGCTGCGGCTCCCAGCGGCCACGCTCGTCCGCGGGAATTACGGAGCATTGTTGTAACGCCATCCGCCGCGCATATGCAAACGAGCGCAGCATGCCGGCCACGTCGGTGAGTGGCGAGCGTCGGCGCCGCTGTACGGCAATGCCCTGGTCGGGCTGACCTTCGAAGTCGGTGATCACGAAATCGTTCCGCCGGAGCAGCACCTGCCGCAGGTGATAGTCCCCGTGTACGCGGATCTTCACGGCGTGGGGGGCGCGCACGTCGCGGTCGTCGAGGCTGCGCAGCAGCGTGCTGCGGCGCGCCTGCAGCGTGGCAGCGTCCGCGGCGGCTGCCGCGGGCAGCCGCCCCGGATGCTTTGCCAGCGTCGTGAGCGCGGCGCGCACCGCAGCGCGCGCGGCGCGCCGCCACTCGGCGACGTCCGCGGCGCTGATCGGCTGGGGAGCCAGCGCGGGCTCGGCGGTCGCGGCCGCCAGCGCACCGTGCAGCTGCGCCGTGCGTGTGGCGAGCGTGCTGACGAGCGCGAGATACAGGCCGTGCACGCCGGCGGGCAGCGGGGCGCGGGTCACGCGCTCCTCGAGGAAGCGCACCAGGTAGTTGACCGTGTAGTCCCAGCCGTCGCCCTGGTTGGGGACGAACGCGTGCAGCAGCGCCAGCGTGCTTGCGGCGCCCTCGGCGGGCTGATACTCGATGAAGCCGGCGAGCGGCGCACTGCCGGAAAAGTGTGCCACCTCGGTAAGGTAGCGGCCGATCTCCACGCCGGGGTTGGCCCCGGGGCGAAGCCGGCGGCAGATCTTGAGAAAGAACGCATCGCCGACTCTCACGGTCGTGTTGGCGCCTTGCGCGCCGGCCGGCACCACCGGCGCCGCTGCGCTGTAGCTCGAGCGCAGCCTCTCGTACGCCGTCGTGGACGTACAACGAAGTCGCGCGGTCTGCGTCGGGAACTCGTGCTGTGCGCCGATGGCATCGATGAGCGCGCGACAGAAGTCCTCATCCGCGGCCGCGTCGGCCAGCACCCCGGTCGCCGCGCGCTGGCGCACCCGCGCGAGCGCCGCCGGCAACAGCCGGCGGTAGCGCGCTTCCTCGCTGTCCTCGAACGCCATCGCGAGCGGCAGGAAGTAGCGGCCGGCCTGGGCGCCACTGTGTATCTCGAAGAGGGCCACCAGCCAGCGGTCGAGCGCGGAGTCGTGCTGCACGACGTCGCTCAACGTTGCCCCGCTGAGGCCTGCACCGCGCGCCGCTGGCGGCGCCGGCAGCGCTATCGCCGGCGCCGCCCAGCGCTGCGTGGCGAGGTAGCCTGGCACCACGCGCCCCTCGAGTTGCGCGCGCAGTGCCTCCGCGAGCTTCACGCGCCACGGATCGACACGCTCGGGGAAGAAGCTGCGCCAGCCGTCGATAAGCACCAGGGTCGGCAGATCCTCGCGTGCCGTACGATCATCGTGCCAGGGCGGTGCCTCGGCCTCGCGGCTGAGGCGAAACCAGTAGAACGCGTAACCGGGAAGCGTCAGCAGGTAGGGCAGCTCGCCGATCGGCGGAAAGGCGGCGCGGCCGAGCAGCTCGATGGGTACCGCGCCCTTGTGCTCGGCGAGGTCGAGCTCGACCGGTTGCGCCGAGCGCGACAGGTTCGCCACGCACAGGATCGCGTCGCTGCCGAACTGGCGCAGGTAGACGAGCACCCGACGGTTGCCGGGCCGGATGAAGCGCAGCGTCCCGCGCCCGAAGGCCTGCGAGCTACGGCGCACCTGCAGCATGCGCTTCATCCAGTTGAGGAGCGAGGAGCGGTCGCGGATCTGCGCCTCGACGTTCACCGCCTCGTAGCCATACACGGGGTCCATGATCGGTGGCAAGTAGAGCTGCTGTGGATCGGCACGCGAGAAGCCGGCGTTGCGGTCGGGGCTCCACTGCATGGGCGTGCGCAAGCCGTTGCGATCGCCGAGAAAGACATTGTCGCCCATGCCGATTTCGTCGCCGTAGTAGATGACCGGCGAGCCGGGCATCGACAGCAGCAGGCTGTTCATGAGCTTAATGCGCTCGAGATCGTTTTCCAGCAGCGGCGCGAGGCGGCGGCGGATGCCGAGGTTGAGCCGGGCGCGCGGATCGGCGGCATAGGACTGGTACATGTAGTCGCGCTCGCGGCTGGTCACCATCTCGAGTGTCAGCTCGTCGTGATTGCGCAGGAAAATCGCCCACTGGCAGGTGTCGGGAATCTCGGGCGTCTGCTCCATGATCTCGACGATCGGATGGCGGTCCTCCTGGGCGATGGCCATGTACATGCGTGGCATCAGCGGGAAGTGGTACGCCATCTGACACTCGTCGCGGCCGTCGCCGAAGTAATCGCGCACGTCCTCCGGCCACTGGTTGGCTTCCGCGAGCAGCATGCGATCGGGATACTTGGCGGAGATGGCGCGGCGGATGATGCGGATGATCTCGTGCGTCTCGCGCAGGTTCTCGTTGTTGGTGCCCTCCCGCTCGACCAGGTACGGAATGGCGTCCAGGCGAAACCCGTCGACGCCGAAGCGCAGCCAGAAATCCATGACGCGCAGCATCGCCCGCAGCACGTGCGGGTTGTCGAAGTTCAGGTCCGGCTGGTGGCTGAAGAAGCGGTGCCAGTAGTAGGCGCGCGCCTCGGTGTCCCAGGCCCAGTTGGAGCTCTCGGTGTCGCGGAACACGATACGCGTGCCGGCGTAGCGCTGCGGGGTGTCGCTCCACACGTAGTAATTACGTTTCGGCGATAACGCTGGCGCGCGGCGCGCCGCCTGGAACCAGGGATGCGCGTCGGAGGAGTGGTTGAGGACCAGCTCGGTGATCACGCGCAGGTTGCGGCGGTGCGCCTCGCGCACGAAAGTGCGGAATTCGGCGCGCGTGCCGTACTGCGGGTGGATGTTGTGGTAGTCGGCGATGTCGTAGCCGTCGTCGCGCCCCGGCGAGGGGTAGAACGGCAGCAGCCAGATGGTGTTGACTCCGAGATCCTGGATGTACTCGAGCTTGCGCGTGAGTCCGGCGAAGTCGCCGCAGCCGTCGTCGTTGCCGTCGAAGAAGGCGCGCACGTGCACTTCGTAGATCACCGCGTCCTTGAACCACAGCGGATCGCTCGTGGGGGTTTGCCTGCGTCGCGCAGCCATGCGCTCGCCGCTACTCCGGGCTCAGCACCACGACAGCGAGCGGCGGCAGCCTCACGCTGAGTGAGTCTGCATGGCCGTGCGCGCCGACGGGCGCGGAATCAACCGCACCGAGGTTGCCTTGGCCGCTGCCGCCGTAGTCGACGGCGTCGCTGTTGAGCCGCTCGCGCCAGCGACCGGCGTGCGGGACGCCGATGCGGTAGGCGGCACGCGGCACCGGTGTGAAGTTGCAGGCGACCAGCACGGGGTCGCCGGAGATCCCCCAGCGCAGAAAGGAGATGACGCTGATGTCAGCATCGTCGCAGTCGATCCATTGGAAGCCGGCCTCGCTGAAGTCCTGCTCGTAGAGCGCCGGCGTCGCGCGGTAGAGCTGATTCAGGTCGCGGATCCAGCGCTGCACACCGGCGTGCAGCGGGTATTGCAGCACGTGCCACTCGAGACTCTCCTCGTGCTGCCACTCGCGCCGCTGCCCGAACTCCCCCCCCATGAACAGCAGCTTCTTGCCCGGGTGGGTCCACATGTAACCGTACAACAGCCGCAGGCTGGCGAACTGCTGCCACTCGTCGCCGGGCATCTTGCCGATGAGCGAGCCCTTGCCGTGCACCACCTCGTCGTGCGACAGCGGCAACACGAAGTTCTCGCTGAAGGCGTACCAGATGCTGAAGGTGAGGCGGCTGTGGTGATACTTGCGGTGCAGCGGGTCTTGCTGAAAGTACTTCAGCGTGTCGTGCATCCACCCCATGTTCCATTTCAGGCCGAAGCCGAGCCCGCCGAGATAGGTCGGGCGCGACACCATGGGCCACGCCGTGGACTCCTCGGCGATCGTCTGGGTGGCCGGATGATCACGATACACCGCGAGGTTCAGCTGCTTGAGAAAGTCGACCGCATCGAGGTTCTCGTGGCCGCCGTAGCGGTTGGGGATCCACTCACCGGCACGCCGCCCATAGTCGAGGTACAACATCGACGCTACGGCATCGACGCGCAGCGCATCGATGTGGTACCGGTCGAGCCAGAACAGCGCGCTGCTCGCGAGGAAGTTGCGCACCTCGGCGCGGCCATAGTTGAAGATGGAGCTGTTCCACTCGGGATGGAAGCCCTGGCGTGGATCGGCGTGCTCATAGAGATGCGTGCCGTCGAAGTGCGCCAGCCCGTGCGCGTCGCTCGGGAAGTGCGACGGCACCCAGTCGAGGATCACGCCGATGCCGCGCTGGTGCAGGTGATCGACGAAGTACATGAAGTCCTGCGGCGTGCCGTAGCGCGCGCTCGGCGCGAAGTAGCCCGTCACCTGATAGCCCCACGAACCGTAGAACGGATGCTCCATAACCGGCAGCAACTCGACGTGCGTGAAGCCAAGCTCCGTCGCGTAGTCGGCGAGTGCGGCGGCAAGCTCGCGGTAGCTCAGGAAGCGGTCGTGCTCTTCCGGCACCCGCCGCCACGAGCCGAGGTGCACCTCGTAGATCGACCAGGGACTCCCGAGGGCATTGACCCCGGCACGCTGTCGCAGCCATGCGCTGTCCTGCCATTCGTAGGCGAGATCCCACACCACCGAGGCGGTGCGCGGTGGCGCCTCGGCGCGGAACGCGTACGGGTCGCTCTTGTCGATCCCCTGACCGCCCTGCCGCGAGAGCACATGATACTTGTAGAGTGTGCCGGGACCGGCCTGCGGCACCACACCCTCCCAGATCCCGGAAGAGTCGCCGCGGCTCGCGAGCGGGTGCGCCGCCCGATTCCAGCCGTTGAAGTCGCCGATCACCGAAACCGCGCGTGCGTTCGGCGCCCACACGGCGAAGCGCGTGCCGCCGCCGCTTGCGCCGGTGGCCGGGAATACGTGGGCGCCGAGCTTCTCGTACGCCCGGAAGTAAGTGCCCTCGCGAAAATGGTAGATGTCCTGGTCCGTCAGCAGCACGCAGGAAAGTCTAACGGGGCCCCCAGGAAATTTCGCGTCTTGTTGATCTGGCGGAGCTTGTCGCGCGCGGCGAGCGAGATTTCGTGGGGTGCTCTAGCGGGGTCCCGGCGAAATTGCGCTTCTTGGTGCGTTCGAGCCCACGCTCGCGTCGCGCCACGCGCCCCGTGCGGCGCCTGTCAGGTGATCCGGCGCCGTCCCGAGCTGCCGACGAACACGAGCGGGTCACCCGCCTCGCGGCGCAGTGGTTGCATCGCCTCCTCCAGCGTGAGGCGCGCGCGGGCCGCGGCCGCCTGCGCCTCGTGCAGCGCCGCGTCCGCATCGACCGGTTGTCCGAACAGGAATCCCTGTACGCCGATCGGCCCACAGCGCGAGAGAAACTCCAGCTGCGAGGCGCGCTCGACCCCCTCCGCGACCACCTGCAGGCCGAGGCCGTGGCACAGCGCGATGATCGCGCGCACGATGGCCGCCGCACGCCCGTTGGTATCGACGCCCGCCACCAGCAGCCGGTCGAGCTTCACGCGCGTAATGGGCAGCTGCTCGAGCGAGGTGAGCGAGGAGTAGCCGATGCCGAAGTCATCGAGCGCGATGGTCACGCCGAGCGCGCGCAGCCGGCGCAGCGACTCGATGGTCGAGGGGCCGGTCTGGAACACCGTCTCGGTGATCTCGAGCTCGAGTGCACTCGCCGGCAACCCGGTGATCTCGAGCACGCGGGCGACGTGCTCGACGAAATCGCGCTCGAAGAACTGTGGTGGCGAGACGTTGATCGCCACGCTGGCCCGCGCCCAGCCCTGCAGACGCCAGGTGGCCGCGGCCGCCGCGGCGGTGTGCAGTATCCAGTCGGTCAGCTCGTGAATGAGACCGGTCTTCTCGGCGACGTGGATGAACTCCTGCGCCGTGGCGATGCGGCCGTCGGGCTTGCGCCAGCGCAGCAGTGCCTCAACCGCCGTCGACTCGAAGGTGTGCAGGGATACGAGCGGCTGGTACATGAGCAGCAGGTCGCCGCTCTCGACCGCGCGGCGCAGCGACTGCTCGAGGCGAAAGCGCTGCGCGGCCGCGTCGTAGAGTGCGGGGCTGTAGAGCGTGAAGCGGTTGCGGCCGAGCTCCTTGGCGCGAAACAGCGCCACGTCTGCCGCCCGCAGCAAGCCCTCGGCGTCCGCGGCATGATCGGGATACAGGCTCGCGCCGACGCTTGCGCTGGTGGTGAGCACGCGGCCGTCGACCATCAGTGGCTGCTGCAGCGTCGCCACGATCTGCGCCGCGTGACTCTCGACCTGCGCGGTGGAGGCGACGTCCTCGAGCAGCACCGTGAACTCGTCACCACCGAGCCGCGCCAGCAGCCCCCCGGCACCGGTCGCGGCGTCGAGCCGCTGGGCGATGTGCTGCAGCACGCGATCGCCGAAGCTGTGGCCGAGCGTGTCGTTGATGGACTTGAAATTGTCCACGTCGACGAACAGCAGCGCGAGGCGCTGCTGCGGGCCGGCGCGCGCCAGTGCGTCCTCCAGGTGCGCCGAGAGCTTGCGGCGGTTGGGCAGCTGCGTCAGGGGATCGTGGTGCGCGAGGTGATGGAGCTGGCGGGTGCGATCGGCTACGTGCCGCTCGAGCTGCGCCTGGTGGGCGCGCAGCGCTGACTCGGCGGACGCGATGCGGTCCGCCATGGTGTTGAAGGATTCGGCGAGCTCGTCGATCTCGGCCGAACCGCCGCGCGGGGCGCGCGCCGCGCGATCGCCGGCGGCGAAGGCGCGTGTGGCCGCGGTGAGGCGGCGCACCGGCAGGCTGATGCTGGCCGCGAGCAACACCGAGACCACGAGCAACAGCAACAGCACGGCAGCACCGGTATTCTGCAGCACCCGCTCAGCCAGCTCCGCGACCGTCGCGACGTGCTCCACGGCCCGCAGCAGTCCTCGGTCCGCCGGTTTCTGCAGCTGCCTTTGCACGCCTTCCGTGAGTGCGACGCTGTCCTCGAAGAGGTTGTGCCACTCGGCGCCGCTCTGCGCGTCGTAGCGCTGCATCTGCAGCCGCAAGAGTGCCGCCTCCTGGAAGTCATGCCGCACGAGCGATAGCCATGCTTCGCCAGGGGAGCTCTCGAGTTCCGCGACGTGCGCGTTGAGTACGCTCATGAAATCGCGCTCGCGGTGCGCCATCAGCGCCGCGCTGGCGATGTTGCCGCGCACTGCGTTGATGGCCGATTCGAGCTCGGCGAGCGAGCGGCGCGCCACGACCTGGGTGCCGTTGATCGCGAGCCCCGAGCCGCCGGCGGCGGCGATGCGCTGGTAGACGCGATTGAGCGCCGCTTCGCGCTGGTCGGCCCATTGCGCGCGCTGCGCTGCGCGGGTGGCGAGCTCGCGTCCCTTGCCGATATGGCGTGTGATCTGATCACGCAGCCCGCTGGCGCCCGCCGTCAGCGGCGGCGACAGGGCGAAGTAGTCGGCGACTGAACGCTGCAGGGCGTCGCCCGCATTGCCGACGGTGGTGAAGTCGACGCGACCGCGGGCCTGGACGTATTCGACGACCGCACGGTCAAAAGCCACCAGCCTCTCGAGCACCGCGCTCGCGCCACCGGCAAGCGGCTCATGCTCGCGCTGCATGCTGCGTACGGCGCCGAGAGCCTCGCGGCTGGTGCGCGTGGCGAGCACTTCGCCGGCGACGAGCACCGTCGCCACCAGGGCGAGACCCAGGCCCAGCCGCGAGCCGATCCCTAAGCGTGGCATGCGCCAGGCTGGCGCGCGTCCGGAGGGCACCGGAGCCCTCGACGGCGGTGACGGGGCGGCGCTACTCATTGGCTGGCTGCATGCGACATAAGCCCCGACCGGCTCCCTAACCCATGATGCGCGCTCGCGCGGGTAGGCTTCCGTGGCCGGTATCGCATTACGGCCACGCAGGGCGTGACCGATCAGCCGGCTCGGTGCCGCCGGTGGAACTTGCTTGAACGCTGCAGCGAGCTGCACGGGGAGCGGAACGCCCGATGGAGCGCGCCGGCGCCGCTGTCCGGAGTTCGGGCGCTTTGCCCTATACTAGGGCGCACCGATGAAGGGCGGCGGAAAGCAATGACCGAGCTCGCTGACACATTCGATGCGGCTTTCTCCAAAGCCGTGGATCTGGGAAACCGCATCGCCGACAAGGACAAGGACGCGGACCTCTGGGATATCGCTGACGGGCTGCTCGCCGGTGCAATTCAGTACTGGCTGTACTCGCGTCAGCCCTGCGGTGATCCGCGCTGTCAGGACTGCATGCCGATCAGCACGGCACAGGGACGTATGGCCGAGCTCAACCGCCTGATCGGCCAGCTCGCCTCCGAGAGCGAGTACTTCCACACGCCGACCGACGCCAACGCCGGGCGCGCCTGAGGTCGCGCGCTCCTCGCCCGCCGCTTTAGCCAGCCGCCTTCACTCGGGTGGTGCCGCCTGCCACCTCGGCGAGTGCCAGCTCGAAGAGCCGAAACCCTTCCTTCAGCAGCGCCTCCGGAATGGTGAGCGGGGCGAGGAAGCGGATCACGTTGGAGTAGATCCCGCACGAGAGGATGATCAATCCGTGTCGCCCCGCCGCCTGCACCAACGCCTTGGTGAGCTCGGCATCGGGCGCATCGGCGCGCCCATTCTTCACCATCTCGACGGCAACCATGGCGCCGAGCGCGCGCACCTCGCCGACGCACGGGAAGCTCATCTGCAGGCCCTTCAGACGCGAGCTCATGAAGCGACCGATCTCCTGCGCGCGTGTCAGCAGCTGCTCCTCGCGCATGACCTCGAGCACTGCCAGTCCCGCCGCACAGGCGAGCGGGGAGCCGGCGAAGGTACCGCCGAGCCCACCAGGACCCGGCGCATCCATGATCTCGGCCTTGCCGGTGACGGCCGATAGCGGCACGCCGCCGGCGACGCTCTTGGCGATCGTGATGAGGTCGGGAACCACGCCCGAGTGCTCGATGGCAAACATCCGTCCGGTGCGGCCGAAGCCGGACTGGATCTCGTCGGCAATGAGCACGATGCCGTGACTGTCGCATACGCTGCGCAGCCGCCGCAGCAGCTCGGCGGGCGCCGCGTAGAAGCCGCCTTCGCCAAGCACCGGCTCGATGATGATGGCCGCCACGCGTGCCGGATCGACGTCGGCTTTGAACAGCTGCTCGAGCGCCTGCAGCGAATGCTCGAGCGTCACGCCGTGATACGGCATGGGGAAGGGCAGGTGATAGATCTCCGGCAACATCGGGCCGAACCCCGCCTTGTAAGGCTGCACCTTGCCGGTGAGGCTGATACACGCGAGCGTGCGGCCGTGAAAGCCGCCGGTGAAGGCGATGATCGCCGAACGGCGCGTGTGAAAGCGTGCGATCTTGATGGCGTTTTCCACCGCTTCGGCGCCGGTGGTGAGGAAGATGGTCTTCTTCGCACCCGTGCCCGGCGCCAGCGCGTTGAGACCCTCGGCGAGCGCGATGTAGCTCTCGTAGGGCGTCACCTGGAAGCAGCTGTGCGTGAACTTCTCCAGCTGCCGCGCGATCGCCTCCCGCACCTTGGGGTGCACGTGACCGGTGTTCAGCACCGAAATGCCGCTGGCGAAGTCGATGTAGCGGCGCCCCTCGACGTCCCACAGCTCGGCATTGAGAGCGCGCTCGGCGTACACGGCGAGCGAGTTGGTCACACCGCGCGGCACGGCTTGCTCGCGACGGGCGTGCAGTTCGGCATTGGAGGTCAAGGTATGCTTCCTTATCGTGAGTGATTGAGTTCGGCGGTTGTCGGGCGGCGCCGGCGGGTCAGCCGCCGCTCTTGAGGGCCGCGGCACGATGGATCGCGGCGCGAATGCGCTGGTAGGTGCCGCAGCGGCAGATGTTACCGGACATCGCCGCGTCGATGTCGGCGTCCGAGGGCTGCGGCGTCTGCGCGAGCAGTGCCGCGGCCGACATGATCTGTCCCGATTGACAGTAGCCACACTGTGGCACGTCCAGCTCGATCCAGGCTTTTTGTACTGGATGGCTGTTGTCGCGCGAGAGGCCCTCGATGGTAGTCACCTTGCGGCCGCGCACGGCGCTCACGGGTGTGACGCACGAGCGCACCGCGGCACCCTCGAGGTGCACGGTGCAGGCGCCGCACAGCGCCACGCCGCAGCCGAACTTCGTGCCCGTGAGGCCGAGCGTATCGCGCAGCAGCCACAACAGCGGCATGTCCGCATCGACATCGACGCGGGTCTCGGTGCCGTTGAGATTGAAGCTGATCATTGCCCTCCTCGATCGGGCACGCCGCCTACTATACGGCCCCCCGCGAGCAGCGCGCATCTTCGGCACCCGCTTTCGTGCCATGCGAGGGCGCAGCGGACCCTCTACAATGCGCAGGCCATCAACCGAAGGATGCGAAAGTTACTGCCTTGAGTGCAATGCCCACTGCCAACGGCTCCGCAGCCCCCATTGTTGCCGAGACGGTCGTCATCGGCGCCGGCCCCTGCGGGCTGTTCCAGGTCTTCGAGCTCGGGCTGCTCGGCATCAGCGCCCACGTGGTCGACTCGCTCCGGCATCCCGGCGGGCAGTGCGCCGAGCTCTACCCTGACAAGCCTATCTATGACATCCCGGCGCTGCCGGTATGCGGTGCACAGGAGCTGGTCGACCGCCTGCTGCAGCAGATCAAGCCCTTCAAGCCGCAGTTGCATCTCGCGCAGGAGGTGGTCGAGTTCGCCCGCCGCGAGGACGGCCGCTTTCACCTTGCGACCTCGGGCGGCATCAGTTTCGACGCCGGCACCGTGGTGATCGCCGCGGGTCTCGGTTCGTTCCAGCCGCGGCGCATCGGTATCGAGGGCGCGGAGCCCTTTGAGGGCAACGCCATCCAATACCGCGTGCGCAACGCCGCCGAGCTCGCCGGCAAGCATCTGGTGATATTCGGCGGCGGCGATTCGGCACTCGACTGGACGCTCGAGCTGCTGGCGAAGGCGGCGAGCCTCACGCTGGTCCACCGGCGCAGCGAGTTCCGCGCAGCGCCCGCCTCGGTCGCGCGCATGCGCGAGCAGGTGGCTGCGGGGCGCATGCAGTGCCACGAGGCACTGCCGCACTCGCTCCTGGTCGAGGAGGGCAGGCTGCGCGGCATCAACATCCGCCACCCCGACGGATCGATCCAGCCGCTGCCTGCCGAGCGGCTGCTGGTGTTCTTCGGGCTGCATCCCAAGCTCGGACCGATCGCCGAGTGGGGCCTGGCGCTGGAGAAGCGCGCACTCAGGGTGGATACCGAGAAATTCCAGACGAGCCTGCCCGGGGTCTTCGCCGTCGGCGATATCAACACCTACCCGGGCAAGAAGAAGCTGATCCTGTCCGGATTTCACGAGGCAGCGCTCGCCGCGTTCGGCATCCAGCATCATCTCTATCCACAGAAGAAGCAGTTCCTGCAATACACCACCACCAGTCCCGTGATGCACCAGCGTCTGGGAGTGCCGGACTGAGCGGCCATGGATCAGCGTCTCGCTGACCTGCTGCAACTGCTCGAGCTCGAACGGCTCGAAACCAATCTGTTCCGCGGCGAGAGCCGCGACATCGGCAGTCCTCAGGTCTTCGGCGGACAGGTGCTCGGGCAGGCGCTCTCGGCGGCGGCCGCCACGGTCGAGCGACGCGTGGTGCACTCGCTGCACGCGTATTTCCTGCGCCGCGGTGACTGCAATGCTCCCATCGTGTACGAGGTGGACCGCAGCCTTGACGGCCGTAGCTTCTCGAATCGACGCGTGGTCGCGATCCAGCACGGGCAGCAGATCTTCAACATGGCGGCTTCTTTCCAGGTGGCCGAGAGCGGCTTCGATCACCAGGTGGCGATGCCGCAGGTGCCGCCGCCGGAGGAGCTGGCGGAGTCCGGCGGTCCGCCGCCCGAGCTCGTGGCGCGGCTGCCGGAACGCGTACGCCGCTTCTTCGAGCAGCCGCGGCCGTTCGAATTTCGCACGGTGCAGCCCATCGAGTATCTGCATCCGCGTCGCGAGGCGCCGGTGCGCGAGATCTGGTTTCGTGCCGTCGGGCCGATCGAGGGCGACGAGATGCTGCACCGCCGGCTGCTCGCCTACGTGTCGGATTTCTTCCTGCTCGACACGGCGACGCTTCCGCACGGCACCTCGTTCCTGCGTCCCACGCTGGTCATGGCGAGCATCGATCACGCCATGTGGTTTCACCGGCCGTTGCGCGTCGATGACTGGCTGCTCTATGCCATCGACAGCCCGAGCGCCTCGGGGGCGCGTGGCTTCGCGCGTGCCAGCGTATTCGCGCGCGACGGCCGCCTGGTGGCGAGTGCGGCACAGGAGGGGTTGGTACGCATGCGAAAGGATTCCTGAGGGAGAGCCGCAGCGAGCCTGCCATGCTCACACCGGTGCTCGTGGTTGTTGCGGCTGTCACGGTGGACGCCGGCGATGTGGCAGCCCTCGAGCGGCTGTGGTCGGGGGTACGGGATTCGAGCGAGCAGGTGGTGATGAGTCTCGACCGCGGCGCCGCGCTCTGGCCGCAGACCGGCGAGTTGCGCGTGCGCACCATCGTCGCCCCCGTGAGCGTGCCCTTCCTCGGCGCGCACGTGCTGTATCTCGAGGAGTTCGTCGAGGACGACCCGCAGCAGCCGCGACGCCAGCTGCTGGTGCGGCTGCAGCCGGCCGCCGAGCCCCCACACGCGGTGCGCGCGAGCCTCTACACCTTCGCGAGCCCCGCGCGCTGGATGCATCTCAATTACCGGCCGTCGCTCGCCGCGACGCTCGGCCCGCAGGACATTCTGCCGTCGGCGGGCTGCGAGCTGCTCCTGATGCGTGCCGGTGACCAGTTCCGCGGCGGCACGCGCGGGCATCGCTGCCTCGATGTGAGCTCGGGCGTCGCACGCTATCTCGACTACCAGCTGCTCATCAGCGAGGACCTCTACTGGTATCGACGGCGGGCGCTGCGCGAGAGCGATGGCGAGCTGCAGCAGGAGGTGATCGGCTACAACCGATTCGAGCCGAACGAGGCACGGCTGTACGCCTGCCGCATCGCCTGGTCCGCCAGCGGCGCGCACCGCGACCTGCATCCCCTGCTGACGCTCGATCTTTACGAGGAGGGCGGTCACGGCCGCTTCGTCACGCCCGACGGCCGTGCGTTCGAGCTCATCCTGCACGGGCGTGACTGGCCCTTCAGCGTCGAGCGCGATGCGCTGCTGCTGCTGATCCAGCAGCAGGGTACGGACAGTCCGCTCGCGACGGCCTGGGCGCAGATGGACGCGCAGCAGATTACGCTCGAGCTCGGCTGGCTCGAAGTGCGCTGCGGTGCGATCGCGCCCGATTCGGACGAGCTCGCTCAGTGAGGTGCGCGCTGCACGATGGCGGCGATGTCCTTCAGCAGCAGCGGATTGAAGCGCGCCGGCGTCTCCAGCATCAGGAACTCGCCGCTGTGATCGAGCACGTCGAGCGTGAAGTCGGGCAGCGACTTGCGGATGCGCACCGCATCGGTGGGCAGGATGTCGGAGTTGATGGCGTATACCGGCACGTGAATCGCCGGCAGCAGCGCGGCGAGATCCATGGAAAGCAGCGACCGCAGCGTGGGAATGGCGACCGCGGGCGGCTCGAGCGACATGTCGTAAGCCACCTTCTTCACCAGCAGCGGGTCGGCGCCCTTCTCGAAGAGTGAATCGCTCACCAGGCTGCGCGTCGTGCCGATGAAGTCGCTGCTGAAAGGGGCGACCTGCCGCTCGATCTCGCCTGCGGTCAGCGGCGGCTTACCCACCGAGCGCAGCGCCTCGACGGCGATGACACCGATCACGCGCTTGCCGAGCAGCGGGGTCGCCGCCAGTGCGACCGCCGCGCCCATGCCGTGGCCCACCAGCACCAGCTGCGGGTTCGGAATCTCCCGCGCGACCGCCACCACGTCCTGGGCGTAGTTGGTGATCGACCAGTCAGTGCGATTGCTGCCCGAGGCGCCGTGGCCGGCGAGGTTCACGGCCACCACCGTGTAGTGCGCCTTGAGGGGCGCGATCTGCGCATTCCAGTAGTTGGCGTCGCAGGCCCAGCCGTGCACCAGGATTACCGCAGGCTCACCTTGCCCGTAGAGGTGGTACTCGACGTGCACGTAATCGGGCGACAGGGTGATGCGCGGCCCTTCGCCGGGGTCCGCGGGTGATGACGCCGCAGCGCCCCGAGCGCCGGTCGCGGCGTTGCCTGCGGGGGCTGCCGGAGGCGCGCCCGGGTGATGCTGACCGCAGGCGGCGAGCGCGAGCAGCAGGCTGCAAAGGCCCATACGCGTGCGGCGCCCGCGCATCCCTTGGGTTCGTGACATCCGGCGTTCCGTCATCGCTCGCGCAGCACCTTGCCGGGATTCATGATGCCGTGCGGATCCAAGGCGCGCTTCACCGCGCGCATGAGGTCGAGCTCGACCGCCGGGGCGTAGCGCTCGAGCTCCCCGACCTTCAGCCGTCCGATGCCGTGCTCGGCGCTGAAGCTGCCGCCGAACTCGCGCACTAGGTCGTGGATCGCGGTGCGCACCTGCGACTCACGCGCGAGGAACGCCACGCCGTCGGCGTCGGCGCACTGGGTGAGGTTGAAATGCAGGTTGCCGTCGCCGACATGTCCATAAGCGACCAGGCGTCCGTCGGCGACGTGCGCCTCGAGCCAGCGCGCGGCGCGTTGCACGAATTCCGCGAGCGCACTCACCGGCACGGAGATGTCGTGCTTGAGTCCGGCACCCGCGCGGCGCTGCGCCTCGGGGATGCTCTCGCGCAGCTTCCACAGCGCACTGCGCTCGCGCTCGCTGCGCGCGAGCACCGCGTCGAGCACCGTTCCCTGCGCCGCCGCGCCGCCGAGCGCTTCCCCGAGCAGCTCATCGAGTGCCTCGTCGGCGCGCACCGACGACAGCTCGCACAACACGTACCACGCGTAGGGCGTGCCGAGCGGATCGCTCACGCCGGGAATGTGGCGTGTGGTGAGCTCCACGGCGATGCGCGGAATCAGCTCGAACGAGCTGACGCAATCGCCGCTCGCTTCGCGCAGGAGTGCGAGCAGCGCGACCGACGCCTGTACGTCCGGCACGGCGGCGAGTGCAGTGGCCCGAACGCGGATCATCGGGAACAGCTTGAGCGTCGCCGCAGTGATCACCCCGAGGGTGCCTTCGGCGCCGAGGAACAGCCCCTTGATGTCGTAACCGGTGTTGTCCTTGCGCAGGGCCGAGAGTGTCTCGAGGACGCGTCCGTCCGGCAACACCACCTCGAGGCCGAGCACGAGGTCGCGCATCATCCCGTAACGCAGCACGTGGGTGCCGCCGGCGTTCGTCGAGAGATTGCCGCCGATCTGGCAACTGCCTTCCGAGCCGAGAGTCAGCGGAAAGAAGCGCCCGGCCTCCTCCGCGGCCTGCTGGACGCGGGCGAGGACGCAGCCGGCCTCCGCCGTGAGGGAGTAATTGGCCGCATCGACGCCGCGGATCCGGTTCATCCGCTGCAGCGACAGCACGAGCTGGCGGCCGGACTCATCCGGAGTGGCTCCGCCGCAGTAGCTGGTATTGCCGCCGTGCGGCACGACGCCGATGCGGTGAGCATCGCACAGCGCCAGCAGCCGCGAGACATCGGCCACCGTGCGCGGCAGTACCACGGCGGGCGTGCGGCCCGCAAAGAGCCGGCGGTGATCGGTAAGGAACGGCGCGCATTCAGCCGCGCCGGTCAACACCGCGTCGTCGCCGAGAACTTCCCGCAGCCGGCGCGGCAGATCCGGCAATTCGGTCGTCAATGGGTGCCGAGCGCGCGCAGCGCGGCGATGCGCTCATCGAGCGGCGGGTGACTCATGAAGAGTCGCCGTAGTCCGCTCGCCACGGCGCCGTCGGCGATGCCGAAGGCGGCGAACTGCCGCGAGGGCAGCGGCTGGTGCACGCGCTTGAGGTCCTCGAGCGCCGCGATCATGTTCGGGGTGCCGGCGAGCTGCGCGCCGCCGCGATCGGCACGAAACTCGCGCTGCCGCGAGAACCACATGACGATCGGCGTTGCGAGCAGACCGAAGACGATCTGCAGAGCGTAGAACGTGAGGTACGAGGCAAAGCCGCGGCCGTCGTCGGAGCGGAACACGGCCCGGTCGATGATGTTGCCGACGACGCGCGCCAGGAACAGCACGAAGGTATTCACCACGCCCTGGATGAGGGTGAGCGTCACCATGTCGCCATTGGCCACGTGGGTCATTTCGTGGCCGAGCACCGCCTCGATCTCCTGGCGGTTCATACGCTGCAGGAGTCCGGTGCTCACGGCCACCAGTGCCGAGTTGCGGCTTGCGCCGGTCGCGAACGCGTTCGGCTCGGGAGAATCGAAGATGCCCACCTCCGGCATACCAACCCCGACGGTCCGGGCGTGGTGCTCGACAACCGAAACCAGCCACTGCTCGGTGGGATCCGGCGACTGGCCGATGACGCGCACGCCCATGAACATCTTGGCCTGCATTTTCGACATGGCGAGTGAGACGAAGGCGCCGCCGAAGCCGAACAGTGCAGCCCACACCAGCAGCCCCTCGAGGCTGCCACCACGCTCAGCGAGGTACGTGTCGAGTCCGAGCAGGTGCGCCACGATGGTAAGCACCAGCAGCACGGCCAGGTTGGTCACCAGGAACAACACGATGCGTTTCATGACAGCAGGCCTGCTTGAGGTATGAGTAGGGAAAGCGCGGGCTATACCGGCCCTCGGCACTCTACCGTTACCGCCCGACAGCTGCCACATGGGGCCGGCGGGAGTCGTTTCAAGGGCGCCGTGGGGCGGACCCCGCGCACGCCGGCACGGCGTCAGCCGATCACGACTCCGAGCGCCCGCCCCACGAGGAAGCTCACCGCGCAGGCGCCACCCCCGATCAGCACCATGCGCAGCGCCCCACGTACCGCATGTCGTCCGGTAAAGAGCGATAGTCCAAGACCCACCGCAAACAGCGCAACGAGCGTGATCGCCGCGGCGCTTGCCGTGGCGTTGCTGCCGCTCGCTCCGAGAAGGAACGGTATCAGCGGGACGGCGGCCCCGAGACCGAAGGCGACGAAAGAGGTCGCCGCCGCCTGCCAGGGCGAGCCGAGGTCGTCGGGATTCAGGCCGAGCTCCTCGCGCGCGAGCACGTCGAGCGCCTTGGCGGGATTGGCGAGCAATGCCTGACTCACGGTGCGTGCCTGTGAGAGTTCCACGCCGCGTGCCTGATAGATCAGCGCGAGCTCCTCGGCCTCCTCCTGCGGATACTCGGCGAGCTCCTCACGCTCGAGCGCAATCTGGTACTCATACATCTCGCGCTGCGAGCGCACCGAGACGTACTCGCCCGCCGCCATGGAGAGCGCGCCAGCCAGCAATCCGGCGACACCCGCGGTGAGAACAGAGCCCGTGGCCGCACCGGCGCCGGCAACCCCGAGCGTCAGGCTCACATTCGACACCAGCCCGTCGTTCACGCCGAATACGCCGGCGCGCAAGCTCCCGCCGAGCGCGCTGCGGTGGCGTGCGCCGATCTGCGCCAGCGAAGTTGGCATCGCATGCCCGCCCACACCGGGTGGCGCGCTGTAGATCGACAGCCCGCGCAGCTTCATCGCCGCGAGCACCGGGCGCAGCGCACGCGGATCAAATCGCGACAGCAGCCGGGCCACGATGCGGGCGCGCAGCGACGGCCTGAAGGTGCGGGAAGCGCTGGCGTCTCCGGCGCGCGCCGCAACGGCCTGCCACTTGGCCGCCTGTTCCTCGGCGGCGACGGCGAGCTTCAGGAACAGATCGCTCTTTTGGCGATCGGACTCTGCGGCCGCCACGTGGCGGTAGAGCCAGGCCGATTCTTTTTCGTGGTACCAGCTATCGAGGCCGGATGCGGTCAATACTCATCCCGCTCTTCGTCGCCATCGTCGTCGTCTTCTTCCCAGTCGTCCTCGTCGTCCTCGTCCTCGTCCTCTTCCTCTTCCTCTTCCTCGTCCCAGTCCTCGTCATCCTCCGACTCGTCCTCGTCGTCCGACTCAGACCAGCCTTCCGGCTCCTCGATACGCTCCAGATCCATCTCGTGCCAGGTCTCAAGATCGATCTCTTCGATGTCGCCGTCGAGGTACTCGATCTCGAGGAGCTCGGAATCCTCATCCACCGACAGCACGCGGAACGATTCCTCTTCCTCCAGGTTCTGGTACCACTGCCCGGGCACTGGTTCGTAGTCTCTGCTCACCGGGAAAGCCACCCTGTCATTTCGCCGCGCACAAGTGTAGGGGCTGTGGTCGCCTTGGGCAACGCGGTCGCGTTTGCGTATGATTTTCTTCATGGCCGGCCGAAGCGAATCAGCGATGCCCCTCACGCAGGCGCGGCGGATCGTGGTGAAGGTGGGCTCGGCACTGCTGGTGGACGCCGACAGCGGCCGCGTCAACCGTAGCTGGCTGGAGGCCCTGGTAGAGGATCTGCTGCGCCTACGCCGGCGCGGCCAGCGGGTCGTACTGGTGTCATCCGGCGCCATCGCGCTCGGCCGCCGGCGGCTCGGACTCAAGCACGGAACGCTGCGGCTCGAGGAGAGCCAGGCGGCCGCGGCGGTGGGGCAGATCCGCCTCGCCCACGCGTACAAGGAGCTGCTGGAGGGGAACGACGTCACCGTGGCCCAGGTGCTGCTTACTCTCGAGGACAGCGAGCGCCGCCGCCGCTACCTCAACGCACGTGCGACCCTCGAGTCGCTTCTCGAGCTTGGCGCACTGCCGGTCATCAACGAGAACGACACGGTGGCGACGGCCGAGATCCGGTACGGCGACAACGATCGCCTCGCGGCACGGGTCGCGCAGATGATTGCCGCGGACTGCCTGGTGCTGCTCTCGGATGTCGAGGGGCTCTA
Source organism: Steroidobacteraceae bacterium (assembly GCA_035621995.1). Taxonomy (GTDB): domain Bacteria; phylum Pseudomonadota; class Gammaproteobacteria; order Steroidobacterales; family Steroidobacteraceae; genus 13-2-20CM-66-19. The sequence continues at coordinate 87,761 of DASPWF010000083.1, forward strand.
CAGCGCCGACCCGAACCGCGAGCGTACCGCGCGCTTCATTCATGAGGTTCGGCAGATCACCCCCGAGATCGAGGCGATGGCGGGCCGCTCCCTCTCGGCGGTCGGCGCGGGCGGAATGACCGCCAAAATCGTCGCGGCGCGGATCGCGGTGGCAGCCGGCTGCCACATGTGCATCGCCGCCGGCGCCTACCGCCATCCGCTGCGGCGCATCGAGGAGGGTGCCGATTGCACCTGGTTCATTCCGACCGCGACTCCGGCGGCGGCACGCAAGCAGTGGATCGCCGGCACACTGCGGCCGGCGGGCGCGATCACCATTGACGTGGGTGCTCTGCGGGCGCTGCTCGAGGGTCGCAGCCTCCTGCCCGCGGGCGTCACGGCTGCCCGCGGTCGCTTCGATCGTGGCGATACGGTAAGCGTGCTCGCGGCCGACGGCACGGAGGTCGCGCGCGGCATCATCGCGTACTCCGATGCCGACGCTGCGCGCATCATGGGGCGTAAGTCCTCGGAGATCGCGGACCTGCTGGGGTTTCGCGGGCGCGATGAGATGATCCACCGCGACGACCTGGTGCTGCTGCGCCAGGAGCTCACACCTGCCGCCGGGGCCGACGCGGCCCCGCAGCCCCCCTGAAGCGTGAGCACCGCACACATCGGTCAACTGATGGAGGAGCTCGGCCGTGCTGCGGTCGCGGCGGCGGCGGTGCTCGCCCACGCCCCGACGAAACAGAAAAACGCCGCCCTCGCTGCGGCGGCGGAGGCCGTTCGTGCGCGCTCTGCGGGCCTCCTTAGCGCCAATGAGCGGGATGTCTCGGCTGCGCGTGCGCGGCACCTGTCCGGGCCGCGGCTGGAGCGGCTGCGACTCGACGCCAGGCGCATCGAGGCGATCGCCGCCAGCATCGACGCCGTGGCGGCGCTGCCCGACCCAATCGGGCGCACGACCGCCGCATGGCAGCGGCCGAACGGATTGCGCATCCAGCGCGTGACCGTACCGCTTGGCGTCATCGGCATCATCTACGAGAGCCGCCCCAACGTCACGACGGACGCGGCGGCGCTGTGCCTGAAGTCCGGCAATGCTGCCATCCTGCGCGGCGGTTCGGAGTGCCGGCACTCCAACAGCGCGCTGCACGAGTGCGTGGCGCACGGACTCGACACTGCGCAGCTGCCAGGCGCATGCGTTCAGCTCGTCCCGACCGACGATCGCGCCGCGGTCGGCTACCTGCTGGCCGGCATGAGCGAGTATCTCGACGTGATCGTGCCCCGCGGCGGCCGGAGCCTGGTGGAGCGCGTGCAGAAAGAGGCGCGCGTACCGGTGATCGGGCACCTGGAGGGCAACTGTCACGTTTACGTCGACCGCGACGCCGACCTGGCGATGGCGCGCACCATCGCCGTGAACGCCAAGATGCGCCGCACAGGGATCTGCGGCGCGGCGGAGACGCTGCTCATCGACAGCGGTTGCGTCGCCACGCACCTCGCGCCGATCGTGAGGGATCTGCTCGAGGCGGGCTGCGAAGTTCGCGGCGATGCCGTTGTACAGCGCGCCGATCCGCGTGTGCGACCCGCGAGCGAGGACGACTGGTACACCGAGTACCTCGACGCGATCATCGCCGCGCGCGTTGTCGAAGGAGTCGACGGGGCGATCGCCCACATCGCCCGCTACGGTTCGGCGCACACCGAATCGATCGTCACTGAGAACGAGGCGGCTGCCGAGCGCTTCCTCGCGCACGTCGACAGTGCCATCGTGCTGCACAATGCTTCGACTCAGTTCGCCGATGGCGGCGAGTTCGGCATGGGTGCGGAGATCGGCATCTCCACGGACCGCTTTCACGCCCGCGGTCCCGTTGGCGTGGAGCAGCTCACCAGCTACAAGTACGTGGTGCGCGGGGCGGGGCAGGTGCGGCCGTAGCGCCCGGCGGTCGACGCCGGTGTCGCCGTCAGCGCCGGTGGTGGTGGACGTGCTCGCCGGTCGAGTCGTTCTGCGCTCCGGGTGCCTCGCTGTGCGCCCCAGGCGCGGCGCAGCGCTCGCAATTCACCCAGCCCGAGTCGCCGTTCAGGTAGTACTCCTTCTTCCAGATCGGCACGCGGTGCTTGACCTCGTCGATGACGTAGCGGCAGGCGCCAAAGGCCTCGTCCCGATGCGGCGCGCTTACCCCCACCCACACCGCCAGCTCGCCGACGGCGAGCTCGCCCAGGCGGTGGACACACGCCGCCCGGGTGACGCCGAAGCGTGCAATCGCCTCGCCGAGAATCCGCTCGCCCTCGCGAAGCGCCAGCGCCTCGAAGGCTTCGTACTCGAGAGCACGCACGCGGCGACCCTCGTTCGAGTCGCGCACCCAGCCTTCGAACGCGGCATAGCCGCCGCACGCGGGATCCGCAAGGTGCTTACGCAGGGTGAGCGTCTCGATCGGGGTACGGCTGAACTGAAATGCGCGCATGTCCGCACCGCCTAGCCGCCGGCGACCGGCGGGATGAACACGACCTGATCGCCGTCGGCAAGCGGCGCCGACCACTCGCGGAACTCGGCGTTTATGGCGACCCGCAGCGTCTGCGGCGCGAGCGTGAACGGATAGCGCTGCGACAGCTCGGAGTACAGTTCGCCGGGGGTCGCTGCGCCGCTCACCAACGCCTCCTCGCGACGCCCCGCCTGCTCGCGTAACAGGGCGTAATACTGCACCGTGAGATGCTTGAGGTTCACGGCGGCTTCCGGGGGCAACGCGGTCATGGCCAACCTATACTCATCGGGGGTGTTGACATTGTCGAGTGCCGCGGGGTTCGGCTCGTCGATGAGCTCCGTATCCGCACTCAACAGGAAGCGGCGCGGGCAATCCCGGCCTGCAGCTACAAACGCGCGCAGCGGCTCGCGGCTGTGCGGCTCGTAAATGGCACAGAGCGGTTCGGGCAGCCCGTCGTGACTCGAACGGAAGGCGGTCGCCGCGCGCTGCGGCGCGCGCGCACGCACCAGGTGGCGGAGCGTCGCCGCATCGAGCAGCGGCAGGTCGCACGCCAGCAGCAGCCAGGCGGCCTCTGGATGCTGCACCTGTGCCGCGAGCAGCCCGGCGATCGGCCCGAGGTTGGGGTGTGCATCGGTGATCTGTGGAAAGCGCGCGCGCAGCGGCTCGGAACGCTGGTCGGCGCGCACCGAAACATAGGCGCGGATCACGTGCGGTGCGAGCAGCGTCATGGCGCGCTCGAGCTGGGTGCGGCCAGCGTAGGTGAGTGTTGCCTTGTCTCGTCCCATGCGTGTGCTGCGACCGCCGGCGAGGACCAGCCCGTAGAGCGGGGCCGCACCGGGAGTGCCGGGCCTATCGGCAGCGCCAGTGCCGCTCATCGCCCCTCCCGACCCGCGGCTCGCACGAAGTGCCGCCGCCCGCCGGACTTCGACTCGAGGCGCAGGCTCGCGATCTCGATATCGTGGGACAGCGCCTTGCACATGTCGTAGATCGTCAGCGCCGCCACCGCCGCGCCCGTCAGGGCTTCCATCTCCACCCCCGTGCGGTGATGGACCGAAACCTCGCAGCGCACCCGGATTTCCGTGGCACCGCGCCGCTCGATCGTCAGCTGACAGTTCTCCAGCGCGAGCGGATGACAGAAGGGGATGAGCTCGTGGGTGCGCTTGGCCCCCATCACGCCGGCGAGGATGGCAGTGTCGAACACCGGCCCCTTCTTCGTCCGGTGACCGCTCGCGCGCAGCGCGCGTGCTACCGTGCGCGGCAGCCGGATTCGCGCTTCAGCAACCGCAACGCGATGCGTCACCTCCTTGGCACCGACATCGACCATGGCGGGCCGACGACGTGCGTCGAGGTGCGTGAGAGCGCGGCCTGCCATCAGCCACCGATGTAGAACATCTCGACCTTGCGCTCGTCTTGCGCCGCACCGCGCAGGTTCGCGCGCAGCTCGCTGTAGCGGTCGCTGCGCTTGAGCCATACGCCGCGTATGAGATCGAGCAGCTGGTCGTCGCTCGCGCCGCCGCGCAGCGCGTCGCGCAGACTCGTGCCGTGGGTGGCGAACAGGCACGTGTACAGCACGCCATCCGAGGACAGCCGTGCACGCGTGCAACCCCCGCAAAACGGCTGCGACACCGAGGAGATGAACCCCACCTCTCCCTGGCCATCGACAAACGCGTAGCGCCGTGCGACTTCCCCGCGGTACTGCGGGTCGAGGGGCGCGAGCGGCCAGCGCTCGGCGATGCGCTGCAGCAGCTCTTTCGACGGCACGACGAGCTCGGAGCGCCAGTGGTTGCGGTTGCCGACGTCCATGTATTCGATGAAGCGTACGATGACGCCGCTGCCGCGGAAGCGCTCGACCAGCTCGAGCACTGTGTGGTCGTTCACCCCCCGTTGCACCACGGCGTTGATCTTGACCGGAGTGAGCTCCGCGCGGCGCGCCTGCTCGATGCCCTCGAGCACCTCCTCGACCCCGCCGAAGCCGCCGCTCATGCGGGCGAACACCTGCGCGTCGAGGCTGTCGAGGCTGACCGTGACGCGCTGCAGTCCGGCGGCCTTGAGCTCGCTCGCGTAGCGCGCCAGCAGCACGCCGTTGGTGGTGAGCGCCACGTCCTCGACACCGCCGATGTCCGAGAGGTCACCGATGAGGTCGGGCAGGTTGGCACGCAGCAGCGGCTCACCGCCCGTCAGACGCAGCTTCCGTACTCCGAGCTGAACAAAGAGCCGCACCAGGCGCACGATCTCATCGAACGACAGCCGTTCGTGGGACCCAAGAAAGCGGTAGCGATCGTGGTAGGTTGCACGCGGCATGCAGTATGGGCAGCGGAAGTTGCAGCGGTCCATGACCGAGATGCGCAGGTCGCGCATCGGCCGCGCGAGCGTGTCCCGGGGGCCGGGCGCTGCACGCAGCGGTACGATGACGTCGCGTATGGCCATGTCTAGGTCAGTATGAGGACCGGTCGGGGCAAAGGCCATCGGCCCGGACGGGAAGTGCTCATTTAATGTTGATGGGGGTCGGCTCGGACGGGTGCAAGCCTCAGGACCAGCGATACAGGCGGGTCACGAAGCCCTTGGCGTAGGTATTGGGCCCGGGCGGCAGCTCCACGAAGCCATCCGTGCCGGCGAGTGCGGTGAAGTCTCCGGATCCGTTGGTGGGTGCGGGCTGTGCCCACTCCCGCCCCCAGTCGTCCTGTTCCAGGCGCACCGGGATGAAATGCGTCAACGCTGGCGTCACCGTGAAGGGCGCGCCGAGCGCCATGCGCCGTGCCGGAACGGGGCTCTGACCCTGACTGGCAGCCAGCGCCGGCAGCACGTAGCGCGCGAGGCACACGAGGGTCGACACGGGATTGCCCGGCAGCCCGAACACGGCCGCACCGGAAGGGGCCATGCCGAACCACAGCGGCTTGCCCGGGCGCTGCGCCACCTTGTGAAAAACCGCCCGTACGCCGAGTTCCTCGAGCGCCGCGGGCACCAGATCGTAGCGGCCCATGGAGACACCGCCGGAGAGCACCAGCACGTCGTGCGTCTCGAGGTGAAAGCGCAGCCGCTCGCGTAGCTCGTCTGCGTCGTCGCGGATGTGATCGTCGGCGACACGCTGAAAGCCGTGCTCGCGCAGCGCACTGACGATCGCGTAAGCATTCGAACGGCGCACCTGGTGTGCAAGCAGCGGCTCCCCGGGCTCGATGAGCTCGTTGCCGGTCGAGATGACGACGAGCATCGGTTGGCTGCTGACGCGGATGCGCGCCATGCCGGCGGAGGCCGCGATCGCGATCTCCGGCGCACGCAGCCGCTGGCCGGCGGAGAGAAGCAGCGTCCCCGCCCGTGTGTCACTGCCGCGGCGGTGCACGTTCTGCCACGGCTCGACGCGCGCATCGACCGCAAGACCGGCCCGGCCCGGCGTGATGGCGAGCTCCTCGACCGGCACCACGCTGTCGCACCCGGCCGGCAGGACCGCGCCGGTCATCACCTCGATGCAGTCCGACGCTGCGCCGAGCGTCAGCGGCGCATCGCCGGCCGCCTGCGTTGCCTGGATACGGAACGAGCGCGTGCCGCAATCTGCTGCACGGCTGTCGAGGGCAATGCCATCCATGGCCACCCGGTCGAAAGGTGGCTGGTCACGTTCGGCGTAGATGTTCTCGCGCAGCACCGCGCCAGCGCACTGCGCCAGCGGCAGCGACTCGATCGGCAGGCACTGCAGATGCTGTCCGATCAGCCGGTCCGCATCGGCCGGAGTCAGCACTAGCCCTTCTTGTCGGTCCTCGCCTTGAAGACCTTCACCTGCTCGTTGAAGCGGTCGGCCACGCCCTGCAGCTGGTCGATGGCGGCATTGTGCTTCTGCGCCTCGACCTTCTGCATGTCAGCCTTCTGCTCCGGCTTGAGCTTGTCGCCGGCGGAGGCGATCTTCTGGTCAAGCTCCTTGTCTATGCAGTCGACGTAGGCTTTGATCGCCGTATCGTACTCTTTGACCGTCTTCTGTCCCGCCAGCATCTCATCGAGGGTCGCGGTGGCGCCATCTGGGAGCTTCGCGGGTGCAGTGGGATAGGTGCAGTCCGCATATACCGGGCCCGCCGCGAGAACCGCGATGAGCGCCATCGCACGAAAAGCCTTCATAGCAAGTCCTGAGAACGAATGAGTCGGACCGCTATCTTAAGAGGCGCTCGCGGCCCGACGCCACTTCGATCGCAGGGGCGGCCGTTGCGGGCGCGGCGGCGTGCGCCGCCGCGGGCAGAGGAAGCAGCCGCGCACGTGGTCGTTTACGACCCCGACCGCCTGCAGGAAGGCGTAGACGATGGTCGAGCCGACGAAGCGGAAGCCACGCTTCGCGAGGTCCTGCGAGATGGTGTCGCTGAGCGGTGTACGTGAGGCGACGGCGCCCTCGCGCGGACGGTTCACGATGGGGCGGCCAGCGACGAACGACCACAGGTAGCGATCGAACGAGCCGAACTCGCTCTGTATGGCGAGAAAGGCACGGGCGTTGCTGACGGTAGCCTCGATCTTCAGGCGATTGCGCACGATGCCGCCGTCGCGCCGCAACGCCGCGCGGCGGCGCCCATCGAAGCGCGCTACCCGGCGCGGGTCGAAGTTGGCGAAGGCGCGGCGGTAGCCGGCGCGCTTGCGCAAAATCGTCGACCAGGACAGGCCCGCCTGCGCGCCTTCCAGGGTGAGCATTTCGAACAGCCGCCGGTCATCGTGCAGCGGCCGACCCCATTCGTTGTCGTGATAGCGCACGTAATCGGGATCGCCGGACACCGCCCAGCGGCAGCGGCGCCGCTGCGGAGGTCGCGCCGGCGGCTGCGCACGGCTGCCTTTGTCAGCTGTCCTGCCGGCTATCATGACTTGGACCTTGTTCGACACCGCACGGCCATGATACGCAGGGCCGCGCATGCCGGAACGTCCATTCAAGAAGGTACCGCTCGTCGTCCGCCTCTGTCTCGCCGCCGCGGCGCTGTGCGCGGCGCGCAGCGCGCGTGCAGACGCCGGGCCACCCTTCCTGACCAATGATCCCGGAACGCCGGGCAACGGCAACTGGGAAATCAACATCGCGGCGATGCAGACCATCTATCGCGGCGTATCGCTCTGGCAGTTACCCCAGCTGGATGTAAATTACGGTCTCGGCGAGCGGATCCAGCTGACCGTTGAGATTCCCTACCTGGTCGGCAGCAGCAGCGGCGAGGGGCAGGCCAGCGGCTGGGGCAATGCGTATCCCGGTGTCAAATGGCGTTTCTTCGATCAAGGGGAGGGCGGCTGGCGGATCTCGACGTTTCCGCAGGTGCAGACCGCCGGCTCTGCTTCCACGCAACACGCCGGCATTGCCACGGATGGCCCGCGACTGCTGCTGCCGCTCGAAGTGGCACGCAGCGTCGGCGCGTACAGCTTCGATCTCGAAGTCGGGTATTACTTTCCCGGCCAGGGACCTGAAGAGCGCATCCTCGGTTTCGTCGCCGGGCGACAGCTGGCCTCCAGGCTGGAGCTGGACGCGGAGCTCTACAACGACCACGTGATGGACAACGCGCCGCAGGTCACGACGCTGGATCTCGGCGGCCGTTATAGGTTGCGGCGCGCGTTCAACCTGCTGTTCATGGCCGGCCGGAGCCTCAAGGGCAATTCGCCCGGGCAGGTGGAGTTCATGGGCTATCTCGGCATCCAGATCCTGCTGAGCGACTACGGGCGCCGCCTCGCCGCGGAGCCCTGAAGTAAGCACTGCCGCCATACCCGTTGTCACAACCGTGCCAGGGGTGTTTCGCTATCATCGCGAGCGGTCGTGAGGAGCCCTGCATGCACAGAATGACTCCGTGGGTGCCGGTGGTGACTACGGCTACGAGGGCCAAATCGCAACCTACCAGGGGATGCTCAACACTGCGCTCGATGCCGCGACGCTGCGCCTCGTGCAGTCGCCCGGCTTCAAGGATGCGCTGTGTCACTGCGGAAACTGACGCTCACGCCATGACCGTCAGGCCCCGGCACGGTGCGGGGCCTGACGGGTGCGGGCGCACACTGTCGCGGCGGCGAGCGCCGCTCACGCCGCGCTAGTGCTCGAGCAGCTCACACGAGCCGAACGGCAGCTTGACGAAGTTGGGTGTACCCCAGCCGCTCGCCGGGTCCCATCCAGGTGTTGCCGAGTATCCCGGTGCAACCGCACCGCTCACGTCGAGGAGCGCGTTGTTGCCGACCGTGATGTCGCGGCCGAACTTATAGAACTCGCCCAACCCGCCGGCCGCATAGAGCGCCGGATTGAGGAACCCGAGCGGCCTGCCGGCGTATTGGTTGAGGTCGGCGACGATTCCGGCCCACTGCGGTGAGCCTTCGCTCGTCCCACAGATCGTGTACCAACCCGCGCTGTCGGGCCCGAAAAAGCTCAGGTAGATGAGAATCGCATTGTTGCAATCGGCGTTGTAGGAAATGTCGGGCACGCCACGCATGCCGCCGAGCTCCTTGCGCACCTCCCGCGGCAGGGCGTCGCTTTGATAGTCAGGGATCTTGAAGAGCTGGCTGATGCCGCCGCCGCCGGCACAGCAGCCCGGATCGTTCCACACGACCTCGGACTGATAATTACCGGAGGTATCGGTGGTGAGGATCGTCCCGCCGACGCCAGTCACGAACGGCGACGAGGCCGGATAGCCGACCGTGGGAAACGGATAGAACGTCACGCCGTTGGTTTCGACATTGCTGCTGCCGCTGTCGCCAGCCGCGGCGAGCACCGTCACGCGCTCCGCCGCCGCGCGCCGGTAGAATGCCTCGAAGTCCGCGATCACCTTCGGACCCTGCGGCCCGGCGGTGTCGCGGAACAGCGTGTTCTCCGTCGCGCCCCAGCTCTGCGAGATGATCTTGCCGAGATGGCGATCGAGCGCGTACTTCTCGAGCGCGAGAAACTCCGGCATACCCTGTACGCCCTCGGTCTCATCGACCGGGCTCGTCATGAGCACGATGGAAGCACCGGGGGCCATGGCGTGCGCCCACTCCACATCGAGCGTCGTCTCGGCGGCCCACCCGGGCTGATCGGGATAAAGCGTCGGATTCCAGGGAACGGTTCCAAGCGGTGCCAGCACGGTGAACGAGGGCGGGTCCGGGAGCCCGAAGCCGGCGTCGAAGGTGGCGAGGTCTGCAGCAATCGTCGGACTGCCGTAGGAGTCGATGATGACGATCGTCTCGCCAGCACCGACCATGCCGGAATTGATGAGCCCGTTCATGCCGTACGCGGTACGAATCTCCTGCGGTGAGTAGCAGGGGGTACCGACGGTCTCGCGGCAGGACTCGTCCGTCGGCGGCTGGTGAGCGTCCTTGCTCATGAGCTGCCGCAGAATCGAATGCGGTGCGGCGAGCGCCGCTCCGCAGGCGAGGATCGAGCAGACCAGGGCGAGCGTTGCGGCTCGCGCGAGCCGCGCTTGCGAAGCGCTGTGCATAACATCCCTCCCGCTGTTGGGTGCCGTCGGTGGAGTTGTTCTTCGTGCGCCCGAACCGGCGCGAAAAATGTGGCACCCGTGGTTTGTTTGTTCTCGGGGCGCGGTCCGGTATCGGAATCGATTACGCCTCGCTCACGGGGATGTCAAGGTGATTACGGTGCCCCCTTTTGGGGGCGAATCGCCAGCAGCATGCACCCTGCGGCGGGCGTTCCGTTGACCATCGGCGGCCGGTAATACCCGGATCCGGAGCGGGCGATCTTCACGGCCGCCTGATCGAAGGCGGTATCCCCCGAGGAGTGTGTGACGGTCGGCTCCTGCGCGAGCTTGCCGGCTGCATCGACGCAGACGCGCACCTCGGCTTCCTGCGCGGCCGGCAGGGCTGCGCCCGCGGCAGTGGCGCCGGGCGGTTGCGCATGCGTGGCAACCCCTCCCAGTCCCGCCGCCGCGACGGCACCAGCCGCGATGGCACCGGTCGAGGCGGCACCGGCGGCGGTGCCCAAGGGAGCCGCGGCGGAGGCGGGAGCCGTCGCCGCGGACACGGGAGCTGTCGGGGGTCCGGCGGCAGCGGAATGCGCCTGTGGATTCGCCCACCTCCACGCCATCTGCTGCCAGGAAGCTAGGGCCGTGCCGTCTCCAAAGCTGGTCGCCGGCTGAAACCGCAGCTGCGGCACGCACTTCAGCGCAGCGGCGTCGAGTTCGGCCGACCCCGAGGACGACTTGATCGACGGTTCCGAGGGTACCCCCGACGGACCGACCTTGAAGAGCACGAGTGCCACGGCGGGATCCGCGGCGTCCGCGGCACGCACCTCCGGGCAGCGCTTTGCGGCGTTGAATCCGAGCGCGAAGCGTGCGTCCCGCACATCGTCCTGCTTGCCAGGCGCGGGGGAGGCGTTTGCCGCGCTCAGTGTCCCCGCGGTGAGCAGCGCGGCGCAGCGCAGGGTCGTCCATCGCCATTCACGCATCACAGGGCTCCCGCTG
>DASPWF010000084.1:0-5836 GCA_035621995.1 Steroidobacteraceae bacterium
GGCCCTTCGCCGGCAGCGTCTCGGCGGCCGAGCACGGCAAGGCCGCCGACTACACCATCGCCAAGGTGCGCTTCGGTCGGATCGGCACGGTGTTCGATGCGGTGTTGACCCTGGCGCTCACGGTCGGCGGCGGTATCGCGCTCATCGATGCGCTCTGGCGCAAGACCCCCCTCGCGCAGCCCTGGCTCGGTGTTGCGGTCATCGCGACCGTCGCGCTCATTCTGCAGCTGCTCCACCTGCCCTTCTCGCTCTGGCGTACGTTCCGGCTCGAGGCGCGTTTTGGCTTCAACCGCACGACGCTCAAGGTGTTTCTCGCCGATCTCGCCAAGAGCCTCGCGCTCGCCGTAATCCTCGGGGGGCCGCTCCTCGTGGCGGTGCTCCTTCTCATGGAGCGCGCCGGGCGCTGGTGGTGGCTGTGGGCTTTCGGTCTCTGGCTCGCGGTCATGTTCCTCATGGCCTGGGCGTGGCCCGCCTTCATCGCGCCGCTCTTCAACCGCTTCTCACCGCTTCAGGACCAGGCGCTCAAGTCACGCATCGAGGCGCTGCTGACGCGCTGCGGGTTCGCCTCCCGCGGCGTCTTCGTGGTCGACAACTCGCGCCGCTCGAGCCATGGCAATGCCTACTTCACCGGCATCGGACGTCACAAGCGCATCGTCTTCTTCGATACGCTGCTCGAGCGGCTCGGCCACACGGAGGTCGAGGCGGTACTCGCCCACGAGCTCGGCCACTTTCGCTTGAGGCACGTCCGCAAGCGGCTGTTGCTCTCGGTCGTCGCGAGCTTCGTCGGGCTCGCCGTGCTCGGCTCACTTGCGGCGCAGCCCGGCTTCTACGTGGCACTCGGCGTGCCACAGCCCTCGGCGCACGCCGCACTCCTCCTCTTCGTGCTGGCGCTGCCGGCGTTCACGTTCTTCATGACTCCGCTCGCATCGCTTTGGTCGCGGCGTTACGAGTTCGAGGCGGATGCGTTCGCGACGCGCCACGCAAGCGCCGGCGAGCTCGCGACGGCGCTCGTCAAGCTGCACCGCGACAACGCGAGCACGCTCACCCCCGATCCGGTCTATGCCGCCTTCTATTACTCCCATCCGCCGCCCCTCACGCGGATCACGCGGCTGCGCGAGGCGGCCGCGGCCAGCGCGTCCTGAAGGCGATTCAGGGTACGTAGTAGAGATCGATGGTTTTCCCGACACGCTCGAGCGGCGGGTACGCCTCGAGCCACGCGTAGTCCTTCGCGTTTCGCGTCCGGGCGAGCGCCGAGACCGCGACCCAGCCCTTCACGGGGTGCTGGGGAGGGAGCACGTAGAAGGGCGGCAGTGGCTCACGCGAGAGATCCGCGGTGCCGCGGTAGGCGAGGCTCAGACGGCGGATGTGGAGCTCGGCGGCGCGCTGCTCGAGACGGTAGAGGTCCTGCCCCCAGTCGAGGTCGGAATCGACGAGCACCTTCTCGGGGTGAGCGACCGTCTCGTTGAAGTACGGCAGGTAGTCGGGGTAGGCGCTCCAGAGCGGGCTCAGCTGCCACGCGAGGAGCCCGAAGAGGGCCACGGACGAAAGGAATGCCGCGCGCCCGCCGGGATGGGAGCGGATGTGCTGCCATGTGCGCATGACGAGGTAGGCCGCTCCCAATGCGAGGAAGGGATACACAATGAAGATGTGCCGGATCCCGATGTTGATGCGGCTGAAGGCGCTCGCGAAGGTGAGCACGGTGATGACGAGCACGAGCGGTGCGAGCGCCCACGAGTCGCCTCTCCGCCAGCCCTCGCGCGAGAGCGCGACGAGGCCTGAGGAACCCGCCACGAGGAGTGGCAGCGGCGTCTTCACGGCGAGCGCCACGAGATAGAAATACCACCAGCCGTCGAGGCGCGTCTGACCGAGAAGGTACGAGAGGTGGCCGCTGTCGTTGTGCGCCTTCACGGCGACGATGCCATTGACGAGGTCTTTGAGCTCGCGCGGCAGCGGCAGGTGTGAGAAGAGCACCCCGAGCGCGTGATCGAGACCCTCGCGCGCGAGGAGGTAAGACACCGCCCAGTGGAACCGAAACGCCACCCGCTCCGCATTCGGTGCGCGCGGCCCGTAAGCGATCCAGAGCGGCACGAGGAGCGCAACGCCTGCGATCGCAAGTCCCGCCGCCCGTGTTCGCCACCACGGCGCGCGAGGGCCCTCGACGTACGTCACCCCCGAGTGCCCGGGCCCCGAGTGTCCGGGCGCCGAGCGCACGACGCCGGACCGCTCGCGCACCCACGCGACCGCCGCGTGAGCGAAGCCGAGCGTCAGGAGCGATAAGCCGATGAACGGGATGCTCGAGAACTTGGTGCCGACGGCAAGCCCCGCGGCGAGACCGAAGTAGAGCGCATCACTCCCTCGGGCGCTCTCGATCCAGCGCTGCAACGCATAGAGAGCCAGGAGCGTCGTGCCGGCGGCCGCCACATCGAGGCTTGCGAGCGCTGCGTGGCCGAGTATTGGAGGCACGGAGGCGAGCAACAGCACCGGGAGGAGCGAGCCCCACTCGCTCGAGAAGAGCCGCCGCGCCCAGAGCCAGGTCGCGAGGAGGAGCAGCGCGAGAAAGGGGAGCATGCCGAGCCGAGCGAGGGTGAGATAGCGCCAGTAGTGCCCGCCCGAGTAGAGGATGTCGATGCCCTCGGGCGTGCCTTCCGGGGGTGGCGTGCCGAAGGCGTGGGCGCCCGCAAGCCAGGGAAAGAACGCGAGTGCGACCCGTCCGAGCGGCGGGTGCTCGGTGTCGTACTCGTAACGGCCGCGATCGAGCAGCTCGACACCGGCCGCGAGGTGCTCGGGCTCATCCCATGTGTTCGAGTAGACGCGCCAGCTCCCCGTGGCAAGGAGTGAGGCCCCGAGGATGAGCAGAACGAGCGCCACGCGGGGCGCGGACGCGACCCATGCGGAGTGAGGTGTCGGGGAGCTCACTCCGCGAACGGGTGCCGCAGCATGATCGTCTGCTCGCGGTCAGGTCCCGTCGAGATCATGTCGATCGGCGCACCGACGAGCGTTGCGAGCCGCTCGAGGTAGCGCCGCGCATTCTCGGGCAGCGTCTCGTACGCCGTGAGCCCGACGGTCGACTCGCTCCACCCGGTGAGCTCCTCGTACACCGGCTCGACCGCGGCGTAGCCCTCGGTGCTCATCGGCGGCTCGGGGCTCACGATACCGCCTCTGCGGTAACCGACGCAGATGCGGATCAGGTCGAGGCCATCGAGCACGTCGAGCTTGGTGATGCAAAGCCCGCTGACGCTCGAATTCACGATCGAGCGGCGCAGCGCCACCGAGTCGAACCAGCCACAGCGCCGGCGCCGCCCGGTGACCGAGCCGAACTCGTGACCGACGCGCGAGAGGTGCTCGCCGTACTCATCGAAGAGCTCGGTCGGGAAGGGCCCGGCGCCGACGCGCGTGGTGTACGCCTTGACGATGCCGAGCACGCTATCGAACGCACGCGGTCCCAATCCCGTGCCCGTGCCGGCAAAGCCGGCGGTGGTGTTGGACGAGGTGACGAAGGGATAAGTGCCGAGGTCGACATCGAGCATCGCCCCCTGGGCCCCTTCGAAGAGCACGTTCGCTCCGCGCGCCCGCAGCTCATTCAGCGCGTGCGTCACGTCGGTGACGAGCGGCGCGACCCGCGCCGCCATCGCCAGCTGCTCCTCGAGGGTCTTCTGGAAATCCACCTTCGGCGCACCGTAGTAGTGCTGCAGCACGAAGTTGTGGAAGTCGAGGACTTCGCCGAGCTTGGAGGCGAAGCGGTCACGCTGGAAGAGATCGGCGACCCGCACCGCGCGGCGCGCCACCTTGTCCTCGTAAGCCGGTCCGATGCCGCGCCCGGTGGTGCCGATGGCGTTCGGCCCCCGCGCGCGTTCGCGCGCCTGGTCGAGCAGCACGTGAGAGGGCAGGATCAGCGGACAAAGCGGCGAGACGCCGAGCCGCTCGAACACCGGCACGCCCTGCTCGATCAGCATCTGACTTTCGCCGAGGAGTGCCTCGAGCGAGAGCACTACGCCGTTGCCGATATAGCAGCGCACCTCATCGCGCAGAATCCCGGACGGGATGAGCGACAGGATCGTCTTGCGGCCGCCGATGACGAGCGTGTGGCCGGCGTTGTGCCCGCCCTGAAAGCGCGCCACCGCGGCAGCGCGCTCGGTGAGCAGGTCGACGACCTTGCCCTTGCCTTCATCGCCCCACTGGGTACCGATAACGACGACGAACTTCCCCACGTCTGGGCGACCCCTAGCGCGAGAGAAAAAGGATGACGACCCCGACCAGCATGCTGCCCAAGCCCACGATGCGCAACTCGCGGTCCGGCACCTGCAGGATCCGCGCGAGCGCACGCTTTACCGCCTGCGGATTGATGAACGGCGCGATGCCTTCCAACACCAGGATGAGCCCGAGCGCGGCGAGCAGGTCGGTGAAATTCAGCGACACGGTGGCTTCGAGTCTGTGCGGGACAGCTAGCGGTGCGGCGGGGCGGACGGCGAGGCGGACTTCTCCGCATCCTTCAGGTAGCGGAAGAACTCCCCGTCGGGCGTGATCACGAGGAGGTCGCTCTCCTTGCCGAGCGAGCGGTCGTAGGCCTGGAGGCTGCGGTAGAAGGCGTAGAACTCGGGGTTCTTGCTGTAGGCGTGGGCGTAGGTCTGCGCTGCGGCGGCATCGCCCTCGCCGCGCACCCGCAGGGCATCGCGCTGGGCGTCGGCGAGGATCACGGTTTGCTGCCTTTCGGCGGAGGCACGGATCGATTCGCTCGCCTGCTTGCCTTCCGCACGCAGGCGGTTCGCCGTCTTGGCAAAGCTCTGCTTCATGCTTTCGTAGACACGTGCCGCAACCTCATCCGGCAGGTCGATGCGCTGCACGCGCACGTCGACCAGCTCGACGCCGAGCCCCGCGGAGTTGCGGCTCGCCTGGCCAAACATCTGGCCCGTCACTGCGGCGCGCTCGGCGGAGACGATCTGCTGCAGCGTACGCTGCGCCACGACGCTCTTGATGCCGTCCTT
Source organism: Steroidobacteraceae bacterium (assembly GCA_035621995.1). Classification (GTDB taxonomy): domain Bacteria; phylum Pseudomonadota; class Gammaproteobacteria; order Steroidobacterales; family Steroidobacteraceae; genus 13-2-20CM-66-19. The sequence goes on from DASPWF010000084.1 coordinate 4,983, forward strand.
GACGATCTCCGCGAGGCGCTGCGCGGCGATCGGTTCGCTCCCGGCGGCGGCGCTGTAGTAGGTGGACGGGTCCTTGACGCGCCACTTCACGTAGAAATCGACGATGAGACCGCGCCCGTCATTGGTGAGGAAGGTCTCGCCGGTATAGGACTCCGAGAGGATCCGCTTGTCGAACTTGGTCACCATGTCCCACGGCCACTTGAGGTGCAGCCCGGGCTGGTAACGGGTGTCGATGATGGCGCCGAAGCGCGTGCGGATCGCGTACTCGGTCTCATTCACCGAGAAGAGCGAGAACGCCGCGAAAAGCAGCAGCCCCGCCGCGACGAAGAACCAGGGGAAGAGCCGCGAGCTCATCAGCGCTCCCCTCGTGAACGCGCTTCGATCGTCACCTGGTCCTGGTCCTTGTTGGAATTTCCCGACGTGGCCTCCGCCGCAGGCTCGGGCTCGCGACCGACGCTCTTCTCGAGCAGCTTGTCGATCGGCAGGTAAACGAGGTTATTCCCGGCGTGCGAGTCGATGAGCACCTTGTGGGCGCGCGCCAGCACGCTCTCGATGGTGTCCATGTAGAGCCGCCGGCGGGTCAGCTCGGGGGCCTGCTCGTAGGCGCCCTCGAGCTGCGAGAAGCGTGCCGCCTGACCCTCGGCGATGGCGGTGACCTGCGACTTGTAGCCCTGGGCGTCCTGCTGCATGCGGGCGGCGGCGCCCTGCGCGACCGGGATGATGCTGTTCGAGTAGGCCTCGGCCTCGAGAATGTAGCGCTCCTTGTCGGCCTGCGCCTTGTTGGCGTCGCGCTGCGAGGGGATCACCGCCTCGGGCACCTGCACGTCCTCGAGGTTGACCGTCGTCACCACGAT